>JBBCHP010000043.1:0-54009 GCA_037201525.1 Rhizomicrobium sp. | reverse complement strand
CGAAATCGTTCACGACCTCAATGACATCAAAAAAATGGATCCTGATTTGGTGATACAGCGGAACTAGTAAATCAGTTAGTTGTGCAGTGGCATTGAACCCGCGAGACATATCGCCATCGGGAAATTGCACCTCTCCCTGCTCTCCAGTTAGTATAATAAGGCGTATACGGCCGATACCATCATCGTGAACCAGGAGGCTATCTATAGCGCTCGCGCGCAAAAGAAATTGAGTGGTTCCATACGGCTTCAGTTCTCCACCTGCCCTGAAGCCGGAAACGACAACGGCATGGAGCTTTCCAGTGCCAGCTTCGTTCCGGCAGTAGTTAGCTCACAGCCCAAGATCATGGGTATTTTCAATGGCAGGTACGCGGCAACCGCAGCCTGAAGTCGAATTCGCGTGTCGGCTTTTGTGTCGCGTCCATCCAGATCGACTAACTCGGCTTCCAGCCAATGCCTCTGATAACTGCTGCTATTTGCGAAATATCCAGACCTTCGTTCGGTAAAGTCCTTCGGATAAGGGGAGAATGCGCTAAAGCGCTTCTGGTAATCTGGAGTGGCGTTAGAACAGTATGCTCAAATACCTGCGCGGTGCCATGAAGCATCGTCCATAGTGCGTTTGTAGCGCAAGCAGCGACCTCCTTGTCTTGCTCCTGAAACGGAAGTGAAAGAACTTTCAAGTCCGTTCCGAACAGGTTTGGCTCGTAAGGGAATGCAATGCATTCAGTTTCCGCAGGTGGCACAATGCAGGTTCGGCCTATCATTGTTTCCGGGAGGGGCTTCACAACCGTAAAACCCAAATAGGCGAGCTTCTCTCCAAACGCCTTGGGGTCTAGAAAAAACCTGCCGAACGATGCCTCGTCAAACTCACATCCAAAATAATGGAATGCGCGAGCATTTCTTCTGGTCGAGACTGTAGCACTTGACATATTATGCGCCGTAGTCCTCGGAGAATTGTCGGTCGAAGTACCTTCGCTCGAACACGAGCGACTTTACGCCCGCGGTCTCGCAATACTTTTCAAGAGAAATGACTTGGGGCTTTTTCCATACAATTTTTGGGTCGCTGACTGGCGACCCCTCACAAAAAAGCGCCACCAAATCCGATCGGTTCGTAAACCGTCGAACCAAGTAGCGCTTTTCCATTGATGGAAGACTAAACGCTGAACGGAGTCCGCCGGCGTTCGGCAGCGGTCGGAGACGTAATTTTCAGCTGCTGAATATCCTCACGCCGCCTTGCCATTTCTTCTTTGATCCGCGCTGAGGAAACCTCATCGGCCCCCGACTTCGTGTCCGTCGATTTGAGATTCTTGGAATCTGACATAAAATCCTCCGGTCTGACGACGACGACGTGACCGTTCGAATCGCGAAAGGGCGCAAAGAAGGGATTGAACCAACAAAGTCAAGCGGTTCCATGCAGTTTATTGCGCGCCGACCCGACTCAAAGATCACCCCCGTCCATTCTAGTGGTTAATTTGTCTCCAAACACAAGATGTTGGAGGTGCTGTGGATAAGCCAAAACAGGGTTCGCGTATAGGATGTATCATTTAAAGATTGAGTTGGGTTGAGATTTTCGGCTCTACTCGCATCGCGAGAAGGGTGAACGGAGCACAGGATGAGCCAAAATTCTCCAAACGCGGGGCACGGAAAAGCCAGTTGTCGATCCGCCCGCAAACAACACGGAAATCAGAACTCCCAAGGCGAAACCCCCTAAGAAAGATAAAGATGGTACGGTCTACAAAGGCGGTGAACACAAATGACGGGGTATATGAATGCGAGGGGACTGGCGACGCTCAGCCAAATTCCCAGCTCTATCCACCAAGCTTTACTCATATTGCTCTTCAACGAAATCGCGATGCGAGCTTCGTAAAATCGTGCGATATAAGCCAAGTTATCACCAACCACGCTGTCGGCTCCATCAATGACGCCGGACCGTAGCCACAACTCAGGGTCAACTCCTAGAAGGCCGTATTCTTTCTGCCGAAATGCCATTGCAAAACAAAAAGCGCCAATCGCGAAATCGACTCCGCACAATAACATTCCTCCTGCCACTCCATTAAATCCGGGCTTTTCAAATAAAGTCCAAGCACCTCCAAATAGCGCCAGTGTAAGCGTAGTGTAGGCACCCACAAGTATGGCCGCCTTGTTCTCGAAAGCAGCTTTAGAATCGAGAAGGTCAATCAGCCGTCGCTCAGCATGGGCATATGCTATCTCTGCGACCTTTCCGTTTATCGAAATACCCTCTAGCTCGGCCATGGACATTGCTGTTGACGGCTCTTGCTTGTGAGCCATGAATTTTCGGAGACCTTCTTTCAGCCAAACAAGCATCCTAGTCGCCCTCCCCTTCGATGCGCGTACTCTTATATAGATTGTTCATAGGCTCTTTGAGTTCGTTTGTTTCCGCAGCGGGTGAATGCAGCGAAGAATCCACACCGTTGTCTTGGGTGCGAGACATATCGCTTTCGATCAAAGCAAGCAGCATTGAGACTATGAGCGCCTCTGTTGCGAACAGCAAAATCGGAGACGAGACATTTTTCTGCCGCAGCACAAGTTCGCCCGCTAATTTTAGGCGCTCCACCCTAGCCGCACCTGTGGTGACAAATAACGTGCGCGGCGATTGTATGCGAAAAATTCGTTGATGCAGACCCAGCCGACAACTATCAACATAAGCATAGAACTTTCGTAAAACCGTTGCCCGATAAGGGAATGATTCGCTTTCCCGCACCCGCTCGCTCGGCGCGATTGTCATGGTCCCGCGGTCGATCTCCAGAAAGAAATAGGCGCGCACCGCCTTCCCGCTTGGCCGCACCACGCGGCAGCCGAATATCCCATCCGGTGCTAGCCGCACTTCGGTCTTGCCCCCATGCCATTGAACAGGTACCGACCAACTCATCGGAAAACGCGACCGTCGCGTTACTTCTGGAGAGGCGGCAAGTATGTCCTCAAAAGTGATGAGCGACAGATCGGAGCGCGTACGGCAGGCAATTTCCAGATCAATCAGGAAGCGCGATACCGCGAGGGTGTGGTCAAGGTTTTCGCGGGTGTAGGTACGGTTGCGCGACCGCCAATCGGTCGCGCCAATGGAAACCCCAAGGGTTTCCTTCAAGTACCTCGCACCCGCGTTGCCGAGGCCATATACGAGCGCACGCGAACCTCCTTCATGATACGATCGACCTGCGCTATTGGCCTGTCCAGAAACTCATTCCGAAATAGAAGCGTCAAGCGGCGTGAAAGCCGGTCAGGACTCCGGTCCGGAAACAGCCGGTACAGATCGTCGGCGCGAACAAACCGGTGTCGGAACACCTGGCCCAAGATGGCCGCATCGTCGTCAGTGAGCTTTATGCGTGGCGGTGTGCCGGCACGGCGGAAGCGGGGTTGGGAAGCGCGATGAGCTCCCACGGCGTCTACTTCACGCAGTGTTGCCACGCGTGAGCCACGACGCAGCTCACGGTGTTTGCAATCGAATTTCGGTATATCCAGAAAATATCAAGCGCCTTGGAGACCGCTGCCGTTAGAACGGCCGTGACGATAATCCACCACAGCATCGAGCGCGGGTCTTGCTGGGTCTTGAGGCCATCTTTCTTCACTTGTTTGAATATGTGGAGCATTGATTCCAAGCTTTCGCTTGGCCGAGATCTATGCGCAATCTGATCCCGCGCTCGCTCTCGCAAGTCATGAATATCGCGGTCGGCAAACTCCGTCACCCACCTGCGCAGTGATGTTTGCAATGCGCTCGCCCCCATGAGCAACCCCTACTCTTCTTTCGTCCAGAACTGCTCCTCGTCCTCGCGGAGCGGGTAGAATGCTTGGGACCCCATCTTGTCCGTGGCGGGCTATGATCTCCGCATCAACGACAACCGACGTCGAAAGATAAGGGCTCGCGACCTGCGCGGCATTTCGGAAGTCGTCGATTTGCTTTGCGCTCGCGAGAGCCTTTTTCACCTCGGGTACAAAGATGCCTTGGGCTTTGCGACCACGCACCTTGACGATTGCACTGCGGTTTTTTCTGTTCGCGCAGTTTCAGGATCGCGAGATGCACTTCTTCCTCAAGAGAGTGAACCTGGGTTGGGCGCACGTCGTAAACCGACCGAAGGGCTTGATGCCGCCCTTCACTGAAACTCAATGTCCGGCTCCTACCTTCGAACGCGGAGTCTCACCTCCCGTACTGGAACCCGGAACTCATGCCATTCGACAGAAACAAGCCGGTTTGCAGGGGCGCTGTTCCTTCCAAAACTTGGAATGCGTCGGAGGACCCTGCGCTCGTCCCTTCAAACTCGTTCCAGGAGCGCGACGCGCCCGTTCCGGAGGACTCTGTGTTGCTCTCGCCGGTCGCAGACGATTCAAGCCAAATGAGCTCATCGCCCACGACCACAGGCTTGTCCAAGCTGCGTTTGGGCCGCTCGAGATTGAAGCTGTTTGCGCATGATTTCGCGCGCCATGATGTCGGCCGTCTTCATCCATCAACCCGCCGAACACGATCTTGGTCTGCGCGCCTGCCATCACACCGCTATAGATCGCCTCGGAGCGGCGGCGTAATTGCGCAAGCCGGTGATGCGACAAGATAAGGTGCAGCCCAAATTTACGCGTCTCATCGAGCATATGCTCGATGTCGCCCGTGAGAAAATCGTAGCATTCATCGATATACAGATAGAACGGACTTCGCCTTGCAACGTCCGGGGCGCGGCCAAGCGCCGTAAGATAGAACTCGCTGGCGAGGCAACGCACCCAGCAGGCGTCCGCTTGTCTTGCTGAACCCTTCGCGCTGCGCGAGGTTCACGATGAGGATATCGCCCTCGTCCATAATCTGTCGGGCGTCCAAGACATGCGCCTGCTGTCCTAAAATACGCCGCACCACAGCGCTCCCAAGAAATCTGAGCAACCTGCGGCGGGTACTTGAAAACCGCTCTTCGAATTCTCGGCGCGGCAGAGACCGGAAATCGTCCCAATAGGATTGATACACATAATCCGGAAGCCGCTCGGTAAGAAGCTTGCGAAATCCTTCAGGATCAGACGACCGCGTAAGTTGGATCGCCTCTACTAAGGTCAAGCGTTGTACCGCGAGCGCGTAAAACACGAGCTGCAGGCAAGTGGCGAGCAACGGTGTTTCGTCCATGCTTTCGCCGCCCCACACCTCCGCGCAGGCATCCACCATGGTATCGACACGCAATTTCGGATCTTCGGACCCGCGAAGCCGTAGAGGGTTGAACCCGATGGTCCATTCCGAAGCGCCGGGCTCAATGATATGCACGCGGCGATACTTCTCGATGTTGCGGCTGGCACAGAAGGCGACGAGATCGTCAGCAAGTGTTCCATGGGGATCGATAAGACAAAGCCCCCTACCCGCAAGAATGTCCTGGCGGATCATTGATTCCAGGAACTTGGACTTGCCGGTGCCGCTCGCGCCCAAAACATGCAAATGCCGCGAGCGCTGCTCCGCATTAAGCTCGAAGCTCCGACCACCGCGGTTTCCCAGCACGAGGGTCAAAGGCTGCCCTCTTCCAACACGTTCTTGATCTCATTATCCGCCGCGAGACGGATGTCCAAAACAAGCTGGCGGTCTTCGTCTGTCAGCTCCTCTTCCTTTCGACCGTCTAAAATGATCGCAATCATCTCGTCGCGGTCTTCGCGAATTTGCTTTACAGCTGCGATGCGTTTCTTGCCTCGGCTCTCTTCTGGCTTTGCGCGCGGCGGATTCTTAAGGGCATCCAACTCGCGTTGGGCCTTGATGAGTTCGGCATCCAGCCGACTATTGCGCAATGCGCGCTCTTTCTGTCGGTCCGCCTCGTCATCAAAAATCTTCTGCACTTCGGCGATCACTTTCGCTTCTTCTCCTGCCCGGAGACCGTCGAGGTTTTCCGAACGCGCAATCGCGGCGGCATATTCCTGGCGCAATCGCTCGCCGTCGCGCAGCGCTTCGACGAATTCGTTCCATGTCCGCGCTTTCGCGGCCATGGATGCGAGCTCCTTTTGCAAGACTTGATTTCGGACGCGCGCAAATGCTGAGACAATCATCGGGCGTTCGGAATCGCGAAGCATTTGGCGATCAGGCGGAATAACAGTTAGCTTGCGAGAGGGTTCGGGCGCGTCTGTCATGCCGTCTCCGCGCTCTTCCGCAGCGAATCCGCAAGTTTTTCGAACAGATCAGCGCGTGCCTTTGCTAATTGTGCGTCAACTGTCGCGTCGTGCAAATCGCGCTGGGCCGCGCGGATTCTTGCCTCCTCTTCGAGCTCTTTCTTTGCTGCATCGGCTCGGCTGCGAAGCCCTGCTTCCGCTTCGCGCGCAAGGGCTTCGAGCGCATGCGCTTGTTGCGCACGCACTTCACGCTCGATCCGTCCCGCTGGAACGAGGCGCAGCGCTCAGCGAATGCCCGCCCGTCCAACGTCTCCTCCAGCGAGCGCGGACTGCACAAGATGGGCGGCAGGATGGGGAGTCGAAAGATAGTACCACCGGACCAGAACCTCCCAATTGACGGCGAGCAAGACCAGAATCCGAACAGCGTCAGGTACAGAATAAAGTGCCATATGCCTCGGAAAACTCCTTCCCACCAGTGCGTGGAATAGTATTGGCCTACTCGCGCGAAGTGGAAATCCTGGCCGGTCGCTGATCAAATAGAGATCACTTAAAACGAATTCGCGGTCGCCATCATGATCGACCGCCACGAAGTTTGTGACCGGCGGCGCTTGCCCGCATCGCTCCCGGGAAAAGATTACTGCGCGCCGGGACAATCTCGGCGACTGCCGGATCGAAGGCGTCCCCTTGAATGCTGGCGATGGTCACGACGACTTCCGAATGTGTTTCGTTACAGATGTTCACGCGGTAGTGGATGTTACCGAATTCGCGCTTGAGATCGTCGCTCGTCGTTAGCCGGCTAAGCAGTTGCGGCGGTGGCTCGTAGTTATCCGCATCCCACCGTTCCGGCGCATCGAGTGTGGTTGGCGGAACTGCGACTTGCGCAGACGCGCAATTCGTCGCCAGCGATATCACTAGCGTGAAGAAAATGGCGCGTATGCCTTTCTCCAAATGGTTTTTATACATCAAACAGCAACCCCAGACTGTCGCAATGTAACGGAGGTGCGAGCCCACTGCTACGGCGAATTCGCTAGCGAAATTTTCGCCGGTTATGTAGATAACATATTGATTATATTGACAAATATAAAGCCATCTGCTACGATTGAGAACGGACCCCACTGACCGAAAAGGAGAGCAGAATGCGGGGAACGGTCCTTCTAATGCCGAGCATCAACGCGCGTGGAAGCGCGCGTGACGCCAGTTCGGGTACGCCGAATGGCGAATGGCTAACGTTTTGCCAAGAGGTCCGTGAGGCGGCCGATCAACTTCGAACGATCGCCTCGCGTGCCGAAGCAGCTGCCGTCAATTCCGAGATCGATGGCAACGACCTCATGCGTGCAATGGCGCGCGAGGTGGGCGTTCTTGGTTCGCCTGCGACAGCCAGGGCAAAAACGTTTGCCACCATGATGCTCGGCCCTTCGCCGCCCTCGAAGAGCTGCGGCGCCGAATAACCAACTAATGGGCTCCAGCCCGAACTCGCGCCGCCACTTCTGGCGGCGCTTTTTATGCAAAGAGGGCCGCCATCTTCATGGCTGGCCCACGGAGGGCGTCGTTTTGGACGCCCCCCGCGCAGCGGAAGTCGTTCGCGGCCTGACGCGAACGAGCATTCATCCCGGAACCGTCGGGCGCCGCTATCCGCCCAAGAGCCGGAGGCCGCCGAAGGCGATTGGCTGCGGTAGCGAGCGGCCGACTCCGACCGTTTCGGGGTAAGCGGTGGCCGTTCGATAGTGCCACCTGCGAACCCCGACGGTTGCGCAAGGGCTCCACGGCGCAAACCGAGCCGACTGCGAAGACCCGTCATCGGCGTCGAAGCTTCGGGAAACGGTCGGAGTCGGGCGGAACGCCCGACGGTTGCGGGATGTATTTTCCATTGCGGAGCAATGGCTTTGCGCAAACTACCAACTGCGCAAACCCGCCAATTCCTGATTGGCGGGTCGATTGGTCCCCGTCCGGTGCTTATATGTGCATCAAACCGAACGGAAATTTAGTGCCCAACTGCATCTTTTGTTTGAATGCCTTTAGCTCGCCGAGCCGCGAAGAAACCGTGGAGCATGTCTTTTCCGAAGCCATCGGCGGTCGGTTCACGATTTCCAGAGTATGCAAGCCTTGCAACAATTATCTCGGAACGAAGGTCGACACGACTATTAGTGAGAGCTCCCCGTGCTGGCGAAGCGGGAGGGGTTTCGAATCAAAGGAAAACGGCGGCAAATTCCCAATATTTTGGGATTGCTGTTCCGGAACGCCCACCTCGCGGAAAATCCAGAGCAGAAACTGCGCATGGAGAGGGACCCCGATACGGGCCTTCCCCAGATATACCTCATGCCGCATATCAGAAAGACGACGCTCAAGGACGGCGTAGCGGTGAGTTTGACGCTAGATGCCTCGCGACTTGAACAAGGCGCCGGACATCCTTCAGAAAATTGCAAAGCGCGCCGGGAAATCGTTCAGCCCGGAACAACTTGCCAGCCATATGGCAAGCAGTGTGACCTCGTCCCTTCAGAACCCATTGGTGAAGTCTTCTCCGCAAATCTACATGCCAGACACACGGCTCGGCCTGGCAAAGATCGCCTATGAACTTGCGTGGTGGTGGCTGGGGGAAGAGTGGTTACTGGATCCCCGTCGCCGCAAAAATGCGCGAGTTTCTATTCGCTTCGGAGCCGAATAAAGACCTGCCCATTCGGGGTTGGGTCGGAGACCCAAAGGAAAGTGATGTCTTTTCGACGCTTCGAATTCCTTCTTCGGCCCATTTGGCATTTAGCGGCACGGTCGAGAATTCCGTTGTTGTAATTATTCGAATATTCGATTGCATTGCGGGGGTGATCGGAGTCAGCGAAAGCAAAGATCGATATAGAAACTTAAACCGTTTCCATGAGGGATTTCTGATCGAAATAGACACACCAAGCGGCTTGTTTGAGGAGTGGCCATATTTTCCAGGCATCCTCAGACGGGCAAACTGGGAAAAAATAATGCCGCCCGCAGACGCAGAGCGAATGAGAAACAATATGATGCGCGCCTACCCAGATTCTAACCGACGGGCCTGAACTTTTTGGTTCTCAGCTCCTTCGCCTGCATCAATGTGAGCACATGGCTGTAGTGCTTCTCGATGTATGCGATTGAGGTGCCCATATTCTTGGCTAGCACATGGATTGGCACGCCGGACAAGAGCGACTGCGTGCAGTAGAAATGCCGCAAGGAATACACCGTCCGGCGCTTTCCCCAGCGATCGGTGAGCAGTTTCAGCTTTGTAAGGACCGCCTCAAAGCTCTTGTTGAAATTCTCGACCGGCTCGCCGTCGCGGTTGCCGAACACAAGGTCGTTCGGCTTGGTGTTGCCCGAGATTTTCCGAAGGCGATCCAAATAGAACTGGGAGCCCTCGCGGCATACCACCGTGCGCGCGCCGGTCTTGGTCGCGGGAGCCACCTCGACGACGAGAACCGGCTTTCGGTCGGTGTCCTTCTCGACACGAACATCACGCCACCGCAGCTGACGCGCCTCGTTTGGCCGTAGGCCCGAGTTCGCCATGAACAGCAGGTAGTTGCGCAGAAGCTCACGGTGGAAGCGGTGGAGAGCGTGTGGGCCTTTCCGATGGAGACGACCGCCAGCATAGGCGGGGCTGGACACCATCTCCTCTTTCACCCAGCCTCGCAGGTGCTCGTAGACCTGCTTCCACTCGGCTTCGGAGAAGGTTGGACGGCGCTCGGTGCCTTTGGTGTGCTTGACCTTGGCCGCCTTGATCCACGGCTCGCGCTTTACGAACCCCACCCGCTTGCCCCATCGGAAAATCTGCCGGAGCATCCCGGCTTCCATGTCGAGAGTCTTTTGAGCGGGAATACGGGCTGCGTTGGCGGGGATGTCGTCCTCGTCCTCCCAGTTGTCGGGGTTGTGGTAGTCGATCCGCCAGTCCCAGTACCGCTCCACGAAGGCGTCGGGCATGTCGGACACGCGCTCCTCCCGAAATAGGGGATGAAGTACTTGTTGGCGAACAGCCTATGGAGCCGCTGGCGGTGGACGGACAAGCCCGCCTCGTGGGCCGCGTAGAAGCGCTTCCAGAGGTCTTTGAACTTGAGATTGCCCGCCGTCCGCACGTCCAGACCGAGCTTCTGTTCGGCCTTGAGCTGATGGAAGAGGTCCTCGGCCTCGCTGACGGCCGTGTTCAGGTCGCGGGTCTTGAGGGACCGGGTGACATAGCCGGTGACGCCCGGCACCTTGAGCCGGGCTTGGTAGTTGGTCTTTTTCGCGCCGGGACGGGTGTAGACGAGAACCGCCCCGTCTTTCAGGCGATGAGCTTTCTCATAGTAGCCCTCGTCCATGCCGCAGCCCTCGTTTTCGTGAACGATTTGTGCATTTCGTGAACTTGAGGCTGCGCGCTTTCCGAGAATCTGTCAACGATTTGTGAATAGCAAAACAGTGGCCTGAATTTCTTCAAGCCACTGTTTATAAACAATAATTTGAAGTGCTTGGATCAGCGCTTCGAGAACTGGAAGCTGCGGCGGGCCTTCGGCTTGCCGTACTTCTTGCGCTCGACTGCGCGCGGATCGCGGGTCAGGAAGCCGCCCGGCTTCAACGCCGTGCGCAGCGTGGGCTCATAGGCAACGAGCGCGCGCGAGATGCCGTGACGCACCGCGCCGGCCTGCCCCGAGGAGACCGCCGCCCTTCACGGTGACGATGACGTCGAACTGGCCATCGCGGTTCGTGGCGATCAGCGGCTGACGAAGGATCATGCGCAGCACCGGACGCGCGAAGTACACCTTCTCGTCGCGGTCGTTGATGATGATCTGGCCGCGGCCGGGTTTGATCCACACGCGCGCCACCGCGTCCTTGCGGCGGCCGGTGGCATAAGCGCGGCCCTTGGAATCGCGCTTCGCCGTACCCGGCTCGGCCGTCTGGCCGGCAGGCGTCTGCGGCTTCGCCTTGATGAGCGTGGATTTCAGATCGCCGAAGCTCTTGGTTTCTTCCGCCATGGTCAGGCTGCCTTCGTCTTGTAGTTATTGTTCTTGGGATTGAGCGCGGCGACGTCGAACTTCTCCGGCTGCTGCGCCTCGTGAGGATGCTCCGTACCCGGATAAACGCGCAGGTTCGAAAGCTGGCGGCGGCCGAGCGGGCCGCGCGGGAGCATACGCTCCACGGCCTTCTCCACCACGCGCTCCGGGAACTTGCCGTTCAGGATCGCACCCGCGGTGCGCTCCTTGATGCCGCCGATATAGCCGGTGTGATGATAGTAGACCTTCTTCTTCAGCTTATCGCCGGTGAGAAGCACCTTGGCTGCGTTGACGACGATGACGTTGTCGCCGCAATCCATGTGGGCAGTGAACGTCGGCTTGTGCTTGCCGCGCAGACGCAGCGCGATGATCGAGGCGAGACGGCCGACGACGAGCCTTCGGCGTCGATCAGTATCCATTTCTTCTCGATCTCGGTCGGCTTTGCCGAGTAGGTTTTCATAACGATATCTCCGGGTAAGGGGCGCGATGTATCGGTACAAGGCAGGCCGGTCAAGGAAAATTGCCAAGAATACTGGATTATCCGGTAGCGGTATCATAATACCGCATTGTTTCGGCGATTAAGGCGCTCTATTTAACCGCACTGCCACAAGGGGCTCCCATGACCTTTACCGATGCCGTATCCGCGTGTTTCAGAAAATACGTCGATTTCGAGGGCCGCGCGCCGCGCTCCGAATTCTGGTTTTTTCGTCTCTTCGTCGCGCTGTCGTTGCTTGGTGTTTTCCTGCTGATGGCGCTGGTGGCCGGCATCACGCCCGACAACGAAGGCGGCATACAGGGCGTGCTTTTCGGCGTTCTTTTTCTCGCGCTCATCCTCGGGACGTTTCTTCCCGATCTGGCCGTAACCGTCAGGCGGCTGCATGACCGCGACTATTCAGGGTGGTGGATATTGATTGCATTCGTGCCGTTTGGAGGATTGGTTCTGTTGATCTGGTTCTGTACGAGAGGGACGGAAGGTGAGAACAGGTTCGGTCCCGATCCGTTGGCAGTTCGACCTGCAGCTTTTCCGTAAACATTCGTCGGCTTAGGCCGCAGAATAAGTCGAGAGCCCAAACTTGGCGGACAGAAAAACGTCAGGCGAAGTCCGTGTCGGTATCGGCGGCTGGACCTTTGAGCCTTGGCGCGGCGGCACGTTCTATCCCAAGGGCCATGCGCAGGCGCGCGAACTCGAATATGCCAGCCGCAAAGTCACCAGCATCGAGATCAACGGCACGTTCTACGGATCGCAGAAGCCCGCGAGCTTCATCAAATGGGCGGAAGAGACGCCAGACGATTTCGTCTTCTCGCTCAAGGCGCCGCGCTTCGCCGTGAACCGTCGCGTGCTCGCCGAAGCCGGACCGTCGATCGAGAAGTTTTTCACCAGCGGCGTGCATCACCTGAAATCGAAGCTCGGCCCGATCCTCTGGCAGTTCGCGCCGCATAAGAAGTATGAGCCCGACGATTTCGCGGCATTCCTCGATCTGCTTCCGAAGGCCGTCGAAGGCTTGAAGCTCCGCCATGCCATCGAAGTGCGTCACGAAAGCTTCCTGATGCCGGAATTCATCACCCTCCTCCGCAAGCACGACGCCGCCATCGTCTATGCGCATCACGATAACTACGCCGAGGTCGCCGATGTGACCGCGGACTTCGTGTATGCACGCCTTCAATCTTCCGCCGCGAAGGTCGAGACTGGCTACACCTCCGCCGATCTCAAGAAATGGAAGGCGCGCGCCGAGAGCTGGGCACAGGGCAAACCGCCGAAAGACCTGCCCGTCATCGCCAAACCGGCGAAGCCCGCAAAGACAGACGTTTTTATGTACTTCATCTCCGGCGCCAAGGAGCGCAACCCGGCGGCGGCGCAGGCGCTGATCAAGGAACTGCGCAAGTAGCGGTTCGGATAACGACACTCTATATAGACGCCATGAACGCACCCACCTCCGAACCGCTGGTCCTCGCGTCGCGCGACGGTCATGTGCTGAAGCTGACCCTCAACCGCCCCAGCGCGCGCAATGCGCTGAGTGAAGGCCTGATGGCCGCGTTGCAAAGCGCGCTCGATGTTGCGGCGAATGACGACTCGCGCGTAATCGTCCTTGCGGCGGAAGGCCCGGCCTTCTGCTCCGGTCACGACCTGAAAGAGATGACTGCGCACCGCACGGAAGCCGACGCCGGCAAGGCCGCGTTCGCCGCGATCTTCGCGCAGTGCTCCAGGCTGATGCAGACCATCGTGCGGCATCCGAAACCGATCATCGCGCAGGTGCAGGGCATCGCGACTGCCGCGGGTTGCCAACTCGTCGCGAGCTGCGATCTCGCCGTCGCCTCCGCCAATGCGCCGTTCGCGACGCCGGGCGTGAACATCGGCCTGTTCTGCTCGACGCCGATGGTCGCCCTCTCCCGCAACGTCTCGCGCAAGCATGCGATGGAAATGCTGCTGACCGGCGACATGATCAGCGCGAACCAGGCCTGGCACATAGGCATCGTCAATCGCGTCGTGACGCACGAGACGCTCGAAGCCGAAACCATGGCGCTGGCGCAACAGATCGCATTCAAGCCGCGTGCGACGGTGAAGATCGGCAAGGAAGCGTTCTACCGCCAGCTCGAAATGCCGCTGAGCGACGCCTACGACTACGCGTCGAAGGTCATGACCGAAAACATGCTCCACGCCGAAGCCAACGAAGGCATCTGCGCCTTCGTCGAAAAGCGCGACCCGAAGTGGCCGGAGTGACTCTTGACTTTTATATCTAAATCGATATAGTCCAATGAAGCGCGCCCGTTTTGTCGGAACCTCTTTGGACGCTATCCGAGAGTTTCCAAAATCGGCGCAAAAGGAAATCGGCTACCAGATCGAGCGCGTGCAAAACGGCGAGGATCCGGAGAATTGGAAACCACTTAAAGTTGTATGACCAGGCGTAAGGGAAATCCGTGTTCGAGATGAAACTGGCGCCTATCGTGTAATCTATGTCGCAAGTTTCGCCGACGCTGTGTACATCCTGCACGTATTTCAGAAGAAGACACAGGCGACACCGCAACACCATCTGGAACTTGCTTCAAGGCGATACGCACAGATAGCGAGGCAGTAAATGGTACGAATTCAGGAGTTCGAAAGCGTGTGGGACGCGCTCGAAGATTCACCCGCAGAGGCTGCGAGTATGAAAGCACGCTCCGCATTGATGATTGCCGTGCACAGTGCAGTGGAGCGATGGGACGTAACACAAGCCCAGGCAGCCAAGCGGCTGAAAATCACACAGCCGCGCTTGAACGACTTGCTGAAGGGCAAGATCAACAAGTTCAGCCTGGATGCGCTTGTTGATCTAGCCGGACACGCCGGTCTGTCCGTGAGCGTTAAGATCACACGCCAAGCCGCCTGATGCCCATATACACCGACGACACCATCAAGAGCATCCTGCGCTCGACCAAGGTGATCGCCATGGTCGGGGCGAGCGGCAATGAGATGCGGCCGTCTTTTTTCGCGATGAAATATCTTCTCGCGAAAGGCTTCGTGATCCATCCGATCAACCCCGGCATGGCCGGCAAGGAGATTCTGGGCCAGAAGGTCTATGCGTCGCTGAAAGACGTTCCCCGCGCCGGTCGACATGGTCGACATCTTCCGCACCGCCGATGTCGCGCCGGAGATCGTGCGCGAGGCGCTCGCCGAAAAGGACCGCCTCGGCATCAAGACCATCTGGATGCAGCTCGGCGTCGTCAGCGAGGAAGCGGCGAAGCTTGTCTCCGATGCGGGCTTGAATGTTGTGATGGACCGCTGTCCAAAGATTGAATATGGCCGCATGTCGGGCGAGATCGGGTGGCTGGGCGTCAGCCGCAACCTCATCGACAACCGCAAACCGCTCCTGTTCGGCAAGGGCGGCAGCCTGAAGCGTTGACATAAAACTCTACTGTATTAGTAGTATATAAAATCCCCCAACGGAGGAACGACCGATGAGCGAGTACGGCTTCAACACGCTGAGCGTTCACGCGGGCGCGCAGCCCGACCCCGCCACGGGCGCGCGCGCAACGCCGATCTATCAAACCACGGCCTATGTGTTCGAGGATGCCGACCACGCCGCAGCGTTGTTCAACCTTCAGGTCTTCGGCAACATCTATTCGCGCATCATGAACCCGACGAACTCGGTGCTTGAGGAGCGCGTCGCGGCGCTGGAAGGCGGACGCGCAGGGCTCGCTGTGGCGTCAGGCCATGCGGCGCAGCTGATCGCGTTCCATCCGCTGATGAATCCCGGCGACCATTTCGTTGCGGCACGCCAGCTCTATGGCGGTTCGATCACACAGTTCAAACATTCCTTCGCCAAGTTCGACTGGCACGTAAGTTTCGCCGATTGCCAGAAGCCCGACACGTTCAAGGAAGCGATCACGGACAAGACAAAAGCGCTCTATGTCGAGAGCATCGCGAACCCCGGCGGCATCATCACCGACCTCGAACCCATCGCGAAGATCGCGCATGACGCTGGCGTGCCGCTGATCGTCGACAACACGATGGCGACGCCCTACCTCATCAAGCCGATCGATTGGGGTGCGGACATCGTTCTGCACTCCGCGACGAAATTCCTCGGCGGCCACGGTAACTCCATGGGCGGCGTCATCGTCGACGGCGGCAAGTTCAACTGGGGCAACGGCAAATTCCCGACGCTGTCGGAGCCCTGCCCCTCCTATCACGGCATGAAGATCTGGGAGACGTTCGGCGACATGGCGTATGCCATCGCCTGCCGCGTGCTCTCCCTGCGCGATCTCGGCCCCGCGCTCGCGCCGATGAACGCGTTCCTCATCATCACCGGCACCGAAACCTTGCCGTTGCGCATGCAACGTCATTGCGACAACGCGCTCGTCGTTGCGAAATGGCTGAAACAGCATCCCAAAGTCGCGTGGGTGAACTATGCCGGCCTCGAAGGCGATGCGAGCTACGGCCTGCACAAGACCTATTGCCCCAAAGGCGCGGGCAGCATCTTCACCTTCGGCGTGAAGGGTGGCTACGAAGCCGGCAAGGCGCTGGTCAACAGCGTGAAGCTGTTCAGCCATCTCGCCAATATCGGCGACACCCGCAGCCTCATCATCCATCCCGCTTCGACGACGCATCGCCAGCTCGAATCCGAGCAGCGCGCGGCCGCCGGCGCGGGCGACGACGTCGTGCGCCTCTCGATCGGCATCGAGAGCGTGGAAGACATCATCGCCGATCTGGATCAGGCTTTGTCTGCTTAGTTCGTCATGGCTGGGCTTGACCCGGCCATCCATCCAAACGAAGAAAAGTTGGATGGCCGCCTCAAGGGCGGCCTTGACGAAATGAAATGTGAGCTTCAAATGCTAACCATACGCTTGCGCAGAACAGCAGCGCGGCGGTGAGTTGGTGCAGCGCTGACAAGCCGAGCGGTGCCTGCCACATCAGCGTCCATATACCGAGGCCGACCTGGAACACGACAAGGCCGCCAACGAGGCTCGCCGCGTCGACGGCATGTTTGCCAAGGCGCGCGCGATGCACGAGACCCGTCATTGCAATCGCTGTGACGAAGACAAGATAAGCGCCGATACGGTGATCGAACTGCGCGAGACCGGGGTCCTCGAAGAAACTCGTCCAGGTGAAATTCAGCTCTGGAAACACGCGGCCATTCATCGACGGCCAGGTGTTGTAGATCAGACCTGCATGCAGCCCCGCGACCAGCGCGCCGAGCAGCATCTGCACATAGACGAGTGCGACCAGAGCCAAAGATAAAACTCTAACTCCCTCTCCCCAAAATTTGGTGGAGAGGGCTGGGGTGAGGGGGTGTCGAACGTCCTGCACCACCCCCTCACCCTTGCCCTCTCCCCCGCTGCGCGGGGGCGAGGGAATTCTTAGGTACTCCAGCGCCGTCCACAAGATCGCGCCAAGCAGAATGATCGCGACGCCGAGATGAATCGCGAGGCGATATTGCGAGGACCGAGACTCGCGTCTCCAATCCGCTCTGCACCATCCACCAGCCGACCAGCCCCTGCAGCCCGCCGAGCGCGAAGAGCAGAACCATGCGCGGCCATTCCTTGCGTGCGATGGCGCCGGTCCATGCGAAGATCACAAACGGCACGAAAAACACAAAGCCGAGCAGTCGTCCGAGGAAACGATGCGTCCACTCCCACCAGAAGATTCCCTTGAACCCTTCGAGCGTCATCCCGTGGTTTTCGAGCCGGTATTGCGGGATCTGCTGATACTTGGTGAAGGCATCGTGCCACTGCGCATCGTTCAACGGTGGGATCGCGCCCATGATCGGATCCCATTGCGTAATCGAAAGACCGGAGCCGGTCAGCCGCGTCAGCCCGCCCAGCGTCACCATGCAGGACGATGATCGCCGCGACGGCGAGCAGCCAAAGGCCGACTGCCCCGCGCGAACGCCAGAACCCGGTGGAAGCCGCCATTGTCATGGCTTTTCTGATAGCTCCCTCCCACCCTTTCGTCCAATCCGCCGTGCAGCCACCTTGTCGCGGCGCGGTGGCGGACGCATGCTTGGCCAACGTACCCCGGGGAGGTCGTCATGAGATCGTTCATTATCCTTTTCGCTGCCGCGCTGGCGGGGTCCAGCGCCATTGCCGCGGACATGACCGGCATGAAGACGCCGGACGCGCCGTCCGATATGGGCGGCATGAACATGAAGATGACCTTGCCGCCGATGCCCGCGATCTACGCTGGACAGCCGGACAGGCAGGGTGCGCCGCTATTCGACGGCTACGGCGATCACACGCACAAGATCACGACCTCCAATCCCAAGACACAGGCCTATTTCGATCAGGGCGTGCGGCTGCTGTTCGCGTTCAACCATGCAGAGGCGATCCGCTCCTTCCGCGAAGGCGCGCGGCTCGATCCCGATTGCGCGATGTGCTGGTGGGGCGTGGCGTTTGCGCTCGGCTCCAACATCAATCTTCCGATGCAGTCCGATGCGGTGGCACCCGCGTGGGCGGCGCTGGAGATGGCGCGTGCGCTCGAACCCAAAGCCTCCAAGGAAGAAGCCGCTTGGATCGAAGCGCTCGGCGCACGCTATGCGAAAGAACCGCCAGCAGACCGCCACGCGCTCGACGAAGCGTTCGCGAGCGCGATGGGAAAGGTCTGGGACGATTATCCGAACGATCTCGATGCCGGCGTGTTCTATGCCGAGGCGATGATGGACACACAGCCCTGGGATTACTGGCAGGCTGACGCGAAAACGCCCAAAGGTCACGGCGGCGAAATCGTCGACACACTGGAAAGCGTGCTCAAGAAGGAGCCGCTGCATCCGGGTGCGCTGCACCTCTACATTCACGCCGTCGAAGCCTCCACCACGCCGGAACGTGCAGAAGCAGCGGCCGACAAGCTCGAACCGCTGATGCCCGCCGCAGGGCACGTCGTCCACATGCCGTCGCACATCTATTTCCGTGTCGGCCGCTATGAAGACGCCGTGAAGGTCAACACACTCGCGGCATTGCGGGACGAGGAATACATCGCGGCATGCAAGGCGCAGGGCTTCTATCCCCTCGCCTATTATTCCCACAACATCCATTTCCTGTGGACGTCGTCGGAGATGCTTGGCCGTTACGAGGCTGCGCACGACGCGGCCCTGCGTGTGATCAAGTCGTCCAACGCCGGATTGCCGATGGCCGCGAACCTGCCGCCGGTGCAGCTTTATCGCATCGTGCCGGTCGTGACCTATCTGCGCTTCGGCAAATGGGACGCGGTACTGAGAGAAAAGATGCCGCCGGCCGACCAGAAACTTACCACCGCGATGTTCCACTACGCGCGTGGCTTTGCTTATGCGAACAAGCGCGATTTCAAACACGCGGCCGCAGAGCGCGCCACGCTGGCGAAGATGATCGCGAGCAAGGAATTCACGAGTATCGATGCGTTCGGCATGCCGGGCACGCAGATGGCACTGCTCGGTGTCGCGTTGATCGATGGCGAAGTCGCGCGGGTGAAGGGCAATCTGCCCAAGGCGCTCGCCTCCTTCAAACAGGCGAACGATCTGTACGAAGCCATTCCCTATACGGAGCCGGACTACTGGCACCAGCCGGTCAGCCACATCTACGGTGCGGCGCTGCTACAGGCGCACAAGCCCGCGGAAGCCGAAGCCGTCTATCGTCACAGCCTGATGGATCACCGCATCGACGGCTGGGCGTTGTTCGGCCTGGAGCAGGCATTGAAAGCACAGCACAAAACCGCCGAAGCCAAAATCGTGCATGCCGAGTTTGACAAGGCGTGGTCGATGGCCGATGTGAAACTCGCGTCTTCGCGCTTCTAGGGATTCATGTCGCCGCGGCTCAAAAAACTCATCGGTACATTGGCGATCCTGATATGGTTGCCCGTTTACGCACTGATTGCGATGGGCATCGGCGTGCATATCCTGCCGCACGCGCCGTGGTACGTGTCGCTGCTCTACTACGCGCTCGCGGGCACGCTCTGGATCGTACCTGTAGGGCTTATGCTGCCGTGGATGTATCGCGAGCCTAGGGCGTAAGCGTCAGCGCGTGACCATCGACCGGCCTGCCCGGTTGCAGACCCAGCAGCGACATCACGGTCGGATGGATGTCGATCATGTCCAGCCGCCTGATCTCATGCGGCGCGACGCCCGATCCCCATGCGTAGAAGATGCCGTGCATCTGCACGACGCGAGGGTCATAACCATGCGTCGCTTTCAGAACGTCCGTCGGCGGCGTGAACGTCACCGGCCAGATGTGATTGATGCCCAGCCATTCCGCCCAGGCGGGAAACTCCTCAGGTCCCACCACCCAATAGGGCGGCTTCGCGACGAGAAGAACATCGCCGGCGCGTGCGCTGTTTCCAAGATGGGCGAACGCCGGATAGTGACCCTTCTTGTACACATCGAACGCATAGGAATAGCCGCTCAGCGCTTTCGCGACACGGTCCGCGCTTTCGCCCTTGTCGAGATAGAAGAACGTCGTCGCGCCATCCGATGCCTGCTTCGCGTGGATGTCGTACATGTTCATAAGGCGGCCGATATTGATCAGCGGCCCGACATCCATCATGCCGTGATCGGTACCGACGATGAGCGTACCCTCGCGGCCTGCCGGCATCGATTTGATCGCCGCCATCAGCTTGCCGACGATGGCATCGGTCTGGCGCACCGCCGCCTGCGTCCTCTCTCCCGCCACGCCATTGAAATGCGCGACGTGATCGGGAATGTCGAAATAGAGTGCGATCAGGCGCGGGTGGTTGGGCCCGTCGTCGTGCAGCATCCGGATCGCTTTCGAGACGATCACGTCGTTGGATTCGCGCTGCTCCCATGGCACATTGTCGTTGGCGTAGGTCGAAAGCCTGCCGCGCTTCGTAGACCAGCGGCCGACCCAATTCAGCGCCGCGGTCTTCACGCCCTGGCGCTCGGCCGCTTCCCACATTGCCTCACAGCCCGTGTGCCAATCGGCGTCGCCTTCTTTGTTGCCGTGACTGAACAGACCCTTCTGCGGATCGTAGAAGATGTTCGACATGATGCCGTGATGCTCCGGCCAGCAGCCGGTTTCGAACGTCGTGTGATTGATCAGCGAGATTGTCGGGAACGCCGGCACCAGATGCCGCGACCACGCGCCTTCGCGCTTCAACCGGTCGAAATTCGGCGTCGGCTTCGCGGCGTCCAGTTCCGCCGGCGCGAAGCCATCGAACAACACGACCACGACGGTGCGCTCGGGCGTCGTTGGCGCGGGGGCCGATGCACCAAACAACACCAATGCAACAGCCGCCACTCCGGCTTTCCAGAAATTCATAATCCCCTCCGCCCGAATTCAGGGATGATACTGGAAAACACGCTCCAGCGGCACACCGAACACCGCGGCAATTCGAAACGCCGCTTCGAGCGACGGCGAATATTTGCCCTGCTCGATCGCGTTCACGGTCTGCCGCGTGACGCCGATCTTCTCGGCCAGCGCCTGCTGCGTCATCTCGTTGTGCTCAAAACGCAGCCTGCGGATGTCGTTGCGGATATGCTCCCCGCTCATCACGCACCCCGGCGGTAAAGGGTAATCTGCATTGCGATCCTGAAGACTTCGGACAGGACAAGCGCGAAAAACAGCAGGTTGATGACGAGAAAATCTCCGGCACCGAAGAAGATTACGCCGATGATGAGAACCACACCGGATGCCAGAACATAGCCCGACGCGCTGCCGGCCTTCAGCGCGATCAGTTTTTCGCGCTCATCTGCGGCGCCTGCGCATCTTTCGGCGACAGAACGGCAATAACCACGGTGAAAACAATCGTCGCTACCACGAACAGAACGACCGACTCCGCAAACAGGCCGAGAAAGTGAGAGCCGTCAGCGTTGCCGTGCGTCAATGCTGCGGCCACGTTTGCGAAATAAAAGCCGTAGATCGCGAGATAGGCCATGAGCGAAATCCAGGCGCTTTTTTCCCGAAAAGACATGAAATCTCCGTGTCTGTAATACAAGACACAAAGTATAGTATATTGGGAATTATATACTTGACTCCCTCGATTTCTGGGCCTATCTTTCGGCCATAGATTGAGAGAACGGCCATGTCGAAAAGCACCATTTCCACCCTCGAACTGTTCGCGATGTTCCCGGACCAAGAAGCGGCCCGCGTGTACCTTGAGAAGCGCCTGTGGCCGAACGGCCCTAAGTGCCCGTGCTGTGGCCTCGGGGACCGGATCACGGCCCGTAAGGACGGCTATTACCGCTGTAACCAGTGCAAGGAAGACTTCACGGTTCGCACGAACACGATCTTTGAGCGGTCGCATGTCCCCCTGCACAAGTGGATTTACGCGATGTATCTGCTCGTGACGGCGCGCAAGGGCATTTCGTCCATGCAGCTGGCCAAGGAAATCGGGATCACGCAAAAGTCCGCGTGGTTCGTGCTTGGCCGTCTCCGCGAGGCTTGCGGCGACGATCTGGGCGCGCTTCGCGGCATCATCGAAATTGACGAGACCTTCATCGGCGGCAAGGAAAAGAACAAGCCGCTTGGGAAGCGCGTCAAAAATGGTTCGCCCAAGACCATCGTTATGGGTATGCGCGAGCGCGGCGAAGGTGGCCGTGTGAAGGCGGAAGTTATCGAGCGCGTTGACGCCGCAAGCCTGCATGGCGAAATTCACCGGAACATTGAGCCGGGTTCGACCCTGCATACCGACGAGTGGAAAGGCTACAAGGGCCTTCCGCCGATCTACAAGCATGAAACCGTTTCCCATAAGGACGGCGAATACGTCCGCGATGGCGTGACTACGAATAGCATCGAAAGCGTTTGGGCCGTCATGAAGCGCGGTCTGCACGGCGTTTATCACCACGCGAGCGCCAAGCATCTTCATCGTTACGTCGATGAGTTCACTTTCCGCCTGAACGAAGGCGACGTGAAGCGTCACACGCTGGATCGTCTGGATAGCTTCATTCAGAAGACTTCCGGCAAGAGGCTCACATACAAGGGGTACATCCAATGAGTACTCATAAACCGCCGCCAGAGTTAGACGCGATTGTCGATTTAGTCCTCGCCTATAGACCGAAGGCGAAGACTGACGGCGCGAAGAAACGAAAGCGGAAGACAAAGAAGATTGAGCGCGCGGCGAGTAAGCCCAAGGACGCTGATCCAAACGAGCATTAGATAGTTGTCTCATTTCCGTTTCCAAAAAGCGAAAACACCGCCAGCCATAACGACCATAATCAGCGCCACTAATTCTCCGAGAGATACTCGATATAAGAACTTTTCATTTTCGATAGCGCCATAAAGGGGGTCTGAAGTGTCCGATTGGTGGCTAAATGAATCGCTATTGTTGGCGACCCTCGCTGTCGTTGTCGGTGTAGCACTCGATATATTCGGGTACATCGAGGAATGGCGCGAAAAAACGTGGGCTGGCATTCCTCGATACAAAAGAATTGAAATCGTGGGCTTTGCCATTCTGGTTCTAGGCCTCATCGGCGAAATGACATTTTCAACCATCATCCATGGCAGAGATGTCGCCACGCTAGAGCGTGTGAAAGGCAAAAAACGGCGAATTAGAAAAAGCGTTTGATCGCCAAAGTGAAAAAATCTCCGTAGCGGAAAAAACGGCTGAACGGTATCTCTGGACGCGCTGATGCAGCAGGAGTCATCGCACAAAACGCAATCAGCAAAGCTGATGCTACAAACAATAGTTTGAACGGATTGAAAAACGACGAGGCAAGCTTCGGGCCAATCTTGGCGGCGACGCTGCGCGGCTCGACAAGCACGAAATACGATTAGGTTCCCAAGAAGCCCGCCTCACCGACAGCGAAACTAAGCGGCTGAAGAACGAAAAACAGCTAAGTGAGTTGGAAAGCGAGACGAAAGAATACGAAGCTGAAAACATTGAACGTGGGCTAGCGCAAGACGACGCGCGAGCGACCGCCAATTTAAGGCAGTTTGCGGATGTTCCAGTTTTTATCTCTTTCCCGAGCGATTCTGAGACGCCGCAATTTGCCAAACGCGTTATAAGTTTGATCTGGGTTGGAACCGGGGAAAAACCAACAATTATTCGCGCGTCGCCGTTCAATTTTGCCGGTGTTGGTGTGTTTTTCCTAAGGCCATTCAAGTCCCATGGTACGGACGAGGAAGAGATCGCTATGGGCCGCAAAGTAGACCACCAAAGGGCGGCTGCGACTGCGATTTGCCGCGAACTACAAGCCAGTAAAGTGGAGAACGTTACGGCACAGGTCGAACTTTCCGATAAATCAAAGCCTTTCAGTCCGGTAAACTGGGATAGAGCCGTTCCCGAAAATGCAGTGCTTATCAGAATAGGCCCCGCTAAGCGCCCTTTACTGGAAAGGAAGCGGATGGAGTCGAACGGTATGGGTTGGATTCTGGCGCTTGAACAAAAATCTGACCAGGCGATGAAAAATCTTGAAGAAACACTTGGCCGCAAAGGCCCGTGCGAACCGGGAGGTTCCTGATTCCTGTGGTCGGTTAAAAGCCATAACTGTCCAAGGGAGTCATATATATAATTCCCAGTATATTTTATATATTGTCAAGCACAAAAGACACCTCAAAATCGCAAGCGATATCGCCTCAGTGCGCGTCAGCGGCGGTGACGTAAATCTTGTGCTCTTTGAATGAGATGTAGGTATGGAGCTTGCTGATCACGTCCATTCCAAACGTGAGCGGCTCCATGCTCATGAAGCTTCCATAAATCGGGTCGTCTCGCGATTTCTCCGAGTGTTGCCATTTGAACGCCTCGTCGAATTGGTCCGGAATGATATCGATTGCCGGATTACGGACCTGGACTCCCCCGATCTTCAAAAGACCGAACTGCTTGCGATAAGCCGGCTGGTCCTGCGTCGACAACGGGGAGCGCGTAACGCCCGCGGAATTCTCATCCAGATCAAACGTGCGCTTCGCCGCTTTGTAGCGCAGCCACGTCGAAGCGGACCCGGTATCGAAATCCGTGGTCAAATCGTGGTCATCGAGACTGATGTCCATGTCGATGTGCTGAATCGAATTGATAACGCCACTGGTGAATTTGAAGGGCAACTCCGCATAGCCGGACTGAGTCCAGTAAACCACTTTCCCCGGGCAATGTTTTGGCGAAAACAGATTCATCTTTTTCGCGACAAAATCGAGCTCGATGTCGAACAATGTCAGCAAATCCTGCGAAAGGATGCCGTCAACCTCAGACCCATTTGAACCGAAGCCGCCCACGCCGAGATGAAAATGCCTGGCTTCGTTATTTCCCAACTTGAAAGATTCTATGTCCGCTGACGACATCCTGATCTTCCCGCCGACGCCATAGAGTTCCATTTCCGTCGGCGTGGTCTTGAGATTCATTTTCTGCGCCGAGCTCTCGGCGAGCCTGCTGAAGATACCTGCCGTATCCACCATGAATTTGTGTTGGGTGCCATTGATCTCGACGGGCACCGCGAATTTTCCGTCCGGCAGAATGGTCATGTCGAGCGACGCCATCTGCACGAGCGAGCAATTTTGCGCGTGGGCGGCCGCAAACGAGAACACCAAAAAAAAAGCAGGCCGCAGTCAATGCCGGATTGATTTTCATGTTCCCCCCCCGAGAGACGGACTATGCCGCAATGGCGGGGGAGCAGCAATCGGACATTGATCTGTCTCTACGGCCTTTGCGCCGGAAACGCGGCCGCCAATGCGTCTCCGCAAGCGGAGACGGCTTCGATCAATCCGTCAGTGAGATTGCCAGACATCTTTGCCGTCGCACCTGTGACGATGCGGTCCCACGTGCCTGCGGGAACGGCGGCATGTGCGTCGCGTTCGGCGATGATCTCCAGATGACGTTCGGCGAGCGAGACAAACACCATCACGCCATTGTGCTCCGTATCGCGGGAGATCGCATGCGCGGAGAACTGATGCCGCGCCATGCGTCCGCACATCGCGCGTTTCACCTTGCGCGGCGCGAGCGCCATCCGCACCGGCCACAGCTCCAGCAGAAAACTCAGCAGCGCGAACAGCGCGGCAGTCACCATCACACCGGCGCCGATCGTCAGATGCGGCCGCCACAGCGACAGCGCACCCGTGAGCGCAATCGACAAAACCGCGCTCCACGCCACCGGATAGAGCGCATAGTGATCGCTTGCCGGCACCACGACGAAATCGAATTTCGCGGCAGTCGATGCGCGCGCGGCCACGATCGCGGCACGCACGCGACGCCGGTCCGCTTCTGTCAGCATATGCAGCGGGGTCTACCAACTTCCCGACGCGCCCCCGCCGCCGAACGACCCGCCGCCGCCGGAGAATCCCCCGCCACCGCCGCCGCTGCTCCAGCCGCCTCCGCCACCCCAGCCGCCGCGTCCACCGCCCATGCCGCCAAGAAAGAACAGCGGCCAGAACCACGAGCGGCCGGCGAAGAAGAAGATCAACACAAAGATGATGAGCGCGGTCGACCAGCCCGACGGCGCGTCCTCATCGTCCTTGATCTGGTCGTAATCGGGTGCGGCGAAGTTCGTATTGCCGAGTGTGGCGAGCACCGCCTTCGTGCCTTCCAGCACACCCGCGTTGTAGTCGCCCTTCTTGAAGTCGGGCTTCATGTACTGGTCGATGATCACCCGGCTCTTGGCGTCGGTGAGATCGCCCTCAAGGCCGTAACCGACCTCGATGCGGACCTTGTGCTCGGCGGGCGCCACGATGATGAGCGCACCGTTGTTCTTGCCCTTCTGCCCGATGCCCCAGGCGCGGCCGAGCTGATAGCCGTAGTCCGAGATTTCGTAACCCTGCAGCGATTTCAGCGTCGCGACGACGATCTGCCGTCCGCCGAAATGCTGCTCGTCGCCGGCAAGGATGCCGTCCAGCTCCTGTTTGGTCTGATCTGACAGAATTCCCGCTTCATCGACCACACGGCCGGTGAGCGGCGGGAATGTCGGCACGGCATACGCGCTGCTGAGCGTCAGCCATGCGAGCGAGACGATGCCCGCCAGCACATAGCAGACGCTCAGCCAGACGCGCTCCAGCATTTAGAACGACACCTTGGGCACTTCCTGCGCCTTTTCGGAGATCGTGAAAGTCTCCTTCACCTTGGCATCGGGATAGAAAATCGCGGCGATCCAGCGACTCGGGATCGTGCGCAGAGTCGTATTGTAGGTCTGCACTGCGGCGATGTAGTCGCGCCGCGCGACCGTGATGCGGTTTTCCGTGCCCTCAAGCTGGCTTTGCAGCGCCATGAAGTTCTCGTTCGATTTCAGATCCGGGTATTTCTCGCTCACCGCCAGCAGGCGCCCGATCGACGCGCCGAGCTCGCGGCACCTTCACCGCCGACGGCGGCATGAAGGCCGATATCGTCATGCACGCCAAGGACCACCCTGTGATGTGGCCGGCCGACCGCTAGTTTCAGGCCGCATCCCGCAGCCGGTACACGGCGGCATTGAGGATACCGTCGACCTGCCCTGACGCGCCGAAGGGTAGATAGGCGGTTTCGAACCAGGACGAAGCGGGCCGAGGAATCGGCCGTGCCGATGGCGCCCTGAAACGCGTGGGGATGCCCGGAGATGCGCACCAGATCGTAGGACGCTTTCAGTTGCTTTCCGAAGCGCGGCGAGAGCCGAGCGATGTCGCTGACACGCCGTCCCTGATGATTGATACCGTACGCGCGCACATGGGCGTCGCCGATGAATTCGAACTCGTAGTCTCGTCCGCCGTCGATGACGCGCGCCATGCTCGCATGCTCCTGGTGCGGCCCGAGATCGCCTTCAACCCACGACCGGTAGCCCGGCATCGCGTGCCAGCCACGCCATTTCTTCCACGCCTGCACGAGTGCCTGCGTCGCCTCGCACGCAATATCCGCGAGACCGATCGCCGATACGGTCGGAGATTGCAGTGCGGACGGCGAATTGTCCTGATCCGGGGATCTCAGCATGGCGTGCTCGTCTGAAACTGGTTTCTTGCTTTGCGAAGCGCATGCGCGACGGCATTCGAAGAGGGCGCAACCGACCGCCTCGATCTCGAGTTCGGCAGCTCCGTCGTGAAATCGGTTGCGATAGCAGATATCGGCGGTTTCACGCGCGAATTCGCGAAACCGCGCTGCCACGGCGAGCAATTCCCCTGCCTCTGTCCTGCGTTTCGACATAAAGATCGAACTGCGGTATCGACTAAAGGTTGCGATAAACTTTCGCGCTCTTCGAAACCGGTTTCCCGGCGGTTAACAAGATCGCGAAAATTCTTGCGACAAGTTCAGAAGCGATACGGAAAGCCCGGCGCCAGGGCAAAAAAACAGCGGCCTGACTTTCGTCAAGCCGCTGCCAATCAAGGGATTTATCGGCTGTTAGTGGTAGGATTTGTTGCTGTCCGGCGTCCCGACGCCGGTCGGGCCGTCATAACCCGGCAATCCGGTGCAGTAGTACGTGCCGCTGCAGCTTCCGTTGCTGCCCGACGTCACGTCGAACACCTTGGCCTTCGCCTTATAGAGCGTCTTCGCGTAGTTCTTCACTTTCTTGCCGTTGTTGGCATACACGCCACCGACAAGAGGAGCCGCGACGCTCGTGCCGCCGAACTTGAGCCAGACGCCAGTGCCCTGCGAGTTCGGTCCGAACACCGCGACAACCGGTTGCGGGATCCGCATCGGCCGATGTGTCGGCTTCCATGCGCTTCGTGCACGTGGGATCCTTCTGCCAGGACGGCTTCGAATAGACGGTGCTGCATCCGCTGCCGGCACCGCTCCAGACCGTTTCGTTCCAGCCGCGCTGGCTGCCATCGGTCACAAGATGGGTACCGCCCACTGCAATCACGTGCGGAGACGTCGCCGGGAACTGGGGACCGGCCGCGAAGCCGTGGTCGCCGGTGCTCGCTGTGACCGCAACGCCGGGCTGGTTGTACTTGCTTTCAAAGCTCTGACTGCCGCTTTCGCTGCCGCCATAGGAGTTACTGACGACGTGCGCGCCAAGGGTCGCAGCGGTGTTCACCGCCGTCGCGAGGTTGCTGTTGCCGTTGTCGTTGGCTTCGACCAGCCAGATCTTGCAGTTCGGGCACATAGCGCTCGCCATGTCGAGATCGAGCGCGGATTCCTGCGCCCAGCTGATATTCTGTGACGGGTAGCCGCTCTGCTGACCGCTCTGGTTCAGCTTCTCAAAGCAGCCATTGGCGGTCGTGCACGCAGGTAAGCCAAAGTTCGAACGATAGGTCCCGAGATCACTTTCGGCATTGTCGTAACCGAACGCATCCACCACGGCCATGATCGTCGAAGAGCTGCCACTGCCGGTGATCTTGTAAGCGCTTTGCAGATCGGCCGGGCCATAGCCGGAAATACGCGATGAATCGTGCTGGATAGCGTTGCCTGCCACATCCGTGACGATACGCGCATGGCAGCGCGCGAAGCCGACCGAAGCGGCGCCGCAAACAGCTGTATGGTATGTGTTGCCCGATCTCAGAACTTCCTGCGCATTTGCGCCGGCCGCAAAGCCGAACGCGATGACGGCAGACAGAATACCGCCGGATAGAACGCGATGCATGGGGTCCTCCTCGTTGGAATGACAATCTGTTTGCAGGCTGACACGCGGCCAGCCATTGAGACTGCGTGTCACCTTGCTTAACAGATGCGCCGAGCATTTCAAAGAGCACATGCTCCCGCAATCACGCGGAAGGAATTGATTCCACCCCCGGCGGGGGCTGTCCCCGCCGGAAATGGATTTTTCTCAGAACGCGGTCGTGCCGTTCGGCGTGCCCAGGCCGGTCGGGCCGTCATAGCCGACCTTCGCGGTGCAATAGTAAGTGCTGCCGCAGCTTCCGTTGCTGCCCGACGTCACGTCGAACAACGCCGCAGTGTTGTTGTACGGATCGCTGCCATAGTTCACGGCTCCGCCATTGGCACCATAGACGCCGGCGACGAGCGGCGAAGCAACGCTGGTTCCGCCGAAGACAAGCCATCCCGACTTGCGCGCGCTGACCGGACCGTAGACGGCGACGCCGGTGTTCGGATCGGCAACCGCCGAGACGTCCGCTTCCATGCGCTTGGTGCAGGTCGCGTCATGCTGCCATGTCGGCTTCGCATAGACCTTGCTGCAGCCGCTGCCTGCATCCGACCATACCGTTTCGGTCCAGCCACGGCTGTTGGAGCCCGTCACCAGATGCGTACCGCCAACAGCCGTCACATGCGGAGAGGTCGCCGGGAACTGCGGACCGGCTGCGTAGCCGTCATCGCCTGAACTCACCGTGATCGCGACGCCCGCGTGGTTGTAGGACGCCTCATAGCTTTGCGTGCCGGATTCCGCGCCGCCATAGGAGTTCGAGATCGCATGCGCACCTTGCGCGGCTGCCGTGTTCTCGGCCGTGGCCAGGTTCGCATAGGACGACGAGGTCGCTTCGATCAGATAGATCTTGCAACCCGGACACATGGCGCTCGCCATATCGAGATCGAGTGCGCTCTCCTGGGCCCATCCGGTGTTCTGCGCGGGGTAGCTTCCCTGCACGCCGTTTTGATTCAGCTTCTTGAAGCAGCCATTCGCGGTGGTGCAGGCGGGAAGCCCGAACTGCGTGCGATAGACGCCGAGGTCGGCTTCAGCATTGGTGTAGCCGTAGGCGTCGACGATCGCGACGATCGTGGACGAGCTTCCCGTTGCGGTCACCTTGTACGCGTCGCGCAGATTGGCCGGACTATAACCCGAAACGGTCGGCGAAACTTTCAAGCGGCCCGAGGCATCGCTGACGATGCGCGCGTGACATCTTGCGGCGTGACCGAACACAGGCGCGCAAGCCGCGACGTGATAGGTGTTTCCCGAACGCTGCACCTCCAGCGCATTCGCGCCAGCGACAGAGCAAAGTACGGCAAAGGCACTCAACAAACTTGCTGATAACAGTCGATGCATGTGTTTCTCCTGTTCCCCTCCGAGTGAGCCCCGGCATGCAACAGGTAACAGATTTGTGATCCGCATTGTAGCGCCGCGATCTGCGATCGCAGGACTAGCGCGATAAATGGTTCGAAAAGTTCCGGGGCATTGATTCAAATGCCGTGTATCGCCGCGCGCTTAAGATTTGGCGCGTAAAAAAACAGCGGCCTGACATTTCGTCAGGCCGCTGCCGCTTGAAATCGATACCGAGTATCAGCGCTTCGAGAACTGGAATTTATATAAGCTATTGTATTCATAAGAATACTCCACACTACTAATATTTGTGAACGATTTGGGAACCGGCTTCAGCGGAAAGTGGCATCTATATCGGGAGAATTCATTGGAGTTTCTGCCAGGAACGCGCGCACCGTAGGCATATGTGACAAAGCCCGTCGTGGCATTGCGATCGAATGTCGTTTCACGGACGATACCCGACGGTGTAGGAACGATAGAGATAACCACGTGGCCAGCGATACGGGTCCGCGCGGAATGCATGCAGCGTATGGCCTCGATAGACATAGCTTCTACCGCTGACGACCCGGCGTGGCGCGGCCATCGTGGCGTGCAGGCCGGCACCCCCGAAATGTCGAACGCCATTGCCGGGAATCGTCGTGCCAAATGCTCGTGTTGGAAGAGCTGGCCCAACAGGAGCGGTATTATGGCGCAAACGCCCCAAGAAATGAATCGGCCCAATCCCTAGGTTCTGGGGATGGGACAACCGATTGCAGCCTTGGCGCTGAAACGAAAGCGCGACCTGATTTCAGGCACGATACGCCCAGGCAGAGCCGAGCGTAAAACGACTCGCCGTGAGCAAAACTAGAAAAACTCGACGTCGAAAACGCGAGGTTGCATACACGATCCATATGCAATAATTCCATGAAATGTAATTGCTACCGCGTCTAGTGCTTGATCGACAGTCACTCTTCGGAGAGAGGGACGAAGATGAGGTGCACCTTCGTGAGGATAAGCTGAAATATAGTCTTCCGCACGCAATATAGGCTGCATATTCAGCCTTTCTAGTTCAGCAGTAACTTCTTTCGCGTGGAAAATTGCCCCTATCGCTTGCCGGGCGTCATATTGCTGATCGTGAGTAAATGCAAGAACTGGAATTAGTGTCTTCAGTATTTCTCCAGAGGGGTGGTTGATCCTAATCCTGACAATATTAGCGGAGTCCTCTACCGTTGTGATCCCTCTGTTTCTATCAAAAATATCGTGAACACTTCTGACGCCATCGTGACCTAGAGGGTAATCCTTTAATTCTAGGTCAGGGAAGCGAATGGCCTGCGGAAAGATATTAGGCCTTACCTCTTCTGGAACGCAATCAGCTCGATAATAAACTCTTCCCGCCTGCTTGGTTCGATGAAGCGCGTTATGCAATTGATTTATGACACGCATTTTTTTCTCTATCGAGTCGTGTAAGTCAACCGACTCCGAGAGAGCGCATTCGGAACGCAAAAAGGTCAAGGCTACCCACACCAAAGCTGCAACCGATTTTTGCCAGATTTTCATCCAATTGCTCCTAATGCACAACGACAATGTCATCTGAAGTAATAACCCCTTTTGATACAACTATGTCATGCAGGAGGACAGTCGTTATTGGATAGGTCTTTCCCCCCAATTCATTAGTAACAATAAACTTCTGATACGCCGCGCCGTGCCCTGTTGAATCAGGGTTGGTGCCAGGACCAGTACGGTCAACTCCAACAAAATCATTGAACTTGCCGTTAATGGCTGTCACTGGCGATGGGTTTTGTGATGTGATCCCTTCGATACCTTGAATAAACTCCTGCACGCTTAAACAGCACGAGCTAATTGCTTTTCCATTTTGATCTACTATCTGGAGGGGTAAAATTGAAACCGTACTGTCCGTCCACCGTTGTGGGGCCGACTGACTGGATATGAGACTGATCCAAGATAGTTATTCCTGACGGCATAACTCCTGGGGCCAAGCCGCGCTGACCGCTGCCCAACAGTTGTGTTCCGGCGCCAAAGTTATTTGCCGCTCCGGTCCATTCTATGTCCCCAGGCGAAGAAGCGCTTTCGGCTAGCAGGGCGGCGCTGGGCCACATGGCATTCAGATCTCTCAACCCTGCCTTTGCGGCATGGATTTCTGCCCAAGTGCCGTAGAGCGGAACGGGCGTGCCGTCGGATGTGTATCCTGTCGCGTAGTAAGGCGTCTCGGAGAGATACCCGCCACTCCCACCGTTGGCCATGTCGTCCCAGCCCGCACCAGAGCAGTCATAGCAACCCGCTCCACCACCACTTTCCTGATTGACATTGCTACAGAGCGTCCACCCTCCACCCGGCACTAGGCAGCCCACGTGCCCCGTGGGGTCCGTGGCGTTGAGTGGATTATTCTCGACGTAGCTGTAGCGGTTGTAGCTCTGGGTACCGAGCGCGTCGGGCACTATTGAGTCCGCCGCCATGAACCTTCCGATGCCGGGGTCGTAGAGGCGCGCGTTCATGTTGACGAGACAGGCGCCGGCGCTGTCGAGCATCTCCTGGCCGGTGTAGCCGCGCGTGGTCTGCGAGGTGATGGTGCCGCAGGCGGCATCGCTACCGTTGGGATTGCGGCGCTTGCCCCAGGGATCGTAGCTGTCGTGCTCGACCGTGGGCGGGCTGCCCACGCCATCCGTCACCGACGACACCGAGCCGAGATTGTCGTTGAGCACATAGCGGAATGAGGCTGCGCCCGTGCCCACCCTGGTGCGGATGATGGAGAGGCCCACGCCCGGCACCTGCACATAGTCCGTCCAGGTGGTCGTGCTGCCCGAGACTTTCGCCTCGCTCATCCCGCCTGTCGCGGGGTCGTAGAGATAGTAGGTCGTGCTGGTCGGCGACGTGCAGTTCGGCACGCACATCTTAGTGCGATTGTGATTGGCGCCGTAGGCCCAGGCCAGACTGGTCGAGCCCGCACTCAAGGACGCCGTCATGTTGTACGACGTGTAGGTCATCGTCCGCCCCGCACCGGAGAGCATGTTTGCCATTGGCGTCGTAGGCGAAGGTGGGGTTCGTCACGCCGTTGTAGCTGCCGACAATCGACGTGAGCGCATGCGGACCCGCGCCGCTGCCATAGCTGAAGCAGTTCGCCGTGTTGCAGACGTCGGATTTCTTGGTGATGTTGCCCAGCGCGTCGTAGGCATAGGTCTTTCCGCCCGGGCCGGGACACAACGTGCTGGCCGCAAGAGCGAGAAGCCGGTTGAAGCTGTCGTAGCAGAACCGCTCCGTATAAGGACCGTTCGCGTCGGCGCGCAGGGTGAGATTGCCCACCGTGTCCCAGGTGTACGTGAGGTTCGACACATTGCCGTCGCACGTGCCCGTATGCGTGGTGGCGCAGGTCGCAAGCAGGCGGCCCGTCTGCGGATCGTAGCCGTCGTTGGCGGCGATGCTGCTGCCCAGCGCCTGCTGCGTGAGGTGCAGTTCCGCGTCCGCGACCACGCCATGCCAGAGCGTGTTGCCGGTCGCGTCATCCTTGATGTTCGTCAGATAGCCGTAGCTGTTGTAGGTGTAATCCGCCTGGAACCCGGAGGGATATTTCAGCGAGGCCACACGTCCGGTATCCGGGTCGTAGGTGACGTTGTAGTTGTACGTCGTGCTGTCGAGCGCAAGCTTTCCTTGAGACACGCGGCTGAGGGAATCGTAGGACGGCTGCTGCTGGTAGTTCGCCAGCGGACAACTCGTGGGATTGGCGGGCGTCGGCGTGCAAGCCGCCTGCAGCTTGCCGATACCGTTGGTCGTGTCGTAGAGCCATTGCGTGTTCAGGTCCGCCTCGGTGCGGTATGTCGGGCGCTGGAGCTTGTCGTATTGGATGCTCGTCGTCTGGCTCTTGGCGTCGGTCTGGCTGAGCAGTTCTCCGAGCTGGTCGTAACTGTAGGTCCAGTGGCCCATGTCGGGATCGGTCGAGTCATACTTGCGGCCGAGCGTGTCGAACTTGTTCTGGATCTGATTTCCGTTCGCGTCCTGGACGGTGGTCGCATTGCCGAATGCGTCGTAGCCGTAGGTCGTTGTTGTCCCGCCGGTCGCGACGCAGTTGGTGACGGTGCCTGTCTGGCCATCGGTCACGCTGGAGACCCAACCCTGATCGTTTATCACCACCGTCCGGGTCTGGCCCTTGGCATTCGTCGTGGAGGTCGTATCGCCGTTGAAGCAGTTGCTGGTGTGGCTGCCGTCGGGATAGGTCGTCTGTGTGACGCGGTATAAAGCGTCGCGGACATAGGTCGTCCATTGCGGCGTTCCCCCAACCAGGAAATAGGGGCGGCTGGTCGCCTTAAGCTGTCCCGTGGCGTCGTCATATTGGGACGATACGCGAATTATGCTGCCATCGAATCCATTGGTATCTGCGGCGATAACGCGATCGAAAGCGTCGTAATAGGTCATCGTAATCGCGCCGATTGGCGCGTTCGAATGGTCCTCCGGCGTCATCGTGACCCTGTAGGCCCCGGTCGCGGGGCACACGACGGCGCCCCCGCAATAGTCGTAGGCATAGGCGATCTGAGTGGTATCCGGCCTGGAGATACTCACGACACGGCCAAGAGTGTCGTAATTGGTCGTCGTGGTCAGGGTGTTGACGTCCGTGACCGTGTGCGGCGTTCCGAACCGGACATCGAAAGTCGCGGTCGATACGTGCCCCATGGGATCCGTGTTGGTTTCGGGAAACTCGCCGCGGCCCGTATCGTAATCGACGTTGTTGTGACGGCTCGGCACATCCTGACCGGATTGGGTGATGATATTCTGATTGCCAAAGCCATCGTAATGGTAATTGGTGGTCAGCTTGAGATCGGGATCGGTGGGCTGCGTGTAGGCATAGGTAACGAAGCCCGTCGTGGGATTGCGATCGAATGTCGTTTCACGGACGATATCTGACGTACCCAAAATACTTTCGAGATCGGTCTTTAGGACCTGATTCAGAATCCACGTGTCTTTGTCGTTTGTGGGCGTGTAGTTGTCCGTGTTCCTTGTCAGACCGCCTTTCGTAAATTGACTCGTGAGAACGTTGCCGTACAGGTCATAATCTGTGTATTCCGTCGCTTCCGTTCCGCCAATGTCCGCACCGGTCAGATCGCGCAAATGCTTCGTGTATGTCAGGACCTGTATTCCGCCCGTGATGTCTGGGCTGAGGTAGCCGGTATAAGTGTAGAATTCGCCTGAAACCGCGATCCCCGATATTCTCGTATCGCGCGCTTGCAGAAATCCGAAGAGCGTGGGGATCACGTCGTAGGTCAGGGTCGTCTTGGCGCCGTTTCGGGAGTCAGTGGATTGTATCGTTTCGAACGCTTCCAACTGTGCAGTTAGAACGTTGGACTTCGGTGCGCCCGTTGGCGCAAGGTCCGGTTCGCCAATCCCTCCCGTATAACTGTAGCCGAGGTTATAATTCGTGTGACCGGTGCCAGCGCCGTTGCTGAAAGCGATTTGGGCAACAACATTGACCGGCCCGTCTATGTCGATGCGCGGCCAATCCGCACCATGGTTACCTTTGACGTAGAACGTTCCGTTCGTGTTGATGGGGGAATAGGAGATCGCAACGGTCGAGCCTATGCCGTTGTCCACTCCAGTCATGAGTTCGGGTAGATAGGCAGACGTATAGAGCGCGTTGGTCGAACCGAGCAACCAAATATCGTCCGCACCATCATTGTTGCCGTCTTGCACGACCGGTGTGATACCGGTCGAACTGTTCGAAATAGACTGGACCTGAACGAAGTCCGTACCGGTCGAGAGATAGATGAGATGAGCGGTTCCGTTTCCGATGAGTGCGACATCGGCCTTGCCATCACCATTCCAATCGCCAATGACGATTTTATAGTTGCTGCTGCTCCAGTTCGAGGAGCCACTGACTGGTAATTCCGGGCCAAACGGGACGGCTATATCGGTGGACCCGGAGGCTGTCGAAAGACAAATCCAAGCGCCGTTTGATCTCACCACGAGAAGATCTGTCTTGCCGTCGCCGTTGAAATCGCCCGCGTAGAGTGTGCCCGTTGCGCAATTTGATGTGACCAAGGTCTGGGATGGCGCCGAGCAATATTCGGTGAACCGCCGAATGGATGTGGAAGTACTCGCCTGCGCGACCATCTCGGCACAGCCGTCGCCGTTAAAGTCGCCTGGGATCAGCTTGTAGTCGTAGCCGGTGCCCGGAACATTGTCACCGCCTGTATGGGTGAAGCCACCACTGCCGTGTCCAAAATAGCGGTAGCCATAAAAGTTATCGTGGGTCTGATCGATCGCGTCTAGCGCGCCATCATTGTCGAAATCTGCGATGATGCCAAAACTTGGCCATCCCGGTTTGGTTTTGCCGCCTTGGGTGAAACTTGGGTCGTAGATGCTCCCCTTCCGGTTTCCAAGGATGCTCGATTCATAGTCGCCGGATGAATCGTACGTGCTCTGCACCATAAAGTCGGTGAAGCCGTCTCTGTCCAGATCGAGCGCAAGGACCTGGCTAAGATCGCCTAGACAAATCGGATCGCCATTGTGGCTTCCAGGCGTAAAGTACGGCGGCGGTCCATAAAAGTCATATGCCGCTGTCATATTGGCGGAGATGAAACTTCCTGCAGGACCAACCCCTCTCAGAATATCGCCGCCCGAAGGACATCCGCTAACGCCGATGTCGAGCAACCCGTCGCCATCAAAATCACCGAAGAATATCGGCGTTTGCGACGGGGTTGTCTTGGTAAGGCCTGCGAAGCCCGTCCCGCCCTGCCAGGAGAAATTCATCGGCTTCAAGCAATTTGAGCCGCCACCGTCGCAAAGCGTAAGCGTCGTCAAGCGAGAATGAAGCGGCGTTTGACCCGGCTGTGTCGTTCCAGCTCGGTAGTTGAGATGATAATCGAGAACGGGCGTGCCGGACGCGCCTGTGCCGTTGTAGGTGATGATATCGGTTAGAAGGACGGTGATTTCCTGAACCGAGCCGCCTTCATATGTCGGCGTAACATCCAGGCGAGGATTGGTGGAGTTCGTATATTTGAACTGAACGGAATTGTAGGGTGCTGTCGCGCTATGCCCCCCTGTCCCATCGTTCCCGCTATAGTCGATCTCAGATGGATAAGCTTCGCCGTTGGCCGCATCGGGCGTATAAGTAACGGTCAGATAATTCCCGTAGACATCGGTGATCTTGTTGACGAGCCATTCTCGAACGGTGCTGTTCGGATTGCCCGCTGCCACAACGCGCGAATCGGAAGTGTTGCCGAGTTGGATCACTGTTCCATTCTTGAGGTGGACTTCCCACCATTGCGGTCCGCCGCCCTGCGTTCCGTTCGGCTTGATCAAGTAAAAGCTGGCGGCTTGAGTGTCGTATGAAGTGCCCGATCCGTAGACGTCAGACTCATTCGTTTTCAGCAACGGCTGTCCGTTGAAACAGAAAGCATCGTTGCTGTTGTAGTTGACGCCGCCACTTTGTGAATACGTTGTTTGCCCTTGAGGGCACCGTGCAATTACGTCCAAGCCGCTCACGGTCCAGCCATAGCCAACGATGCCGTCTAAGTTGGAGCTTCTATATGTTAGCGCCAGATGTGGGACCATACCCGTCGTCCCAGGCGGTGCAGCGATCGGAATCGTATAGTTGAACTGGCCGAGTCCATCGACGACGGGCGTGCCTGATATCGCCATGGGCGGAGCGGCGGCGTGAGCAGGAAAGACCCCCGCGCAAATTCCCGAACCTGCTAAGATCGCCCATGCGAGGCGCATAGCGCACTGTTCGCGCAAGCATCCAAGCCAATGCGTTTGATCTGCCCGATTCCTCATAGCTGCCCCCGCATTCGAGCCTGTGCCGGCAGCAGGCTCTCGCTATCGTCGAATCTAAATTCAACAATGCAATTGTGTCGGATGAATATCAGTTAATCAACTAGCACGGGCTACAACGCAAAGTGCTAGCATTTCGGGAGTTCTATCAACCGGATAACGCTTAGAAGATGCACAATCTGTGGCATCGGCTCTGTGCTCAAATGCGCCGTCGAAGATAGACGAGCGCTGGGGGCGAAAGGCGAAGGAACACAAGTGCGGTCCCTAGACCTAGCGCGGTCAAGAAATGTCCGGGAAACCGTTCTTTTTTGGGCTTTTGATATTTCTGCCTTTCAAACAATCGCTAATATGTCGTGGAGATCGCGCTAAATGGCCGGCTAGGCGTGCCATCTATCATCAATTTCAAATAGATGGAGCGGTTTGGGAGGTTGATCAGGTCTTGGATGTCGAACGTGGGCTGAAGCTCCTTCGCCATAATCGGCGCGTCTTCAGCACCAACGCGAAATGCAATCAACGTCCCGGCGTTCCCAAGCACCGCATGCCGGATGTCTAGTTCGAGCTGGTGCATGTATTGATGCGCGAGCACGAGGCCGACGCCGAACTTCCGCAGTTCGCTCATCATGTTTGCGAGCATGAGCGTCGTGAAGTTTTGGAACTCGTCGAGGTATAGGAAGAACGGACGGCGCGTTTCGGGCGGATTGTCGGCGCGGCTGAACGCAGCGAGGCCAAGAGTGGAGACGAGGAATCCGCCGAGGATATGCGCGCTATCTTCGCCCAGTTGCCCTTTTGACAAATTGACGAGCAGCACCCCGCCCTCATCCATAAGCGATCGGACACGGATGTCGATCCTTGGCTCTACGAGAATGCGATAGAGCGTCGGATCTGCGAGTAGCGCTCCGACTTTATTCTGAATTGGTGCGACAGAGTCCGCTTTCTGGCGGTAGTGGAAGTTCTCGAACTCGTATTGCCAGAAATGACGCACAGTTTCGTTGCGAATACGAGCGGTGATGCCTTTTCGGTACCTTTCATCGGCATAGAGGCGGAGGATGTCAGGAAGCCGCGCATCATCCTGCTCCAAGAGCGCGTAGAGGGTGTTGCGCAGAACATGCTCCATGCGGACGCCCCAGGCGTCCGGCCAGAGCTTCTTGAGAGTTTCGAGGAAACCGGAGACCGCCAGCGGTATCTTGTCGTCCCGCACGCGGCGAAGCGGATTGTATCCGAACGGTTGGGCACCATCCGGCGCATTCAAATACACAATGCGTCCCCGCTCGTCGGCAGTTGCGTCATTGACGATCCTTTCCACGAGGTCGCCATGAGGATCTAAGAGCGCGAAGCCGCGCCCTGCTTCCAAATCCTGCCGCGCGAGAGTCTCCAAAAGAGTAGACTTGCCCACGCCCGTTTTGCCGATGAGATACATGTGCGAGAGTCGGTCAGTCTGCCGAATACCGAACGGCACATTGGCGTTGCGGTGGTTGGTCCGTGCAAAATAGCTCACGTCGCGGTGGGCTCGCGCATTCATGCTGCAATATTAGGAAGATCGCCTGTGCTGTCTTAGAGGGGTACTTTCGTCAGGAGGGCGAATTCACAGAGGTGTGACGTGGGCGCTCGTTGTTTGCCCGGACGATGGTCCGAAAGGCTCAGGGAAACGGGCCGCCCACAACACCGGGCACAAATTGAGCAGCGGACCGTGCCAGCTCGGCCTGCAAAGGCGTTATCAGAGTCTGATTAGAGGGCGCAGCGTTCATGATTGAAGGGTTCGGATCGGAAGGCGCTAAATCATATTGGCTGTATTCAAGCGGATCGCAGACCTGATCCCATCTGCCATTGTTGTCATTATCTCGTCCGTCTCCATGCGCGAGCATAAGGCTATGCCCAATCTCATGTGCTGTCGTGGTGGCAAGTGCTTCCGCAAAGGAGGACGATGACACGCGATCGACGTTCAGCGTCGCAATCACGAAAGCGTTTCCGGTAAGATCACCTTGCACTATTTTGTAGGGGCGGTCGCACAGGTCTTTGCCACCGTTTCTGGCGTAGCCCGTCGTATTCTGTGGTTCGATTCCGTTCTGACGGCTGTTGGAGCCGTCATCGTTTACGATAGTCCGTGCGAAAATCATCGGAATGCCGAGCAAGCCTTTGGGATAAGTCGATTGCCACGCTGCGTCGCAGGCTTGAATCGCGGCTTTCGTCTGCGGCGTGGGAGACGAATCCTGCGGTTGATCGATATCGCCCTTGCCGTCCGAACCCTGAACCCGAATCTCGGGAATCTCGCCTTGACTGTCTAGAACGGGGACAAACGCTATATCCGCCCCTGTCTGCCAAATCTGGCTCGCGTCCAAAATTACTTGGGTGGCGGCATTGGTCCTGGTTGTTGCGGGTGTCGCTTTTCCGGCGCCGAAATCCCACGGAGCGCCTTGAACGACGCACGCCCTTGCGATGATGGTAATTCTCTTGGAGTTCGGTGATGAACAACCCACAAACAGAAGCACCAGCGCAATCAGCCCGAACGAGATTGTAGCTCTCATGGCGAGGACCTATCTTTTATCCCACACAATCTACCGTTGTTCTACCCGGAATTCCAGTCATGGACACGCGCCAAACATTTGGCCCGATTGCCGCACTCGCGAAGAGCGCTTGTTTCGTCGTGGATCGGGCAATCTAGTCGATACGCAGTGGGTGGACATCAGGACTTGGGGGACTTCCTTCTGATATATGCCTGCATCGTTCCGTTTCTCGTGCTAACCTAATCGTATCCATCTTCGCTTTCGCGTCACGCATCAAGATCATGAAGATTTTATTCGCTGCAGTTCGACGTGTGTCCGATGATGGTCACAGTCAGGTGATTTTCGGTATTCCAGCAGTTCTCGAAACGGCGAATACGGCACAAATGCTAGAGTTTTCCCCTGCGCGACAAAGTTCGAGGTCAGCTTTGTCAGCAATTCCCGTTTGAAATAGATATCGCCGGTTTCGTATTGCAAATACGCCGTATTTGCGAGTTCGACTTTCTCATCCACGTACTGCGCTAACGGGATCAAATTAGGCGCGTCTGCGACACGCTCCGTCAGCGCAGCGCGATCGTTCAAAGCGCGCTCCTTGCGTTCGTTGAACGTATCCTTATCGATCAATCCATCGAGCAGAGCATCCGTTCAGTCGAGACAGTCGGTCACTAGCTTGCGCGACTTGGAGCTTGAGAGCAGCCTCGTGCTCTTTGACACGCACGCCATGGTCCTCGTCATGTTCCGCAACCAAGTCCCTGACGTCCCCAACCTCTTCTTCAGAGAACCGAAGAAGCCGTAATTCGTCGTTGACGACCTTGTCTATGGCGGCCTTCGGAAACGCAGGCATGACCCGCCTGATGACAGCGATAGTAGACATACCGGCCCTTCTGGCATTCCGCGATGAGGTGATTGCCGCATGCGGCGCAGCGTACGACCTTGCGATAGAGAAAGTCGTGCCTGACACCGCCGCTGAGCTTGCCGCCGCGCAGAACAATCTGAACCCGATCGTACAGAGACTTCCTGATGAGCGGTTTGTGCTGGCCTTGGAACATCTCGTTTGTCTTACGGATGTGGATGAGTCCCATTATTAGAAGGGGTTGTTCAAGAGCGTAGTGAGTCCGTTCAAGGAGAGCTTGTTGCCATGCCAATCGCGCAGGCCTGAGCGCTCCAGTTCGTCTCGCAGGCGCTCGAAATTGTAGTCGCCGGTGGCATAAAGCTCGAAGGCGCGGCGCACGAGCGGCGCCTTCTCAGGGTCAAGGACTTTCACCTGTCCCTTGCCTCTGTCGAGATAGCCGATAGGCGCGCGAAGTGGATAGATTCCCTGCTTCAAGCGGCCATAGAACCCTTTGCGCGTCTCTTCGCGCAAATTGCGGATGAAGTCCGCTGCCACGACGGCCTGGATGTCGGCCGATAGCCTGCCGCCGCGCGACGTAAGGTCGAGCGCGTCGTGGGCAAAGTGCACTTCCAGCCCATGATCGATCAGTTCGTTCAGGTTCTGCCCAGTCCCGCAAATTGCGAGCGCTGCGGTCGATCTTGTGGACGATGATGCCGGAAGCTTTGGACGTCTCAACATCCCGGAGCATGCGCTGGAATATGCGTCGCCCGCTTTTGGCGGCCGTCTGCTGCTCCTCATACCACCGCGTGATGTCGAGACCGTTTCGGTGGGCGTATCGTTTCGATGGCGTCGCGTTGCTCGGGCAGCGACGAGCCATGCATGCCCTGGCCCTTGGTGGAGGACGCGAATATAGGCGACGTAGGATTCATAGGAGGGGTGCGCACCTTATGGTACCGCGCCATCGTCCCTTGGCGCGAATCCCCCTCGCTCGCGATGGACCGTATCGCGCGTTGCGATACAGCAGCGCAAAGAACTCCCGGAGGCGTTCCCGCGCCTCTTCGCGCTCTTCGGATGTCGCGCTCGGCATATAACGATCCAAGAACACATCGCCCGGCTTACGTTCGCGTTCCATCGCGCCATTGTTGACGATGACAGTGATCGTTTGCAGACAGCACTTGTCAGCGGATCGACGAGGATCGCCCTCTGCGCTGCATCGATCAGCTCGCGCACAATCGATGGATATGGAATCCAAAAACCAACGTCCGCGTGTGCCGACTGTTGCTCGCGTGTGCCCCGACGGCACCCTTGTTGAACTCGTTTACGACCGCCGCGCGCGCAAGACGGCGATCGCCGTGTCGCGCTTCGGCGGTTTGTGGAATATCGAGCAGGAAGTCCGCATCGAGACGGGCGAAACGCTGGTGCCGTATTCGGCACGCAACAACCTGATTGCGAACGAATGCGTGCTCCTTCCGGTACGCCCCGTGGAGTACGGACTGAAACACGAACTGCTTTCCGATATCCGGGAGTTCCTGCACCGCTACGTCGACCTCTCTCCACTCTTCGAGCAGGTCGCCGCCCACTATGTCCTGCTTTCCTGGGTGCATGATGCCTTCGGAGAGCTGCCTTACCTGCGACTTCGCGGCGAGTACGGCACGGGCAAGACGCGTGGCCTGATGGCCATCGGGTCGCTCTGCTACCGCCCGTTCTTCGCCTCCGGCGCGTCGACCACCTCGCCGATTTTCCACACGCTCAATTCCTTCGGCGGAACGCTCATCCTGGATGAAGCCGATCTGCCGTACAGCGATGCACGTTCCGACCTCGTGAAAATCCTCAACAACGGGACGTGCAGGGCATGCCGGTCCTTCGGACCATTGTGAACCGCCACAAGGAGTTCAACCGGCGGCGTTCAAGGTGTTCGGGCCAAAGATCATCGCCATGCGGGAGAGTTTCAAAGACGAAGCCCTGGAAAGTCGTTTCCTTACCGAGGAGGAGACCGGCTTGCGCCCGCTGCGCTCGGATATTCCCATCCAGTTGCCGCCGACGCTCAAGGAAGAGGCCCTGGAGCTGCGCAACCGGCTGCTGCATTTCCGGTTCTGCGAGCTCGCGAAGATAAAGACCGATACCACGGTGCTAGTCGACGGCATCGATCCCCGCCTGAACCAGACTGCGCTCTCCCTTCTTAGCGTGGTCGATGATGCTGCCGTCCGCAGGAAATACAGGCTTGGCTCGTGACTCAAAACGACCGAAGAGTGGCCGACCGCAGGTCCACCGCCGAAGCCGGTGTCGTGGCCGCGCTCGTCGCCTCCTTCGCCACGTCCGAAAAGCATCATGTCCTGGTCGGAACCATCACCAACCGGTTCAACGATGATCATGAGGCCGAATACGGCCATCCATGACGCACAAATGGATCGGCTACATGCTGCGCGTTCGGCTTGGCATTACGACCCATAAAAGCGGCGGCGTCTACGTGGTGCCGGCAAGCGAACGGGCAAAAAGCGGAAGCGCTGGCCCGCAGGTACGGGGTTTCGCCCTTATAATAAGGGCAGTGAGGTTTGAGACAGTGTTCATCTTAGGGCGACTGGGCTCTCGGTATCGCGCTATCCACAGGCCAACTCAACGCACTGACGAGAAGTGCCCTCTGCTAGCATGTCCACGGTTTTGGAATCATGGCCAGGCACGACGCCATGCCAAGCAAACACCGACATTCGTACCTCAGATCCTATCGCCTCAAGGCTGCACTCACGGCAGGCCGAGCTTGGCGAACTGGTCGGGCTGACAGCAAACGCCGTCAGTCAGTACGAACTTGGCAAGCGCCCCGTGCCGACCCATGTGCTTGTCGCTGTCGAGGTCATCTTCGGCGTGCGAGCTCACAAAATACTCCCGGCGCTGTACAACAGCGTCGAGGAAGACCTCGCGATACAAGCTGTTGCGCTCTACGATCGTTTGAGCGGCAAGCAAGACCCCTGCATCCCGCAAGAAGCTCGCGCTCATCGCGGGGATCCCCGGCCGACTTCATTAGTCCACCTATGAAGTCCCTCCGACTGCCCGGACTCGTGTTCGCCGTCCACCCCACGACCAATGGCTTTGGCTGGATCCTGTTCGAGCAGCCCGACATGCCCCTCGACTGGGGCATCGCAACCGCTAAGGCCGGACGCAAACTACGCATCGTCAATCGCTTTGAGCGACTGCTGACTAGGCACGATCCGGATGTGCTTGTCATGGAGGTCTTCGAAGGAAGCGGCAGCAATCGTTCCGAACGCATTCAAGCGCTCTGTCACACCTTCATACGCAGCTCGGCGGCGCGAGGTTTGGACACGCAGGTCTATGACCGCGAGGCCGTACGCGATTGCCTCGGGCTTCCCATGCGCGCGAGCCGCCACGATGTGACCACTTCCATAGCGAGGAGAGTTGCTGATCTCAGCCATCGCCTGCCGCGAAAGCGCAATCTCTGGAACGCCGAAGACCCCCGCCAATCGTTGTTCCACGCCGCGGCATTGGCATTCACGCATTTCGCAACCAACGGCCATGACCTGCCGCCTCCCGCGCATTCGGGAGCGCCGGAATAGTCGACGCTCCCGCTGTGCATGGGAGACATCAATGGCAAGCGCTGTTCTTTCTGAATCCAAACCGAGTGTCTACGAAAGCGTCACGGCGCAGATCATCGCCGCGATCGAGGCGGGCGCGGGGACGTGTGTCATGCCCTGGCATGCCGGGATCGTGCCGATGACGATGCCGAAAGAACGCCGCAACCGGACATGCCGTATCACGGCGTGAACATTGTTGGTTTGTGGGCACAAGCCGCAAATCGCGGCTTCATGAGCGGCTATTGGGCAAGCTACCAGCAATGGCGCAAGCTCGGCGCGCAAGTGCGCGGTGGCGAGCGCGGCTCTCTGATCATCTTCTACAAGCGGCTGGGCCAAGACGCGGACGGCGTTGCCGACGCCGCAGACGCACCACGCTTTGTCATCCGCGCGTCGCATGTCTTCAATGCTGCGCAAGTTGACGGCTGGGAGCATCCTTTGCTGAAACGCCCGTCCCTTGTGGAGACCAATGCACAGATTGAAGCGTTTGTGGGCGCGACGAAGGCAGAGGTACGCCACGGCTCGCGAGCGCCTACTACCGTCGCGAGGGCGACTACATCGCAATGCCAGCGGCACAACAATTCGTCGGCACGCCGACCAGCTCAGCAACAGAAGCCTACTATGCCGTCCTGCTTCACGAACTCACGCATTGGGACGGGAGCATCGCATCGGATCAATCGCGTGTTCGGCAAGCGGTTTGGCGACCACGAATACGCTTGCGAAGAGCTGGTGGCCGAACTCGGGGCCGCGTTCCTATGCTCGGCCTTCGGGATCGTGAACCAACCCCGGCCTGATCACGCGGCGTATATCGCAAAGTGGCTGGAGATTTCTCGGTCGAGACAATCGCGCGATCTTCAAAGCCGCAAGCATGGCGCAGGACGCGGTGGAATATCTGCGCAATACCGCAGCTTCAAGAGCGAACTGACCGTCCTAGCAGTGCTTGTTGCACCCCGGCCTTCACGCGGGGTCTTTCCTTGCAAGGGGCAAGTTGCCTGTGGCCCGGCCGCCTGTGCAGCGCCAGAAAAACCGGAAAACGAGAGCTGCGGATCGTGCAACTGGAAATCCGTAATCGTCCATTGCCCGTTGTCCGGATTGCGGTACATCTTCACCGAAGCAGTGCCATCACCCGCAAATTGCGCGCCGTTCACCAACGGCTTCATCGTATAGGCGAAGGTCCCGGCGAAAACCTGCACATTGCCTTGCCCAGGCGTGGCGTTCAGGTAGTGATTGACGAATGTCCACCGCGAGCAGACCCGCTGACCGAGCGGTATGGCCAACGCCGCATGAAAATCTTGGGCCTTGCGCATAAGCCGCCAAATCCCCCGTGTTGATCGTGCATGCAAACGATCGCCCGATGGAGCCCCAGGGCGTGGGATTCAGGGTGAGTGCGTAGGACTGGATCGCTCTCACGCCAGCGTTCTCTAGCGTGCTCTCTAGCTGATGCCCATCGAAGTTATAGCCGTCGACGGACGCATGGGCAGAAACCCGATGGTGGCTGCATAACCTTGTTGGACGCAGCCGACATTGCTGCGGATAAAGGTCCACCACTCCACGGTGTGATTGTTTTCCGCGGCAAGCACCTGGGAGGACGGAAAATCGTCGGGCGGAATATGCATAAGGATTGGTGCGGCGAATTGCGCCGCCGAGAACACGATCTGCTGCTCGGCTTCCGTCGGCAAATTTGGATCGGGCGTAGACGAGGCGTTCCCTGAAGCGCTCTTGTGCGGCCCGCAGGAAGACACCAAGACGGCGCATAGAAGCACGACGACCGTCACAGACAATTTCGGCATGAGAAATCTCCCTTGTTGCGTTAGCGCGCGGGCGCCTCTTCCGCCGCTTGCCCAAAGCGGCGTGGCGCACCTTCGAACGCGAGCCGGTTGAAGAACTGACGGGCGGGCTCTTCGATATAGCGATAGGTGAGAAACGAACCACCCAGCGTTGCCGCTACACAGAGCAACGCCGCGCCGTCCATGGCCCATGGACCGCCCAGTACGAGAAGATCGTTGCCACCGATTTTTGCGCTTGCGGCTACTCCAAGATGTGCCGCGACGCCGCGTATAATTGTCTGCAGTGCGAGGAGATATAGAGAGTGCGTTAGATAGATCGAATATGAAATTGTCCCCAGCAGGACGCACGCGCGCATGCGCAGCAAGGCAGAGAGTGCGCCTGTCTCGAACGCGAATATGAACACGACCAGTGCGAAAACCAGCGACGGCACAAGATTGGAAAGCGCTTCTACATTGAGTACGACAACAGCACCGAGTGCCGAGACAGCGAGTTCGACAACCGGCAACGGTTTCCAGCGGCCTCTGAGCTTTTCAAATCGGAGGAATGCGGCATAGCCGAGGAAGAAGCCGAAAATCGACCTGGCCACGTCCATCAGAACCCCGACCTCAGGTTCCGGGATGGGCAAATCGGTGTAGTCGTTTGCGACGACGAATGCCGCCGCAAGGAGCATTATGGAGACCATCACATAGCGAAAACGGTGAACGAGCAGCACGACGAAAGCGGCCAGTGCGAGGTTCGTCCACAGCTCGATGCTGATGCTCCACGCCGGGTAGTTCCAAGCCTCATGATCCGGCGTGAACCCTTGAACGAGGAATAGGCTCTCAACGAGTGCGGTCGTGCTCGTAGTGCCCGCGAACGCGTCTTCGGTATGCAGGACGAACCGACGAACCAACTCGATGCCGATGTAGACGCACAGCACCATAATATGAAGTGGATAGAGACGCCCGAAGCGGCGCAGCGCAAATCGCAGGGCGTCAGCAGCGGTCTTGAGCCGGGCACCATAGGCGCTGGCAATGACAAAGCCGCTCAGCACGAAGAAGAAATCGACCGCGACCCAGCCATTGCGGACAAAGGAAGCCAGTAAAAATGCGTGAGTACGTCTAGATGAAAACACCACAACCGCGACCGCACAAAAGCCGCGACACGCATCGAGCGCAGGAAGCGTCCGGCGTTCCCATCGACAGCATTTCTGCCCCTCGGTCAGAACCTGCTTCAGACGGGGGTGGCTAAGAATGTGTTCGCCCGGCTGAAACAATATGGCCGATTTTGTTTCAAAGCAGGAATCGGAAAAAGGCCACTCCTTTCCGTGCAATGGTATTTCCAATCTATTATTAGTTGAACTGCAAACTATTGATGAGCATGATGTCGTTCGACGCATGGGGCACCGATGACTGTTCTAAGAGTCTTAGACTTTGAAACGACAGGGCTCGCCCCTCCGGCCGAAATAATTGAAATAGGTCGTGTCGATGTCGTGAAAAGCGATGCGGTATGTGTGATAGAATCGCCTTTCTCTGCGTTGTATCGTCCGATCAACGGAATTCCACCGGAGACCAAAGCTGTTCATCACATAACGGAAGCCGACTTTTCCGCTGAGACGCCGATATGCACGCCAGAAAACCTACGAGATGCAATATGGCATGGCGCGCGCCCCGGATGCGTTCGTGGCACACAACTGCGAGTTCGAACGTCTTTTTGTTCAAGAAGATATTGCCGCTCGGCGTTCCTTGGATATGCACCAAAAATGCGCACTGCGAATTTTGGCCGGACGCACCAGGCCATTCTAATCAGATACTTCGATATTGGCGCAATCTCACCCTTGATAACGAATTGGCAATGCCACCTCATAGAGCCGCGCCTGACGCATGGGTGACCGCTCACCTTCTTTCACAGATGCTTGATCTTGCAACAACAGAACAGATGATAAGTTGGACAACTGAGCCTAAACTTTTGCCCAAAGTACCGTTTGGAAAGCATCGTAATATGAGGTGGTCGGAAGTACCTTCAGACTACTTGAGTTGGATGGTCAAACAAGCAGATATGGACAAAGACGTCGTTTGGTGCGCGCAGGTAGAACTGAAGCGTAGGTGAGAAATGAATTCACCTCATCGTAGTGATACTTAGTTGGCGAAAACGGTAGGCGATCAGACTATGGCCTTGTTAGCCCCGGTACAGGACGCCAATGATAAGTCGTGCGTTGGCCACACGCCTCAAACCCAGATGATCTTTCTCAATTGCTAGCACTTCGGATTGTCCGAGACCGCCAATACTCTCGAATTGACGCAGATGGGCAAGATCGCCAGGTAGTTCATTCTCCTACCCGCTTAAAAATGCTTGCGCCATCGGCAAGCGTAAGCGCGACAAGCTCGTCTTTGTGATGTCCCAGCTCGCTCAGCTCGATGCGCTTTCCGCCTAAGACAACCTGATCCTTCAGAGCTAGCGGAACGGCGCTATCCTCCACGACACGGAAGGACGCTTCGACATGCTTGGAGACGCCCCGTGTCCTCGATTTGCACTGCCTCCTCTTGCCCCTGAGGACACCTTGACGTCGGATTGAAATATGATTCCGACCACTTGATGGATAGCAACCTCGCTTTCGTTTAGGAACAACGTCTTGGGTGTCCTCGTCCGCGGGTCCGGCACCTCAGCGGTCAATCCGATCAATGCCGTGTCCTTCCCGCGAACAAGCCGGGCGCGCATAGATATCGTTGCCTTTGCGCGCTATCACTAACCGCCGATCCGCTACCGGGCCCGGCGTCGCTTCTACAATGGCAAGCGCCCCGACCGGTGCCGCGAAGCCGAAGTTCGGACGACGAAGGTAGAAAAGAGCCTTGTCGTCAAGCAGATGCGGATCGAGCGGCCAGCACGGCCTCCTGCGTCTCGCCAGTTTGCGGCGCGCTCGTAAACGCTGCCAAATCTGGACACACAGGAACTTGCAGGTTGGGATTCTTGAAAGGCAATAGCGATGCGGGAGCGCCCTGCAGATGCTACCGGCCCCACATCACGTCGCCGCCATTTGTAGCACTCGCCATACATTTGCTCGACCATTTCAAGTAGAGCGATCAGATCGTCTGCAACTGCCGCAACGTCGGCCGCCCTGATCTCGTGGCGTTTCCCGTGATGCGCCTTGTTCATAATCTGGAGAACCGGTGAGCCGTCGATGAACGCCGGATTGACTCACGAACGTGCGGAAGACATTCGCGCTGAACAAGCCTTGCGGCCCCGCCTTCACTTCGACGCGAAGCCTACCGAGAAAATCGTGAAGGGGTGGGATTGGGATTGTCCTTAGCCCACTGGGCGCTCGCAGGGTCGTCAAAGATGTCACCAAGTTTCGTTTCAAAGAAAACGCGGCACCCGTCAGCAAACTCGCGCGCAGGCTCTTCGGCGTTCTTGTCCTTCTCGAAGAGCTCCCGCCGTTCGCTGATGACGACATACGGCGGTGTTGTTCGCACTACAGGCTGCAACTGCGTAGCGGGATGTACTTCCAAGTGCTCGACGCGTTTTTTCTCCCGTCGCCTGACAGAGTGCGGCTACAAATCGTGCATCGTAAGACGCGATGACAAGCTGGGGCTTGAGCAGTAAGCCCGACGAGCGCCGCCGCCAACCGCTCCCCTGTTTTCGGTATCGAGCAATTCCTGCGGGTCGTCGAGAAGCAGCGTCATGAGTCCGCCCCTCTCATTGAGTACATATTGCCAAAACGCCAAAAAGAACCCGACGAGGCTTGCACGCAATGCCGACGCGTTGACGACATGCTGTGCTGGCGCGGAAATACCACCCGAGCGGACGACTAAATCCAACTCTCCCCTGCGACCAAGGCCAGTGTCCACCAGCTCGTGCGCCGTGTCTGGGAATGCTCCAAGATATATTTTGCCACGCCAAGCGGCTGCTTCTTTGCTGAGAATGGACCTCAAAGCCTCGACCTGCTGATCGGCGAGATCGCCCAGCGTAAGAAGGTTCGTAAGCGCGGCACTTGCGATCTTGTACTCGCCGATCCGCTTCTCCGCCGCCCTGTGTTCAGCGAGGCTGCTTTTCATCCTCCCGCAGTGGACAAGGGCGTCCGAGATCGGCTTCGCGCCCCGAACCACGGTGTTCAGTGCCAGAAGCTTGCCGGTCAACGTGCTGCGTTCGGCCGGTTCGCCCTCCTTCGGCGTGCGACCGAACACATCCAACACGATCTGCCGGGCGAGCGCATCATTAGCTTGTCTCCATCGCGCGAACCGAATGGCACGCTCCACGCGGGCGAGTGTTTGCTCAAATCCTTGCAATCGGGAGAAATTTCGATTGCGACCGCGATACCCAAGTCCGCGCGTCCGGTTACAGTGGCGTCAAATGCTGCCGCCGTCTCCGTCTTGAGTCCGAGGAGCACTCCCCTAAATGGATCGAGCCCGAACAGCTCGTCCACAATCGCGGTACGAAGCAGGTCACAGGGATGACCCGGAAGGTCGGTTCTCAATTCACGTTGGAGCGCGTCGGGCAGCTCGTTTGCGAGATAACCCTGTGCGTTTTCGGCCCAGCGGCGGATAGTCTGCGAAATCAGTTCAGCATCGGCTCTAGCGTCATGCAGATGCTGCTTGACCGGCATTCCGCTCACCGGGTCAAGCGCCTTTTCAAGTGAGCCTCCGCAAGCTACGCAGAGATCATCGCTTCGGTTCGGATCAGGATGCTCTTCGATCCAAGCCGCGATGCGCGCGTAGAGGCGCGCTCTCCCTGCGGCGGAGGGATCTTTCGCCAGACCTTCCAGCCTCCTCCCTTCAGACACGATCCGCGCGACCAAATCTTCCGCCGCTTTGAGTTCGTCCGCCTGAAGGCTGCGAAGCTCGGTGAGCCGCGCGACTGAGGGCAGCTTCTGCGGTGAGCCCACATGCTCCAGCGCCCGCCGATGTTTCGCTCAAGATCGTCGCGCAGCGCTATGTCAGCCGGATCAAACGCCTGACCCAAGATTTCCTTTGCAGCCTCGAATGCCGTCGATTTGATGGTCTCGAAGTGCTCCGTTGCTGCGCGAAGGACTTCCTCAATCCCTGGGTCATCCGAACAGGGCGGCACGATAACAGCGGGCGCCATACCCTGGTGTGCCTTGATTTCCTTGTTGAGATCATCGCGCGCCGCATTGAAGCTCGCTTCTGCTTTGGTTTTTTCAGTAACCTTCGCTTTGACGAGCTCCTTATCAATTCTGGTCTTAACGCGTTTGGCGTGCGCGGCAAGGTCTGCGAGGGACGAAAGGCCCGTGAGTTCGGACACGGCGCGGCCCAGCTCAGATGCCGATCCCACCTCGATCAGCCCCAACATTCCAGGCATCACCGTGCCAATTCTGAGTGCGATAGGGTCCACGCCGAGCACGGTGAGATTAGGCTCCGTCGTCTTGAGCGCGCCTTCGGACTTCTGCTTTGGCTTCTGCGAATGGGAGGAAGTTCGACACCTTTTTCATCAACGAACGTCAGCTCGACCCATGTATCTGTGGGAATCCACCCTTGATCCGGCCGGTACATACTGACGTTCGGCATTGGCGGTGATCGGGGACAGGCGATGCGCTGTCCTCTCTTTTTCGGCTCCTCCGCCCTCTACCCAGCAATCGAAGTCCGTATCTGCGCTTTCCGGCATTCGCTGTGGCCTCAGCAATTCGCCGGTGAGAGCCCAGATGATGGCATTCAAGAGTGACGTCTTGCCGGACCCATTCTTACCTTCCAGAAGCGTGAGGGGCTGCGTTAGGTCGTGAACATAGTCGGCGGGCGCCGCGTCAGGCGTCCCAAACTTGTGCAGGCCTGCAAATCGATGGGCAGCAACGCGCCGTAGAGACAACCGGCGACTGTTTGCATTGGCTGCTCGTGCTGGAAGCGCTGGAACGTCGGGCGGTTCTTTGAGAACAGCGCTGACGATTTCGTCTCCAATCGCGTTGGAAACGTTCGCGGTCCAAGCATCGCGCCCCTTAGATCGGTACCATTGAAGCGCGCTGCGCGTGTAATTGTCGGGAAGCACGTGTAATTTCCCACCCGTCGTAACGACCGACCGGCCACTCACAAGGTCCGCAATAAGGGAATCGAGTGTGTGGAGATAAAGCGCCCTCGGCTCGAATTTCGACATCGTCGCCCTGAAAGAAGCACAGATAAACTCCTAGCAGTTGAGCACCACTTCTGCAATCTAAGGCCGAATGGGATAGCGGCCGTAGATCGACATCTATCGCCGAAAACGCTTCTTCAGTGTTGGCCCCCACGTTAGCTGCGCCAATGCTCGCTCCTCTCTGCCTGTGAGCGCCGTATAGATTTCTGTGGTCTCAATTCTTGAGTGCCCCATCCACTTCTTTATCAACGTGAGAGGCACTTTTCTTAGTGCCGCCTCAGCACCAAAAGCGTGTCGTAAGGATTTCGGCTTCGCGAGGTATTCCGGGTTTGAAGTCGATCGCATGACTTGCTTCACCCGTCGCCAAGCGGTGGTTCGGCTCCATGTCCAGAGACGTTTGGATGCTTCAGCATGGTCGGACTGTGCGCCGCGAAATTTATGTACCGAGTTCAGATACAGAAATAGTTCGCGCGGAACGGGCACGGCTCTAATGATGCCCTTCTTCCGACGTTTCAAGGTCTCGAAATTGATAGTGCCCTGCGCTTCATCAATGCGCTCCGCTGTGAGTGCGAGAATTTCTGAGATACGAGCGCCGCTGAACGTCAGAACTGCGCAGAAGCTAGCCGTCTTGCCGCCGATCTGTAATGCGGCGTGTAGGAAGGCTGCTCGCTCAGTTGATACGAGGTATTTCCTACGACCGCGGCCGTCATACAGTGAGTAATCCATGCCGCTTGTTTTCGCGCACTCCCGAACCACCGTCCAATATTGCATATTGACTTGCCTAAGTACTTTGAAACAAAATCGGCCATACTGTTTCATCAGTATACAGATTATATAGGCACACGAAAACACCCCTCGCCCAATTTCACGAGATATCATTGGGCCTAAGATGTTTGATAATGGCCCAGGTGGTGTTGTCAAAATCCTCTCGCTGAGGCGCACTATTTTCAACCTGCTTCCTCAACTGCGTTCCGAATGCAGCGTCGTAGAATATAATGTCAATTAACCACCGCCCCTGCCTCAGATCGGTGGCATCGAATATCAGTTCAATTTTGGGTGCATCTTCATGTAAGCCACGGCGCGCCACACGTATTTCGGAAGGTCGGCTGTTAGAGTTTCCTCAAGTTGAACCGGATTCGCTTTCTTGTCTTTTAGGAGGTCGCGCTTCAGATCTGTCCCTTTGGCCAAATATACGTCCCACGCAAGACGCCCAAAGGCAGGGCGGAGCTTTGTTCCTTCGTCCTGCTTCCACAAATCCAT
>JBBCHP010000042.1:0-203575 GCA_037201525.1 Rhizomicrobium sp. | reverse complement strand
GCGGACAGCTTGCAGAGTGCCACGTATTTTGTCACGCGAAGACGCGAAGTGCGCGGATCAAAACCCCGCCTCCGCGCCTCTGCATCAGAACTACAACCGCCCCATCAAGATCAGGATCAGAACGATGACGAGCACGAGACCTAACCCGCCGCTTGGGCCATAGCCCCAGCCCGTGCTGTAGCCCCACATCGGCACCGAGCCGAGCAGCGCAAGGATCAGAATGATCAGGATCACCAGTCTCAGCATTTTCTTTCCTCGCGTTCGCGCTAACTCTTGGCTTTCTTTTTGCTTTTCTTGGCCGTTTTTTTCTTTGCGGTCTTTTTGGCCGCCTTCTTCGGCACTTTCTTGCCCTTGGCGCGCGCCTCGGAAAGACCGATGGCAATCGCCTGCTTGCGGCTCTTGACCGTGCCTCCCTTGCCGCCCGGTCCGCTTTTCAGCTTGCCGCGCTTTTCGTCATGCATTGCACGCTCGACATCCTTGCCGGCGCTTTTGGAATACTTCCGTGCCATGTTTCCTCTCTGGTTGTTCTTTCAGTCCTTCGGCAGCATCGGTTTGCCTTCATGCGCGACCAGCAGGTCATGCATGTCGTTGGCGTGTTCTTCTTCGACTTTCAGAATCTCCTCGATCATCACGCGTGTGGCGGGATCGTTGTCGCCGAAATAACGGATCAGTTCGCGGTAGTGATCGACGGCGATGCGCTCCGCGATCAGGTTCTCGCGGATCATGTCGACAAGGTTCGCGCCCTCGGCGTATTGCGAGGCGGACCGGCTGGTCAGCGTGTCGGGATTGAAGTCGGGCTTGCCACCGAGCTGGTTGATGCGCTCGGCCACCGCCATCGCGTGCCCCTGCTCTTCCTTGGCATGCTGCATGAATTCGTCTTTCACGCCTTCGCTGGAGATGCCGGTCGCAGTGACGGCATGCATTGTGTAGCGCAGCACGCAGACGATCTCGGTCGCGAGCACCGACTGCAAAATGTCGATGGTCTTCTTTGGGTCGCCCAGATAGGTCCTGGTGATATTGCCCTTAGAGATGTCCTTGCGGGCTTGCGCCCGCAGCGTCTTAACGTCGGTGAGAAATGGGGTCTTTTGCGCGTCGGCCACAGCTGGTCTCCTTCGATTGCCAGCGGTGAAAACGCGCGAGGCCGGAAAACCGCCTCAAAAAAAGTTCCATAAGACTCCAGTTTTCTACAGCGGGACCTCGATCAAGCTCGGGCCGGTGCTCGCAAAGCCACGCAGGATTGCGTCGGCGAGATTTTCCAGCGATGCGACTTTGCAGCCGGGCACGCCCATGCCTTTTGCGAGTGCGACCCAGTCTAAGTCAGGCCGCCCGATCTCCAGCATGTCGAGCGCCTTTGGGCCAGGATTGCCGACGCCCGCGAGTTCACCCTTGAGAATCTGGTAGGCGCGGTTGGCAAAGACCACGACCGTGATGTTCAGGCTTTCGCGCGCGGCGGTCCACAGCGCCTGGAGCGTGTACATGCCGCTGCCATCGGCTTCGAGGCAGAGAACAGGACGATCGGGACAGGCGACTGCTGCGCCGACCGCCAGCGGCATGCCGATACCGATCGAGCCACCGGTGTTGACCAACCAGTCGTGACGGGGCGCGCCTTTGGTCGCCGCCATCAGACCACGCCCGGAGGTGATGGACTCATCGACGACGATAGCGCCTTCCGGAAGTACAGCGGCGACAACCGCTGCCAGCCCATCGATCGTGATCGCGCCGCTTGGCGATGATTGCAGCGTCGCTTGCTGAAGTACCGGCTTGACGCTTTTTGCCTGCACGGCGTCTTCGAGCATCGCGAGTGCGCCTGCGCAATCGTCGTCCGGCTTCGCGAGCGTGTGAACGTCTGCGCCTTCGGGCACAAGCACACTGGGTTTGCCCTGCCAGGCGAAGAACGCGACCGGCACGCTTGCGCCGATCAAAACGAATTGCTCGAAGACTTTCAGCTGCGCCAGCGCCTGATCGACGACATAGGCGACGCGCTCGACGGGCGGCAGGCCCGCGCCGCGCTCGATGCGCGTAAAGCCGAACGGCGCGAGCAGCGTTGCGCCCGTCGCCGCAGAAATGCGCCCAGCGGTCATCAGCGCGTCACCGTGCGTCAACGGATAACCGAGCAGGATTGCGGTGCGCTTTCCGTTTTTCAGCAACGCGGCAGCGCGCTCTACATTTTTATCCGATGGCGCAGGTGCCTTCGGGCTTTCCGGCACGGCGGCGACAGCACCGTCATCACCCCATGCGGTGTCCGACGGAAGAATCAAGGTCGCGATGCCCGCTGGCGTGGCGTTGGCCGCGGCAATCGCCTCGGCACAGTCCTTGCCGACGATGGCGGACGACGGCGAGGTCCGCATCCATTTCGAGTATTGCCGCGCGAGCATTTCGATGTCAGCGGTCAGCGGCGCGTCATAGCGGCGGTGATAGGTCGCGTGTTCGCCGACGATGTTAACCAAGGGCACGCGCGCGCGGCATGCGTTGTGCAGGTTCGCCAGTGCGTTCGACAGTCCCGGCCCCAGATGAAACAGCGCACACGCAGGTTTCCCGCTCATCCGCGCATAGCCGTCGGCCGCGCCGGAGGCGACGCCTTCGAACAACACCGGCACGCCGCGCATCGCGGGTACGCGATCCAGCGTATCGACGAAATGAATCTCGGATGTGCCGGGATTCATGAAGCACACCTCGATGCTGCCGCCCACCAGCGTGCGGACCAAGCTCTCGGCCCCGTTCATTTCGGCACATCTCTCTTTGGCACACGCGGCCTTTCGCGAATCGGATGATCCATCATGCGCGACGAAACCCTCTCCATCCATGCCGGCTATAAAGCCGACCCCGTCACCAAATCAGTCGCGGTGCCGATCTACCAGACCGTGGCTTACGAATTCGACAGCGCCGATCACGGCGCGGCGCTGTTCAATCTCGAAACCGAAGGCAACATCTACTCCCGCCTGAGCAACCCCACGACCGGCGTACTGGAGCAGCGCGTGGCGGCACTGGAAGGCGGCTGTGCGGCGCTTTGCGTCGGCTCAGGCATGGCGGCGATCCACTATGCCATCGCCAATATCACGGAAATGGGCACGAATATCGTGACCACGCCGCAGATCTATGGCGCGACCTACACGCTGTTCAATTCCGTCTTCCGCAAGCAGGGCGTCGATTGCCGCTTCGCCGCCAGCGACAGCCCCGCAGACGTGGAAGCGCTGATCGACCAGAATACCCGCGCGGTCTATTGCGAGAGCATCGGCAACCCGGCCGGCAACATCGCCGACATCGAGGCTCTGGCGAAGGTCGCGCATCGCCACGGCGTTCCGCTGATCGTGGACAACACAGTCGCGACGCCGATGCTGCTGAAGCCCATCCATTGGGGCGCGGACATCGTCGTCCATTCGCTGACGAAGTTTTTTGGCGGCCATGGCACCACGATGGGCGGCGCGATCGTCGATAGCGGCCGTTTCGACTGGAACAGGCACGCCGACCGTTTCCCGATGCTGACCAAGCCGGAAGACGCCTATCACGGCGTCGTCTACACCGAGCAGTATGGCGCGTCCGCTTTCGTGGCGCGCTGCCGCACGGTCTGCCAGCGCAATACCGGCGCTGTTCTGTCGCCGCTGAGCGCGTTCCTGTTGTTGCAGGGCACGGAGACCTTGCCGCTGCGCATGGAGCGCCATGTCAAGAACACGACGCGCGTCGTCGCCCACCTGACCACCCATCCCATGGTCGAATGGTGCCACTATGCGGGCCACGTGAACGATCCGCGCCATGCGCTGGCGAAGAAATATCTGCGTGGCTGCGGCGGCACCTTCATTACCTTCGGTGTCAAAGGCGGTTTCGAGGCGAGCAAGAAATTCCATGACTCGCTGAAGCTGTTTACCCGCCTTGTGAACATCGGCGACGCGAAATCACTGGTCTGTCATCCCGCCTCGACCACGCACCGCCAGTTGACGCCCGCCGAACTCGAAAGCGCGGGCGTGAAACCGGAGATGATCCGCCTCTCCATCGGCATCGAGCACATGGACGACATCATCGCCGATCTTGAGCAGGCGCTCGATGCGGCGAAGGGCGCTGGCCAGAAGATACCGGAGCTGCGCCTCGCATCGGGGTGGGCCTGAAGATCATGCCGTCCGCATACACACCGGCAAGGATCAACATCGGGCTTGTGAACAACATGCCCGATGCGGCGCTGGCGCGTACCGAACAGCAGTTCCTCGACGTGCTCACGGCCGCGGCGCCGGAATGCGCGATCGACTTGCATCTCTTTCATATCCCAAGCGTGCCGCGCGGCGAGCTTGGCCGCACGCACCTCTCCAGCAGGCGTTATCGGGATATCTCGAAGCTGAACTTGGCCGGCCTCGACGGGCTGATCGTGACCGGCACCGAGCCGAGGCAAAGCGATCTGCGCAACGAGCCATACTGGTCCGATCTGACGGGCCTGTTCGACTGGATCGCGGAGCTTGGGCCCTCGACGGTTTTCTCCTGTCTCGCCACGCATGCGGCGGTGCTGCATTATGACGCGATCGCGCGTCACCGGCTGGACAACAAGTGCTTCGGCCTGTTCGCCCATTCCACGACCGCGCATCATGTTTTGACGCAGCATCTTCCCGCCATCGCGAAAGTGCCACATTCGCGCTGGAACGAAATCACCGCGACCGACCTCGCGCCGCGCGGCTATCAGGTTCTGACAGAGGCGCCCGGCGCCGGAGTCGATCTGTTCGTGAAGAAGGCGCGCAATCCGCTGCTCTTCTTCCAGGGCCATCCCGAATACGATGACTACACCCTATTTCGCGAATACCGGCGCGACGTGTTGCGCTATCTGATGGGCGAGCACGAAAATTATCCGTGTTTCCCGGAAAATTATTTCGACGACCACGAAATCGAACAACTCCGCTATTTCCACGACAATGCCCTGGCAAAACGCGACACCGCGTTGATGCAAGCATTTCCCATATCGTCACCGAACATCGCTGTGGCGGATGAGATCGCACCCGCGCCGAAGATGTATCGCGCGTGGCTGTCGCAGATCAGCGACGTAGCCCCGTTCGAAGAACGCCGCAAAGTGCCACAGCTGGCAGGATGGGCCGGATGAGTGCGCAGAATATCGAGCTTCTGACCACGATCTGGTCACGCCTGCTGCAGACCTCGTCCGTTGCACCGGACGACAATTTCTTCGACCTCGGCGGCGATTCCCTGCTCGCCGTGAACATGTTTCTGGAGATCGAGCGCGCGACCGGCCGCCATTTCGAAATCACGACGATCTATGACGCGCCGACGATCGCAGAGCTTTCGGCACTGATCGAGACCGGACACGCAACCGTCTTCTCGCCCTTCGTCAAGCTGAAGGACGGCGAAGGCGCGCCGTTCTACATCGTGCATGGCGTGGGCGGCACCGTGATCGAGCTGACCGCGCTCGGAAAACAGATTGCGCTCGTCAATCCTGTCTATGCGATTCAAGCCAAGGGCATCGACGGCGCCGAACCGCCGCTCGAACGCGTGGAGCAGATGGCTGAGCTTTATGCCGACGAGATTCGAAAGATGCAGCCGATAGGCCCTTACCTCATTGGCGGGTATTCCTTTGGCGGCGTGGTTGCGCTCGAAGTCGCACGCCGCCTGGGTCCGCAGAACGTCGCCAGGCTGGTGATGCTCGATTCCTTTGCCCATCCACAGACATGGCCACCCAAGAGCCGTCTCCAGACGCGTGCGCGCAAGCTAGCGGTGCAGATGAAACACCGCCTGAAACAGCCGCCGCAAGATACGCTGGCGCTGCTCGGCAACAAGCTGCGCAAACTTGTGACGCAGCAGACCGCGGAAGAAAAGGCGGCCGACCGCGCAGAATATGTGAATAGCTGGTTGGGCGCCGTCAGGCCCGATCTTCCGTTGCCGCTACGCAAGGCGCGCATCGCTGGCGACGCGGCGCTGCTCGCGTTCAGGCCACGATACTATCCAGGCAAGATATTCTTTTTGCGCGCAGGCAAGACGGGGCCGGTGTTTCCGAGCGATGCGCGAAACATCTGGCGCGGACTGGTCAAGGAAATGGAGCTGCACACGCTGAAAGGCGATCACCGCTCCATCATCGGCGACGATGCCGCGACGACCGCCGCACAAATTTCCGCCTGCCTCCTGCCGAAGAAGCCGGTCATCATCGAAAATGCGCGGCACGATCTGATGCCGCCGCTCCCCAATCCTGTTCGCCCCGCTGAGGCTTGATCTTGACCCTTCACACCGAGATAGAACCTGCACTCGTCTCCGACATCGTTTCGATGTGGGCGGATGCCGCGCCGGAGCGCATCGCGCTGGTCGATGGCGGACACGCCTGGAGTTACACCACGTTGCACGATGCAGTGCGCGATACAGCCACGTGGCTGATTGCATCCGACATCCGTCCCGGCGACCGCGTGATGCTGGTCTGCGAGAACTGCGTGGCGGCCGTCGCGATCTATATCGCCTGCACAGCCGTCGGCGCGTGGCCGGTGATCGTGAACGCAAAATTGTCGGACCGCGAGATCGACGAGATTCGTGAGCATAGCGGCGCCAGACGCGCGATCTTCACCACAGGCGTTTCGCCCAAAGCGCGCATACAGGCGGCTCGGCTTGGTGCCACACCGGCAGAGCCGGCGGGCTATGGCGTGATTTCGATGTCTGCACTGAACGAACCTACCACGCCCGAAGCGCAATCTTTTGCACCGAACGAGAACGTCGCCGCACTGATCTACACCACGGGCACGACCGGCAAACCCAAGGGCGTGATGCTCGCGCATCGCAATCTGATGTTCGTGGCGAAGGCATCGGCCAAAGCACGCGCGATGACTTCCGATGACCGCGTTTACATGGTGCTGCCGGTTTCGCACATTTTGGGCCTCACCGGCGTCCTCCTCGGGTCACTGGTCAGCGGCGCAAGCGTCTACCTTGCCTCGCGCTTCGATCCGGTGGCGGTGCTCAAGGCCATGGAATATGACGCACTCAGCGTGATGATCGGCACGCCATCGATGTACGCACTCACCTGCGAATATGCGGCACGCAACAAGCGTTCGATCGAAGCACCCTCGCTGCGCCTGATCTCGTCGGCGGGTGCGCCGCTCGATGCGGCCACGAAAGCGAACACCGAATTCGCCTTCGGCCAGACTCTCCACAACGGCTATGGCATCACCGAATGCTCTCCGACCATCACGCTCACCGCGCTCGACGCGCCGCGCAGCGATTGCGCCATCGGCCGCGTGCTTCCGGGGATCGAGACACGGCTTGTGAATGGTGACGGCCACGATGTCCTAGCCGGCGACACCGGCGAACTCTGGATCAAAAGTCCCGGCGTGATGAAAGGCTATTACAACGCGCCGGAGGAGACGACGCAGGCGCTGACCGCCGACGGCTGGTTCAAGAGCGGCGATCTTGCGCGCTTCGACAACGGCAATCTCTTCATCGTGGGCCGCGCGAAGGATCTCATCATCCGCTTCGGCTTCAACGTCTATCCGGCGGAGGTCGAGGGCGTTCTGAACGGGTTCAAAGGCGTGGCGTGCTCCGCAGTGATCGGCGCGAAGAATGGCGACAGCGAGGACGTGATCGCCTTTGTGCAGCCATCGCCCGGCTCGTCCGTGACCGAAGCCGCCCTCGCCGATCACGCCGCCGCGAACCTGGCGCCCTATAAGCGGCCCTCAAAGATCACGTTGCTCCACACGCTACCCATGAGCCCGGCCGGCAAAATCTTGAAAAACGAACTCGCCGTGCGCGCAGCAGCGTAAGGATATTGTCGCGCAGACGGGTTGAAAAAGGCGGCGTTAAAGCCCATCGGTCAGATCCGCGCCGGTATCGATTTCAGCCATCTTTGGGCGTAGCCTCCTCTTTCAACCTTTGGGGAGGTTACACAATGCGCACCATTTGGGTTTTTGTCGCGACAGCAACGCTTCTCGCCTCCACGGCCTCCAACGCTCCAGCGCAGCAGCGCAAGGGATGCAAATGCGTGGATGTCGTCATCGTAGTCGATGGCCGCTGCACGGACTTCGATTTTACTTACGACCCAAAATCGCATCTTTACGGTTCGTTGCACGCGCCATCATGCGACCGTCAGTCCAATCCGATTCCCGGCATCGGTATTGTCGTCAAAAAGAACGTGCCGCCGCACTCCGGCAAGTCCATTTTGGTAAGCGAAACCGTGACGGGCGATGATGGATCACTGGAAGGAGATACCTACGCGTTTGATTATCCCTTTGTCGATGGCGGCGCATGGACGTCTTATGCCACCAAGGACGGCGTAACGGTTGGCATCGCCGCGACCGGAACCTACACAATCTCAAAATAGACTTGCCGCTCGAAATGGATTTCTGGCCATCGTCGCACACCAGCAGCGGCGTAGCGGGCAGCTTTCTCTTATACTCTCTGTTTGATAGTATGCGCGCGTCGCGGTTCGCTGAGGGGCGCACCGGCACCATGCGGTTGGAGGGGACAATGCGTCGAATTTCGCGCGTCGGAGCGCGTATCATCTTAAGCGTCTGTCTGGCCTTGCCGGCCGTAGGGTGTGCTTGCCTTTGTCCGCAGCCCCACCCCATTGCGCCGCCACCGCCGCCCCCACCCCCTCCGCCGCCCGACGGAATGGGCAAGGGGTCGGGATCGGGAATGCAGCATTTCGTGGGGACCACGAATGGCTTAGCTCCTGAGCAGGTTGGCGCTGTCATGGCTCCCACAAACACGAAAAGCTGATCGCAGCGCGCGCCAACCACACCGGCCCGCGGCCGCTTCGCGACGGCCCATTGGCCATGAAGGGGCGCTTGCCGGTACGATCATCGCGGTCATAAGGCGCGAAGCGGGTGAAACGGCTATTCAGGCTGGCGCAGGCGAGAAACCTGGACCGCGTTGCGGTGGCCTATGCCATTGCCGGCTGGGTGCTGGTGCAGGGCGCCTCGATCGTGTTTCCGGCGTTCGATGCACCGGGCTGGGCGCTCCGGGCTTTCATCATGACCGTGCTGATCGGCTTTCCCGTCGCACTGGTCATCGCCTGGTTCACGGTGCCGCAAGGCGAACTTGAAGAGGTAAAAACGGGCCCGATCTCCTCCCGGGAGATCGTACTGATCGCCCTGCTCGCCGCAGTGGCACTGCTTTCTGTCGGCGAGCCGTTCTTCCTGGTGCGAAGTCCGGCCGTGAAAATAGAATCGGCTTCTGCCGGGCCGCTCGCAGCCTCCATCGCGGTTCTGCCTTTTGTGAACATGAGCGGCGATCCGAACCGCGAAATTTTTTCCGATGGGATTTCGGAAGAGCTGCTGAATGATCTGTCCAATATCGCGGCACTTCGGGTGGCGGCGCGCACATCATCCTTCGCCTTTAAGGGCAAGAATGAGGATGTCCGCCAGATCGCGCGCCTGCTGAACGTCCGTTCGCTGCTGATCGGCAGCATCCGTGAGGATGGCCAGCATATCCGGATATCCGCACAGCTTATCAATGCAGCCGATGGCTTTCAGCTCTGGTCTTCGACCTATGACAGGGAGCTAACGGGCATTCTCACGCTGGAGGACGAGATCGCGCGCGCAATCACCGCTGCGCTGACGAATAGGCTTTTGGGAACAGCGCCGCATCCGGGCAAGCCGGACTCCATCAATCCGCAGGCCTACCGCCTTTATCTGGAAGGCCAGCACGAGCTGGGACCGCGCACGCAGGCCGGAATCGCAAAATCAGTCGAACTGTTCAAACAGGTGACTGCGCTACAGCCGGATTTCGCGGCGGGCTTTGCCGCGCTCGCCCGTGCGCTGATCAATCACGCCGAATATCACCCGGAACAGAAGGATCTTCTTCCCTCTGCGCAAGCGGCCCTTGAACAGGCGCTGAAGCTCGATCCGAAAAATTTGGAAGCGCTCGCGGCGCATCTCGATCTCGCCATCCACCGGCTGGATTGGCAGACCGCCACCGCGGACGCACACCGCATGGAAGCGATCAATCCGAACAGTGCCACCGTGCTGCATGAGATGTTCCGCTACTATCAGGTTCTGGGGTTCCCCTATAAGGCGCTCGCGGCGGCGCGCGGCGTGGTGAAGCTCAATCCCCTATCGTTCGTCGATCGCTACAACGTCGCCGCAGCACTCATCCACAACGGGCAATATGACGATGCCGTATCGGCGGCGCATGACGCTCTCGTGCTTGAGCCAAACCAGACGGAAGCGCTGGCGATGCTGTGCACGGCAGATGCCCGCAGCCACCGCCTTGACGATGCGCATGCCGTTCTCGCGAATCTCAGGACATACAACGATGCGGCCTCGACATCGGGCTGCGATTTCGACATTGCCGTTGCCGAAAACAGGCTTCCCGACGCGCGCAGGAATACGGATGCGCAGGCGCTCCAATTCCCGCACGGAGATTTCGACGCAGCCGATTTCGGCGAGCGCACCGCGCAGACGCGCGATTTCGACAAGGCCGCGCAGTGGTTCACCCGCGCCTACGATGCGCGGGCTTTCACGCTGTTCACAATTCCCTATTCCCGATCCATCCCACCAGAGTTTTTCCAAAGCGCGGGTTGGAAGGCCCTCTCGAACCGGCCACTATTCAAGGACTGGCAGACCGCGCATGACAGCCTCGCTGCCGCTCTTGGCGCGTCGGGGTGAAGGGATGGATGCCAATGATGCACCGGACGGGATGAAACTGAGAACTGGCGGCTTATCGTGGCCGTTCGATCTTCCGCCAAGGCACTCTTCAAAGAAATTCCTCGAAGATGAAAACTACCTGCGTCGTGCATCTATTACGGCGCACTTACAAACGCCCTTTTCAGTGCATGATGCGACAAATCCCGTAGCGCCGGAGCAATTCTTTGTCGCTACGCGGCGCAAAATAATACTCCCGGCAAACGGGCGGACTAAAGCTCGTCTCAATCAGTTTGCCGAGGGGGCGGGAAACAGTTCAACTGTCGAACAAGCATGAACGCTATTTCGGATCGTAAACAATTCAAGATTCAAATTGCCAATCGGACCCTTTTTCAGTCGCTCGTTAAATCTCTATTGGGCGAAAGACATTCCGCTGACGAATCCCGCGCGCTGTTGCTGGGGGGAGCACTTTGCAAATAGTGCGAGATAGTACCTGGACCGCTAGAGATCAATTCTTCACGCTGTAGATCACGTTGACCGGAGTTTACCTCGCTGAGGGATATGCCGGACGAAACCACCGGGTTCAGCAGTTCTGCCATGCCTAAGAATTCAAACTTCATCGGGGTTCTATCGGTTCGGCGCACGAGGCCCAAGGGGAGTAACGCCTCGTGCGCCTTCCGATTCTGTTACGGCTTCATCTTGAAGACCGGTCTACTCTTTTATCTTGAATATGGTGCCTTGGTTGCCGTTTTTGCTGCAAAAGCCTATGCCGTTTGACGTTGTGCCGTAGAAGTAGCTCCTGCCACCGGCCGCCTTGTTTCTGATCAGGCCGGCACTAGGGGAACAGCCATCCGTTGAACCCGAAAAAATGTGCAGCACTGTCTCGGTGCCATCGGGCGCAAGCTTGAAGACTACGCCTAAACCGGGAGCGCCACCGCCAAAGGTGGTGCCATAAAGATTGCCGTTTTTGGTCCGAAATAGCGCGCTGCCTGGTGCCGCTCCATCGTTGCCGTTGAAGGAATGCAGCACTGTTTCGGTGCCGTCCGGCGCGACCTTGAAAACAGTTCCGTCATCAGCGGTGCCGCCATATTGCGTCACGCCGTAGAGGTTGCCCGCTCCGTCCCGGACCAGCGCGCTCGAGGGCGTCTTGCCGTCGTTTCCTCCAAGGAATGTGAAATCGCTCGCAATACTGACCCCCTGAGGGGGGATTTTCGCGTCCAAAAACGACCCCTCTGACGTGATGTGTCAGCGTCTTTCCTTTGGCCTTTGGAGGCCGGGAAGGACACACGGGGATGATTGGCGTGGACCTGATCGGCGAGATACGTCGCGCTTATTTTGAGCAGCACCGGCCGATCAAGGAGATCGTGCGCAGCCTGTCGGTATCGCGCGCGACGGTGCGCAAGATCATCAGAGGTCACAAGACCGAGCACACCTACGAGCGGACGGTTCAGCCATCGCCGAAGCTTGGCGAGTGGGTTGCGGTCCTGACGGAGATCTTGGAGAAGGAATCGCGTCTGCCGCGCCGCGAGCGGCGCTCGACGCAACGTTTGTTCGAGGAGTTGCGCGGCAGAGGCTATGACGGCGCACACGACAGCGTGCACCGGTTCGTCAAGTCGTGGCGCGACGAGCGCGCGCGGCTTCCTGCGCAAGCCTTCGTGCCGATGAGCTTTGCACCGGGAGAAGCCTACCAGTTCGATTGGAGCCACGAGGCGATCACGCTTCACGGGCTGCAGCTAACGGTCAAGGCGGCGCACATGAAGCTGTCGCACAGCCGTATGCCGTTTGTGCGGGTCTACTTCCGCGAGACCCAGGAGCTGGTGTTCGACGCCCACGACAAGGCGTTCCAGTTCTACGGCGGCATCTGTCGGCGCGGCATCTACGACAACATGAAGACCGCGGTGGAAGCGATCTTTGTTGGCCGAGCGCGTCAGTACAATCGCCGCTTCCTGCAGATGTGCTCGCATCATCTGATCGAGCCGGTCGCCTGCACGCCGGCGTCGGGATGGGAGAAGGGCCAGGTCGAGAACCAGGTCGGTCATCTGCGCGACCAGCTGTTTAGGCCCAAGCCACGGGTCAAAAGCCTGGCCGAGCTCAACGCATGGCTGGAAGACCAATGCATTGCTTACGCCAGGCGCACCAGGCATCCCGAGTTCAAAGAGCGCACGATCTTGGACGTGTTCGAGGAAGAGCGCGCCAGTCTGATGGCGCTGCGCGGACCGTTCGACGGCTTTGTCGAGAAGGCGGTGCGCGCCACGACCACCTGTCTCATCAGCGCCGATCACAACCGTTACAGCGTCGACGCACGTGCCGCGGGCCGGATGGTTCTGGTGCGCTCTCATGCCGAGCGCATCGTCGTGCTGCTCGAGGACGAGGTCGTCGCCGAGCATGCGCGCGAGTTCGGGCGCGACAAGATTATCTACGATCCCTGGCATTATCTGCCGGTTTTGGTGAGGAAGCCTGGCGCCTTGCGCAACGGCGCGCCGTTCAAGAACTGGGCTCTACCGCCGGCGCTGACCCAGGTGCGCGCCAAGCTGAAGAGCCACGCCGACGGCGATCGTCAGTTCGTCAAGATCTTGGGCGCGGTGCTCGATCACGGATTGCCGTCGGTCGATGCCGCCTGCGCCGAAGCGCTGCAAGCCGGCATCGCCAGCGGCGATGTGATCTTGACCATCCTGGCGCGCCGAACACAGCCCGCGCTACCGCCCAGCATCACCACACCGGACGCGCTGCGTCTGAAGATCGAACCCATGGCCGATTTGTGGCCGCTACGATCGCATAAGGAGGGTTGCCTGATGGAACGCCCAAGAGATCCTGGAAGCCATGAGCGAACTCAAGCTCTATGGCATGCGCGCCAGCTTCGATGAAGTGGCCGGCAAGGGCCTTACCCGGCGCGACGAGATTTATCCGCTGATCGCTAACCTCATCCGCGCCGAACGCACCCACCGCCAGGCACGCTCGATCAGCTATCGTATCGCCGGTGCCCGCTTCCCGGTGCTCAAGGATCTCGACAAGTTCGTCTTCGCCGACACCGCCGTCGACGAGGGCCTGGTCCGTGAGCTTGCCACCGGGTCCTTCCTGGAGGCCAAGCGCAACGCCATCTTCATTGGTGGAACCGGTACTGGCAAAACCCATCTGTGCATCGCCGTGGCGTCCTGCCGTCATCCGCGCTCGCGCCAGGGGACGCTTCTTTAACCCTCGTCGATCTGGTCAATCAGCTCGAGCAGGAAAAAGCCGCCGGGCGCACCGGACGGCTGTCCGAGAAGCTCTTGCGCTACGACGTCATCGTCATCGATGAGCTTGGCTATCTACCCTTTAGCCAGTCCGGCGGACAGCTCCTGTTCCATTTGATCAGCAAGCTCTACGAGAACACGTCGCTCCTCATCACGACGAACCTTGCCTTCGCCGATTGGCCCCAGGTGTTCGGCGACGCGAAGATGACTACCGCTATGCTCGATAGGCTCACCCATCACTGCGACATCATCGAGACCGGCAACGAGAGTTGGCGCTTCAAGAACCGCGCCTGAAAAGGTTCGTCCCGACCCCGCAGTCCACAGCAACCCCACGCGCGTAGCTGCGCGAGCCAAAGGGCTCCGCTACGCGCGCGGGTCCCTCTGTGGCCTGGCGCCAACGCGATCAAAGGGGGTCATTTTTGGACGCGAAACAGGGGTCGCGATTGGAAGCGAATTGACATTTTAGCGACCCGATGGTGCTCAATCGCGTGGAAGGAAAGTGGCTTCAGCCAGGCGTGCTTGATCGATCCATAGCGCGCTCTGACGCGCGCAACTCAGTGACCAATCCATGAAAGAAAGATATGTATCTCGCTGCATGGACGGGCGGCCCCGTGTCGGCGCGCCCGATAAAGTTACGGTTTTGATCCGGCCCGAAGCCCGCTGGAAACGCGTCAGCCTCCTCGATTGGTCGTCGGCACAACTGGTCACGCGCCCATGTTGAACGGATCGGATAGTCCCTCGGACCGGCGGCTCAAGGTCACGCCGCAAGCGGCGGCGAACTACATTGCGGATATGCTCGACGGCATGAGTGAGGTTGCCCGCCACTGCGAGCTTTCGGCACTGGCGCGGCTGTTGGATGTCGCGCTGGCGGAGGCGCGGATGATCGAAAAGAGCATTGGCGCAACTTTGGTCTCTATGCAGACGCCAGACTCGGGCGGCCGTCTCCACTAGCCTAATGACACCCGTTCTCGAAGCCGCTTCCCAAGCGCGGAATTGCCGCCGCAATTAACCAGTCAGCAATCTGGCTTTAGCTCGTATTTTTTCCAATTGAAGTACTGTCCTGGGGCCACTAAGACGAATTTGGCTAAGATTCGAAGGATCGCCCATGGGCCGTGTTGCTGGAGACCCCCCCCGCATCAAACCGCATCAGCTTTTCGCGCTTGGTCACGACGGCAGAGGCGCTCGAGTGCAATGTTATGGACCTCATCGGAAATCTCGATGGCGGCAAACGTTCGGCTGTTTTTTCCAAGCAGGTTTCTGCGCTAAGCGTTCCTGGTGCGACCGACCTGCTGGCCTCCTATGCAGGCATCGCATCTTCAAGAGGCCGGCGGGCAGTTCTCGTACTCGCCCGCCAACTCGCGAGCGAGCAAGCTGAAAAGGCACCGTCGAAAACGACCGCACGGCGGCGCTCGCGGACGTAAGCGTCTGCTGTGGAGCATGTAGTATAGACGGGCGGTTACAGGCGGCCAGCACCGCAAACTTTTGTGCCACTGTTTTCCCATCTAGTTGGGGCAGCAGCTAAGCAGCAATTTCCGTCACGCTGGTACAAAAATTCCGTCAGGCCAAAGCCCAGTGCTGGGCTCTGTGGGGCGTAACATATTCGAAGTGCATGCCGTGAATTGCCCACACATCAACGCCGACGTTCTGTCGCGCAGTTCACATTGCGCTAGTTTACTTTGGTTCAGCCTCAACCACAGAAGCGCTATTGGAGCGGATCGAATTCTCGGCGATCAAATGGGGATGTCGAGAAAGATTAGCTGACTGTCTGAATGGGATCGGCGTAACGCCTTGGAGAAAGGTGTGTCTAAGTGTTTTGCCGATAAACAGGCAAAACAAGGATCAAGCCTTGAAGGTTATCCGAGCGCATATGGAAACTGGGCTTGGCAATCGAACGCTATGTATTCGAACGCCTCGATCCCCGACGGTCGAAACAATAAATCAAAAACTCACCTATCGCCGTGGATAGGAAAACTATTGCTGCGCCAAGAAAGGCGAGCGGAATTGTTTGCCGAAAAGGTTCGACGGCAGACAACTCAAACACTAGATAATGACCTAAGAGCAATGCAGGCATTAAAATGATCCTTTTCGGGTAAAAATCTGGCTGAATAAAAAAAACGAAATAATACAGTCGACACGATGAAGCCGCTCATCATGTAGAACCCCAATGTTAGCGCTAGACCTAAATAGAATTGACCCAAAAGCCCAGGTACCGCAGTTAAACTGAATGGCCCTAGGACCCACACTACCGCGCACGCTCCAAGCGTTAGATCGATACTACGCTCGAGCGCCCACACTATTAGTCTTATGATTTGCATGTGGGAATGCGGCTCCCCGTTGGTGTGCATCCCCCTTGTAACCGAAGCTCCCTAGTAAGCTCATTACCAATCGCTTCTCGATCCCCCTGATTGGCAAAATCGATATCCCGACCAATCTGGCTTCGCACTATACTAAGAGCACTGTGATAGATGTTGTCTACCATGGTAAAGTGGGAGGCAACGGACGCAAGATTGCCATTCAATAGTTCGTTGATCTTCGCCACTACAGTTTTGTAAGTTTGCGGATCGCCGGTTTTCAATTGGTTCAGCATCGATTGCACTATCGTCTGCTCGTTATGAACTAGTTGGTGATCAAGTGCCGCGCCGCTGCCTCTTATGGAACCGTTTTCTAATCCCGCTGCCATCTGGTCGTTATATCGCTCCAGATGTTCGCTAACGTTTAACAAAAAGTTACGCGTGCTGGCTGGTACCGCAGCAACTCCCAAACCTGAAGTATCTGCTAGCATAGCGGTCGTCAAAGAAGCGGCTGCAAAGAATTTGGTCTGATTCCAAAATTTTATCTGCTCAAAGGCGTATTTTGTAGAGCGGAAGCAATATGGACTAAATACGTTGAAATACAGAACCTCGCACGCCTTTCCCGTTGGGTCGGTGGCGTCAGTGGGATCGTTTCCAGCGTAAGTGTAAAGGTCTAGGTCTGCACTGTAGCCGACAGGATCAGTTTGCAGGAACCTGCCACCGCCATTGGTGTCGCCGGATGCGTAATAGCGGGCGCGATAGTAGTAGAGCCCGGTTTCGGGATCGAGCCGCCTGCCCGTGAACCTGTAAGGGGCTGTCGATCCCGCTACGGTGACACACGGCGACGCCCCCGAGAAGCAATTGCCATAGGGATCGTACGTATACGGACCTTCGACCTTTGCTCCGGTGTCATCGGTCATGGCGATGACGCTGCCCTGCTTGTTGGTGTGGAAGTATTTGTGGGCGCCGGAGGCGTAATCGACCATAGCGATGGGCTGGTCGATGGACGGTCCCGGGATGTAGCGAGTGAGCGGAACGCGGTTGAGGTCGTACTCGGTGATCTCGTCGGTGCCGTCGCTGAGAATATAGGTCTTGGTGACCCCGGTGCCGGATTTGCGGGTGCGGCGGCCGAGCGGATCGTAGGCGTAGGTTGCGGCCACCGTGCCGCCCGCGGTTTTGTTCGCCGTCAGCAAATGGTTCTCAAGATCATAGTTATAGGTCCAGGTGCCATCGCCGGTCATGTTGCCGTTGCCGTCGTAGCCGTAGGGCACGGTGTTCACCGTGGCGTACTGGTTCAGATTGTTGACGGTGTAGCCGGTGGTGATGTTGGTTGACGGCTGCCAGAGATAGGTCGCGTCGCTGATCGCCTCGCTGTTCAGCTGATGGGCATTGGTGTAGCCGAAGGTATAGGCTGGTCCCGTCGTCGGCATCTTATGGGTCAAGGTCTGCAAATCCGGCGAGTAATGTGCCGGGGCGGCGGAGACATAGAAGTTCGCCGTCTCCGAGGCGCCGTTGCCATAGGTCAACCCCGTCCGGTTCGACAGCGGATCGTAAGCGTAGGTGGCAAGGTTGGTGCTGCTCGAAGTGCAATCGTTGCCGGTCGGGTTCTCCGTCACCTTGCTCATGCGATTGAGATTGTCGTAGCAGTACCCCACGCTGTACGCTGCCTCGTTCGTGGGCCAGGTAAGCTTGGTGCGGTTACCGTTCGCATCGAGGACGTAGCTGACAAGGCGATCGGTGTTGAACTCCGCGATGTGCGTGGTCGTCGAGGTCATCCTGTCGGCGCTGTCGTACCCGTAGTCCAGCTTGTTGCTGCCGGTGCCCACCGCATCGTCGGTCAGCGTGTCGATCTTGCCGTTGAGCCTATAGGTCCAGCTTGTGTCCAAGGTACCGGCCGTAATCGGCATCGTCTTGGTGGTTATCCAGTCCAGATCATTGTAGCCGTAGTTGATCGTGCCGCCCGCCCGCGTCTTGCGCGCCTTGACGTTGGCATCCTCATCGAGGGTCAGCACTTCCGTGCTGGAATCCGGGAACGTCGTTGTGGTTGGCCGCACCCAGTTGTCGTAGGCATAGCTCGTGATGTTGTTGTTGGCGTCCTCAATGGTCTTCTGCTCGCCGTTGGGATAGTAGGTCACCCGCCGGTAGCACTCCTGATTGGTGGTCCCGTATGTGCAGCCCGTGCCGGATTGCCAGGCGCGGTATTCCGTCTTGACCTGATTGGCGGCGCAGTTCGCGTTGCCATTGATGCAATAGGCAAAGTGCGTCTTGCGGGTCATCGGATAGGTGACTGTCAGCACCCGGTCATCATTGTCATAATCCATATTAGTCGTCTGTCCATCAGCATCGGTGATGACGTCTATTTTCGACGTGTAGGTGTAGGTCGTTTGCTTGACGGGTTGCCAGGTTACGACCCGTCGTTCCCGATGTGTGGCAGGGACTGGCGCTGTCAAAACAGATGGCCGCATCGTCCTCATAATCGCGCCCCACCGGATCATAAAGCGTCCTGGCCGCCGCGTTCAGCGCCGCAGTTGCATTTCCATTGTGGTGATCAACTTCATAAATTCGGCGATTCGCGTCAAAGAGGCTTATCATCACATAGCCGCGCGGATCAGTCGTCTGGGTGAGATTTCCGACAGGGTCGAATATATAGGACGTGGTCAGGTTCAGATGTCCCGTCCCAGTATCGACGATCGTATCCTTCGGGTCTTCGTTCGGTTGGTAGTCGTAGTGCGTGTTCAGAAACGTTGTGGACGACGAATATGGCGTCGCGGTCAACGGCTCCGCGCTGGTCAGCAGCTTGCCGTAATTGTCATAGCTGAAGCTGTAGAGCGGTGTACCTTCGGTAATCGTGGGCCGCTGCGCAGTGGCGATCAGTGAAGCACCTGTGGTGCCAGAGGCGTTATAAGTCAGCGTCGTCATCTTGCCCCGCGCATTGATGACGGTGGCCGGCTTGTTCCAGGTCGTATTCCACGTCGCCGAGGCGTGCAGAACATGCGTCGCGCCCGCGCCCGTGTTGCAGGCTGATGTCGTATCGACATCCCACATGTCGGTGGTGTTGTTGTGATCGTCATAGGCAAACGCCTGGCAATTGCCTTCTGGAAAAACGTACTGCACGGGCCGCGACCGGGAATCGAACAGCGCATCGGTCTCAGTTCCGACCTCGTCGATGTAGCGCGATGGATGGCCATAGGTGTCGTAGAGCACCGTGTAGGCCTGTCCCAGCGGGTCGTCGTGCTCCCGCGCGTGCCGTCGGCAATATAAAAATAGTAGGACGGGCGCGAGCTGTTGAGCGCAGCGCATCCTTGACCTGATTGACCCTTCCTTCGCTGTCGTAGAAATACTCTACGGTGCCGGCTGGCGAATTCGGGTCCGGCGGCGTCACAAGGTTTAGCGTTTTGTACGGTACCGGCCGATGCGTCGCGCTGGTCGCGACTATAGGGTAATAGCTGAAGTTCGTGACGTTGCCCATCGCATCTTGCTGGGTTGGAGACAAACCAGTTTGGGCGGTAATTGTGCGCGATCCGCCATCGCCGATGGTTTGCGGATAGGCACTGATAGAACTGTACACGAGCTTCCTCCCGAGATTGTTGTCGATCTCGGCGATTGCGGAATACGCGCCCGCAGTATACTGCACCGTGACGCTGGTCGTGCCGCTCTGGTTCTGCGGGAAATTCCAAGTGGTCAAACGCCAGCCCTGCAAGCGGCCGCACGATTGACCGTCCTGCCTGGTCTCATAACCCGCCAACAGTGCGCGAAATGCTCGGCATCTCCGCCCGCATTGGTGAGATTGAACGATGTCGCAGTGTAATCCCAGCCGCGGCTGAGCGAGTAATTCGGCAGGTTCGGTGCAGACCCAGTAAGCGTAGGACAGATATATTGCTCGTAGGCGCGACTGCCGGACTGCTTCAACGTCGCGAAGCCGGCGCCTGGCGCGATAAAGGCGTTGGTCGCGAGCTTGACAAACTGATGGGTCGATGTGCCTTGCGCAACCGTCACGACGTTGCCGGTCAATTGATGCGACCACCAGGCGCTGGTGAGCACACCAGCCACGATCTCTGACTGCGTCGGTTTCGGCGTCGCATCCGCCGTGGTGAAGATGTCCTGCTCCGCATAGAAGGCAGCGAGGGTGCCCGCGAGTTCGCGGATGTCGCTCTGGCCCATCGCCTCCATGCCGCTTCCGGAAACGGAGAGCTTGTTGTGCCAATTGGTTGTCCAGCCGCTTGCTGGATCGGTATAGGGGATCGGCCCGGTCGGCGCCAAATCCCCGCCGGGCGTTGGTGCGGCGCGAAAGTTGAAGCTCGCCGTGAGCTGGTTCGGGAAATCGCCGTTACCGACGGAGATCGAGACCGGGCTCTCATAGGCAACCGAGCCGTTGGTCAAATCGACGCCTTCGATGGTCGCACGATCCACGAACTGCGCCTTGAGGATATCGGCCGCTTCGCCGGGGTTGTAGGCCGTCTGATTGTCACCCTGGACGCCTCCGCGCCGCCCTTGGTCACGCTATAGTTCCCCGTGACGCCGTCTTTTATGAGGCCTGATACCGCATGCGTTATTTCTGACGGACTTCCATCAGAGGCGTACTTGATCGCAACGAAGGCATTGCCGCGCTGCTTCGAGCCATTAAAGGTATACGGTGCGCCGTCAGTAGCTGGCGCAAAATAAGCACCGCCGCGCTGTCCCGGCCCTAGCCATGATTCCTGCGAAGAAACGACGCTGAAGCCCGCGCCGACATAAGCAACGATGTCGCCGGTCAGCGAGTCTTGGTAATGCGTGCCCCAATCCTGCGGACTTCCCGTCGGATCGTTGTCGCTGTGGGCCGGTGGCGTGGTGTGGCTTTCCCAGAGAATGACGCCGCACCCGGAGGTAGCGCACCCCGTCACGCTGCCGGCATTGGTCGAATCGAACTGCAGGAATTTGCGCGCTCCCGCGCCGGAAGGGTCTTCACCGGAAGGCGGCGCATTGCCCCATTCGAAGCGCGTCGCTGTGGAGGACGTGTCTGGCACGTCCTCCTGCTGTGCCAGCATCGAGCCCTCGATCGCGGCGGCGCTAGCGACCAGTGCATGCAACGCTGCCCTGCGCTTTGCTTTGTCAGTCGCGTTCGCAGTCTTGTTCGTCAGACTCAAGCCAGAATCTATATCGAGGCGCGTATAGCTGTCGGAAAGCGTGTAATCGCCGCCCGTACCGCTCGGACCTATCACGTGCGAGACGGAATCGTCGCTGAAAGCGATGCCGATCACATGGTGAAGCTGCGCGACGCCGTTGATGAGCGCCGCGTGCAGATGCGCCGCGCGCGTGTATTGCGCCAGGTAGCTCGCGCCCGTCTTCTCGCGGGCGTACCTGCCAGTTGGTTGGTTCCAATCGGGCGCGCACGGAGTGGCCGGAGGCATAGGATTGCACGGATAGTTTCCAACGATCGGTAACTTGGAATCATCGGCTGCTTCGCTCGACCATTTGTTGAACAGCGTGTTGGACGTGTCCCCCCACCCCTGCACAATGGAGATCGGCGTCACCAACGCTCCGGGCTTGGATACTGTCGCATCCATATAGCTGCCGTCCGGCGATCCGCCGCTCGCCGAGGCGGCATACGGATGGTCGGCTGTCAGCGCGACGGTCACATGCGGACGGTAATTCGGCGGCTGCGCCGGGGATGGCCCGCCCGTAAACGTCAAAAGCGCAACATCGTCGAGCTTGAGATAAGCCTTGTATGTGGCGTAGTCGTTGATGATCTTGATGTCGGTGGTGTTGAAGTTCGTATCGATCGTGAGGCCTACGGCCGTAAATCTGATCGACGAAAAACACAGGCGGCGCACCGGACACAGCAAAGAGCGTCTGCGTGCCGCTACCATCGGGGTTCGCGCGCGTCACGTTGACGGTTAGCTTGGTGCGATATTGGTCGTGCGGACCGCAGGACGCGGGCGCGGTGCAATCCCATTCATGGGCTTGGGCTGAAGGATATGGCAGCGTTGACGACGGCGTGGTCGTGTTTTCCGGCGAGATCACGCCACCAGAGACGATGTCCTCAATCTGCGCGCCTTGAAGATGATGGGCTTGAAGATAGCTTAGATAGCTCGAGGCATAGCCCTGTAATAGTGTGGTCAGCTCACCGGTACTGTTGAGCTGACGGATATAAGGAATGGTATAGACGCCCGACGTGACATTGCCGTATTGATAGGCGTCGATCGCCTGCGCAAGTGGGTCGCCAGGCGTGAAGTTCATTGCGGTGGCAAGATTGATTCCGGGCTTCCAAGTGTATGGTTTGTAGGCAGGATCGAAGAGACAGGGCGAGCAACCACCAGTGCCCGCGATGGTCACCGCGACCCAAATGTGCCCCATCGTGATTGACGTGACTGTCGTGCCCACGCTCGTGGTGCAATCGGTGATGGGTCCAGCGTCCGTGGTGATCTGCGCAGGAATACCGCCGCTGGAGAGCAACTGACACGCAGCTTGCGGATTGGTGATGTTGCTCCAGGCGGCAAACTGGGCGCCAGTCAGCGTGATCGTTCCCGCCCTGTAAGACACGCCGGAAATATTGGGATTGTTCGCTTCGGATTCGAGGAGGATCTCGACCATCAACGCCGCTTGATCGAACGCCGTGCCTGACTTGTCGATCGATGCGCCGAGCGCACCCTTCTGGAGGCCGTAAAGCCACTCCGTCTGAATGTTGTTGCGAACATATTGATAGATTTTGACCGGATCGTATTTAAGCGCACGCGCGAGCTCGATGATTTCGACCGGCTCGGGTGTTGCTGTTCCGGTGATTGCGCAAGACCGTCGCTCCAGGCGTGATCATGGGCGTTGTACCAAGTCTCCGCAGCTGACGGCGATGCCAGCGCAGCCGTTCCGATCTTGACGGAGGGGAGATAAGCTTGAGCCGCGTCCGAGCCAGCAAGCACAAGCAGTGTCGCGGCCAGCGTGCACGAAATCCAAGACGTCCGGAAATATCGGAAAACCAGCCCAGCCATCATGCGTCCCCAGCTTCCGCTTTACCGCATGGCGCGCAGTGTTTTGGCGCAATACGACCAAATCAGCTCAGGGTAGCGTTACAGGTTTTTTTATCGGACGGCAACTAGGAAAAGAATATTTTTCGGAACAACTACCGCGAAAGGCGCTTCAGGCTTAGGATACGCTGATTCAACTTGGGAGGCTGACATGCGGTCGCTGGTCTTAGGACTATCTGGTTTGCTACTGACTGCCATCAGCGCGACGGCCGCCACCACGTATCAATACGACGATCTCGGCAGACTTTACATTGTGAGCTATGACAACGGGAAGCAGATCACATATTCCTACGACCCCCGCTGGCAACCGCTCGCAGGTCCAAACAGCAGATACCGCGCGGCACTCGCAGATCGCTCCCAAAAAGCACAAGGTCAAACATGCACATCGGCCAAACCAGGCTTGAGGCAATGTGTGCGGCGATTTTCGGATTGGCCGCATTGTAGCTGCCTTGTGCGGCGACACAATTTTACCGCATGGACAGAAGAATTTATTCACTTACGCCGATAGACCTTGCGCTAAAGGGCGGACTTGGCGTGCCGTCGATCATGAGCTTGAGATAGATCGAATAATTCGGAAGATTGATGAGATCGAGAACCTCAAACTTCGGTTGAAGCTCTTTCGCCAGCAGCGGTGCATCCTCAGAGCCGACACGAAACGCGATCAACGTGCCCGCGTTGCCGAGCACCGCATGGCGGATGTCCGGCTCAAGCTGGTGCAGGTATTGATGCGCAAGCAGCAGTCCCACGCCGTATTTTCGTAGCTCGCTCATCATATTGGCGAGCATGAGTGTCGTGAAATTGTGGAATTCGTCGAGATACACGAAGAACGGCCGGCGCGTTTCGGGCTGGCTCTCGGAACGGCTGAAGGCCGCGAGCCCCAGCGTAGAGACCACCAGGCTCCCGAGCAACAGCGCGCTGTCCTCTCCGAGCCGTCCTTTCGACACATTGACGAGCAGGATCATGCCGTCATCCAATGAGCGCGCGGAAATGCAAATCGATCTGCGGCTCGACAAGAATGCGATACAAGGTCGGATCTGACAGGAGCGCGCCGAGCTTGTTCTGAATGGGCGCACATGCTTCGGCGCGCAGACGCGCCGGATATTGGTTGAACTCGTCTTCCCAGAAAGTCTTGACCACGGCGTTGCGGATGTCGCGCACGACCGCCTTGCGAAACTCATCGTCCGCGTAGAGCCGCAGAATATCGGGCAGTCTGGCATCGTCCCGCTCCAGAAGCGCGTACAGCGTGTTGCGCAGCACATGCTCCATGCGCACGCCCCAAGCATCGGGCCAGAGCTTTTTGAGGGTTTCGAGGAGGCCCGAGACCGCGAGCGGGATCTTGTCGTCGCGCACGCGCCTGAGCGGATTGTATCCGTAGGGCTGCCAGGGATCGGCGGCGTTGAGATAGACGAGGCGTTCGGGATCGAGAGCGGCAATGCCTTCGGCGAGCGCTTCCACGAGATCGCCGTGCGGATCGATCAGCGCAAAGCCTCGTCCCGCTTCGAAATCCTGAAGGGCTAGCGTCTTGAGCAGCGTGGACTTGCCCACGCCCGTTTTGCCGATCACATACATGTGCGACAGGCGGTCGGCCTGCTTGATGCCGAAGTGCCGGTTGTCGTTGTGGTAATTCGTGTGCGCGAAATAAGAGATGTCTTTGTCTGCTGGCATGCTCTTCAGTCTGGGGGAGCGCCAATGACGGCGGTAGGCGGAAGAATTCGACTGCCTGTCTGCGCTTCGCAGGATCGCACTGCGCGCCCCGCGCGCGGTCGCGTGCGGACGGGCTCTCGTGAACCGAGCCCACAAAGGTGGTCTCGGCCCTTCGGGCGTCGATCCCTGACGCAAGCGTGGACATCGCGCAAGCGCGATGACTTAGGTTGAAAGCATTCCCCTATCGCAGGGCGGGCGGCGCTCCCTTCTAGGCCCGCCGCGGCGGTCCGCAACGCGCTTGCGCGCGTCCTTCGCTCTGCTGCGGCCTTGCAGGTGCAGACCGCCTCCGAGGGCGGGCCTCTGCGGTCGAAAGACGCCGCCCACCCTGCTTTCCGGGGAATGTGCGCGAGAGGACCGGGCAAGCGGAGCGATACGCGCTTAAGCGGGCACGGTTCGTTGAGCGCAAACGCACAAGCCGGAAGAACGGGGTCGAGGGCGGTTCAATCTGCAAAGGACAATCCCATGCAACTCGAACACATCGCCTTCTCCAAGCTCAAAATCTCCAAGACCAACATGCGCTACCGCGATCCGGCGCCGGATGTCTCAGACCTCCTGCCCTCGATCCGCGTCAAGGGCGTTCTCCAGCCGCTCATCGTGCGGCCTGAAGACGGCAAGTTCGGCGTCGTCGCCGGACGGCGGCGCTGGTTTTCTCTGAAGTCGATAAAGGACAAGACCGGCGAGGTCGCCGCCCCGCCCTGCGCCATCATGGACGATAGCGACGACGCCGAAGCCATCGAAGCGTCCTTGCTGGAAAACGTCGCGCGCCGCGATCCCGATCCCATGCGTGAATACGAGACCTTCGTGCGGCTCATCAAGGAAGGCCGCACGGTGGACGGTATCGCCGCCACCTTCGGCATGACCAAGACGCAGGTGAACCAGCGTCTCGCGCTCGGCAATCTGATGCCCCAGATCAGGGACGCCTATCGCGCCGAAGACATCGACGACGAGACGGTGCGCCATCTGACGATGGCCTCACCGGCCCAGCAGCGCAAATGGCTGCGTCTGTTCAACGATCCAAAGCAGCATTGTCCGCGCGGCACTCAACTCAAACAATGGCTGTTCGGCGGGCAGCAGATCAGCACGGCCAATGCGCTGTTCAAGCTGGAGGACTACACAGGCCAGACGGTTGAGGATTTGTTCGGCGCGGAGAGCTATTTCGTGGACACGGATTTGTTCTGGGCGCTGCAGAACCGCGCGCTTGCAGAAAAGCGTGATGCGCTTCTCAAGGCCGGATGGTCCGCCGTCGAAATCCTCGAAGCGGGTCAGCGCTTCCAGCAATACGAGCATGTGAAGGTGCCGAAGAAGAAAGGCGGCAAGGTGTTCATCGCCGTCGGCCACGACGGTGCCGTGAACATCTTCGACGGCTGGCTGTCGCAGAAGGAAGCCAAGAAGCTGGCGAAGGCCGAGAAAACGCGATGGGGGCAAGGATGCCACGGAGCCGCGCGCCAGCACCGGCCCAGTGATGACGCAGGCCCTTGAAAACTACCTCGACCTGCACCGCCATCTCGCTGTCCGGCAGGCGCTCATTGCGCATCCGCAAACCGCGTTCCGGCTGGCGGTCCGCGCATATGGCGGCATCCTCCGGCAACTGGAGTGTCAGGCGCGATCCGCAGACCGCCCGCAATCCCGCGATCCGCGCAAGCATCGAAAACAGTAAGGCGCAAGCGGCGTTTGCCGCCGAGGAAGATGCCGTGTTCGCCCTGCTTGGCTGGTCGGAAGGTGACGACGACGAACCATTCATGGTTCGTCGTCAGACTGCCGACGTGTTCGCGCATATGCTGACACGGAGCGACAGCGAGGTACTGCGGATCGCCGCCTTCTTCATGGCGCGCAGTCTCGCGGCGGGCAGCGATGTGGTGGAAGAAGCCGGGACGCGGCTGGGCGTGGACGCCCGCGATACATGGCAACCGGACGACGCGTTCTTCGATCTCATCCGTGACCGCACCACGATCAATGCCATCGTCACCGAGGTCGCAGGAGACGCCGTTGCCAAGGCCAACGTCGCGGAGAAAGCCAAGACGCAGAAGCAGATCGTCCGCGACTGTCTCACGGGCACCAATGGCCGCGCTAGGGTCGAAGGCTGGCTTCCGGGCTGGCTGGCGTTTCCGGCGCGCGGGATCTGTCAAACGCGCTTGGCGGCAACCGGCGAGCCGGACGCGGAGGGCACGCTGGAGCGCATGGCTGCGGAATAGTCGGCATCCGATATCAAGAGCGGCGGAGCGATCCGCCGCTTTTCCCTTTGTTGAGACGAACAAAGGCGAATGCTCGAATGGCAAAGTCGCCGAGCATCTACGGAATGTTTGCGCAACGCCGATCCGCCAAAGAAATCGGACTCCGGCGGGCCTGCTACCGCCGTTGTCCACCGTTTCATTGCCGACTCAGAACCCTATGATAGGATATGAAGGTGCCTGCGGGGCGTCAGCCCTATTCGGCTAGTTCATAAGCTGAAGGCAGGCATGTGAGAGCGGCCGCCCCTATGGGCGGCCTTTCTCGTTTAGTCCTCCTCGGGATTGCCTTTCATCGTGCTGATGAACCGCATGTCGCGGTACTTGTTGGTGGTCCAGGCGGGCACGATGCTCCAGAAATGGAGCTGGCTATTGCCGATCTTGCGCAGCACGACTTTTATCTTGCGGCCCTCGAAGATCGCGATCACGCCCCAGTACTTCACGGGTTTGCTGCGACGCTCACGCGTCTTGCGCGTCTTGACCTCGAATTCCTTGATGGTCTCCTCATACTCCTGAAATGTATTGGCGTGCGCGATGAGCCGGAGCGCGCGCGGCAAGAGTTTGAACCGCATGATTTGGGACGCTCGCTCCCGCTCGCGCCGGGCGGTCTTGAAGACAATGTGGTTGAACCCTTCGGCGCCGAAGGACACTTGTTCGCCAAGCGCAGGAGAAACGACCGGCGGGGCCGCGCCATACAATTTGGCAGCGTCAGCACGGAGCTTTTCGTAGTTCGGAAAATCCTCCATAGATGCGCAGCAATTCTATCACGCCTCCTTCCATGTGCCGGCCAGCCTTCTCATCGCTCACACGGGCTCTTGAAGGCCGCCCGTGTTCGCATCGAAGCTGGCGGCACTGACTTCGGGGACATGAGGGACGTTGGCTGGCTTTATATCCGTGAGCTCGCGCTCGGCGGCAGCGACAAACATCTCGAACAATTTCTTGACGCGAGTTCGACGGTCATCCGGATGAAGCGCACAAAATATATTTCAAGGATACGTCCCCAAAGTCCCTGAAATCCACTCTGTGACCCCGGTATAAACCGGGTCCGGGCTAAGCGGTTACGCTAGAGCCACGATAGCGGGCACTCGCGCGAGCCTCCGTAGAGGGCGGCGTTGAGGACGCCCTGAAGAGCCTCGAGATTGCTCTGCATGCAGTCGATACTGGAGGCGAGGTCAGCGAGCGTTCCTCCTACCTCGATATCGAGCTGTTTCTGGTCGAAGAGGTTGAGGTGCTTGGCAAGGCCGAATTTGATTTTGTCGTACATACGCGTGGTGTGTGAGGGCTTGTAAAGATCGACCGGTGTCATTGTCGCCGGACACGCATATGCAAAGTAGAGGGCACTTCTTGACGGGTGGTCGTGAGACACCACGGGATTCCGTTTCTGGTAAAATGATCGGTGCATGAACCAGGACGAGATTCGAACATTTCTCGATTCATTCGAGGCAAAGCGGGAACGCACCATTGTGGTAGTGGACTTTGGCAATGTCGATAAATGGAATGTGAGTCTCGGTTGGAGTGTGGGTATTCAGGAACTCAGTCGTCTCGTAAAACACTTTGCGATAGGCAATAAAAGCCTCAGGCGCTTCTACTACGGCTCGGATTTTGGTCCAAAAGAACACTCCCCATCTCTTACCCTATGGTCTGGCAACGTACTTAATCGAGCGGACATGAACCGTTTTGAAGTGATCACCAAGCCGGTGAAATATATACACGACGTAAAACGGGCCGGTGGATACGAAAAGAAGTGTGACTTCGACGTCGAGATGGGTATCGATCTCGTACGGATGCAGGCCGACTATCGAACAACTTCTTCACGCGAGTTCGACGGTCATCCGGATGAAGCGCACTTGACTGTGAAATTCTGTATTCCAGCGCCTCCTGAAGCGGAGATTTCAGCGTAATTGCTGGGTTTTTCCCGCTTCCGGTAAAGTTCGAGGTTGCCCAAACCGCTGCCTTGCGTTTTTCCGACACTTGGCCTGACGAATATTGAACTTCGCAGGTGTTCGAGAATTCGAGGTATTCGGCTACGAGATCGGCAAGCGAACGGGCTTCGGCTCCCTCGTTCATACGGTCGAGAAGCGCCCGGCGCTCGCGAAGCAGTTCTGCGTTCTTTTTCTGATACTGCTCTTTGTCGAGTGTTTCATCGAGCAATGCGTCCGTGAGCCGCGAAAGCCGTTCGTCGCAGCGCACGATGGCAAGCCGTAAACCCTCTTCATGATTTTTGCGTTCTTCCACTTGCCCAGCTTTTAACACCGCGAGCATGTCCCTGAAGTCCTCGACCTCATCCTGGGAGAAGACGCACATAGAGAAGGCTTTATTATAAGAAGCATCGACTGCGACCTCGCTTATGCATACCCCGCCGCAAGCGCGCTCATGGCAGCGGTAATACACATACCGCTGCTTCTGCCGCTCGCCGATCAACGTTCGCCCGCAATGGGCGCAACGGATCATCCGTCGGAAGGTGTACTCGTGCGTCCACGCCGCGCCCGCCAGCCGATTTCCGCGCAGTTGAAATTGCACTTGATCGAACAGATTTTTCGAGATGAGGGGCTCATGCTTACCTAGAAACGTTTCTTTGGTTTTCTTGATAAATATCAGGCCAATGTAGAACGGGTTGTTGAGGATGTGCGTCAAGCTATCGAGCGAAATCGGCTTGCCCGTCCGCGTGCGTAAGCCACTCTTGTTCAACTCCGCCCGCAGCGTGTGGAAATTGTATTCTCCGCTCGCATACAGTTCGAAGGCCCGCCGTACGAGCGGTCCTTGGATTGGGTCAATTTCCTTGAGTTTGCCGCCGCCCATATCGCGATAGCCTAGCGGTGCGCCCAGCGGATAGATGCCCTGCTTAAGGCGCCCATAGAGGCCTTTCTTTACCTCGTCCCGGAGATTGCGGATGTAGTCTGCCGCGACGACGGCCTGGATATCGGCCGCGAGACGCCCGCCGCGCGTGTTCAGATCCAAGCTCTCGTGCGCGAAGTGGACGGCGATGCCTTTCTCGATAAGATCGCCGATGGCAGCCCAATCCCAAAAGTTGCGCGCGCCCCGATCGATCTTGTGCATGACGACGCCGTCCGCTCTGCCTCTGGCGAGCCCCCTTCATCATCCGGGTGAAAGCGGGACGTCCGCGCTTGGCGGCTGTCTCTGCCTCTTCGAACCACTCCGCGATCAGAAGATCGTTGCAACGCGCATAGACTTCGATAGCCCCTCGCTGTTCAACAAGCGAGGAGCCATGCACGCCCTGCTTTTGGGTCGATACTCGGATGTAGGCGTAGACGGATTTCATGGAGACGGCGGCGCGCCGTTACCCGACTCTACCGCGCCTCGGCCTTTCGCGCGAATCCCCTTGGCGTAATCTTCGGTCGCGCGGCGTGTTGCGATCTCCAGCAGCACGGCGAAGAACCCGTAAAGATTCTGGCGCGCTTCTTCCCGCTCCTTTTCACTCGCTCCCGGCATGTAGCGGTCGAGAAAGACGTCACCCGGCTGGCGCTTAGCATCCATACCATCATGATGGCGTCGGTTGCGCATCGGGTGCAGAGGCCAGTTCGAGACGAACCAGCACGATGTGCCCTCTCGTGCGTGACCCGGCCGCGCGGCAAGCTGGTGCGATATGACTTACGATCAAAAAGGAAATCGTGTCCCAATCGTATCGCGCATCTGTTCCGACGGAACGCTTATAGAACTCGTCTATGACCGCGAACTACGCAAGACGGCACTTGCCGTCTCCCGGTTCGAAGGTCTTTGGAACATCGAGCCGGAAGTAACCATCGAGACCGGCGAGGTACTTGTTCCGTATTCGCCGAATAACAATCTCATCGCGAATCAAATGTGATGTTGAAATATAGGGTCTCATAGTTTCGCACAAGTCTTTGAGGCGATTGCGCTTTCCACGGATCAAGCTAACCGAGGAGGCGCATTCCGTTTCAACCCTTCGCGCACTTTGCGCGAGACTATGCGGAGACTAATTCAATGCGTTTAACCGACATAACTATCCGGGCTCTCAAGGCTCCGGCGACAGGTGTTGTGCTCTATTCCGATGACGTGCTTACCGGCTTTGGCATTCGCGTGAGCCAAGGTGGCACCAAGAGCTTTGTGCTTACTCATGGCCCACGCCGCACACGAGAGACCCTTGGACGCGTAGGCGTGGTTTCGCTCGCGGATGCACGAGAAGAGGCAAAAAAGCGCCTCGCCGAATACACGCTGGGCCGGGAGAAGCCGCGGGCGATTAGTTGGGCTAACGCAAAAGAGGAATATTTCAGGGAGCAAATCGGGTCGATCAGAGAAACGACGGCAACTGACTACCTCTACATTCTCGATCGGCACTTCCGGTTTGGCGATCTTAAGCTTCTCGAACTCGCGCCGCACGACATTCTTAAGAGCCTAAGTAAGCTCGCGGACAGGCCTGCGACGCAGCAGAGGGCGTTCGTAGTATTGCGAACGTTTCTTTCGTGGGTGTATCGCAAGCACTATACCGAGCGTCATCTTATGGAGCGGATGAAGGCCCCGCATCCGTATGTCCCTAGGGAGCGTGTGCTGTCCAACGAGGAGCTTGCGCGTGTATGGCAGGCCTCAGGAGGCGATACATTTGGGCGGATCGTGAAGCTCCTCATTCTGACCGGCCAGCGGCGAGGAGAAATCACAAGACTAACCTCTTCAATGATTGGTGCAGACAAGATCAGTCTGCCAGGCTGGTTGGTGAAAAACGGCCGCGACCACGCTTTTCCATTGGGCCCAATGGCGAAGGCCATAATCGGCCCAGTGCCAGGGGAAGATATTTACCTATTCCCTGGCCGATTGATCAAGACTCCGTTTGACGGCTTCTCAAAGTGCAAACCCAAATTGGAGGCGCGAGCAGACTCGTATGATTGGACGCTACATGATCTCCGACGCACTTTCGCGACCGGCCTCGCGTCACTGGGTGTGAGCATTCCGGTAGTTGAGCGCTTGCTAAATCACGTCTCGGGAAGCTTTGGCGGAATTGTTGGGGTTTATCAGCGCCATGATTTTATGCCTGAAATGCGCGAAGCAATTCGCATGTGGGAAGAACACGTTCTTGCACTAACTCGATGATGGCTCGCCGCAACATTGCGCGGCTCAAGCTTGAGATGGCGCCAGCGTTGATCGTTTCGGGTCAACCAAGCTGATGGCGAAAGCCTGCAGCGCGGGATCGTTCCGCAGCACGTTCTTATAGAATGGCGAGTATTACCTCGGGCATTTATTGACTGAGCAGTCGCGGTCAGAGCACAACAAGACCAAGCTAGCGGACCGTCTCGCGGTCGGCCGCAATCACGGTACAGGCCCGACGCTCGCTCATATCGAACATGCTCTTAAGAAGGGCGGCAACATCGTGCTTTGCGGCGGGGCTCACCAGTTTTTGATCGCGGTGTTGTCGAGCGTTGCATCGGCCAACAGCATCTTCAGCTCGCTGTTCTCGTCTTCCAGCGTCTTCAGCCGGTTGCTTTCCGGCTCCGTCAACCCGCCGCACTTGATCTTTCAGTGCACGGTATCGTTTCCGAGATCGCGTGCTTGCGCGCCAGATCGGCTGCCTTCGCTGCCAGCTCATTCAGGAGCGCAACAATCTGCTCTTGGCTAAATCGTGAACGCTTCATCAGTCTGTCCTTGCAATGGGCCGGACTCTCCGTGGAGGAAAAAAACTAAAGGTTAGGTCACTTGCTACGAAAACGAGAACTCCCTCTTTGTCCTCCCTTGGATTGTGCTATGTTTGGATGGGCTCTGGGGTTACTTCCATGACAAATGCACAGGCTGGACAAAACAACGACATAACCGCGCTCCGTGATCTGCGAAGGGCGCCGATAATCACCGCCATGCCGCCTGCTGTAACGAATGCGATCAAACTGACCGATCCGACGACAGGGGCAGTTTACGCGTATAATCCGTCAACAACTGCTTGGGATATTCCGCTACACGTCTCGGTCGCGACGGCACCATCTCTGACAACAGCCGATGCGACAGCGGCATCGTTGGGGGTGCCGCTTGAAATTGACGCAGATGTTTCGATTTCGGCGGATACCACGCTCACAGCACCTCTGGTGCGTTTCAACGGTGGTTCCATCACATATGGCGCGCACAATCTCACGATTCCTAAAGCCGTGGGCGATCCAACACCGTGGGTTGCGCCGGGCGGCACTGGAACTCTTCAGGTCACGCGGCCCGAACGTCTCACGCTCGAGGCAATGGGCGCTGTCGGTGATGGTGCGACCTCGGACACGGCTGCGATAAACCGTGCGATTGCTGCCCTTCCGGCTTATGGGGGCACCATCTACGCATTGAATGCGCAGTACTTGATCGACGAGACCATCGTGATCACCAAATCGATCCGGCTGGTTGGTTGCGGCTTTGATGCTCAACCGCCCGGTGGATCGCCAAATGCCGCAACGCAGTTCATAAAATCGCAATTGCTGAACGGCCCAGCATTCCAAATTGGGGTGGTGACATCCACGAGCGTCACCAGCGTCGCCGACATCATCCTGGAAAACTTTGCTCTGATTGGGAAAACCGGGAATGTTGGCGACGGGATCAGCATAATAAGCGGGCCTCGGACCACCTTATTGAACATTTCAGTTCATTCGATGGGCGGTCATGGCATTCGGGGCGGAGTGGATTCGGCGCCGATGCCGATCAGTTCAAATTGCTGCCAACTGACCAACGTGCATGTCAACGCAAATACCGGGTGCGGCCTTTATATTCATGACCCAGTGCACGGAGGCCCGAACGTGAATGGTTGGGTGGTTAGCGGCCTTTACACGGAAAACAATCAGCAGGACGGCCTGTACGTCGGCACCGCGAACTTCAACACGTTTATCAATGTGGTGACGGAGTCCAATAATGGATGGGGCATCAACGCAGATTCCGCGAAGCTGTGTGTTTTCTTAGGCGGCGATTACAATGAGAGCCAGACATCACAGATATTTCGCTTCGGCGCGAGCTCCGCTCAAAATCTTGTCTTGGGCGGAGCGGTGGGCACTGGGGTGACAGACCAATCAACAGCTACACCCAAGACCAACGCGTACTTTTATTCGGATGGTTCGACCCTCGGCCATGCAATAAATGGCCTTTATCGAGCGATATTTACTCGGAATTACGCGAACTATATCTGGGCTGACGATGCTGCGGGCTACCTTTTGTTCGGTGCAAGCGGCGAGCCGCACGGCCTTTCCTATGCGCATTTGGCCATAGGGCAGGCGAGTGGCATCCATAAGGGCGTGGTAGTAGGGCGAGCTACGGACGACGCTAATGGTATAGTCGGATATATCTCATTCTTTGGCGCTCCGCTTGTGACGATGCAAACGCCCGCCAGCAATACATCAGGCGGAACTGATCACACAGGCGGTATAGCCGTGCAACGGGACACAACATTCACGGGAACGTCGGGAAACGGAACGCCAGCCTATACAATCGGCGATATCGTCACTGCGCTCAAGGCGTACGGATTGCTCGCGTGACGGACGGGAGGTCGTATATGTTTTCGGTTATGCAATCGAAGCGGCGTTGGAAATGTACGTTGGCTTTAGGCTTGCTGCTTGGAGCGTTCGCGCCCGTTCGCAGTGCCGCGTCCGCCCATGGCTACAGCGAACAGATCGTTCATTCGTACTGTGAGAAGAGCAAGTGTCGCGATGGCGGCGGTCCGCAGGCAAAGCCCCTGCTGGACCCGGCAGGGAATCTCTACGTTGCAAACGCAACCGTTTTGGAATTCACGCGCGACGAATTCGGCAAATGGAACGAAAAGACCCTTTATACCTTTTGCTCCAGAGCGAATTGCAGGGACGGCATCCGTCCGTCGGTGAGCCTGATCATGGACGTGTCGGGCAATCTTTACGGCACGACGCTGCTTGGCGGCAAATACAATACCGGCCTGGCGTTCGAACTGCTGCCCGATGCAGAGCGGAAGAGATGGACGGAAAAGGTTCTCTACGATTTCTGTTACCCGGACGGTAATGGCGGTTGCACTGTCGGCAACGGCACGGAGTGGCAGGTTTCGGGACTAACCTATGCCGGGGCGGCATCTGGAGCGCTCTATGACGGTATCTCTCCGCTTTATGGTACGACCGGACATGGCGGAACCGGAGGGTCCCCGGGTGGTACGGTATTCGAACTGACACCCGGAACCCCAAAGTGGCAAGAAACGATACTTTATAGCTTTTGCTCGCAGACGGATTGTGCCGACGGCGCCTATCCTACCGCCGGAGTGATCTTGGATGGGAATGGCAATCTCTATGGGACAACCGTGGACGGCGGCCATGGTACCGGCACTCCAGGGACGGTCTTTGAACTCAGCTCCAACGCCCGCCGCACGCAATGGACGGAAACCGTCCTGCACTCGTTCTGCTCCCAGAGCAACTGCACGGACGGCGCAGGGCCGGAGGGCGAGCTTGTGATGGACGCGTCCGGAAACCTGCTTGGCACGACGGTCGCCGGGGGAAGCACAATGGCCGGCGTCATCTTCAAGCTTGTGCCCAATGGCGCATCCTCGACCGAAACGGTTCTCTACAATTTCTGCTCCCGGACGACGAATTGCCTCGACGGCGCATCGCCCAATTCGAGCCTGGTCCTGGATGCCTCTGGCAATATCTTCGGCGTGACGCCCTATGGCGGCGGCAACAATGGCGGTGACAGCTTTGAGGGTTCGGGAACCCTATTTGAGTTGACACCATCGCAATACCGCGTTCTTCACAAATTCTGCGCCAAGCAGTTTTGCGATGATGGACAATTTCCGCTCGCCGGCGTGATCCTGGACGGTGCTGGCAATCTCTACGGCACCACCAGATCGGGCGGCAAGGGCGGCGTCGGAGGCGAAGGCCATTACGGTGGCACGGTCTTTCAGTTCTCACCCAAAGATTGACCCGGTTCGCAAAGTCCCGGGCTCTGACGTCAACGTTTTTGCTCACCTCATCGGATGCATCGGGAGGGCGTCGCCTCATGATGGCCATTTTGGCTGGCAACAAGCATTCGGACATCGAATATCCCCTCAAAATTTCTCGTCAATATCGTTCGGAGAGCATCCAATTTCATGCTCAAGTCCGACTTTCTGCTCAAATTCTTCAGCTTTGCGGGTTTCTCGGGTTGGACCCTTCATGACCAAAGGCGGGCATTCGCCGCCACGCTTGCGGCCCATTTGATTCCGCTTGGGTTCCAGCGCGGCGCTCCAGTCGATGCCATATAGTTTTCGGGATTGCATTCACGTCATCGGGCGGTGCGCGAGACTAGAGGCGAATTCATATCACAGCGACAACCGATTAGTTTGGATTTAGCCCGCCAAGTTTGGCATTTTGCAATTGCTTCAAATGGATCTCAGGCCAAGCTTCATCAACTGGCTCGAATGCGTCTTTAAACCATGGTTGGTGATGTTTTCCGAAAACAACATTTTTGAGAAAATCAATAAGTGCGCGCACTTCTGGACGATCAGACGCCGCGAGAGGAAAGTTGAGATAAATCCCCATCTCGTAAAACTGCTTTGTTGGAAGCACGGGAACAAACTCTTTTGCTGTGAGAAAAATGTAGCTTGGAAGCGCTGCGATCGCGATGCCAGCTTGAACCGCATTCGCGGCGGCCAAACTGGAATTTGTGGAAAACAGCACCGAACCGCGCGCTTCCAAGCCCGCCAATGCCTGCAGATAGCCGCTCGGCGAATGAATACTCGGAAGCACGTCCGCGAACCGGTGACCTTTGAGCTCTGCTTCGGACTGCGGCAGGCCATGGCGTTCGACATAGAGCTTGGATGCGAACAGCACAAAGTGAAGCTTTCCAACACGCACGGTTTGAAAATTTCCGTCCAGTTCCGGTTCGTAGCCGATTTGGACGTCGTATGCTGACGCGGAAGAGTTGGGCGGCACAGGCGCGGTGCCCAGCCGTATGGATGTTGAGGAATTCTGCTGCAGAAAAACATCGAGAAAATAGGGAATGAACCAACGGTCGGCTGGCCCCTCCCCCATCGCCAGCTTGACTTCGGTCTTCGTCTGCCCGTGTGGCTTTACGCGTGCGATAGTCTCGTGAAGCGCCAGCGCCATCTCTTCGGCGCCGACCGCGGCACGGCGTCCCGGCACGGTGAGCTCCATGCCGCGCGCCGTGCGGTCAAACAATTTGATTTTGAGAAACTGCTCGAGCGCCTCGATGCGCTTGCTGATCGCTGGCGTTTGCACATTAAGCCACGCAGCTGCGCGGCGCAGACTTCCCGTTCGGGCGACGATGCCAAACACCCGCATGTCGTCCCAGTTGGGCGCCTGCCTTTCACCAGGTGCGTCACTTGAGGAAACACCTGTTTCCCGATCTGGGACTACTCCGGCCATTGGAACGACACCATCATTCGCCAGGGTCGTCGAACGAATCGCTGGCGATCCTCAAGATTAGGAGATCGTCATGGCTGGGAAAGCTGCCGGAAACCGTCCTCCACAGCAAAGTGCGCAAGTTGAATGTGACAGTACCACGAAATCCTCAAGAGAACTGTCGTTAGACCGTCTCTCGCCGGAATGGTTTCCTCAACTTGGCCAATTGGTTCGCGCGCAGATTTCCGAAAACACTGCCTCGGTCGAAGTCTTGTTGTCCGTTCAGCGCCACAATCCAGATTCCTTTTGGGGATTGTTTCGCGGCGACGGCGAATCACAAGAAATGGTCGGCTTCTATGGGCAGCTTCTTCTCAACGAAGGTGGCCACCACGCTCTGAAATCTGGCGCGCTCGACCGCCTCAATCCCCAGCACGAACTGCTCGCCCTCCAGCGCGAACGCCCAGATGCCATCTATATCTGGTGCATCGTCGCCAAGAAGAAGCTCGCCGCGTTGCAATCGGCGCTCTTGGACAGGCTGCCGCACCTGGCCGGCGTGCCCCACTACACATGTCTTGCAACACCCGACAGCTACGCGGTCGGCAAGCGTTTGGGCTTTGTGCCAGTCAGCGCGGCGGAAGACAGGATGGGGGGTATCTTCCGTTCCCCCCGAAATCCTGCCGCGCATGCGTGCGCCAGCGGAAAAAATTGAAGTCAAAGTCGTTGAAGGGACGGCAGAACTCGAACAAGCCAAAGCCATACGCGCCATTGTTTTTGTTGGCGAGCAGCGTTGTCCGTATGCAGAGGAATTTGACGGCAACGATTCAAGCGCCCAGCATGTGATTTGTTTCGTGAACGGCGAGCCGGCCGCCACGATGCGTATCCGATATTTCTCGGGATTTGCAAAATGGGAGCGCTACTGCGTGCTGCCACAGTTCCGCAGGACGAGCGCCAAAACCGAGCTTGTGAATTTCGCGCTCGACCTGGCGAAGAACAAGGGATTTCACCGCGTATATTTCCAAGCCGAGCAGCGGCTGGCCAATTTTTGGAAAGGGCACGGTTTCTCGACGATCGCGGGCGGCAGAACGACACGGTTTTCCGATCGGGAATATTTGGAATTCGAAAGAGAAATCCACCCCGGCGCCCAACCCATCACCATTTTTAGCGATCCGATGGTGCTCAATCGCGTCGAAGGAAAGTGGCTTCAGCCAGGCGTGCTTGATCGGTCCATAGCGCGCTCTGACGCACGCAGTTTGGTGACCAATCCATGAGAGATAGATGTGCAACTCGCTGTGTAGGCAGGCGCTTCCGTGTCGGCGCGCCCAATAGACCCAGGGTGTTGATTCGGCCCGAAGCTGACTGGGGACGCGTCAGCATCCTCGATTGGTCGTGGGCATATCCGGTTACGCGCCCATGTTGAACGGATCGGATAGTCCCTCGGACCGGCCGCTCAAGGTCACGCCGCAAGCGGCCGCGAACTACATCGCGGATATGCTCGATGGCATGAGTGAGGTTGCCCGCCACTGCGAGCTTTCAGCGCTGGCGCGGCTGTTGGATGTCGCGCTCGTGGAGGCGCGGATGATCGAGAAGAGCATTGGCGCAACCCTGGTTTCGATGCAGACGCCAGACTCGGGCGGCCGGCTCCACTAGCCTGAAACCACCCAAAAGAACAAGGAAGCCGCGGCGCGATCATGTACCGCTTACGACCCTGACTTGTCATTGTTCGTCAGCAGCGTATAGTCTAAGCGTCTCTTGCGGTACCGCCCGCGCAACGGCGGGGAAGCCTATCTGCGCGATATGATCACGTGCATCGCCGATCATTCCATAAACCGCATCGCTCAACTGTTCCCCTGGAGATGGTCGCCGGCGCTCCCGCGCGCTAAAGCCCCGTAGCGCGCAGTATGCTTATGAGTCACATAATCCTGAGCAAAATGAATCAGCGACCTTCAGCCTAGTGAACCCTGAATGTCGATTGGTCCTAGTTGAAGCATAGCTACTGGCGCCACATAAAATCTGCTGCACAACTGTGCCGTACGCGTTTGGCAGAAGTTCATTTGCAAGCAAAGATAGTCGCCAACGCTTTGGCAACAATCAGCGAAGCCGGCAGAGTTTGATCCCAAGGATGAGTTCGCATCCACGCTGTTGTCAACTTCACGACACGGTTTAAAGGCGTACGCGGCGGGATGCAGATGGCAGCTCCGTAGATCTGATTGTTTGCAGCGATCTCAACGCTTGCAGCAATGAATCCCGCGCACATCTCGACGGTAGCGGGGTTCTCAGAATTACATGCCTTGTTCAGATCACCCGCATATTCATACGCGGTGTCTTTGGCCCAGGCATTCGAAGCCGCAATCGAAAATACCAGACACTGCAACACGAGTAAGAAAATAGTTCCATGCCCAGACACAATGATGAATCCGTCTTTTGTACGCCGCTGTTCCATTTCTATCCACCCGGAGGTTTTTGAATTTGGAAGTTTACGCCTTTCGGCACGTATACCTTTACCGAGTCATACACCGAGTTATCGTGTGCTTCGTCTTGTTGTGGAAATGATACTGTCCACTCATCCCTTGGTGCGTTTGTCAGAGCTTGAAATGCGCGAATATATCACACTCCTTATCTCGGCAAACTCACTTGCTATGCCGAGCTCATCCAAGAGCGGATTTATAAGTCGCGTTCCCCCAGCTTCAAACTTCGTTCTAAAACGGTGAACTTTAGGTCAACAATTTTCACCCGGAGTGCAAGGCGACGCTGGCCATTAACTTACACGATCCAAACAGCGTAGTAATCAAGCGGAACACTGCTTAATGGGCACGATCGAATATTTGCAGGAAATCGGCAGCACCGCTTTTAAGATCGTACGATTGAATCGCTGACGCCAGCTTAGCATCCTTCTCAGCCATCAGTTTGAGGTAAGTTTTGATTATCGCGTCACGTTGGTCGCATTGCCGCGAAAACAAACCGTAGAAGGTACGATCACGAAAGCCGACGTACGCAAAAGGCAACCGGAATGTACGCCACGTTGCATACATAAGACCATAAATTCTCGGGTACTGATCCACGGAAATAGATTGATTGGGAAACATCGATACGAGACAGCTTTGAATAGGCACACGCGGTTTGAAATAGAAAAACATACTCGCGGGAGAATTCTCCTGGAAGAATTTCTCAGTTGCGAAGAGCTTAGGATTGTTATCCAATTTCCAATGCCAATTTTTTCCGTAGACTTTAGTGAGTAACGAAGAGGCAGTGTGCGGCTGACAAGGCTCGAACAAGGTCACATAAAAACTAGAAAAGCTTATGTAGTTTACACCTGAGACAACAAACTTAACTTTCCACTTATTCGTCAATTCAAAGGCCTGTTGCATGAAATTCGTTAGCAGCTTTTGTTTATCCATAACTGTAGAGCCAGCTATGGAAACCTCGAACGAGCAAACTCCGCTGGGGATATGTGCCAGAAAGTATTCCGGCATTTCAATTTGAGAGGTTTCTGCTGGCAGGGATGATCCGAAGGATATCTCGGATACTGCAGAAATAATGCTCAAAAAGATGAGCGCGGCTATAAGGCTTTTTCTCATGAGTGCGGTTCAGCTGGCCTTGTCCAGATATCGACAAATACCGGTGGTCCACCTGCAGTTTCGTTTAAATCTGAAAATCGGATTTCAAGCACTGAGGGCAATATAACCGATTTGAACGGTCCTGCTGTTTGAACCGGCGCGGCGAAGGATAAACCACCCAAATATACCGGAGGTTTGAGCTCGCCTACCCCGTTTTCCTGCACTTGGTATGCTTGCCAAGCGGCACTCCTATCCCAGCCAAGCATGCCTTGTTCTTCGCCCCCAGATCCAGGATGACTCCTAGCCGCTCGAGAGCTACGCGCGCTCGGAGTAGGCGATTGCGGCGTTTTCTCGGTTCCTCCCATGAGATCTGGATCCATTTGAAACGTAATGATATCGCCCGGGTCATAACTTATGTCTACAGCAGGCCCATTCACCACGCCTGTTCCTCGCAGAGTTCCTAGAGGCCCAGTCACAGGCGTGTAGGCTCGCATCTGTGCGCCGCTGTTTGATCCTGAGTTGCCGGTGATCTGGCTTGCGGCCCCGCCAATGACGCCAGTCTCGATGGATGCAGTCACCCCCGAAAGTCCATCGACGTTTGTTCCCTGATCCGGCGAGCTTGGATCACAGAACAGCAAGCAAGCGTCGTGGGGCATTCCATAAACAAAATTGCCGCTCGGATCGCCTTTGTCGGTCGGATCATTGCCAACATAGGTGTAGAGGTCGAGGTCTGCAGTGTATCCAACGGCATCGGTCTGCAGGAACCTGCCGCCGCCATTTGTATCGCCCGAGGCGTAGTAGCGTGCGCGGTAGTAATATAGTCCGGTCTCGGGATCGAGGCGTCTGCCAGTAAACCGGTACGGCGCTGTTGATCCCGCCACCGGGCTGCACGGCGATGCGCCCGAGAAACAATTGCCGTAAGGATCGTATTTGTAGGGACCCTCCGCTAGGGCTCCTGTGCTGCCGTTAGTCATGGCTATAACGGAGCCTTGCTTGTTGGTGTGGAAGTACTCTTTGGCTCCAGAGGATACCGTGATCATCGCTATCGGCTCGTCGATCGATGGCCCCGGGATATAGCGCACAGTTGCCGTACCCGGGCTGTTGTACTCGGTGATCTCATCGGTGCCATCGGAGAGGAAGTAGGTCTGCGTAACGCCGGTGCCAGACTTTTCATTGCGACGCCCGAGGGGATCGTAATTGTAGCTCGCTGCCACCGTGCCGCCTGCTGTCTTGTTCGCGGTAAGTAGATGGTTCTCAAGATCGTAGCCATAGGTCCATATGTGATCCGACGTCATATTGCCGTTGCCGTCGTAGGTGTAAGCGAAGCCATTCACAGTAGTATACTGGTTCAGATTGTTGGGCATGTAGCTGGTGGTGGCGTCGGCGGTGGGTTGCCAGACATAGCTGGCGTCGCTGATCGCCTCGCTGTTGAGCTGATGCGCATTGCTATAGCCAAAGGTGTAGGCAGGTCCCGTGCTCGGCATCTTATGGGTCAAGGTCTGCAGGTCCGGCGAGTAATGCGCAGTGCCGGTCGAGACATAGAAGCTTGCCGTCTCCGACGCTCCGTTGCCGTAGGTCACACCTGTCCGGTTCGACAGCGGATCGTAAGCATACGTGGCGAGCGAACTGCCGCCGGTGCAGTCGGTCCCGCTGGGGTTTTCCGACGCCTGACTCATGCGGTTCATGTTGTCGTAGCAATAGCCGACGGCGTATGCACCGCCCGTCGATGGCCAAATCAGCTTGGTACGGTTGCCGTTGGCATCGAGGTTGTAGCTCGCGGTCTGACTCCCGCTGAAGCCCGGGATGAGCGTGGCGGTAGAAGTCATGCGGTCGGCGCTGTCGTAGCCGTAGGTCAGGCTGTTGCCTCCGCCAGCGGCGTCGTCGCCGAGCGTGGCGATCTTGCCGTTCAGCCGATAAGTCCAGGAGGTGTTCAAAGTGCCGCCCGAGATCGGCATCGCCTTCGTAGTCATCCAGTCAAGATCGTTGTAGCCATAGCTGATGATGCCGCCGGAGCGCATCTGCCTCGCCGTCACATTGCTGTTCTCGTCGAGGGTCAGCACTTCCTCGTCGGGATGGGCGGGCGTGGTATCGGCATAGCGCGTCCGCCTCAGCCGCCGCCACAGATCGTAGACGAAGTTGGTGGTGTTGCCATTGGCGTCGGTGACAGATTTCTGCTCGCCATTGGGGTAATAGGCCACCTGCCGGTAGCACTCCTGAAGCGTAGAACCATAGGTGCAGCTTGTACCCCCATGCCACGCCCGAATTTCGTTTTTGACCTGGTTGGCCGCGCAGTTCGCGTCCCCATTTGCGCAGTAGGTTAAAACAGTCACGCGGCTTACCGGATCGGTTACTTTGGCCGCCCGGTCGGCGTCATCGTAATCCGTCGCAATCGTGCGGCCGTCCGCGTCCATAACCGTATGAACTTTCGAGGTGTATGTGTAACCTGTTTTCTTGACGGGTTGCCAAGTCGCCACCGTCGTCCCAGAGGTGTGGCACGGGCTTGCACTGTCGAAGCAGATCGCTACGTCATCCTCATAGTCACGCCCAACAGCATCATACTTTGTTTGGGTGGCATAATTCAGGGCTGCGCCCAAGCCGCCATTGTGATAATCGTCTTCATACTTGCGGCGATCTGCATCGAAATAACTCACAGTCACGCTGCCGCGCGGATCGGTCATTTGGGTCAAGTCGCCGACAGAGTTGTAGAGATAATACGTCGTCAGATTCAGATGCCCCGTCGTTCCGTAATCGACGATTGTGTCCTTCGGGTCTTCATTCGGTTGATAGTCGTATTTGGTAGTCAGCGTCAAAGCGCCGAGGTGAGAGGCGTTACGCTGGTCAGTACGTTGCCGTAAGTGTTGTACGTGAAGCTGTAAAGCGGCGTGCCTTCGGGAATCGCAGGTCTTTGAGCCGTCCACAGGAGCGATGAGCCGGCCGACGCGCTAGAGGGATAATACGTTAATGTCGTCGTTTTGCCGCGTGCGTTGGTAACGATGCTCGGCTTGTTCCAAGTCTGATCCCAACTTGCTGAAGCGTGCAAAACGTGCGCGGGGCCTGCGGCGGTGTTGCATGACGATGTCGTGTCCACCTGCCAAGTATCAGTGGTATTGTTATGATCGTCATATGCAAACGCTTGGCAATTTCCCTCAGGGAAAACGTACTGCAAGGGCCGTGATCGGGAATCGAGCAACGCGTCGGTTTTGTTGCCGACCTCATCGATGTAATGCGCGGGATGGCCATAGGTGTCGTAGAGCACCGTGTAAGCTTGTCCCAGCGGATCGTCATGTTCACCGCGCGTGCCGTCTGCGATGTAGAATTGGTAAGGCGCTCGCACAGGAGGCGGCGAGTTCAACGCCGCCGCATCCTTCACTTGGTTTACACGCCCTTCGCTATCGTAAAAGTACTGTACGGTGCCTAAAGGCGAATTCGGATCCGGCGGTATTGCCACATTAAGCGTGCGATACGGTACCGGGCGGTGCGTGGCGCTTGTCGCAATTGGTGCGTTGTACGTGTAATTTGTTGTTTGGAGCATAGGGTCTGTGTGGCTTGGGATTGCTACGCCTCCAACGCCCGCAGTTATTGAGCGGGAGCCCCCGTCACTGATAGTCGTAACTGACCCAGCGCCCGTGAAAACGAGTTTGCGCCCAACGTTGTTGTCAACCTCTGCAATCGTTGAGGTGCTATCGGTGGTATACTTAATCTGCACGCTTGGAGTACCGCTCTTGTTTTGCGGAAAATCCCAACTCATGAGCCGCCAACCCTGCTGGCGACTACAAAGGTCAACATCATCGTTGTAGTAGGTGAGCCAGTGGGCGAAATGCTCGACATCCCCGCCGGAATTGGTCACATCGAAAGAGACGCTCGTATAGTCCCAGCCGCGGCTCGGCGGATACAGTGGCGGATTGGGCCCGCCGGACGGCTTCGGACAGAGATATTCGTTCACGGCTCTGTTGCTATTTTGATTGAGCTTCGCAAACCCGGCGCCCGGCGCAATCCAGCTGCTATCAGGTAACTTGATGAATTGCTGGTTCGACGCCCCCAGCGCGACGGTCGCAACGTTTCCAGTCAATTGATGCGACCACCACGCGCTTGTCAAAGTGCCAGCAACGATCTGCGCCTGGGAGGGCTGGGGCGTCGAATCCGAGGTCGTGAAAATATCCTGTTCTGCTAGGAACGCGGCCAGCGTACCGCAAGCGCGCGAATGTCGCTCTGCCCCATCAACTCCATGCCGCTGCCGGAGATCGAGAGACTGTTGTGCCAGTTGGTCGTCCATTCGGCCGTCGGCTCGCTATATGGAGCAAGAGGCCCCAACGTCGAATCGGGAACGGCACCGGCACGAAAATGAAGTGTGGCAGTAAGTTTGAAAAATCTCCGCTGCCCACCGACAGCGACACCGGGCTCTGATACGCTACGCTGCCGTTGGTCAGATCGACCCCTTTCGATGGTCGCACGGTCCACGAATTTCGATTTTAGATCGTCGGGCTGCCGAACCGGGATCGTATTGAGACTGGTTGTCGGTCTCCGCCGCGCCACCGCCGCCCTTGATTACACTGTATGTCGTGGAAATCGATCACCTGCGAAACGCCAGAAACGGCATGCGTAATCTCAGACGGACTGCCGTCGGAGGCGTATTTTGTGGGCAACGAAGGCATTTCCGCGCTGCTTGGTCGGCAGATAATCCCATGCCTCGCCCGTGACCAACGGCGGAATATAAGCCCCACCGCGTTCGCCCGGGCCAAGCCACGATTCCTGCGACGTGACCACACTGAAGCCTGCGGCCGTGTATGCCGTAATATCAGCAGTCAATGAAGTTTGGTGCTCAGTCCCCCCAATTCTGCGGACTGCCCTGTCGATCAGTCCCGCTCGGCGGGGGTGGCGTCGTCTGGTTCTCCCAAAGTATGACGCCCGCATCCGGGATTGCCGGTGCATCCCACGCTTCCGCTATTGGTGGAATCAAACTGCAAGAATTTGCGGGGGCGCGTCCCAGGCGCGGGGTCTTCACTCGCTGGCGGGGCATTGCCCCATTCGAAGCGCGACGCCGTCGATGCCGTATCCGGAATATCCTGCTGCTGCGCCGACATCGAGCCCTCGATCGTCGCCGCGGGTAGCGACCAAGGCATGCAATGCGGCGCGTCGCTTGCCCTTGTCCGCCGTCTTGCTCGTGAGGCTCAGCGCGGAATCGATGTCCATGCGGGCATAGCTGTCGCGCACGATATAGTCGAAGCCCATTTCTGGAGGCGGCACCGATTTTCCGACCGTATCGTCGCCATAAGCAACACCGATAACATGATGGAGTTGGGCAACCCCGTTTATGAGCGCGGCATGGAGCTGTGCTGCTTGCGTGTATTGCGCGAGATATCCTGCGCTTGTCTTGTCTCGCGTGAAGTCGCCCGTCGGCCCGAAGTAGTCCGAAATACAGTTATCGCAGTCATAGCTTCCCACTAAGCCCGGCAGAGCAGTGTCTTGCACTTTTTCGATCGACCATTTGGCGAACAACGCGTTCGATGTATCGCCCCATCCCTGCACAATCGATATCGGCGTAATGGGGGACCCCAGCTTGGTCACCGTCTCGTCCATATAGCTGCCATCGGTTCCGGAGCCGCTGGACGACGCCGCGTAGGGATGATCGGCTGTCAGCGTCACCGAAATGTGGGGATATAACGAGGGCGTCTCGCCGGTATCCGTGTAAGTTAGAAGTGCCTGGTCATCCAGCCTAAGGCGCGATTTGAAGGTATTATAGTTGGCTTGAGATGTTGTTTCCTTGTTGTTGAAATTCGTATCGATCGACAGCCTGCGCCCGTAGATCTGATCGACAAAGAATACCGGCGGCGCGCTCGTCGATGGATCAAGGAACAACGTCGTCATCGTAGCCCCGATCGTCCGCGTCGCGTTGAGCGTGAGCTTGGTGCGATATTGGTTAGACACACCGCAAGACACCGGCACCGAGCAGGTCCAGTTATGCGCGACGCTCGACGTGTAAGGAAGCGTCGCCTGCCGCAATGTCCCGGTGACCGGGGTAATGATACCGCCGCTGACGATGTCCTCGATCTGCGCGCCTTGCAGATTGTTCGCCTGCAAATAGTTCAGATAGTTTGTTGCATAACTCTGAAGAAGGTTGTTGAGGTCAACAGTATCAACCGATTGAATAAAAGGGATCGTATATCCCGGCGGTGTCAGATTGCCCGTGACCGCGGGATGCGTCGCCACATACAGTGTGTGGCCCGGCATTAGGCCCAAGGCAGTTGTAAGACTAGAAATGCCGGCTTTCCAGGTATAGGGCTTGTAGGCGGGGTCGAAGACGCAGACATTCGAGGCACTGCAACCCGTAGCGGAGCTTCCAGTAATCGTCACGGCAACCCAAATATGGGCCATGGTGATGGAGGTGACGGTCGTACCCACGCTTGTCGTGCAGTCCGTGATAGGGCCCGCATCCGTCGTGATCTGGGCCGGGATGCCGCCGCTGGACAGCAACTGACACGCAGCCTGCGGATTGGTGATGTTGCTCCAGGCTGCAAACTGCGCGCCGGTCAGCGTAATCGTTCCCGCCTGATACGATACGCTAGTAATGTTGGGGTTGTTCAACTGCGCCTCGCGCAGGATTTCCACCATCAGCGCCGCTTGATCGAACGCCGTGCCGGATTTGTCGATAGACGCGCCGAGCGCACCCTTCTGAAGCCCATAGAGCCAAACGGTCTGGATGTTGTTGTGGACATATTGATAAATATTGTCCGGATCGTTCTTGAGCGCGCGCGCCAGTTCGATGATCTCAGTCGGCTCTGGCGTCGCCGTGCCGGTGATCGCGCCAAGCCCGTCGGTCCAGGCGTGATCATGGGCACTATAATAGGTCTCCGCGTTCGTCGTGGAGATTAAAGCCGCCGTGCCGATCTTGACGGAGGGTAGATAGGTCTGAGCGGTGGCTTGACCTACGACCGCTAACGGCATTGCAGCGAGCGCGCATAAGCCCCAAAAGGCTCGCAAATATCGAGAAACCGTCCCAGCCATGACGCATCCCCAGCTTCCGCTTGACCGCGTGACTCGCAATGTTTGGCGCAACGCGACCAAATCAGCTTAGAGTAGCATTACAGGTTTTTTCTCGGGCAGCAACTGTGCAAAGAATATTTTTCAGGACAACTAGTGCGGAAACCCACTTCAGGCTAAAGTCTGTAGATTCGAGTTGGGAGGCTGACATGCGGTCGTTGGTCTTAGGACTATGTGGTTTGCTGCTGACGGCCGTCAACGCGACAGCCGCCACCACCTATCAATACGATGATCTCGGCAGGCTCAGCATCGTGAGCTACGACAACAGCAAGCAGATCACGTACGGGTATGATCCGGCGGGCAACCGCGCGTCCGTGCAAACTGCCGACTCCTCACGGCACTCACAGATCGCTCCCAAAAAGCACAAAGCCAAACATGCACATAGGTCAAACCAGGCTTGAGGCAGCGTGCGCGGCGGTTTTCGGATTGGCCGCATTGTAGCTGCCTTGTGCGGCGACACAATTTTACCGCATGGACAGAAGAATTTATTCGCTTACACCGATAGACCTTGCGCTAAAGGGCGGACTTGGCGTGCCGTGGATCATGAGCTTGAGATAGATCGAATAATTCGGAAGATTGATAAGATCGAGAACCTCGAATTTCGGCTGCAACTCGCTCACCAGGAGCGGTGCATCCTCTGCGCCGACACGGAACGCGATCAACGTGCCCGCGTTGCCGAGCACCGCATGGCGGATGTCCGGCTCAAGCTGATGCAGGTATTGATGGGCGAGTAAGAGACCCACGCCGTATTTTCGTAGCTCGCTCATCATGTTGGCGAGCATGAGTGTCGTGAAATTGTGGAATTCGTCGAGATACACGAAGAACGGCCGGCGCGTTTCGGGCGGGCTCTCGGAACGGCTGAAGGCAGCAAGCCCCAGCGTCGAGACCACCAGGCTCCCGAGCAACAGCGCGCTGTCCTCTCCGAGCCGTCCCTTCGACACGTTGACGAGCAGGATCATGCCGTCATCCATCAGAGAGCGGAAATGCAAATCGATCTGCGGCTCGACGAGAATTCGATACAAGGTCGGGTCGGACAGCAGTGCGCCGAGCTTGTTTTGAATGGGCGCACATGCTTCGGCGCGCAGACGCGGCGGATATTGGTGGAACTCGTCTTCCCAGAAAGTCTTGACCACGGCGTTGCGGATGTCGCGCACGATCGCCTTACCGATCTCTTTAATGATGTCCATGAAACAGAATACGGCCATCCCATGACGCGCAAATGGGTAGGCCATATGCTTCGGGTTCGGCTTGGCATCAGCACTCACAAAAGCGGCGGCGTCTATGTGGTGCCAGCGAGCGAACGTCCGAAAGTCGACGCGCTCGCGCGACGCTACGGTTTGGATATCGCTGCAGGTATTTGAGAAGTATTTGATTTCTCTTTCATTACTGTTTGATCGATCCCCTGAGAAGGTCGAATACAACGTTATTCACAATGAGGAATATACAGTTCGTCGAGAAATACCCTCGTGTAGGCGTTGCGCGGTCCTGCGAATATACAAAGGCACACCTTGCGTATGCCCCATCTCGCCATTTACTTGAAAACATATCGTCTGAAGTCGGCTTTGACGCAGGCGGAGCTCGGTGAGTTGCTTGGCGTATCGGGAGATGCGGTGAGCAAATATGAGCGCGGCCTGCGCAACATCTCCGTGGAGCTATTGATCGTGGCCAAGATCATATTCGGCGCGGACCCGGCTGAGATAATTCCGGCACGGGTCGATGAACTTGAGGATGCTTTGGGCCGACGGGCGCTTGCGCTGCACACGCGGCTCGCTGGACGGATAGACGCTGGTTCGCAAAAGAAGCTTGCGCTGCTCGAGCGCATCCCTTCGCGGATTCGGACCAACTCGGAGATATGACATCTGCGCCCAAAAACATCCTCGTGCTCGCTGTGCATCCGACGACGCGCGGCTTCGGGTGGGCGCTGTTCGAACGACCGGGCGCGAGCATCGATTGGGGTATTGCAAGTGCAAAGGCTGGACGTGATGCGCGGATCATCTCGCGCTTCGAGCGCCTGTTAAAACGATATCAGCCGACGATGCTCGTTCTTGAGGCATTCGAACGCTCCCGGGCGGAACGCGCGAAGGAGCTGTACGAGACATTCATGCACCTCGCGCATTGCAAAGACATGCCGGTGCACGTCTTCGAGAAGACCGCGGTAAACGCCACTTTCGGACTCCGAGCAGCAGCGACCCGCCATGATCTCTGTAAGGCGGTTGCCGAAAAGATCGATGCGCTACGCCATCGCCTACCGCCCAAAAGAAAGCCTTGGGTCGCTGAAGATTCGCGCCAATCGCTCTTTGTCGCGGCCGCTCTTGCTCTCGCGTACTTTGCACGCTCAGAGACTTGATCTCCGGCCTCCTGCGTAGCAGGGAGCGCCGGAATGGTCCGGCGCTCCCGGTTGAACGGGAGACGTCAATGTCCACAGATCATTCAAAGACCAAGCCGAATGTGTACGATATGGTGACGGCGCAAATCGTCGCCGCCATCGAAACGGGCGCCGGTGCCTGTATGATGCCCTGGCACGGCGGGATAGCGGGGGGTTGCAATACCACTCAACGCGCTCACCCATATGAACTATCGCGGCATCAACGTCGTTACGCTATGGGCGATGGCGGCGCAGTGCCTCTATCCTACTGGGTATTGGGCGAGCTACGGGCAATGGCGCAAGCTCGGCGCGCAGGTCCGCAAAGCCGAACGCGGCGCACCCATAGTTTTCTACAAGAAAATCGACGTTGGAGGTGAGATAGCCGACGGCGAAGACACCGGTGCTCCGCGCTTCGTCCTTCGTTATTCTTATGTCTTCAACTTTGCGCAAGTTGATGGTTGGGAGTTGCAGCATGCGAGTCGGCCATCAACTGTCGTGGTGAATGAGCAGATTGCAGCCTTCACTGCCGCCGTCGGAGCCGAAGTCCGCCACGGCTCTGCGATAGCCTGCTATCGTACTCGTGGCGACTATATCGAGATGCCTGCTCCTGCGCAGTTCATCGGCACGCCGACCAGTTCTGCAACCGAGGCCTATCACGCGGTGCTGCTGCATGAACTGACGCATTGGACGGGCGCGCCACATCGCCTCGACAGGATAGGCGGACAGACGTTCGGCGACAGCGACTACGCCTTTGAGGAGCTTGTAGCCGAACTGGGCGCGGCGTTCCTCTGCTCTGCCTTCGGTCTTGTGAACGCGCCAAGACCAGATCATGCGGCCTATATCGCGCATTGGCTGCACATCTTGAAACAAGACAACAGAGCGATCTTCGCCGCCGCAAGCCGCGCGCAGCAGGCAGTGGAATATCTGAGGGTTGTGGCAGGAGATCAGTGTGCTTGACGATATGCCCTGGCTGCGCGCCAGGGCATTTTTCTTGGAAAGCCGATACCGAATTTGCTATTCGGCTTTGTCTGCTGTGTTGGAAGGCCGCGATGCGGGCCGAGCCACGTGATATGCATCTGCGTTGCGGCAATTTAGTACGCATAGGCGGCGAACATCGTCACGCCCTTGTACCCGTTGCCCTTGGTGAGCGTAAGCAAGGTCGCACCCGCGGCGGTCATGTATTTGGAGGGCGGAGCACAGGGCTGGCGTTGATCCAGCACCATCAACGATTTTTGCAGGGCATCATAAGAACTTGAGGTCGCCAAGAGCTGGACTAACAGGAATCCTACTATCGCGCGTCAACAGCGAACTTGCGTCTTATTTTCGAATACTAGCCGGCCTATAGTGTCTCTATCGGTAGCATGATGTTACGGAACAACCTCATAGATCGTACCATTTCCAAAACCATTGGTTCCTGTTTTGCCGCCGCTGCTGGTGGTTCCAAATAGATTTCCATTCTGATCGAGGATCAGCCCAGCCAGTGGGTTGTCTCCATCTATGCAGTTTTGCTCACTGCAAAAGCTGTGGACGACAGAGAAAGATTCTCCGATCTCAAATACGGTGCCATCGAACTGACCGCCTGTACCGCCATAGTCAGTGGTTCCAAAAAGCGCGCCCGACGGTGTTGTCACGACACCCGCGCGGGGCCCTGCGCCGTCGGTGCAATTCTGCTGCTGGCAGAAGCTGTGCAGCACTGTGAGGCTGGCACCTTTTCCCTGCTTCTCAACTTTGTAAACAACACCGTTAGCGCCCGAACCACCATTGAGCGTAGTGCCATAGATCGTGCCTGTGGCATCGAGGTCGAGCAGGGCGGCTTCGGGGTTAGTTCCATCGGCGCAATTGCCGAGACTACAGAATGTGTAGAGTGAGTTCAGCTTCCATTTGGTTTTTTTTTGCGTTAGGAACTAGCTCGTAGAGCGTACCTGGAAAACCCTCATCGTCGACCGTGCCGTACAAACCTCCGGCGCCATCGACGACAAGGCCGGAACTAGGAGGCGGAAGCGGTTTGCTGCAACTCGCATCACCGCAGAAATCATATAGCACCTGTTCCGTCCAGCTCCCGCCGCCTTTTGAAGGGTAGACTTTGAAGACAGTGCCGCCGCCGAGCGTACCGCCTTGTGCGAGCTGGTTTCCTCCTTCCACAGTGGTGCCGTACAGCGGAGACGTTCCGTCATACAGCGCGCCTGAACTCGCTCCAGAATACGTCAACTGCGTGAAAGGGGACTGTCCATCGCTACACCCTTCGTCTCCTTCTGGGCAAAATGCGTGAAGCACTTTCAAATTCCATTTCGTGCTCTTTGCGTTGTGGATCAGTTCAAAAACGATTCCGCCATTCGGATTTTCGTCCGTGCCGCCGCTTTTGGACGCTGTGCCGTAGAGATTTCCGTTGATGTCCGCTATTAGTGCCCCGCGTGGAATGCTGCCGTCACTGCAGTCATTCTGGCTACAAAAGCTCCAGAGGCGCTTAAACTTCCACTTTGTCTTCTTGGCATTCGGGCTTAGCTCGAACACCGTACCGTTTTGAAACCCGTTGATACCCACATCGCCGCCCTCGGACGTGGTGCCGAACAGATTGCCTTCTTTATCGGCGACCAGACCCGCTCGAGGATAAGCGCCATCGACACAGTTCTGTTCTAGGCAGAACGAATGAATCGATTTGAAGGTAGCGGCTGATGCACCGGAAGGCACGCCGGAACTTGCCGCTAATACCGCGCTGACCGCGATCTGCAATAAAATTTGCCGCGTCGCCATGATATCCTCGCCAACTGAAACAATTTGGCGGATTTTGTTTCAGGACAGTCGAGCGTCCCGGCGCGGACAAGCTGCAAATACTTTGCGATGCAGTTTTGGATATCGAAGGAGAAGCGCTAATATTAGCGCTCTAAGCTTCCAATTTTTGCTAAAGGCCATCCAATTCCGATGTAGCCGGTCTCCCGAAGAGTTGAGTTGCACCGTTTTGCATGCCGAGTCATTCCATGTCTCTCGATAGAGCGCTAAGCACCGTTTTCATTGCTTCCAACGCCGTCTCCAGATGCCCGACAATTTCCTGCGCTATACTCTCAGCACGATCGGTGCCCTCATCGCTGCCGTGTTCTTTGCGCCAAAAAATATCGAAACTCGTTCGTGGCCGTTCGCGCAGCTCATCATAGGAAAATGACCGGAAATAATCGGTCTGGCGACGACGCGCCATATTTTGCGGCTGATAGACCTTCACGAAGCCAGCTAAATCTTCAGCCTGTAAGGGTTTACTTCGGAGAGAAAATTTCGCGTTTGTTCTAAGATCGTAGATCCATAGCAGCCTTTCGAGATCGCTCTTCGGCTTCTGCTTTTTAAAGAAGAGGACGTTAGCCTTAACCCCTTGAGCGTAGAAAATTCCCGTAGGAAGCCTCAGCAAAGTATGAACTACACAGCGATCCAAAAGCCCCTGACGAATCTTCTCCCCCACTCCGCCTTCGAAAAGAACATTGTCTGGAACGACGATGGCAACTTCACCGCCAGGACGTGCAATTGAAACCGCATGTTGGACGAAGTTCAACTGCTTGTTCGATGTTGAGCACCAAAAATCGCTTCTGCGATAGACCAGATCACTGTGGTCATCGAAACGCCCCTCGTCGCTTTGGCTTGCCATGGTACTCTTTTTACCGAAGGGCGGATTTGCGAGGACATAGTCAAATTCTTGCTTTGGTTTCGTCAACAGGGCATCAGAGCACGCGATCTTGGGGACGGTGATCATGTCTCCAATGTCGTGCAAAAACATATTCATGAGACATAATCGGCGCGTGCTGGACACGATTTCGTTTCCGAAAAAGGTCTCATAATTCAAAAACGCTTTCTGCTTTTTGGTCAATCGCTGCGCATCACGTGTAAGCCACCGGTGCGCACCCAGAAAGAAGCCGCCCGTGCCGCACGCAGGATCGACTATCGTTTTGCATGGCATCGGCTGCACGCAAGCGACGATCGCGTCAATTAGCGGGCGAGGCGTGAAGTATTGCCCAGCCCCGCTTTTGGTATCTTCGGCATTCTTTTGAAGAAGACCTTCGTATAGGTCGCCCTTGACGTCAACGTCGAGACTCAACCATTTCTCAGCGTCGATTAGTTGGATAAGGCGCGCAAGCTTTGCTGGATCTTGAATTTTGTTTTTCGCGTCGACAAATATCGCACCGAGCATCCCCGGCATGCGTTGAAGCCGGCGAAGCGCGTCATTGTAGTGCGCGATTAATGCGGCACCCTTCCGTCCGAGGAAAGTGTCCCATCGATATGCAGCAGGAATCCTGACATCTCGATTGTGCGGGGGGCGGCCAAACTCGTAACCTAATTTCAGAAACAGTAAGAAGCTCAGCTGCTCCAGATAATCACCATAGCTGATCCCGTCGTCCCGTAACGCGTGACAGAAACTCCAGACACGCCTGATAAGCTCTTCCGATTTCATCCGACTTCCAACAATTGTTGTATCCAAGGATGATCGGCCGATCGCTGTCCCCGGAGCAGGAAGATCATTTCGCCGCTGAACGCAGCATCGCGATTGATCGCCCGCTTAATGCGACCCGCGACGACTTTAAATTCTTTTCGTGCCGCGAGATCGTGGCTGCTCGCGGGAAAGAACCGTTTCGCTTGTTCAACATCTAGCATCAGTCGAACAGCTTCCGTAGGCGATCATGGCGCAAACGCAGAAACCTCGAATATTCATCGTCGGGAAGAAAAAACCGAAAGCCGAGTCGCTCAAGCTGCGCATTCAGGTCATCTAAGCGCCTCTGTTCGTTCGCGGTCAGACTTTCCCTTCCAGCGAGGAGGCGCTGCTCTTCCAGCAATTCCTGCGTGGATTTGTCTAGCGAGGATGCAATGCCGAACATGTCGCTGGTTACTATCGCGCCGTAACCTTGCCCCCTCGGGTCGAGTTCGGGATGGACAGCATTGATGCACCGCCCCGTACCCGTCTCGCGCATACGCAATATTTGCACCTGCTCCTTCTTCAGCTCCGCAATCGCCAGGGGATTGTGCGTAGTAAGAACAATGTGGCTCGTGGCCTCAGCATCGCGGTCGAAGCCGACGAAGCGGTGCAAGTAATCGAGATAGTCAACACACCACCGTGGGTTCAAATGCGTATCTGGCTCATCGAGGAGAAAGAGGCTTTCTTCTGACGCAGTGAACCGCAACAAGCCCAAAACAGTTAGAAGCTGCTGTTCGCCTTCGCTGAGTTCACGAAAGGTCACTGCTTCACCATTCCGAAGACGAACACGGATCAACACCTCGTCGATGAGCTCCGAAACATAGGTGCTCTCTAGGTCGCGAAAGAACGATGACGGCGCATCAGAACCGACAAGCTTGCGCAGCGCCTGCATATCCTTGACGTAAAGATAGAGAAACTCGGATCTTCCTTTTGCCCAAATCGTTTTCGCTACCGTGCGGTGAAGGCGGAACGGAGCTAACGATATGTCGTATAAGCGCGCAAGAAAGTCCTTCACCACGCCACGAGCATTCCAAAAGCGCTCGTCGCCATCCGGCGCCCTAGACTTCCAAGGCGGCTTCTTGATTACGAACAGAACTGACTCGACGCCTTCGTCAGGATCGATACCGAAATGGTCATTGAGAAAGGCGCGAACCGTATCATTCTGTTGAATTAGAAATGCGAGTAGCACAAACTGGCTATGAACCGGCAACGCGAAAAAGAGACGCTTCATACCCGGGTCGCGGCCGTTTCGAAGTTGATTGTCGTATGTCTCAAGATACGGCCTGAAGACATCGAACATTCGATGACTCTCGCCCGAATAGTAGCTGAATATATACTTCGGAAGCAGATTGTTCGTCGGTCGACGAAACTCTGCCAGAGTTATGCGCCTTCCTTGAGATTCTCTAGTGTCGAGCTCGACGGTACCAGGCGTGGAGGTATGAATGACTAGGGGTTCATCAGTACGATCGGGATCGGCATTGAGCCACACAGATCTCTCAGCGGAACCCACGCCGATCTTATAAGATAACCGATAGGCAAAAGGAGGACTTTTTTTCTTATCGTCCATCAGATCGCGGAAAATGATCGCGAGCGCTTCCAGCACGTTGGACTTTCCTGTTCCATTCCAGCCGATCAAGACTGTGACCCAATGGTTTTGATCGAAGTCGATGGTGACGTTCTTGAGGTTCTTGAGCCAAAGATGCACAGCCGATATCGGTCCGTGCACAAGACAATATGCTTCATATCGACAAATCGAGCCCATCGTTCCTATCGAGCTATGGGAGAGTTGCAACGCAATCCTCGAAGGCCAGATGACCAGTCGCAACGCGCCCGGCCGATCGGCGAGCCACCTGTTCTCCGGGCTGACTTACTGCGCCGATTGCGAGCAGAAGATGTATGTCCCCTCGCGTCTGCCCTAACCTCTATAGGCGCTGGCCCGAGCTTCCGAGGGACCAAAAGCGTCAGATCGTCGAGACCATCACCGACCGGATCACCGTAGGGAAGGAGGACATAGATATCTTCCTTCACTACGTACCGACAGGCATCGGGCCGGATGGACCAGGCGGACAAGCCATCCAGCCCGGAAAACCAAGAAAAGCGGCTCCGCCGCGAATGTGCTCAACAAGTCCACGCAGGAATTGCGCTTGGTGTGAGGCAGAACTCTCTGAACTTGGGGCATATCTCGCGCTGTTTCAGCGTCATTCAGAGATCAGTTCTCGCAGCATATCAATCGAAAACGCTGCTACGTTCCTAGTCTTCTTGACTCTTAGGAACGTGTGAATTTCCCTATGTCAACCACTGGGGGAATTTATGCAGCTCAAGCTTACCCGCGCGCAACGCGACGGCGGCCTCGTCAGCAGGTCTGTCATTTTTTGTCTCGACGCGCGGGCGGAGTTGACGCACGAAGAGCAGGCGAACGTCCATCGCTACAAGCTCGGCGGCCAGGTGATCTACAATTCGGAAGCGTCGAAGCGGCATCTTGACCGCGCGAACGCGCAGAACGACGGCTCCATGATCGGTGGGCTCAAGAGTCTGGCGTCCGTGGCGCTAGCCGCGATGAAGCTCAATATCACCGTCAACAGCCTGCAAAATGGACAGCACATCGAGTGCAAAACGCTAGACGAGCTTTTGGGCGCAGAAGACGCGCTCATGATCGCCTGCCGGAACTTGAAGGGGTATCTCGACACGGCTGCGACCTTTGACGGCAGGGAAGCGTTATACGATTTCAGCAGCGGTGAGCCGGTGCTCATAGCGCCAAGGATTCCGATACCCGTGCTGGCGGTATCCGCACCCCTTGCAGAACCATCGCCTCAACTCGCCGCTCTGGCACTGTCCGAATCCCCCGCGTCGTCTGGTGACGAAGCGCACGGCGCGTATGCGACCGCCCCCAAGAACCTATCAGCTTCGAGCAATGCTGAGACTATCAATCCTCACACCGGCTTTGACTTCGCAAGCATTGGGGAACGTGTCTCCAACTGGTGGCGGTTTGCCACGACCGGCCAACGGGTCATGGCGAGTGCTGGCGCCGTCTTCACACTCTACATCCTCTACGAAATCCTCTGATGGATTTCCCCGGTCCTTCCACCTACGCGCCGTTCCTGCGCCGCTTCTTCGGCAACGAAAAGCGCCGCGAGCTTGAGGAGGCGCAATCACTCTATGCACGCATGCGCTCACAGCAGGACGGATTGCAGGAGAAGCCGGAGTATCTCAACGTAGAGGTGCGGCAAGAATTTGCTCAATTGCCGTACGATTTGTACCGGCCGATGACAGCTGCACTCGATGCCGTGATCTTGGCGGAAGCGCATATTTTCTTTCTGCCGCCCTTGGATTTTGAGCGCATGAACATGCGCGAGTTCGTCAATGCGAAGAACTTCCTGCGCGCCAAAGAGTATTTCTTCGCCAACAAGGATATCGTGCTTCAAAAGCTATACGGAGCTCTGATCCGCACTTTTTGCGGCATCGCGGACCAGCTTCCGCAGACAGAAACACCCTCGCCCTTCACGATCCCATTGATCTATGCGCTGCCCGAGCCGCGCATGACGATCGACAAGATTTACGGCACGCTTGTTGAAGACCAGTACAATGATCGCGGTCTCTTCAGCGCCGTCAGCGAGCGGATGTACCGCAATCTCTGCGAGGCGTCGGGCCGCATCCCGTATGAGGATTCGAGGAAGCCCTGGAAATACGCCGAGGGCAGCGACCTGCCGCTCGATGCGCTTGCGGACCAATATCTTAAAGGCACGCCCTTCCACGAACTGATGATGACGCCTGTGCCGCTGAAGCTGACGCATGAAGACCGCTTCAGCCACATGCATATCGTCGGCGGAACCGGTGCTGGCAAAACGACCCTGCTCGAAAACCTCATCGCCCACGATCTCCATGCGCCGGACTGTCCGAGCCTGATCATCGTGGACAGCCAAGGCGATCTCATCGGCAAGCTCTCGCGCCTGGAACGCTTTCACCCGGAGCATGGCGCGTTTCGCGACAGGTTCCTGCTGATCACGCCCAAAGACATCGAGCGTCCGCCCGCGCTCAACATCTTCGATGTCAACCGTGCGCGCCTCTCGGGCTATGACGAGCTGACCAAGGAACAGGTCACGGCCGGGGTGATTCAGACCTTCGATTACCTGTTCGCTGGCCTTCTCGGCGCAGACCTCACCGCCAAGCAGGGCGTGTTCTTCAAGTTCGTTGCCCGGCTGATGCTGGCGCTGCCAGAGACCCTGGGCCGCAATGCCACGATCCTCGACATGATGGCGCTGATGGAAGACGCGACGCCCTATCGGGCCGCCATCCGGTCGCTGCCCGATATCCAGCGGAGCTTCTTCGAGAAGGATTTTAATTCCAAGACCTTCGTCCAGACCAAGGAACAGATCCGCTACCGCTTGCAGGCCGTTATCGAGAACCCCGCCATCGCGCGCCTGTTCACCAGCCCCAGCACGCGCATCGACCTGTTCGAGGAGATGAACCGGGGATCGATCGTCCTGGTCGATACCGCCAAGGATTTTCTAAAAGGGGCGTCGTCGCACTTCGGCCGCATCTTCATCTCGCTGGTTTTGCAAGCTGTGTTGGAGCGGGCGGCGATCCCGGAGCATGAGCGCAGGCCCGCGTTCCTGATCGTTGACGAAGCAGCCTCCTACTTCGACAGCAATATCGACGATCTTCTCACCGAAGCGCGCAAATATAAGGTGGGCTGCGTGTTCGCCCACCAGTTCCTCGACCAATGCACCTCGTCGCTGCGCGCCTCGTTGGCCGCCAACACCTCCATCAAGATGGTCTCGGGCGTCTCGACGCAGGATGCGCGCGCTCTTGCGCCCGATCTGCGCACCACAGCGGATTTTGTCCTCGCGCAGCCGCGGCTGCACTTTGCGGCCCATATCCGCAATGTCACGCCGCAGGCGGTGTCTGTTCCCGTCTTGCCTGGAGCGCTCGCACGCGAAGGCGGACTCTCCAACGTAGACTACGACGGGCTTCGGCTCTTAAACACAGAACGAGTGAGTCTTCCGCGGTTGCCCGCGTCTGGTCTTGACGTTGTAGAGAATGCGGCGACCGATGCAGAGGATGACATCCAGCATTCGGTCAGCGACCCCACGGCACCATCGAGAGAGTGGTAGAGCATATCGAAGCAAGGTTTATAAAGTCGGGCCTGAGCAGCGACTATAGTGGCGCCGCCTCGATACGCCATGTGTTGCTGTGAAATGCTGTCTTACGAAGGCGGTCTGGCGATACGGTATCGCCCTCTGTATCCCCGCGCGTATCGCCGCTGCAGTTCGAACGGCTTGCCGATGGCACGGGGACGAACGAAGAAAAGCTCCTCAGGCTTGGCCTCATCAAAAGATCAGGCTGGAAATCTTTCTCACGCATAGTGGCGACCGCGCTCTAGCGGACCAGATGAACGGCATGCGTTTCGGCCTGCTCGCCTCGCGCCAGCAGGTAGTCACAGCGCGAAGCGATGAACTTCGCGTGGGTATGAGCGTTCCGCTCACCGCCCCCGCTTCGGCATGTTCCGCGTCAACCGGATGTTAAAGTGTATCGACCTTACGCACTTGTCCCGAAGTGCGCTCCTTCTGCGCCTGTGCCGCCGGCATATGCCAATGAGTGCTTTTGCACCTTGGGCAAATGGCAGGCTTTTCCGATCTGTCCCTTGGCATCCATGCATGACCGCACCGGCAAAGACAGCCAGCGCTTGTCATTCCTATCGTTTCGACCGGATCACGCATCATCTGGCCTCCTGACCGCCAAGGAAGATTTGACAGGTTCGCTGCCCCGGCTCGCAGACGTCAGCTCTGAACCCAAAAAAGCGCCTCGCCTTTGGCTTCAGGGGCTTCCCGGCGAAGCGTATAGGACGCTCGGATCTACGCCCGAGGCAATGATGTCCGTAAGCCACGATTCGCACTATATCACTCGTTAGAACGGCGCGCTTCGGTATTCTTCTCGCAGGGTGGCGTCGCATCAACGACGAAGGAAAGGCCGGACGTCGGATTATTTCCAGCGAACCATGGTTCGATAGCGAACATCGCAATCGCAACGACGTCGTGAAGGTCGCGCGAGCTAACGAAAGCTCGCTTCAGCGACCGCGCACCAGTCGCAACCACTGAACAATAGCGCTTAATATCCGATATGGCCGCTGCAGCTAGAAGAATGGTTAGGGCCTCGCGATTCAAACATACATTCTGCAAGATTAGACGTCAGAGCCTCCCTAGAACGCCACCGGCAGCGCAGCGAGCCCAGGAGGTTGGCGCGCGCCACCGGCTACAGCGTTGAACTCCCCTAACGCTATATATCGGACGCTTGGGAAGGCCTTCTCGTTCCAAAAGCAATTTGTGCGAAAGCAGACGAAGTGCCTGCGGCCTGGATGGCACATTCGCGGGCATCCGAGGTTATCAAACGGCTGCAGCACAATTTTGCGGACGTGATGGACAGTGCCTGCCGATCGATCAGCTCGCACTCTTGCCGCAAAGGCTGGAACGCTTACGCTTGCTCGGCATTGAGTCTCATGCCGGTGTTGTCCGAACCCTCGCTCGCATCGGCAGCCGGCGGCGTTGCTTTGCCGCGCGTCGTCGGCAACCGGACAACTCCTACAACAGACATTACCATGATCGCGTCTTCGACGAGCTTGCAGGGTTGCGGAGGCAATACCCTCCGCAATCTGGATGTGATAAGACGTGATTGCGCTTGTACGCCATCGGTGACTCCCCTGGCGGGTCGGGTAAGGGCCTTGTGGAAGCTTCTTACTTCCATTCGCTTTTCTTTTTACGTATAACGTTTAAATGGCAAGGTCAATTGACGTTGGACGTAAAAAAAGAGGCCGCCCTGCGACGGGCACCGATCCGCTTGTAGGCGTTCGGATGTCGCGTGCGATGATTGATGCAGTAGCAAATTGGGCATCGGAAAACGGTGTTTCACAATCCGCCGCGATCAGGTCCCTTTTAGAGGCGGCGCTTGGCACAGACGAAGCAGCCCAAATCCACCGCCCGCATGGCGCCGCGAAAGGGGCGAGCCGCCTGGCATGGAGCGCGACAGCCGGGGCAAGGCGATACCGCTGAAGAAGCGGACCAAGGACGATCGGGAGAGGCATCGGCGCGCGAAGTCCAAGTAACTTTTCGGCCCTAGGTGCGTTAGCATCGCTATGGCAGATATTATCTTTCCGGGCTCACCCGACCTATATTACTCCATCGGCGAGCGCTGGCAGACAGCGGCCGGCTATCTACTGATGTTTACACGTTCTGGGGACTTACAGCTCTTGGATCTAAAATCTAAGCAGATTTGGTCCTCCAACACTGCCGGCGCCGGCGGCATAAAGCTGCGAGTGCAAGAGGATGGCAACGTCGTCATATACGATGCGGCAGATGGGCCGGTTTGGGCAAGCGACACCAACGGCAATCCCGGTGCTTATCTTTCGCTGCAGGAAGAGGGCAGGCTCGTGGTCTATTCGAAAGACCATCACCCTCTTTGGCGTTCGGACGCTCCAAATATCCGCAGCAACTGGGTGCAAGAGGGCACCACGCGCGCTCCCGCCGCCCAATGATCGCAAGGTCGAGATCTACAGTTCGTCGCCCTTACCGCCATCGATCACCACTGGCTTGAAGCCTGAATCATATGTCGGCATGCGGGCCAATCTGGCCAACGTTTTGACCGAGAATTGCCGCAAGGCATTGTTGCTATAGGACCGCGATTGTTGCTGCTCTAAGGTTGCCTCAAACGCGCAGGCGAGTTCTTCCTGTGTGATAACGCCTCGGTTTGTAAGGGCAAGGCTAATCGAGAACATTGCATCTAACATGCCTAGTACGAGTTCGTTTAGGTCATCAAGCTGTTTATCTTGGTCACCCATTCTCAGCCTACGGCATTCGCATCGCATCTCCGAGAAAGCGCGAACGCTTCTTTCGTTCCGTCTCACTGTTGAGCAGAGAAGGCCGTTAGGACCTGGAAGACGCCGAAAAAAGCCGCGTTGGCATCCACGCGTTCCCCGCCGCCGAACCTCATCGGAAAGTCTAGCGCCTGCTTTCGGAATTCGTTCGCGACAGCGGTGTGATTGAGCATCATCATCTCTTCTTCCGGCCATTGGCCTTGACATCAGGTGCGCAAGCGAAAGCAAGGTCGCCGCCGTACCATCAGTATGCTAACCCGGCGGTTGGTAATTGCGATGGCAACGAAACCGGCTGCGCTTTCGGGTGTTAATCTGTCATGAGCGATGCCGGCGACGGAAAAAGATTATCGACCACACGCGCCCGCCGGGGCCAGACTGGTTTAGGCGTCCGCTATGTTTGGATCATCGGAATAGTCGCAGCGATCATCGCGTTTGTTGCGATCTATAGCCTTCACCTTGGCGGGTGAGCGGAGTCCTTGAACAAATCCCAAAGCTGGCAGGCATTATCGGCGGAGAGGGAAACGTAACCGCTGGAAGGTAGTGCCTTAGTCACCCTTTCGGTCTCGGCGAATGGGCATCAGATATTTGCCCGCGGTGAAACCTTTACTCGACATTCTTCTCACATGCCGGCTCTCTCCATTTTCGCAAGTCGAGCCGCAAGCACCCAGGACGCGGGTTCGGCCAAATTAAGCAGCGGTTAACCAGCTCATCGAGATTAGCTGGCTTCGGCATCGATTACACCGTCTCGCGCGTTTTGATCGTATGGGCGAGACGATAAAAGCCAAGCAGAATCCGGCCGATCTGGCACGGTACTTCCGCACATCGGCGTCGGAAACCAGCGATAGCCGATACAAAGCTCGCATGTTGGAAATCGCTGTTGAACTGGAGCATCTCGCCCAGGCCACCGCAGAAATTCAAGAGCACCAATCCGCTAGCCGCACGGCCAGTGGAAGTATGAACGAACGCTCTATCGTCTAAATGTGCTTTGGACGCTTCTTCGCGCAAGACAGAACATCCGCGACCGAAAGCAGACTCAGCCGCGTTAGAATGGTCGGGGCCGATAGGATTGGGAACACCATGCGTCGAGCACTAAATATCGCCGTCTTATTGGTCTTGGCGTTCACTGCGAGCGGCTGCGTCGTTGGGCCTCCGGGTGATCGCTGGTGCCACTTCCATCCGCACCGCTGTCCATAAGCCATTGAGCGCGCGAGCCTGGACTTTCGACCAGCGCTCACCGCATTACACGCTGACGCCATCGCCTCCAACGCGGAAAAGCACAGGTGCGTGATGCGTGGCCGCGCCGGCGATCGTTATGCTCGTGCGCGTTTAGCTTTAGACCGCTTTTTGGGAGCTTCCTGTGCCTGCTCTCTTGCCAATTGACACGCTAAATTGACAACCGCCCGGCGTTTGTTGTGGCGAGCCGATGCCCGCATATGCTTTCATCAGTTCGGTAGCTCCGGTTTCAACCAGATTCGAAACATTCTTGGAAAAGGCGCCCGACGATTTCGACGTGTCGAGGTTGCCAATAAGGTCACCGACGCTGCATTCCAATGCTTCGGACATCTCGACAAGGCGCGAAAAGCTAATGCGGTTGGTGCCATACTCGTACTTTTGCACTTGCTGAAAAGTGATGCTGCAGGCCTTCGCCAGATCGCTTTGCGACATTCCGAGTTCCTTGCGGCGCAGCCGCACGCGCGATCCGAGCGCAATGTCTAGATGATGAGGGCTATCCTCAAAGAGTGTTTCGAGCCATGAGCTTTCCCGATCCAACCGCGCGATCTTATTGAACGCTCTATGCTTACCGGCTTTTAGAAAAATTGAAACGTAAAATTGCAATTGGGGTTTTCGCATTGGAAACCGCCAGCCAATTCGCTTTGGCTTGGCCTCTTCAAAAATATCAGGCTGGAAACCTTTCTCACGCATGGGCGGCCGCGCTCTAGCGGACTGGAAGCCTAGATAAGTTGCAGGCGTTTCGGTCTGTTCGCCTCGCGCCGGCAGGAGTCACAGCGCGGAAGGCTGAGAAATCCACCGATGCCCGCTGCTCTAGGACCGTGCCGAGGTCCAGTTCCAAAGTGGCGTCGCTGATCCTTGCGCAGGCCTGCCTCGCCACCGGGTCGTGATCAAACTTTGGTGATCGTCGAGCGTTGACCAAGCGCGGCGATGGCCGTCGGCCAAATGGCTTTACCTCTAAAGATAAGCGGGCCGTCGGCGCGTCATCCGTCTATCGATGGCATCGTTGCTTAATGGCATGTTGGGTGTTGCAACAAGCAATTAACTGCGATGACGGCGGCAGTGCGACCGAATTGCGATCGCGGCGTTATTGGGAGATCATGACAATCCTCCTCGAGCGCGCCCGCAAGAAGCATGACGAGTATTGTCGTCGCGCGGAATTTGCCGAGCGAAAAGCGTCCTCAGCGACCACAGGAAGAATGAAGACCGTTTGGGAAAAATTTGCGCTGTCCTATCGACAACTGGCGGATGGGATTGCCGAAATCGACATCGGCAAAAAATTAAACGCTTGCATTGATCCTGTTTGGCCAGGCGCCTGCAGTCTTAGAGGCGGTCCGGCTCCTTGAGCCCAGTTCCAAGAAGGCGCCTCGTCGTGTGAAAACGGCGAGGTGTCTCGCTTGACGGTTCGCATACCAGTCCTCGACTCGCGCGAGCGAGTGTAGACGATTGCCAAAGATAAACCTGGTCTCGCGGGCGAAGCCCGGCGATGCCCTTACCAATTCGCTGATCCCTCTAATGGCAAATTTGCGTCGCAGGACGAAGCCTCGTAGCTCGCACTACGGCGTTATTTCGAAGACCACGCCGTGGCCAGCGGAGCCTCCGCCCTCGGCGGTGCCATAGAGGTGACCGCCATCTGGGGTCAGTCCTGCCCACGGTGTTGCGCCATCGGCGCCCGCGAACGCATGCACGACTTGTTCTTCGCCCGTTGCGGGAATTCAAGGAAATCACCGTCCCGTCGTCAGCGCCGCCACCGGTACTCGCAGTCGCGTAAATCAATCCATTCAGCACGGCGGAATCGCCTTCCGGAATAGCGCCATCGCCGCGATTGAAACTATGCAGGAACACTTCGTTATCAGTTTTTCGATCAACCCCGAAAACAACACCCAGGTCCGCGTTTCCGCCCTCTACCGTTGTTCCGTACAGCGCGCTTCCGAGTTTCGTCAGGCTGGAAATCGGCGTTGTGCCATCACTTGGTGATCGAACTCATGAACAACCGAGAGGACCTTCGTCGCGGGGTCAAACACAAACGCCGTGCCGCAGTTGCCGTCGCCTCCTTCCGTTGTTGTACCGTAAAGCTTGCCGCCCGCTTTCGTCAGCGCCGCATTCGGATTCACGCCATCATTGGTCTGGAATAAATGCACGACCTTTTCCAGATTAGTCTCGGGATCAATCGAATAGATCGTCCCGCAACCGAAGTTGCAGCCAGAAGACGATCCCCCCGTGTAGGTCGTTCCGTACAGCATGCCGCCCATTTCGATCAGGCTCGCTTGCGGAGTGTCTCCATCCGCCTCGCCGCTCTGAAACGAATACACTACTTTCTCGGCTCCGTTTCGCAGGTCATAGGAGTAGACACTCCCGTAATCCGTGTTTCCGCCGGACACTGTCGTGCCGTAAATCTGGCTCCCAACACGCACCACCGCTGCCATTGGATAGGCGCCGTCTCCGGCGCTGCCGAATGAATGAAGCACCGTCTCGACACCCGTTTTGGGATTCAGCGAAAAAAGAGTGCCCGCATTGGAACTGCCGCCCTCGACGGTCGTCCCGTATAGTTTCTTGCCAATCGCGATCAGGTCGGATTGAGGCTGGGCGCCGTCATTCCCACCCCGAAAGTTGTAGACTACTTTGAACTTGGCAGCCTCTGCGGACAAGACTTGCATGAGCAACATCGCACACACAGTCGCTGCCGGTACAAAGCGCATTTTGTAAACCCTCAACACCTGCGCGCTTACACTACTCCGCTGTGCGACAGAGTCGATATCTGCGGCGCCGCTCACTTTATTGGCTAGCTTGCGGTTGGTGATCCAGCAAAAAATTGCTTAGCATAACGACTTCTAGCTCAGCGTTACGGGCGTCCTGCTTTTTCATTCAAGAAAACTTTCTGTAGATCCTCGAAGGTGAGGACGGAAACGTTGATGAGCTTTATAGGAAGACGCCACGCAAGCTTTGGTCGAACGAGCCGGGCACAGACCTTGACCCCCGAAATCACAATTTTTATTCACGCATTCAACCAGATTCACGATCACGAGTTTAGTTTCGAGCAATAGCGTTACTTGACGATAATCAGGCATGACGCTGTGAGCCCATGTGCCAAGCAACGCACGCTCGTACTGGAAGCATGATAGCAACCCAAGGACCGCATGAGGACTAGGACAGTGAGCTCGTGGTCTATTCGAAAGACCATCAACCTCTTTGGCGCTTGGAAGACAAAAAAAGCGGGCGGGATATTGCTACCCCGCCCGCGCTCCGTCATCGGGAGCTTTGTGCTTCATCGCGACGCCTGATGCGCTCTCGAACCCAGTCCAGCACTTCCTGCTCGATCCACCCGACCCTGCATTGACCGAGCTGTATCCGCTTCGGGAACGCTCCAGCCGCCTCAAGACGGGCGATGTGTTGCGGGCTGTACAGTACAAGCTCCTTGAGCTGACGCTTCGACAGTATCTTCATCGGATAACTCCTCGTGTGAGGAGCATCGCGATGCTCCAAGGGTTTTGGGCCCATTGGACCGGTCAACCATAGCTTGCTGCATGCCAATGCTCAACACAGAAACTCGTTGCAACAGAGTTCGCGAAAAATGTGATCGTTGAACATCGCGCCACATAGCTGCGCGTTGTCGTGCCTATTCGTGCGGCCGGCTGCATTGGGGACGTAAAGCGTCGCACGCTTTCGGGACCGGCACGCATACTGCCTTATGCGAAATGGCGGCGAGGTTGAAACACAGCAACGAGTGACGGGAAAGGTGCGGACCAGATTCCATCGCCAAATTTTAGACGCCCGCGCACAAACCGGATTTCGTCGGCTTTCCCATAAACCCAATCATGAAACCACTTCGTGTCGGTGCGCGCGTGCGCGAGCAGAACGACAAGTGCACCTCGCTGCGAAGCTTCGAAACATTTGTGCGCCCAATCTCCCATTGTCTTGCCATAAGGCGGGTTGCAAAAGACGCGATGTTTGCCCCAGTCTCGCGTGAGGCCGTTCTGCTTCTTGGTAAAGTGACGCCTGCACTTGGTGTTGTCCGGGGTCGCGCAAGGATCGAGTGTGAACGCGAACTCCTCATCGAGCACTTCAAAAAAGCTGTTCGGTGTGGACCACTCTTCGGAGCGGCTCGAATATAGGGTTTGAGAGATGGCCATGGATCGCGTCCTCCTGAGCGAGGACACGGCTCATATGCACAAGTCTTGCTGTTGTAACCGCGCGGCATTTGGAGCCATGGGCAGCCGTACGCCACGACGGTAGCCAATGCGCAAACATCACATTTTATTGCCTGCGCCCGATTGTTTTTTATTCGCGCCCAAACACATTCCGCCACGTGAGAATATTTTGCTGAACATAGCGCGCGTTTCAACCGCCATCATGTTGCGATATTCCCTGCACATGGCTTCGATCGTTCGTCGTTCACGAATGCGCCGCACCAGCGTCGACAAGCGCATCGAGCTGACTGCTCGCGATCTTGAAATCTTTCGCATGCTGGCACGCTATCGTTACCTGCCTTCGACCTATATCCACGCGTTCGTGGGTGGCGCATCGCGGACTCGGTTCAAGGAGCGCTTAGGCGATCTTTTTCACGAAGGTTTTCTCGACCGTCCTGAGCGCCAATGGGAAACGGCCGATTGTCGCCATCGCCCGGTGATCCATGAACTTGGTGCGGGCGCAAAGAGCCTTACTCGCTGAAGGCACTGTCGAAACGCCGCAAACATGGCTTGCCGCATCGGCACACCGGCAATTCTGCACTCCCTGATGATCTGTGAGACACTCGCGTCTCTAGAGCTTGGTATGACAGCCGCTCCCGGTCTGCGGTTCATCACCTGGCCTGAGATCTTGGGCCGCGCACCACAGGCCGTGCAGGAGTCCGCCACTCCGTTTCGGATGCCCTTGCCGTCTGGCGGATTTCTTGTGCCCGATGGTGTGTTCGGCATCGAATACCGACAAGACGGTTCAAAAGCGTATCGCTTCTTCGCCCTCGAAACGGATCGCGGCACTATGCCGTTAGTGCGTTCAAGTTCGCGTCAGACCTCTTACATGGCAAAGCTTGCCGCCTACCGAGAGCTCATTGCCCATCAGGTCTACAAGAAACATTGGGGCGTGCCCAACCTGCTCGTACTTACCGTCACCAACAGCGAACTGCGCATGATAGAAATGTTGAAAAGGCTGGCAGGAATGGGCGGCGAAAGCGCCGCGTTCCTGTTCAAAGCGGTGGATGCGTCCGTCCTCAAGGTTCCGGCAATGGGGTTGCCGCATGAACCTTGGGCACGTGCTGGTTTGCCGCCAATTCGGATTGATGAGTGAGCAATTGCTTCCTCCGCCCGTTGACCTCAAAGAGGACACCGGATGGCGATCAAATTGCTCTCTCCTGTTCACTCTGAATTCGCAACCAGTTATTTTGTGGCTTCTCCCCTTATGTTTGGAGAAGCCGAAACCTGTAGTGCTCCTTGAGCAATGGCATTTATCAGGCGTTTGCAACGCTTTTCATTGTGAGCCTCACTGGTCACAATATCCGTGCCAGACGGCCGTCTCTGTCCTCTTGGGCTCTTCATGTCCCCTCTTATCGTTCTACTTTTCTTGGGATTGGTGTCCGCCCTGTACGCAACAGCAGGACAAGCCGGTGGCAGCGGTTTCGTGGCTGTCATGACGTTCGCCGACTTTCCGTCAAGCCAAATACGCACGACCTCCTTTGCACTCAACATCGTGGCCGCGGTGTACTCTGTATGGCACGTCCATCGCGCGGGCCTTATGGATTGGAATCTTCTGCGCCGGGTCCTGGCAACCTCCCTTCCGGCAGCGTTCTTGGGCGGCACAATCTCGCTCGGTGGAAAAAGCTACTTCCTCCTGACAGCAGCGTTGCTCGTCTCGGCGTCGATTCTTATGCTTATCAAAGCAGACGCCCAGGAAAACGCGAAGGTCGAACCCAAGACAGCCTGGCTGGCGGGCGGCATAACCGGCCTTGTGTCGGGACTATCGGGCGTCGGTGGCGGCGTTTTCCTCTCGGCACTGCTGATACTCTTCGCCAAAGTTTCTCCAAAAAAGATGGCAGCACTATCGCCGCCGTTTATTCTGGTGAATTCCGCCCTGTCCCTTGCGGGCGCCCTTATCACGGGCGCCCGCGTGCCCATCGCGGTGGTTTGGTTCGCATTCGCAGCGCTGGTGGGATCTGCAGTCGGTACCGCGGTAGGTCTTCGCTGGATGTCAGCGAACGCGATACGCCGCGTCCTTGCGGCAATCCTTGTCGTCGGTGCGGCGCAAATGGTTTTGCGCGCGCTCGGATAGGTGCAAAATACCTCGCGCGCGTTTCGCCGGAGGAGTTTCAACGATGCACACCGAGTGGCTGAGTATCTCGTCTCTGGATTGGATGCTGGTCGTACGGCTCCCCATCGCCCGCACTGCTGGGCAGCATCATCGGAGCTGACCGCGAGCGGCTTGCATGGGCGGCAGGCTTGCGAACACACATGCTCGTCAGCGTCGGCGCATGTCTTTTCATGATCGTATCTGCCTTCGGCTTTGCGGATATTCTTGGCTCCAAGAATGTGGTGCTCGACCCTTCCCGTATCGCGGCACAGGTGGTCTCGGGGATCGGCTTTCTCGGCGCAGGTTCGATCCTGTTGCGCGGAGAGGTCGTTCGCGGCCTCACCACAGCGGCGAGCCTGTGGAGCGTGGCCGCGGTGGGCCTTGCGGTAGGCGGTGGGCTTTACATCGAGGCCGTTGCAGCTACCGTCGTCATTCTGCTCATCCTCGCGGCTTGAAGCCTCTTGAGGAGCGCTTCCAGCAACGCCACAAAAGCCACGACATCCTGCTGGAGGCGGAGCCGGGCAAGCTCTCCATTGGCGCTTTGGAAGCGGCGCTCGGCTACCGCGCGCGGCGGATCACGAAATACGTGGCACGCCCAAGCGAGACAGAGGGACTCGAAGACGTGTCGATCACACTGACCCGCCTGTCTCCAAGAGAGGTGGACGAAATCAGAGAGGAATTGGCGCGCTTAGAAGGCGTTCGCAAAGTCGGCGAACCGCCAATATAAGAAGCCGGCATGCGAAGGGTTTTTAATGCGGACGCTGCGATTGCTCTTTTGCGAACTTGACGATGACGCGCTTGAGGCCCGGTTCGGTGACACGCACAAGCGCTTCGTCGATGGAGCACCAGCAGGATTCGCGCACGGTCTTTTCTGGCCAGGTACGGCGTTGGCGTTCCACTTCCAACGGAAACACGGCAACGCGACAGGAGATGGCTTCCCCGCTTTTGCGACGCTTCAAGTAACTGAAAAAAGCCAACGGCCGCCTTTGCGGTGGCGCCAATCACACCGGCCTCTTCAAGTGCTTCTCGGGCTGCGCATTCGCTCGGTGTGCAGCCATCGATCGGCCAGCCTTTCGGAACAACCCAGCGCCGTGTCGTCAACGTGGTTATGAGGAGGATTTCCAGGTGATCATCGGTCCACCGCCACGGCAAAGCGGCATACTGGTCACCGGCTATCTCTGAACCCAAGCTACTCACAACACACACAACCTATCGCTACGCCAAAAACTCGGTGGCTCGCTCCGCTAGCAGATAAAACAGCGCGCCTACTGCAGCCGCTGCAAGGCATCGTTATCACCCATGCGATAAGAATTTCTTGCGCCACACCCCAGCGCACAGCGGATGTCCGCTTGGCGGCGCCGACGCCGACGATGGCGCCCGTGATCGTCTGGGTCGTCGAAACCGGAATGCCGAGGCTTGTCGCCATAAACAGAGTGATAGAGCCCGCTGTTTCCGCACAAACGCCTTGCATGGGCGAGAGGCGGGTGATTCGTGAACCCATCGTACGCACGATCTTCCAACCACCAAAGAGCGTTCCGAGCGCCATCGCGCCGTTGCACGTCACGACAACCCAGAGCGGGATATGGAAAGTGCCCGGCAATTGTCCGTGTGCGGCCAAAAGTGCCGCTATAACGCCCATCGTCTTCTGCGCGTCATTGCCACCATGCCCAAGGGAGTAGAGCGAGGCGGACACGAACTGAACCCTGCGAAATACGCCATCTGCCCGTGTCGGAGACACGCGCACAAAGGCCCAGGACACTCCAAGCATCAGGAGAAGTGCGATGAAGAGGCCTGTGATCGGCGAGAGCGCGATAGCGGCCACCGTCTTGCCGACGCCGCCCCAGACAATGGCACCGAAGCCTATATGCGCCACGCCAGCCCCGATAAGTCCTCCGATAAGAGCATGCGAACTGCTCGTGGGAATTCCGAGATAGCCTGCGGCCAAGTTCCATGAAATCGCGCCTATGAGCGCCCCGAAAACGACCTGATCCGAAATGGCCTCCGGCGAGATGATCCCGCGGCCCACTGTGCTGGCGACATGCAGGCCAAAGACAAGAAAGGCTATGAAGTTGAAGAATGCTGCCCACGCCACGGCATACCGCGGAGCAAGTACCCGCGTCGAAACGATCGTGGCGATAGAATTGGCCGCGTCGTTACGGCCGTTCAGGAAATCGAACACCAGTGCAATGCCGATGAGGAAGACGAGGAGCGCTAGCACGCCGTCAGACCTGCTCGATCACGATACCGCTGATGCGGTTCGCCACGTCTTCGAAGCGGTCCATGACCTTTTCAAGGTGATCGTAGATCTCGACCCCGATGATGTAGGCCATCGCATTGCCGTCGCGATGCTGCTCGAAGAGGGACTTGATGCCGCTGTCGTTCAGCGTGTCTGCGTCATCCTCAAGCTGCACCATCTCTTCGGTGATGCCATTCAGGCGCGTTGCGTTCTCGCGGAGCGCATTGAGAAGGCCGACCGCTTCGACCGTCAGTTTCGCGGCCTTGACGATGCGATCCCCCATCCAGGCCATCTGCGCCTCGAGCTTGGTGACTTCGAACAGCATCACGGCCTTGGCCGTCTTCTGCATCTGATCGATGGTGTCATCGAGTGTGTTGATGAGATCCTTGATGTCGCTGCGGTCGAACGGCGTGATGAACGTGCGGCGGACGAGCAACAGCACATCCCGCGCGACAGCATCGGCCTCGTTCTCAAGCGTCATGACCCGCTGCGCTGCCTCAGCGACGCCCGGACCCCCCTTCAGAACCTCCTGAAGTGCTTCGGCCCCTTTCACCAATATGGCGGCGTGGCGCGAGAACAGCTCGAAAAACCTGTCTTCGCGCGGCATAAGTGCTTGAAACCAGCGGAGCATTCGGGCGCTTTCAGATGGCAGACTTGATTTGTGACAGTTTTATAACAGCAACTGGCAAGCCGACAATGTCGGGGCCGCTGGCCATGAATGCCCGCCAGGCGTTTGCTGCGCGCTCCAGCCCTTCGAGGCCGCGTAAGACCATCAATCGGATTCATGCCGATTTCAGTACAAAGGCCTGGTCAGGATCGGCTATCGCTGACAGTCGTGCGAAAGCGGAAGCCCGATGATCTCCGCAAGACTTCGCAAATTGCACTCAGTTGATGCATCGCCGAGACCTATGACAGCACGCCAGACACCGGGCCAATTTTCCGCCAGCCGTGAAAGTACTGCATCCGAAACGATGAGCAGGAGACGCGGCGTGTTTCCGTTGATTGGCGCCTATCGAAAATGTAACTGAAATAACAATCTATCGTGCCGCCTTGCGTTGTATATTTCCATGAGAAAACGGAGGTCACCGTGACGACAATCCAAGCTTTGGACGGATGTGGCGCATTGATTGAGGGAATTGATCTAATCAACGCCAGCGATCATGAGATTGCGACGGTGCGCAAGGCGGTCTTCGATCACGGCGTTGCATTCCTCCACGATCAGCATCTCGGTCCCGAGGACCATATCGCGTTTGCCGAGCGCGTGGGCCCGATCGTTATCAATCGCTATTTTCCCAAGACCGAGAAATATCCGCAGATCGCCAAGGTCGAGAAGACCGAAACCCAGACGACAAATATCGGGGGCGGCTGGCATACTGATCATAGCTATGACGAGGAACCCGCCATGGGCTCGATCCTTGTCGCTCTCGAAACTCCGCCGCATGGTGGCGACACACTGTTTGCCAACATGTATTCTGCCTATGACGCACTTTCGGACGGGCTGAAGAAGACCTTATCAGGACTCAGAGCCGTTCATGGCACGGCTCATGTCTTCGGCAAGGCGGCAGCCTATGCCAACACCGAACGCAAAGAGTTCGGCGGATCGACCGATCTTCCCGAATCCATTCATCCAGCGGTGATTACCCATCCCGGCAGCGGCAAGAAGGCACTCTACGTCAATCCGGGCTTTACGCTGCGCTTCGATGGCTGGACGGCGGAAGAGAGCACGCCGCTTCTGTCGTTCCTCTATGAACACGCCTCCCAGTCGCGCTTCGTGCATCGCTTCTCCTGGAAGCCGGGATCGGTCGCGATCTGGGACAATCGCGCAACCTGGCATATGGCGATGAACGACTATCACGGCCATCGCCGGCTGATGCACCGCATCACCATCGCGGGTGAGAGGCTTGCTTCCTAGGCACCTATGACGAAGAACATCGAAGCGTGGCAGAGGTCCGGATCCAGCTCCCGGCGAATAGTGTTATTGCGCCATGCTGAGAAGACTGGTTTGCCCGGGGATCGGGATCTATCCCAAGAAGGTATGTTCAGGGCCGAAGCATTGAGCGGCCTGCCCGAAATAGTCGGACCAATCGACGCGATCATCGCAGCCCAATCAGTGGAGAAAAGCGCCAGGCCAGTGCAAACCATGCAGCCGCTCGCCCGCAGGCTTGGCTTGCTGATCGATGAACGCTGGAATACGGGAGATGAGCTGAATTTAGCAACCTTGATTGCGAAAGGCAGCGCCTACGAAGGAAAGCAAATTGTCATCTCTTGGCGTCACAAAGAGCTCACAGCGCTTGCGCATGCTTTTGGAGCAAGCAGTGCGCCACCATGGCCTAAAACACTCTATGAAAGAGTCTGGCTCATTACTTTCTGCCAAGACACTATCGAACTGGCAGCTTTCAGGCAGGTTTTAGAAGCTGGTGGACTGGTGGCTTTAGTCGACGAATAGTCTCCTGAAATCTTGCTTTCATCAAAGGCTGGATGTTCTCCAGAACAGATGGCGTGGCGTCTGAGAAGCCACTCACATACACCCTGTTGCGGCCCGCAGACGAGATCAGGATCGGGGCATTATTCGCGTGGTGGAAGGGAATCACCCTAATTGCCGCCGTCCACGTGATTTGTGCCTGCCGCAGGAACGACAGCATTCTCCGTATGCGGCGTTTCGGGCGGAAGCCAATCGTACGGAACAGGCTGCGCGCGATAGACCCAGTTGCTGGACACATCGCTATGCGTCGAGCCAAGCAGCGCACCGACGGGCGTCGACGCAAAATATGGATTCACGTACTCCCAAACGATCTTTCCACCCGGCGTGATCTGGAAGAAGCGGCCGTTCATGCCTTCGTCGATGAAGGTGTTGCCATTGGGCAAACGGCGCGCGTCGCTGATGAAGGAGCTGTAGAATGTCCATCCCGATGCCCCCGAATTCTCTCCCGAGTATTGCCAAACGATTTGCTGTGTGACCGGGTTAATCTCCAACACGCGGGAGCCGGAATTGACGCCGAGCGGCACAGGCGGATAGCCCGCCTCGCCTTGGTTGTCGAAAACGATGAGATTGCCTGCGCCCGGCAATCCCTCTTCGATCAGATGCGCATCGTGTTGACCGCTCAGCTGATCGACCGGACGTGGGATTTCGGAGCTGGGCTTGGTCTTTGGAAAGTTCGGACCGATGCGCCACACAATCTTTCCGGTCTTCTTGTCGATGATGACGATGAAATTGGCGTTGCGGGAATCGATCATGATGTTGTCCGGATCGAACCGCGTGTCGCCTTCGGCGAACCAATGGTTGGGGCCAAGCGCTGTCATGTCGTTGACGTGCAGATAGTCCGGCGTCTGCGGCTTTTGCAGAAGCGCAAACTCTTCCGGCGTGAAGCCAAACTCGCCGAGGTGCTCGGATGCCGCCCATTTCCAGGCAACCGAGCCCGACGGCGTCACTTCGTAGATCACATCGTCGAGGACCTTTGGGATGTTGAATCCGGCGACTGGCGTCAGGGCGTTTGTCAGAACGAGCGTGTTGCCGTTCGGCAGGCGATACCAATCGTGATGCTGGTGTGCAGCGCCGCCCGGCGCGTTCTCGCCCCATTGCCAGACAGGCTTGCCGCCCCAGTCAAGCTCGGCAATCGTGCGATTGCGAAACTCTGCGGGCATGTTCGGCACGATGCCTGCGCCGGGTCTTTCATCCGTCGAGAGCTGTACCAGCACATGTCCCTTGGCGCCGGCGACAACCGCCGGATCGAGGATCTCGCTTGGAAAGCCTGCATAGTCCCAGCGGTGTACTTCATGGCCGTTCATATCGACGACATGCGTCTTATGATCGGGCGCACCGAACACGACAAAGGTGCCGTAAGCGAGCTTCGGATCGTAGATTGTCGTTCCCGTCGGATAGACGCTGGGCTCGGCGAACGCGTTTTGCGCGCTACCGGATATGGCTATCAAACAAGCTGATAGGGCGACAATCGCTGCGATATTAGACAAACCAATTGAGTAATTTTTGGATAAGACGTTCATGACTGAATCCCGTTTGTTTGTCGAAGCTTTGCTACACCCAATGCGCGCGTCTCTCTGAGGCAATTCGCATCGGTCTCATCATTCAGTCCTTTGCTGGGGTCACGGGCGCGCATAAAGGCTTTGAACTTCGTGTCCATGTCGCTCCAGTTGATGAGCGGATAGACGTTGTTGGCCCTGGCCTCGCTGTCGAACAGATTCTGCAGCTCTTTCAATTTCTGGGGGCTCTTGGCTGCGAGGTCATGCCGCTCGTTGAAGTCGGTATTGAGGTCGTATAGCTCCCAGACTTCCTTGCCAGCATTGTTGGGCACAGGATTCGGCGGCGGCCAGGTGCCGTAGATATCGACAAAGTCCGGGCGATAGCTGAACTCCGCTTTCCAGCCGTCCCTCACCATCGCGCCTTCACCGAACAGGAAGAAGTATTGCTGGGTGTGACGTGTCGGCGCTTTGGCATCGGCGAAGGAGTACACGAGGCTCTTGCCCCAGATCGGCGTCTGCTTGATGCCATGCAATTCTACTGGAGCCTTCGCACCCGCCAGTTCCAGGGCGGTCGGCAAGAGATCGGTGACGTGCCCGAACTGCGTGCGAACTTCGCCTCTGGCTTTGAAGCCGTTCGGCCAATGCACGATCAACCCCTGATGCGTGCCGCCTTCGGCGTTCGCGTCTGCCTTCCAGTAGCGAAACGGTGTGTTCGCAGCCTCGGCCCATCCGATAGTATAGTTCGTGTAGGCTCTAGAGGTTCCGATATCGCCGTAGTTTTTCAGAATGTTGGCGATCTGTGCTTTGTTGTCTCCCGGCAGTGGGCCGAATTCGCTTCTTATGCTGCCGTTATACGAGCCTCTTTGCTGGCGCCATTGTCGCCCGTAATCACGAAGATCGCCGTGTTGTTCAGCAGTTTTTCTCTCGCAAGTGCGCTATGACGCGGCCGATCTCGTAATCGGTCTCGCTCATATATCCTGCGTAAGCCTCCATAAATCGCGCATAAATTTTCTTCTGGTCCGCGCTCAGGCTGCTCCATGCCGGCACGCGTGGGTCGCGCTCGGGCAATTGCGCATAGGCGGGAACAACGTGGAGTTTTTTTTGCTGTGCAAGCGTGCGCTCGCGATAGACGTCCCAGCCTTCGTCGAACTTACCTTTGTATTTGTCGATCCACTCCTGATCCACCTGATGCGGGGAGTGTGTTGCGCCCGTCGCGTAGTACATGAAGAACGGCTTCGATGGATTGAGCTTCTCCTGACGGTCGATATAGAAGATTGCCTTGTCGGCAAGTTGCGCGTTCAGATGCCGTCCGTCCGGTTTTATGTGGATGTCATCTTCGACGAGGTCGGTTTTGTACTGGTCGTCTGCGCCACCAAGAAAGCCGAAGAAGTGGTCGAAGCCCTTGCCGGAAGGCCAATGGTCGAAGGGGCCGAGATCGGTCGTCTCTTCGTCCGGCGTTTGGTGCCATTTGCCCAACGCATAAGTGCTGTAACCTACCGCGCGCAAATATTCGGCGATGGTGCCGTCCTTGGGCTGAAGGCGCCCCCGTGTAGCCGGGGAATTCCGCAGAGAGAAACGCATGCGGAAAAAGCCCCATGCCAACAGTGTTGTGATTGCGGCCGGTCAACAGCGCCGCGCGTGTCGGCGAACAGACGCCGACACTGTGGAAATTGGTATAGCGCCAGCCCACCGTTGGCAAGGCTATCGAAAGTCGGTGTATTGATCTGACCGCCAAATGTGCTGGTTGCGGCATAACCCGCATCGTCGAGCAGAATGATCAGGATGTTCGGCGCACCTTTGTCCACGGGCAGCGGCGGCTTCACACCCTCTTTCGATTCGGCATAGGTCCGGCCAACGACCGGAGCGCTCGCTTGATCGTCAGTCTGCGCGGGAGCACTGGTGAAGCAGGCTAATGCCCCCAATGCCGCAACGCACAGCAGGTGCGCTTGGCGGCGAATAGTGCCCAGCCCGGATATCGGCATTTTATTCTCCACAGCGAAAATCTTTCCCTGCTGCCGTTCGGTGCTCGCCGAATTGTCGGAAATCAGGGTAGAGATTATGACAGTTTATATATACTAATATGATGGAATTAATACAGTTAGTACAAGCTGGCATCAGCCGTTTGATCGCGTTGAGGTGCAACTGCCGTTAGGATTGCCAGCACAAAGCTAGGCGAGCGCAATTCTGGCCGGAACATCGAGTCCCTGCGCACACAACACCAAAAGGAAAAAGCCAGCATGGTCACGTCGCGTCGCGGATTCATGGAAGGTGCAGGTCTGCTCGGCTTGTCCATCGGCACACCCGCCATCCCCTCCGAAGCCCCAAAGCAGGATGGCTCGCGTCTACAGGCCATGCTGGAACGCTATGCGGCGTTCGGCGAGAAGGCGTCAGGCGGATCCGGCGACACGGCGTCTGGACTTTGGCTGGAAGAGACTCTGAAGCAGGCTGGCTATGTTTGTCAGCGTCAGACTTTCGAGGCTCCGTTTTTCGACATCAAGCAGGCGACGCTCATCTGCGGCGAGACGCAGGCGACTGTCATCCCCCAGGCAATCGTCTCTCCGACAGGGCCGCGAGGTTTGACCGCGCCGCTGCGGCTGGCGAGTGACCGTGGGGATTTGTCCGGTGCGATCGCCGTGATCGTGCTGCCTTACAAACGATGGGCGAGCCTGTCCGATCCGCAGGTGGTTCAACCGTTGACCGATGCGCTCCATCGCGGCGCCGCCGGTGCCGTGCTTGTCACGACCGGGCCAACTGGCGAGGCCGTTGCGCTCAATGTCTCGACGCATCGCCCTGCTGTTGACAGGCCCGTCGCAGTTCTCGCGCCCAAAGGACGCGCAGCCTTTTCTGGATGCTGCGAAGCAGAGCGCTCTCGCAACCCTGATCGTGGATGGCACGGGCGGTGGAACGCAGCGCCGGTCCGCGTTCAACCTCGTTGCGCGGCGCGACCGCAAAGCCGCGAAGACTTTGATCCTGTCCACGCCGCGATCGGGCTGGTTTGGCTGCGTGGCCGAGCGCGGTTCAGGTTTGGCGCTTTGGCTGTCGCTTGCGCACTGGTTGGCACAGCAGGACTTTGGGGTGAACATCGAACTGCTCGCCACCAGCGGTCACGAATACGACTATCTCGGCGGAGAGCACTATCTCGCAAAGCTCGCTCCGTCGCCGCAATCGACGAGGCTTTGGGTCCATATCGGCGCCAGCGCCGCCGCGCGCGACTGGCATGAACTCGGATCGAAATTGCTGCCGCTGCCGAGCGCCGACTCTCAGCGGGTGCTTACCGCCACGCAGGATGTCCTAGAGCAAACGCGGCGGGCGTTCCATGGCATCGGTGGACTGGAGGCCACTTATCTGGCGGACAAGGCCATGGCCGGCGGTGAACTGGTCAATGTGGTGAGCGCGGGATATCCGTCGGCCATAGGTCTCTACGGCGCGCATCGCTACTTCCATACACGAGACGACGATTTGCGTTGCACTTCGGCCGATCTGGTTGCGCCGCTCGTCCCGGCCTATTGCGCCGCTCTTTCCGCAGCTCTTGTCCCATCCGCGGGATAGGCCTTGAAATTCACGCTACCATCTTGCGCGATTAACCCAAAGCCGATGTCAATCGCAGCCAAAGTTGCTGATCGAAATCCTTGTCCGGAGCAGCGGCACCCATGCGGACGACAATGAGCTTCTGCGATGGCACAACATAGAGCTTACGGTCCAGCAAGCCGAGCGCTGCGACCAGATCTGCTGGCGCTGCCGGTATCAACGGTCCTTCGACCCGTGTCGCCAGAGGTTTGATTGCGTACCTGCTGCCGTTCAGCCACCACAGCCTCCCGTAAGCGGGATTGGTGCCAGAGCGCGTAAACATCGCTTTCAGTTGAGTCTCGGACACGATCCGCTTGCCGTCGGCTGCTATCCCGCCATCGAGCACGATCTGGCCGAACTTTGCCACGTCGCGTGGGCTCGTCACCAATCCCGTCGGATTGCCGGCATCGGCCAACGCGGCAGGACGCACGCGCCAGGACGTATCGTTCATGCCCGCTGGCGCTGTCAGCCAGTCATGCGTAATCGTTTCCAGTGGTTGCTTTGCGGCGGTGGCAAGAACGCGCTTCGTGACGGCATAGACGGGCGTGTTGTACAGGAAGGACATGCCAGGCGGAGTGTCGTAGGTGAAATCCGTTTTCAGACCAGAACTCATCGTCAGTAGATCGACGACTCTGATTTGCGTTTCCTTGTCGAAAGTGACTTTAGACCAGCCGTTGCCGATATACGCCGAAACAGGCTTGGCGATATCGAGCAGACCCTTATCGATTCCAATGGCGGCCAACATGGAGACAAAGCTCTTCTGCTGTGAGGCAACATCTTCCAGCAATGCGCCATCTTTCGTGGTCTCATAAGCAAATGGCCTGAAGGCCGCGTTCGCAGGCGCTGGCCAGTTTTTTTCGAGTAGGATTTTGCGATTCTGGACGACAAGGAATCCGGTAGTTTTCTGGCCTTGGACATAGTCCAAGAGCGCCTGCATGGCGGAGGCAGCTTCGAGTTGCGACCAGGGTAGAAGTGATAATACGCTGAAAGCGGGGGCTCCGACCAGAATGGATCTACGTGAAAGATATTGGCTCATATGGGTCTCTGGCTCGGTCGGCATTGAGATCGTGAGCGCCGCTACTGTCAGGTCGCTGCCAATCTTGCGCAATCAAGCGGCCTTGGGGCAAGAAACATCCCTGAGTAGGTTGCGTACACCGCTGCAACGATAATCGAGTTGATTGCAGGTTCGGCCAATCAAGGCGCCTCATAGATATCGATTATTCTTCCCCCTATAGCCTTCTTTCCTAGCGAGTGACCTTTCTTGCGGACAGAAAAAGGAAATCCGATCTCGACGGTCACTGCGCTGAACTCATAGACTTGTAGTCGCGGCGCCACTTCGATCTTCAGGACTAGGGCGAATGAATATGGGGCGATCGGTTTCAACAGGGTCGCAGCCCCAGTTGCTAACTCCTATATTGCTGCGTGCGGGTTGCGCGTAATCCTGCCAACCCATGACGGTCTATCGCGCGCTGCCATGCAAGCAACTCCTCTAGCGTTAGCGAATAGCGCTTGCACGCCTCATCCAAGCTTAACAGACCCCCGCGAACGGCCGCGACAACTATTGCCTTGCGGTGAGCAACCCAGCGCTTAGTACTTGGCGACGGCAAGTTTGCAAGCGTCAACGGGTTTCCGTCGGGACCAATGACATAGCTCGCGCGCTGTTTGCGATGGTCGTCCATCGACATGCTGCTTCTCACTCCGTCAGCAGACGCAATCCTAAGCCCAACGCGATTTAAGAAAGGACCAACAACCGAGTTAAATGGCGTGATAATCACGGTCCACAATTGTACACAACGAGTATGACCGAAAAGATATCGAGTCCCGAGCCTTGACGTTTGATGTTGCCCTCAACGCAAACCCATGCTTCGACCGGTGCGTTGGCACTCCAACGTTGGTTTTCGGAGAAAGTTCCAAAGTCGGAATTTACAGGCAGCTCTAGAGCGAATCCATGCACTGCGGGCCGCTCACTTCTCAAGTTGGTGAGGCTCGCTAGTCAGGTTTGCCGTTCATGGCAATGCGGGCGCTGCGAAGATACGTGGCGAGTTCCAAATCGGATTCGATAATCTGATCAAGGAGCGACTTCATATCCGCGAGATCCGATGCCGATTGGAGCGGACCGTTCTGTCGTTCGATGGTCAACACTGCAATCGCTAGTGCCTTCTTCACCAAGTGCAAATTACGAGCTTGAAACTCAGCCATCGCCCTAGTCCCTGTCCGGCCTTCTGTGAAGGCAAGCCTGTTCAAGCCTTTTATCTTCTTGAGACTATGCTGAGACTAAGGGTATGCTGTCCAAGCCTAAAAGGCTGGTGCCGCTTGCGTGACTCGAACACGCGACCCCATCATTACGAATGATGTGCTCTACCGGCTGAGCTAAAGCGGCCCGGGAAGGCGCGGAAAATAGGCAGAAGCCGCCCATACTGCAACAGAGGATTTACGCCGCGGAAAGCCTCGCTTTTCGCGTTGCCGGGCGTGGCCGGACGGGTCAAGCTGGGCCATGCTTTCCAAGGCCGACGACTACCCCCCCATTCCCACCACAGCTGCCCGAGCCGATCGCCACGGCCGGCACCGACCGCAACTTCTACGACCGCTATTTCTTCAACGGGTATGCGATGGACGGCAGCGTGTTCTTTGCTGCGGCGTTGGGCGTCTATCCGCATCTGAATGTGATGGACGCCTCATTCTCCGTCATTGTGGACGGGATACAACACAATCTGCGCGCCTCGCGCCTGCTCAATATGGAGCGCATGGATACGGTCGTTGGACCGGTCTCCATCGAAGTTGCCGAGCCGCTGAAAGTGTTGCGCCTGCGCGTTGCGAGCAGCGAACACGGCATTGATGCCGATATCACATTCCATGCGCGCGCATTGCCGGTGGAAGAGCCACGCTTCACCTATCGCCTCGGCCGCGCACGGTGATGGACTATACGCGTCTCACCCAGAACGGCGCCTATGATGGCTTCATCGAGGTCAAAGGCAAGCGCATCGGGCTCGCGAAAGACAAGATCGTTGGCACGCGTGACCGTTCCTGGGGCGTGCGGCCTATCGGCCAGAGCGATCCGCAAGGTGTCGCGCCGCCGCGCATGCCGCAATTCTATTGGCTATGGTCGCCGCTCAATTTCGAAGACCGTTTCATGCTCTATCACAAGAACGCCGACGAAAACGGCCACTCTTGGAACACGGCTTCGGTGATCGGTGCGCTCGGCGATGCAGCACCATTACATATGACGAGTTGCACCTCGAAGATTTCCTACAAGCAGGGCACGCGCCACGCGCAGAGTGCCGTGCTCGAAACCCTCGATGCCGACGGCGGCAAGTGGGAAGTCGAACTGACGCCGCGCTTTCAGTTCTATATGTCCGGCATCGGTTACATGCATCCCGAATGGGGGCACGGCATGTATCGCGGCGAGAATGCGGTCGGTTATGACATTTACGATCTTGGGTCCGTCAACGAAAACGATCCACGCTTCCAGCATATTCAGGCGTTTGTGACTGCGAAGCTGAAAGGGCCCTGGCGTGGAGCGCGAAGGTGTGGGTGTTCTGGAACAGCTCGTCATCGGCGCGTACAAACCGCATGGCCTGACCGGTATTTTCGATCCCGCGCCATGAGCGATGCGCTGAGCGAAAACCTCGCGAAATATCTTGCGGCGAAACTGAACGCGCCAGACCTCACTGTGCACGATCTTGCGCGGATTCCGGGCGGTGCGTCGCGCGAGACCTATCGCTTTCGCGCGCGCCACGGTGGCACGGAGCGAAAACTCATCCTGCGCCGCGATCCTCCGGCGAGTTTGATCGAGACGGAACGCTCGACCGAATACCGCGCCTATGAAGCGTTTCACAAACTCGGCCTTCCGGTGCCGGAGCCCATTGCCCTCGAACTCGGCAATGAGGCGTTGGAACGCCCGTTTTTCATCATGTCGGAGATCGAGAACGCGACGGTCGGTTCGATCCTTGCGCCGGATCCGTATGGCGCGCACCGCGAGAAAGTTGGACAGCAGTTCTTTTCGATTCTGGGCCGCATCTCCGGTGCCGATCCGAAAGCCCTGGGCTTGGGCGACTTTGAAGGCACAACCGCGCCAGACCAATGCTGGCAGCACGAAGTCGCGCGCTGGGAAAAAGTCATCGATGAAGACGAAGGCGAGCCGCAGCCCATCGCGCGCGCCGCGATCCGCTGGCTGAAGCGCAATCCTCCCCCGCCCGCGCAAAAGATCAGCGTCGTGCATGGCGATTATCGCAGCGGGAATTTTCTTTACGACACCAACGGCGACATTCGCGCGATCCTCGACTGGGAGATGGCGCATCTGGGCGATCCACTGGAAGACCTAGCTTGGGCGATGGATCCGCTTTGGGCACACCATGATTCTTCGCGTCCCGCCGGCACGCTGGCACGCGCCGATGCGATCAAGGTTTGGGAGCAAGCGAGCGGACTAAAGGCCGACGCGAAAGCGCTCGCATGGTGGGAGATGTTCGCGAGCCTCAAAGGCTGCGCGATCTGGATTTCGGCGGCGCACGAATATGCGACGGGCCGCAATGACGATCCGGTCAACGCGTTCTCGGGTTGGTATTGCCTCGCCTATCACAACAAGGTGCTGGCCGACCGGCTGGGAGCGCTCGCATGACGCCTGACGCGCAAGACATCCTGAACAAGAGCGCCGATCAGCTGATGGGCCAGCTCGCGCCCGCATTGAACGCGCAATATTCGCAAGGCGCAGCCGCGGTGATGGCGCTGCTGCTGAAATTCTCTGCCAGGGAATATGAGCGCAGCGCCGATATCCGCGCGACAGAAAATGTCGATCTGCGAGCCTTATTCGCAGGGCTTACATCGCGTGTCGGGGATGAGGCATTGCGCAAACGTTTGGAAGACGCTGCTGCCACACGCGATACGTCGCTTGCGATTTCGGCGCTCAATTCTGCCAATTACGATCTGCGCCGTGTCCTGATCGCGCTTCAGATCTGGATCGAGGATCACGGCACGCGCGAAGATCAACAGCGTATCTGGTCTGTGCTGAAGGCATCGGTGGATCGCCGAGTTGTTTCATTGTTTTAGAAAATACTGTTGCCGCCCCACTTTCGTCATGGCCGCCCTTGAGGCGGCCATCCAGAAGAAAATCGCACACGGTGAAAATGGATGGCCGGGTCAAGCCCGGCCATGACGAAGAAAATGCAAATTGATCAGCCGCCACGCGGATGCGCTTTCGCGTAAACATCATCAACTTTTTCGTATCGATCTCTGTATAGGTCTGCGTCGTCGAAAGCGATGCGTGGCCAAGCAGTTCCTGCACCACGCGCAGATCGCCGCCGCCTGCGAGCAGATGCGTGGCAAAGGAGTGGCGCAGCGCATGCGGCGTTGCCCGTTCCGATAACCCCAATCGGCCACGCAACCGCTTCATCAACAGCTGCGCCTCGCGTGCGCTCATCGGCTTGCCGCGACGCGACAGGAACAGAGGCATGTCAGGGGAGCCGGAAAATGGAATCTTCTCGGCGTATGCATCGATGGCTTCGCGCACGACGGGTAGCACGGGCACGATACGCTCCTTCTTGCCCTTGCCAATAATCGAGAGCGATGCGCCGAACGGTACGTTCTTGCGAGTCAGAGACAGGGCTTCGGAGATACGCAAGCCGCATCCGTATAAAAGTGTGAGCAAACGCGGTGTCGCGTGCGGCGATCCATTCGATATCGTGCGTGCCGACGTCTTCGATGGCGCGCGCGGCATCCGTTTCGCTCAATGGCCTTGGCAGCGTACGTGGAATGCGCGGCGAACGCACAGCTTGCGGTGCGGAATTGTCCACCAGACCTTCGCGCGCCAGATGCCGGAAAAAGCCGCGGATCGCGGAAAAGCGCACGCTGCACGCCGCGCGGGCCCAGACCACTTGTGCGCCGGTCGGTGATGAACGCGCGTATATCGGCAGCGGTCAGTTTCGACAGCGCGCGCGCATCGACGCGGCCGCCCAGATGCTCTTTTTGAAAATCGATTAAAGCGGCCAAGATCGTCATGATAGGCGCGCAGCGTGTGCGCGCTCGCGCGGCGTTCTTCGGCCAGCGATTTGAGCCAAGCCGCGCTCAGCTCTTCGGCGGATTGCCCCATGCCTTGACCGCGCGTTCGACCGCTTCGAGCTTTGTCTTCAGCGCCGCATTCTCCGCACGCAATTTCTCGATCACGTGAAACTGCATATCGAGGGCATCGCCTTCGAAGCGCTGTGGAAGCAACATCGCCAGGAACGATCCATCCGCGGCCAGCCTTGCCCGATTCATGCGGATATATGCCCGAACGGCTTCATCGGCCTCGGGCGCAACACTTTCTGCCTGTTCGTTCATGTATCCCTGATCTTCACACCGGCTTTCTGCGCATCGGCAAGAAACGCGGCGAGCCCCTTATCAGTGAGCGGATGGTTGAGAAGTTGATCGAAAATCTTTGCCGGAATCGTGGCCACATCGGCGCCGGCAAGCGCAGCTTCGCGCACGTGGCTGACGCTTCGGATCGAGGCAGCGAGGATCTGGGTCTTGAAACCGTAATTGTCGTAGATGTCGCGAATATCACGGATCAACCCGATGCCGTCTTCACCGCAATCATCGACACGGCCGATGAACGGCGAGATGTACGTCGCGCCCGCCTTCGCGGCCATCATCGCCTGAACCGGCGAGAAACACAGCGTGACATTGACATGCAGATCGTCGGCGGTGAGCGCGCGGCAGGCTTTGAGCCCATCCCAGGTCAGCGGCACCTTGATCGTGATGTTTTTCGCAATCTTGGCGACGCGCTTGCCCTGTTTGATCATGCCATCGAAATCGGTCGCCAGCACCTCGGCACTGACCGAACCCGAAACGATGTGACAGATTTCCTCCAGCACATCGACATAGTCGCGGCCGGTCTTGGCGGCGAGCGATGGATTGGTCGTCACGCCATCTACCAGCCGGTTGCCGCATACTCGCGGATTTCCTTCAGATCGGCAGTATCGAGGAAGATTTTCATCGCGCCATTGACCAAAGAGAATCGCTTTAGACAGTGTACCGCATGAAGGACGCCGCCTTAAAGCCCACGTTGCTGATCGGACCAGCGCCGCGCGCCGGCGTGCTTTTGCCGTTACCGTTGCGGGGCGCCTACGATTACAAACTCCCCAAAGGCACGGAGGTTGCGCGTGGGCTTCTGGTTGTCGCACCTCTGGGATCGCGCGAAACATTGGGCGTGGTGTGGGGCGAAGCGGAAGGCGACGTCGGTGACAATCGCCTGAAAGAGGCGATTCCCCTCGACGGACATCCCGTTCTTCCCGCCGATCTGTGCGATTTTGTCGATTGGGTTGCGAATTACACGCTGAACGCGCCCGGCAATGTCCTGGCCATGGCGCTCCGCTCGCGTCAGGCATTCGAGCCGGAAGTTCCACGCACCGCCTATATATTGGGCGAAGCACTACCCAAGAAGATGACACCACCGCGCCAGCGTGTGATCGAGATTGCCGGCGATGGGCTGGCGCGCTCGGTGAGTGCGCTGGCGCAGGAGGCCAATGTCACGCCTGCAGTCGTGCGCGGACTGATCGAGGCTGACACGCTGGTCGTAGTCGAGCTTCCCGAATTCACGCCGTTCAACTGTCCCGATCCGGGATTTGCGCAGGTGACGTTGAGTCTCGAACAGGAAGCTGCCGCGCGCAGCATGAAAGCGGCGGTGGCAGCGAAGCGTTTTTCGGTCAGCCTGCTTGATGGCGTTACCGGCTCCGGAAAAACCGAGACCTATTTCGAAGCCGTTGCCGAGACGTTGCGTGCGGACAAGCAGGTGCTGATCCTGTTGCCGGAGATCGCGCTGACAATTCAGTTCCTTGACCGCTTTGCCGAGCGGTTCGGCTGCCGCCCTGCGGAATGGCATTCCGATTTGCCGCAGAAAGAGCGCCGACACGTCTATCGCGCGGCGATGAATGGCGAGGCGCGCGTGATCGTGGGCGCACGATCGTCTTTATTTCTGCCGTTTCAGAATCTCGGCCTCATCATCGTCGATGAAGAACACGAGCAAGCCTACAAGCAGGAAGAGGGCGCGATCTATCACGCCCGCGACATGGCGGTGGTGCGCGCGCGAATCGCGAAGTGTCCCGTGGTGTTGGCGAGCGCGACGCCGTCGCTCGAAAGCTATGTGAACGCAACCGCGAACCGCTATGCGCATCTGACTTTGCCACGCCGTCATGGCGCGGCAGTCCTGCCGGAAGTGCGCCTGATCGATCTCACGCAGGATCGCGGCGATGCGGGCACCTTTTTTGTCGCCGCCATTGCGCGAAGCGCTCGCCGCCACGCTCGCCGCGGGCGAACAGGCGATGCTGTTCCTCAATCGCCGGGGTTATGCGCCGCTGACCCTTTGCGAAGCCTGCGGTCACAAGATGACGTGTCCGCATTGTGCGGCGTGGCTGGTGGAGCACCGCTATCGCAGGCGTCTTGTCTGTCATCTCTGCGGGTATGACACCGCGACGCCGCCGGAATGTTCTGAGTGCCACAACGCCGGAACCTTCATCGCCTGCGGCCCCGGTGTGGAGCGCGTGGCGGAGGAATTCGCGAGTGTATTCCCCGCGGCGCGCATGGCGATCGCGTCGAGCGATACGCTGCATGGGCCGCAGGAAACGCAAGCCGCGATCCGTGCCATGATCAAGCGCGAGATCGACGTTCTGATTGGCACGCAGATTGTGGCCAAGGGCCATCATTTCCCACAACTGACACTCGTGGGTGTTGTCGATGCTGATCTCGGCGGATCGGACGGCGATGTACGCGCGCGCGAACGCACCTTCCAGCTTCTGCATCAGGTGTCCGGCCGTGCTGGCCGCGCCGACAAACCCGGTCTCGTGCTGATCCAGACGCGCAATCCGAAAGACGACGTGCTGCAGGCGTTGGCGCGCGGCGACCGCGACGCATTCTACGAACAGGAGCGCGGCTTTCGCGAGCGCGCGAAATCGCCGCCCTATGGACGCCTTGCCGCGATCATCCTGTCCGGTGCCGATAGCGATGCGGTGCGCGAGAGCGGCCGCATCCTTTCCAAAGCCGCACCATCCGCGCGTGGCGTGAAGGTGTGGGGCCCGACGCCGGCGTTCTATGCGCTCCTGCGCGGACAGACGCGCGAGCGCCTTCTGGTGCAGGCCGATCGTGGCGTGGATGTGCAGGGATACCTGCGGGCTTGGCTGCGCGAAGCGAAAGTTCCGAATGCCGTGCGCCTGACCGTCGACATCGATCCGATGAGTTTTTTCTGAGAGGGCGCGTGGGGCTCAAACAGTCCTCAGTGCTGGCTGGAAGCGTAAAGCGCGAGCATAAGAACACCGACGGCCACAGCCTGCGCCAAAATGCGGTAGCGCATCAGCACATTGGACCACTTCGCATCGGTCTTGCCGCCGATTGGCCATGACCGTAATCCCGGCGACAAGCGTGCCTGCGACCACCAGCAAGGACAGGACGATGAGGATCTTCCAGATCATTTTTCCACTCCGGCCTTCTGGCGGGCACCCGGCCTTACTGCTCTCGATTTCCGGGTTCCGCACCGGGCTTTGTCCCGGAAACCGGGCCGCACTATCATATCCCGCCTGCGGCGGGCGCAAGCCCCGGCGGGCATATGAATTTGCGAGACCGGAACAAAACTGATGGGCGAGGTGGAACTTACCGTTGCAGCGCAGAAAGGCGATGTGAACGCCCAGATCGCGCTTGCCCGCTTCTATGAATCCGCGAACAACACCTTTCTTGCGCGCCGCTGGTTTACCCATGCCGGAAAGACCGAAACGTCGAAGCCATTCGTTCGCTCGGCATCAATCTCCTGACCCGCGATCCGGTGCAGATGCGGCCGGGCTTGAAATCCTGAGAGATGCGAACGCGCGGGGCGATGCGGAGGCGGCACATGCCTGTGCCATGATCGCAGCACAGGATCAGGTCGTTTCCACGCGCAGGCAGGATGCGCTCGACTACGTTCTGGAAGCGGCGGAGCGCGGTTGGCCGCTGGCGCGGGCCGAACTCGCATATCTGGCTGGCGCGCCGAACGGCGCAGAGAACGATTGGAAGGCGCTTCGCAAAGCTATCGATCCGGACATCTGGATCGCTGCGAAGCCGGGACGCGAGATCTCCGCCGAGCCACGCATGAGCGTGTTCGAGAACTGCATCTCGCACGATGTTTGCGACTGGATCGTCGAACGCGCGCGTCCGCGCATCGCGCGCGCCGAGGTCTACGATCCACGCAACGGGCTGACGCGGCCCGACGAAAAACGCACCAACGGCTCGATGATGTTCAACATCCTCGAATCCGACATGATCCTGATGCTGGTGCGCGAGCGCATCGTGGCCAGCGCGGGCATGCCGTTGTGGAGCCTGGAGCCGGCCAGCGTCCTGCACTACACACCCGGTCAGGAATTCAAATTGCATTTCGACTACATGAACACGGAGATTCCGAGCTTCGCCCACAATGTTGCTGAGCGCGGCCAGCGCATCGCCACATTCCTGATCTATCTGAATGATGACTACGAAGGCGGCGAGACCGAGTTTCCGCGCGCGGGAATTCGTCATAAGGGTCGCAAGGGCGACGCGCTTTTGTTCTGGAACACGACGCAGGATGGCAAGCCGGATCCGCTCACGCTTCACGCCGGCACGCCGACCACAAACGGAGAGAAGTGGGTGCTGTCGCAATGGCTGCGGCAGCGGCCGGAGAAATTCACCTAAGCCAGCGCGTCGATCGCCTCATCGCCCAATCCGCCGGGGACGATGGTGACGGGAATGGTCTGCGCTTTCGTGCCCGCAACCAAGGACACGAGCGGACCGGGGCCTTCCTTGCCCGTGCTCGCGGCCAACACGAGAATGGAGATATCCGGATCGCGCTTGATGAGCGCGAGCAGGCAATCCGACGGTCGCCCGTGTTCGATAATCAGTTCCGGCACGATCCCGGAAAGTTCGTTCACGGCCTTCGCGGCAGTATGAAGTAGCGCCTCGGCCGCCTGATGCGCCTCCTCGCGCATAATATCTTCCACGCCCTTCCATTGCTGGATGTCCCCCGGCTCGGCGACACAAAGAAGTGTGATGTGGCCGCCGGTGTGTTGCGCGCGGCGCGTGGCAAAGCGGATCGCGACTTTGCTTTCCGGCGTCTTGTCGACGACGACAAGGAATTTGCGTTGGTGGCCCGCGGTGCTCATCTAGGGCAATTTTGCCTTCAACTGATAGAGAACTTCCAGTGCCTCGCGCGGCGTAAGCCCGTCCGGCGAAATCTCGCGCAGCGCCTCTTCCACAACGCTCGATTTCGCGGCGGATTGCGACGGCTGTGTCGCGGCAAACAGCGGCAGATCGTCGATACGGGCGAGCGGCTTATGGCCTTCGCGGCCTTCTTCCAGCGCAGCGAGCACTTCCTGCGCACGCGACACGACTGCCGCTGGCAGACCCGCGAGCTTGGCGACGTGGATGCCGTAGGAGCGGTCCGCAGTGCCGGCAGCGACTTCATGCAGAAACACGATGGTGTCGTTCCATTCGCGGACGCGCATCGTCACGCAGGCGAGCGAGGCGAGACGTTCGGCCAAAGCCGTCATCTCATGGTAGTGCGTCGCGAACAGCGCGCGGCTTTTGTTTTTCTCATGCAGATGCTCGACCGCAGCCCAGGCGATGGCGAGGCCGTCGAAGGTTGCGGTGCCGCGCCCGATCTCATCCAGAATGACGAGGCTTCGTTCGGTTGCCTGGTTGAGGATTGCTGCCGTCTCCACCATCTCGACCATGAAGGTCGAACGGCCCGCCGCCAGATCATCGCCCGCGCCGACGCGGCTGAACAGCCGGTCGACGATGCCGATATGCGCCTCGTCAGCCGGCACGAAAGAGCCCGCCTGCGCGAGGATCGCGATCAGCGCATTCTGGCGCAGGAAGGTCGATTTACCGGCCATGTTCGGGCCAGTGACGAGCCACAGGCGTCCCACGCCATCTGGCGACAGATCGCAATCATTGGGCACGAACGCGCCGGCGTGACTTTGTTGCAGTGCCGGCTCGACCACCGGATGACGGCCGCGCCGGATCGCGAAACGCAAGACTTTCATCGATACGCGGCCGCGTAAGGCGGCGCGCGATGGCGAGTTCGCCAAGCGCACTCGCGACATCAAGCACCGCAAGCGATTGGGCGATAGCGCTGAGCGTTACGGCGTTCGCCACCGCGTCCGTCGCCATCTCCTCGAACAGCGCCAGTTCCAGCGCCAGAGCGCGTTCGCCCGCTTCGGAGATTCGGCTGGCGAGTGTCGCAAGCTCATCGGTCGAAAAACGCACCGCACCCGCCATGGTCTGGCGATGACGAAACAGATCGCGCGCCACACCTTGCATCAGCTTGTCCGTATGCTGCGGCGTCACTTCGATGAAATAACCCAGCACGCCGTTGTGCTTGATCTTCAGCGGCGCGCCGCTTTGATCGCGATAGCGCGCCTCCAAACTCGCGATCACGCGGCGGCTCTCGTCACGGAGTTGCCGGCGTCGTCCAGCGGCTTGTAAGCACCGGCGACAATGAACCCGCCGTCGCGCGCGAAGAAGCCGGGCTCCGCGGTCAGCAAAAATCCCAACTTGTCGGAAAGCTGTGAAACAGCCGCGATATTGTCGGTGAGGACAACGCATGCATCGCGCACCTCGCCCGGCGCGGGGGTCATGCCGTCGAGCTTCAATCCATCGCGCAGAGCGCGCGCGCATTCGATCCCGTCACGCAGTGCTGCGAGATCGCGCGGGCCGCCGCGGCCAACGGAGAGACGCGCCAAAGCCCCGCGCGATATCCGGTGCGCGCTTCAGATTTTCACGGATACGGCGGCGGAGTTCGCTATCATTGGCAAAAAAGCCGACGGCATCGTGCCGTTTCGCGAGCGCGGCGGTATCCGTCAGCGGCGCCGCCAGACGAGAGGCCAGTTCGCGCGCACCGGCTGCGGTCACCGTCCAATCGATCACGGAGAGAAGGCTTCCGCGCCGCTCGCCGCCCAAGGTCTCGGTCAGTTCGAGATTGCGCCGCGTCGCGGCATCGATACTCATGAACGATCTCGGCGCGACGCGCGACGGCAGCGACAACGCCGGCAACTTTCCCTTCTGCGTCAATTCCAGATAAGCAATCAGCGCACCAGCAGCGGACAATTCCGCACGGGAGAATTGTCCGAACCCGTCCAGCGACGTCACGCCATAACGCGCTTTCAAGGCACGCTCGCCCGCGTGGGAGTCGAACTTCAAAGATGGCATTGGCGTCAGCGCGGGACCGAAAGCCTTCAACACCGGCGATACGGCCTCATCTGCCAGCAGCGCATCCGGGACCAGCAGCTCGCGTGGAGCGAGGCGCGCAAGCTCTGCACCCAATTCCTTCACCTCCACGGCACATACAGAGAATGTGCCCGTCGACATATCGGCGGCAGCGAGCGCCAGCGCGCCACCAGCCCGGCCAAGCGCGGCGAGCATGTTCGATGCTCGCGCCTCCAGGAGAGAATCCTCGGTCAGCGTGCCCGGTGTGACGAGGCGGATGACCTCGCGCTTCACAACAGATTTGGAGCCGCGCTTTTTTGCCTCAGCCGGGTCTTCGATCTGTTCGCACACCGCAACGCGAAAACCCTTGCGGATCAACTTCTCCAGATACGCATCGGACGCATGCACCGGCACGCCGCACATGGGGATATCGTCGCCCTGATGCTTTCCACGCTTGGTCAGCGCGATGTCCAGAGCCTCCGCCGCCTTCACGGCATCGTCAAAAAACAGCTCGTAGAAATCCCCCATGCGGTAGAACAACAAATAATCCGCATGAGCCGATTTGATCGCCAGATATTGCGCCATCATGGGCGTGGTATCGGCTTCCGGCGGGGCGACATGCTCGTTCATGGATTGATCCTAGCAGAAGCGCGTTGTCTCCCATGTCGCAAAAGCGGATATTCTGTGGATCACAGGAAATGGATGCCGCATGTCGATCAAACGCCCGTCTTTCACGGATCAGGAAGCCCTCGCCTTTCATGCCGGAACAAAGCCCGGCAAGCTTGAGATCACGCCCACCAAGCCGATGGCGACGCAGCGCGATCTGTCGCTCGCCTATTCGCCGGGCGTCGCCGTGCCGGTGCGGGCGATCGCGGAAAACCCGGATGCGGCTTACGACTACACAGCGAAGGGCAATCTTGTCGCCGTGATCTCCAACGGCACGGCGATCCTGGGGCTGGGCGATCTGGGCGCGCTGGCGTCGAAGCCGGTGATGGAGGGCAAGGCGGTGCTGTTCAAGCGCTTCGCCGATGTCGATTCCATCGATCTGGAGGTCGGCACCAGCGACGTGGACGCGTTTGTCGCGGCCGTGCGCTATCTCGGCCCCACCTTCGGCGGCATCAATCTGGAAGACATCAAAGCACCGGACTGTTTCGTCATCGAAGAGCGGCTGCGCGAGTTGATGGACATTCCCGTCTTCCATGACGACCAGCACGGCACCGCCATCATCTCCGCCGCCGGCATCATCAATGCGCTGCATCTGACCGGCCGTAAAATCGGCGATATCAAGGTGGTGGTGAACGGTGCGGGCGCTGCGGGTATCGCTTGCCTCGAACTCCTGAAGTCCATGGGCCTGCCGAACGAGAACGCGATCCTGTGCGATACCAAAGGCGTGATCTATCGCGGCCGCACAAACGGCATGAATCAGTGGAAGTCGGCACACGCCATCGAAACGGACGCACGCACATTGGAGGATGCGCTGAAGGGTGCGGACGTGTTCCTGGGATTGTCCGTCAAGGATGCTGTGACGCAGGACATGGTCATGACCATGAAGAAAGCGCCGATCATCTTTGCCATGGCCAATCCCGATCCTGAGATCACGCCGGAGGATGTGAAGGCGGTGCGTCACGACGCCATCGTGGCCACCGGGCGCAGCGACTATCCCAACCAGGTCAACAACGTGTTGGGCTTTCCTTATATCTTCCGCGGCGCGCTGGACGTGCGCGCGAAAACGATCAATGAGGCGATGAAAATTGCCGCCGCCGAGGCGCTCGCCGCGCTGGCCCGCGAGGACGTGCCCGATGAAGTGGCCGCAGCCTATCTCGGCGCGCGCCCGGCATACGGCTCCGACTATATCATCCCGGTGCCGTTCGATCCGCGCCTGATTAGCCGCGTATCGGCGGCCGTCGCCGAAGCCGCAATGAAGTCCGGCGTGGCGCGGCGCACCATCGACCTCGATGTCTACCGGCATGAATTGTCGGCGCGGCTCGACCCTTCTGCGGCGGTGTTCACGAAGCTCACGGCATCGGTACGCGCCAATCCCAAGCGCATCGTGTTCGCGGAAGGCGAAGAGGAATCCGTCATCCGCGCCGCGGCGGCGTTCCAGAACTCCGGTCTCGGCAAAGCCTATCTCGTGGGCCGCGAAGAGATCATCAAGACGCGTATCCGCAATGTCGGGCTCGAAGAAAGTTCTCTGGAAATCCGCGTGCCCGCCTCGGCCCGCGCAGAATCGGCCTACATCGACGCGCTCTACAAGCGCACGCAGCGCAACGGAATGCTCTATCGCGATTGCGTCCGCCTCGTCGCGAACGACCGCAACATCTTTGCGGCATCGATGCTGGCGGCCGGTGATGCCGATGCGATGGTCACGGGCGTCACGCGTTCTTATCAAGTTGCGCTCAACGATGTGCGGCTCGTGCTGGATTCGCCGAGGGGACAGCGGCCCCTCGGCGTGATGATGGTGTTCACGCGCGGCGGGCTGGTGCTCGTCGCCGATACCAGCGTCCACGAAATGCCGACATCGGACGTCCTCGCCGACACGGCGGTACAGACCGCCGCCGTTGCGCGGCGCTTCGGCATGACGCCGCGCGTGGCATTGCTGGCTTCATCGACCTTCGGATTTCCGCGCAGCGAACGCAGCGAGCGCATCGTCGAAGCCGTTCATATTCTCGACAAGCGCGGCGTCGATTTCGAATATGACGGCGAGATCGCGGCCGATGTCGCGCTCGACCGCGAGAAGATGGCGATCTATCCGTTCTGCCGCCTGACCGAACCGGCGAACGTGCTGATCATGCCGGCAATTCATTCCGCATCGATCTCGACCAAACTGCTCTCACAGATCGGCGGTGTGTCCACGATAGGACCGTTGCTGATCGGGCTTGAGAAATCGGTGCAGATCGCGCCGCTCGGCGCCAAGATGAGCGAAATCTATAACGCCGCGTTGGTTGCGGCGTTATAGCTGCGCTAAACTATCAGCCAGCCTTTTCAGGAACACGCCATGGATACCGCCAAGCTTACCTCTTTCATGAACACGATCTGGGACAATGACATCGTCCCCACACTGACCGACTACATCCGCATCCCGAACAAATCCCCGGCCTTCGATCCGGATTGGGTCGCGCATGGCATATGGACAAGGTCGTCACGCTGTTCGAGGGCTGGGCGAAGGAGAAGCTGAAATCCATTCCCGGCAGCACCATCGAAGTCGTGCGGCTGAAAGATCGCACGCCGCTGATCTTCATGGAGATTCCCGGCGACAAGGACGACACCGTCCTGCTCTACGGCCATCTCGACAAGCAGCCGGAAATGAAGGGCTGGGCCGTGGGCACGGGGCCGTGGGAGCCGGTGATGAAGGACAATCGCCTCTATGGCCGCGGTGGCGCCGACGATGGCTATGCGATGTTCGCGTCGCTGTCCGCGATCCTCGCGTTGCGCGAACAGGGCGGCAAACACGCGCGCTGCGTCATTACCATCGAGGCGTGCGAAGAATCCGGAAGCTATGACCTGCCCTTCTATATCGAGCATCTGAGCGACCGTATCGGCACACCCTCGCTGGTCGTGTGTCTCGATTCCGGTTGCGGCAATTACGACCAGCTCTGGCTCACGACCTCGCTGCGCGGCATCGCGATGGGCAATCTGACCGTGCGCGTGCTGACCGAAGGCGTGCATTCCGGCGACGCCAGCGGCATCGTGCCCTCGTCGTTCCGCATCTCGCGCCAATTGCTGTCGCGCGTCGAGGACGAAAAGACCGGCAACATCAAGCTCGACGAATTGTTCGTGCAGGTGCCGCCGGGCCGCATCGAAGAAGCCAAGCAGGCGGCCAATATTCTGGGCGATGCGGTCTATTCCAAGCTTCCGTTCTCAGGCCACACCAAACCGGTCAACGACGATCTGGCAGAGCTCGTCCTCAATCGCACCTGGCGTCCGGCGCTCGCCGTGACGGGCATGGACGGTTATCCGATGCCGGAGAATGCGGGCAACGTGCTGCTGCCCTACACGACGACAAAGCTTTCCTTCCGCCTGCCGCCGACATGCGACGCCGACAAAGCGACGAAGACGATCAAGCAGGCGCTCGAAGACGACGCACCCTATGGCGCCGAAGTCGAATTCCATGCCGAGGACGGACAGGGCGGATGGAATTGCGCCCGCGCTCGCGCCATGGCTTGCAGACTCGCTGAAACACGCGTCGAACGCGCATTTCGGCGCGCCGTCGCGTTCATGGGCGAAGGCGGATCGATCCCGTTCATGGCGATGCTCGGCAAGCGCTATCCCAAGACGCAATTCGTGGTGACCGGCGTTCTGGGGCCGCATTCCAACGCGCATGGCCCGAACGAATTCCTCGACATCCCGACGGCCAAGAAAGTCTCGGCCTGCATCGCGGACATCCTAGCCGACCACGCCGCGCACGCGTGAGCGAGGAGAGCAAAGCCAAGTTCGACCGGCGTATTCTTTACGCGTTCCTGATCGGAACGCTTCTCGTCGGCGCAACCGCGAGTGTGTTCACCGAGCCCAATATCGCGGGCTGGTATTCGGCGCTGGCCAAGCCGGGGTTTAACCCTCCGAACTTCGTGTTCGCGCCGGTCTGGACCGCGCTCTATGTGATGATGGCGGTCGCGGCGTGGCGCGCCTGGCGTGTCGTGGGCGTGATGTCGGTGGCGCTGATGCTCTACTTTCTCCAGCTCACCTTCAATTTCGCCTGGTCGCTGATCTTCTTCGCGGAGCATCTGATTGATGCGGCGCTGATCGACATCGCGGCGCTCTGGCTCGCGATTCTGGCCGCGGCAATCGCCTTTTACCGGCAGACCGGGTGGCCGGATGGCTGATGGCGCCCTATCTCGCCTGGGTGTCTTTCGCGGCAGCCCTGAACTGGGAAATCGTGCGGCTGAATTAGGCGCCCGCGTGGTGACTTGAACCTTCTTCTCTCAAGCCCATCTCAATGGTTTGGAAATCGTGTTTCCATTGTTGGGTGTTGGATACGGAGGGGAGTACCCCCTGAAAAAATCGAGGTTCGAATAGGCCGAGATATTTGGGGTGCTCGCTAGAAAGACTTTTTCTTTTATAAATCAATAACTTGCTTGCATAGCGCGGTATTTGAATTGCGGTTTTCGAGTAAAGCCCCAAAAGCCCGATCCAACAGTCCGGTGGCATAAAGGGATGACACACAGCGACAGGCCGGTCTTGCACCTCTGCCCCCGCCTCCCTATATACCCCTTGAGGCCGGCGGGGTGAACAGCTCACGCCGGTTTTGCCAATTGAATCAGTGGGATGGACCGGAAGGCGCCTCTTGAGGGCCAGGACACCATCGCTTGAGAGAGGAACTTTAGAATGGCAAAAGTTATCGGTATCGACCTCGGCACGACCAATTCGTGCGTCGCGGTCATGGAGGGCTCTGCCCCCAAAGTCATCGAAAACGCGGAAGGCGCGCGCACCACGCCCTCCATCGTTGCGTTCTCCCAGGACGGAGAGCGCCTGATTGGCCAGCCCGCCAAGCGGCAGGGCGTCACCAACCGGAATTCACATTTTTTGCGATCAAGCGCCTGATCGGGCGCCGGTTCGACGATCCGATGACCCAGAAGGACATCGGCATGGTCCCGTACAAGATCCTGAAGGCGGACAATGGCGATGCCTGGGTCGCCGGCCGCGACAGCAAGAAATACGCGCCGTCGGAAGTTTCGGCCTTCATCCTTCAGAAGATGAAAGAGACCGCCGAGGCCCATCTCGGCGAGAAGGTCACGCAGGCGGTCATCACCGTGCCCGCATACTTCAACGACGCCCAGCGTCAGGCGACCAAGGACGCCGGCAAGATCGCGGGCCTCGAAGTCCTGCGCATCATCAACGAGCCGACCGCGGCTGCGTTGGCTTACGGTATGGACAAGAAGGGCGCCGGTCAGACCATCGCGGTCTATGACCTTGGCGGCGGTACGTTCGACGTGTCGGTACTGGAGATCGGCGACGGCGTCTTCGAAGTGAAGTCGACCAATGGCGATACATTCCTGGGCGGCGAGGACTTCGACCTGCGCCTCGTCAATTACCTCGCCGATGAATTCAAGAAAGAGAACGGCATCGACCTGCGCGCCGACAAGCTCGCGCTGCAACGTCTGAAGGATGCCGCCGAAAAGGCGAAGATCGAGCTTTCGTCCGCGATGCAGACGGAAGTGAATCTGCCCTTCATCACCGCCGATGCCTCGGGTCCGAAGCATCTGACCATCAAGATCACGCGCGCAAAACTCGAAGCGCTGGTCGACGATCTGATCCAGAAGACGGTCGCGCCCGTGAAGCAGGCGTTGAAAGACGCAGGCGTTTCCGCGAACCAGATCGACGAAGTCATTCTCGTTGGCGGCATGACCCGCATGCCCAAGGTTCAAGAAGCGGTGAAGCAGCTGTTCGGCAAGGAGCCGCACAAGGGCGTCAACCCGGATGAAGTGGTCGCCATTGGCGCCGCGATCCAGGGCGGCGTGCTGAAAGGCGAAGTGAAGGACGTGCTCCTTCTCGATGTGACGCCGCTGTCGCTGGGCATCGAGACGCTGGGCGGCGTGTTCACGCGCCTGATCGACCGCAACACCACGATCCCGACCAAGAAGTCGCAGATTTTCTCGACGGCTGAGGACAATCAGACCGCCGTGACCATCCGCGTCTTCCAAGGCGAGCGTGAAATGGCGGCGGATAACAAGATCCTGGGCCAGTTCGACCTGATGGGCCTGCCACCGGCGCCACGCGGCGTGCCGCAGGTGGAAGTCACCTTCGACATCGACGCCAACGGCATCGTGAACGTCACGGCGAAGGACAAGGCGACCAACAAGGAACAGCAGATTCGCATCCAGGCGTCTGGCGGTCTGTCGGATGCCGACATCAAGAAGATGGTGCAGGAAGCCGAAGCCCATGCCGCGGACGACAAGAAGCGCCGCGCGGCTGCGGAAGCGAAGAATCAGGGCGATGCGCTGGTCCATTCGACCGAGAAGGCGCTGTCCGAGCACGGCGACAAGGTCGATGCCACTGAGCGCACCGCCATCGAGAACGCGATTGCGGGCCTGAAAGAAGCTCTCAAGGGCGACGACGCCGACGACATCCAGGCCAAGACTCAGACCCTGGCGCAGGCCTCAATGAAGCTCGGCGAAGCCATGTATAAGGCGCAGCAGTCGGCCGGCGAAGGTGCATCCCCCGAAGGCGGTGCCGGTGCGGCGCCGAAAGACGACAACGTCGTGGACGCCGAGTTCTCGGAAGTCGACGAGAACAAGAAGGGCGCGGCGTAAGCCGCTGTGGCGCGTCGCCCTTCGAGGCGCCTAACGGCCGCACCTCAGGGGGGCGCGTCTTTTTACATTCGTCATCCTGAGGTGCGAGCGCAGCGAGCCTCGAAGGATGGCGGGGGCAGGCGATGAGCAAGCGCGACTATTACGACGTTCTGAACTGCAAAAAGGGTGCGCCGGTCACTGAGCTCAAGGCGTCCTATCGCAAGCTCGCGATGGAGTTTCACCCCGACAAGAATCCCGGCGACCACACCGCCGAAATCAAATTCAAGGAAATCAACGAAGCTTATGACGTCCTGAAGGACGATCAAAAGCGCGCGGCTTACGACCGCTTTGGTCACGCTGCATTCGAGCAGGGTCACGGCGCCCGCGGCGGCGGCAATCCGTTCGATTTCGCTTCCAGCTTTACCGACATCTTTGACGACCTGTTCGGTGATTTGGGCGGACGTGGGAAGCAGGGCCGCCGCCAGAACCGTGGCGGAGACCTCCGCTACAATCTAGAAATCACGCTCGAAGAATCCTTCAAGGGCCGTGCCGCACAGATCAAAGTGCCGAGCGCCGTCGCGTGTGAAGGCTGTGGCGGCACCGGTGCGGAAGCAGGCTCGAAAGCCGAGCAATGTCCGACCTGCTCCGGCATCGGCAAGGTGCGCGCACAGAACGGCTTCTTCACCATCGAGCGCACCTGTCCGCAGTGCCGCGGCATCGGAAAGATCATCCGCAATCCTTGCAAGCAGTGCAAAGGCGCGGGCCATGTGCAGAAAGAGCGCACGCTCTCGGTGGACGTGCCGCCCGGTGTCGAAGAAGGGACGCGCATCCGTCTCTCCGGCGAAGGACAGGCGGGTTTGAACGGCGGACCGGCTGGCGATCTCTACATCTTCATCTCCGTCGCGCCGCACGCGATATTCCAGCGCGACGGACACGACCTTTATTGCCGTGCGCCGATCTCCTTCGTGCAGGCGACGCTCGGCGGCAACATCGAAGTGCCGACGCTCGACGGTGGACGCGCGAAGGTGAACGTTCCCGAAGCAACGCAGTCCGGCCGCCCGAAGTTCAACGCGCCGCTCTGCGGTCGAACTTCTCGCGCGAGGCATGAATCTCTTTCAGATGACTGCGCGCCCAAGCACCGAGCGCTTCGACGGGCACCCACAGCGAACGCCCCAGATCGGTCAGCTCATATTCCACGCGCGGCGGGATTGTCGGAAACACGGTGCGCTTGACGAGCCCGTCGCGTTCAAGACCGCGCAGCGTGAGCGTCAGCATGCGTTGCGAGATGCCGCCGATCATCCGCTTGATCTCGTTGAAGCGTTTGGGCCCGGAGCCCAGAAGCGAAATGATCAGTACGCTCCATTTCTCCCCCACGCGGGCCAGCACCGAACTGACCGCGCGGCAATCCTCGCTTTTGTGGTCGGGCAATACGGTCACTTCTGTGTGCTCCGGTATCAATTTTGTGCCTTCTTGCAAGGGTTAGCAGCAGTAACCCATATAGTCCAAGTAACAATTATATACCGGAGTTTCCACATGAACATTCTGCATATCGACAGCAGCATCCTGGGCGCCAATTCCGCCAGCCGCGAGGTCTCGTCCGCCATCGTCGCCCGGCTGAAGAAAGCCTCGGAGAGCGCCACGGTCGTCTATCGCGATCTGGCCCGCGAACCCTTGTCCCATCTATCCGCCGAACATCTCGCCGCCGCACAAGGCGCCACGCCCGAAGCGCCGGCCGTGCAAAAGGACGTGGCGCGGAGCCTCGCCGCTTTGGAGGAATTCCTGGCGGCGGACATCGTCGTCATCGGCGCGCCGATGTACAACTTCACGATCTCAAGCCAGCTCAAAGCCTGGATCGACAGAATCCTCGTCGCTGGAAAAACATTTCGCTATGGACCGAATGGACCGGAAGGGCTCGCAGGCGGCAAGCGCGTCGTCGTGGCGCTCTCCGTGGAGGCCTGTATGGCCCCGGTGCGCCCCGCAGCGCCGCTGGGAGCATGTCGAAACCTATTTGCGCGCGGCGTCTTCGGATTCATCGGCGTGAAGAATCTCGAATTCGTGCTCGCGGAAGGTCTGATGATCGGCCCGGATCAACGCCAGAAATCGATGGAAGGCGCGCTGAACACGGCACAGAATCTGCGCGCGGCGTAGTCAGTTTTGAATGGTCTTAGAGAGAAGAAACGATGTCTTCACGCCGAACCTGTTTTGCTTCCGCGACCGCCCGCAAAATGGCGTTCAGCGTTCCTATGCGCAGCGAAGGGTGATCGGGAACCGGAAAGACGATGATGCGTCGGATCCTCTGTCTGTAAAATAATGTGGCTACCGGTTTGGTTGACTTGACGGTAGCCCCATTCACGAATGAGCGCTCGGGCAAGGTCGCGGCCCGAGACGTCCCGCGGAAGCTTCATGCCAGAACTTCGTCTCGCACGAGATGGAGACGTACCCGATCCGGCGCAGCGCGGTCGAAGTAGTATGCCTGTACCGCCTCACGCACATTGGTGCGAAGCGCCTCCCAGCTATCGGCTTCGGTGAAGATACTCTCGCCGAGGGCTTCCGCGACGAATCCGCCGTCGGCTTCCTGGGTGATTTCGAAAAACGAGTTCGCGCATTGCAGGACCGTAGCACATATTGTTAAAAAATATAGTGCAAACGCGACGAAGCCGAGCACGATCAGCGTGAAGAACGCGATCAGGACCGGCGTCATGTATTTCTCCAGATAATACTTCGCGGTGTCGCCGAAGAAATAGAACAGGGGTCGCCTCGCCGACGAAGCGTACGCTGCGGGTCAGCGCGGAGAACAGCATGAACATCCAGAAATTCACGCCCGCGATGCCTGCGGAGATGGTCACGATCTTGTAGGGCACCGGCGTCAAGCCTTGCAGCGCGACGATCCAGAGATTGCGCTTGAAACCGGCGATGAAGCGCACGGCATCGGCATGCATGTGATAGAAGTCGATCAGCCACCACGCCGCCGGCTGCAGAAGACTTCCGATGGCATAGCCGAGCATGCCGCCCAGCACCGACCAGAATGCACACCACGCGCCGAGCAACAGCGCGCGCTTGCGGTCGGCGAGCAGCATCGGCGCGAGCAGGATGTCCGGCGGGAACGGAAAGAAGGAACTCTCCGCAAACGCGATCGCGGCCATCAGCGCCCAGGCGCGCGGACCTTCGGCGTTGCGCAGGGTCCAGTCGTACATCCTGCGCACAATGACCGGGGCGCGAGGTGGCTGCGGCACTCGACATGCTTTGGTTTTGTCCCTTCGGCGGGCGCGCTTCTATCACACGGGAGTTCTACGTCCACGCGCTTGCCGCATGATGCCGGTTTTCACTAGCCTTAAAATGTTAACTGGGGACGGAAATGGCCAAACGCAAGGCGCCCAAAAAGACGCCAAAAGAAAAAGACCAAGGCAAAGGCGGCAAAAAGGCCCACAAAAGCCGCGCCCAAAAAGAAAGCCCGTACAGCAAAACGTGCGCCAAAGCCGATCGTGCGCACGAGTCTGCGCCAGTCGGCATCGCGCGCGCGCAAGGCCGTACGCCGGGGTGCGGCCCATCCCGCGCCGCGCGTGGTCCGTCCCACCACGCCGTCGCTGTCGCGCAATCCGTATGATGTTGATCTTGATCGCAAACCCTGCGAACTACCAGCCGCTAAACGCCGCTCACCTTTCTGGAGCGCGCAGCCAAGGTGTTCCCGGAGCGCGTGGCGATCGTTCATGGCACGCGCGGCTGGACCTATGCCGATTTCTATGCGCGCACGCGCAAGCTGGCATCGGCGCTGGCCCGTCACGGCATCAAGCGTGGTGACACGGTCGCGGCGATGATGACCCAACACGCCGGGCATGATCGAGCTGCACTATGGCGTGCCGATGACCGGCGGCGTGCTGAACACATTGAACACACGGCTCGATGCCGCGTTGCTCGCGTTCATGCTGGATCATGGCGAGGCGAAGGTGTTGATCACCGACCGCGAGTTCGCGCCTGTGATCAAAACAGGCCCTGGCGCTCGCGAAGGTGAAGCCGCTGGTCATCGACTATGACGACCGCGAATTCCCGCAAGACGGCGAGATGTTGGGCAGCATCGAATACGAACAGTTCATCGCCGATGGCGATCCGGAGTTCGCGTGGTCCGTTCCCAAGGATGAATGGGACGCGATTGCGCTCAAACTATACGTCGGGCACCACCGGCAATCCGAAAGGCGTGGTGTCCCATCATCGCGGAGCGACGTTGATGGGATACGGCAACATCATCGCGTCGAAGATGCCGATGCATCCGGTCTATCTGTGGACCGTGCCGATGTTTCACTGCAACGGCTGGTGTTTTCCGTGGTCGCTGTCGGTCGTGGCGGGGCACGCATGTGTGCCTGCGCTGGGTGCGCGCGAAGGCGATGTACGACGCGCTTGCCGATCACGGCGTCACGCATCTGTGCGGTGCGCCGATCGTGATGTCGACTTTGCTGAACGCGCCGGAACATGAGCGCCGCGCCCTGCCGCATGTGGTGCAATTCATCACCGCGGCCGCGCCGCCGCCCGAAGCCATGCTCGCTGAGATGGCGGAAGCAGGCTTCAACGTCACGCATGTCTATGGCCTGACCGAGACCTACGGCCCCTCCGTCGTCAACGAATGGAAGGAAAGCTGGCAGACATCTGGAGCCCGACGCGCGCGCGGCCAAGAAAGCGCGGCAAGGCGTGCGCTATCACGCGCTCGATGCGCTGAGCGTGATGGACCCGGAGACGATGGAGCCGACGCCCGCAGACGGCACGACGCTCGGCGAAGTCATGTTCCGCGGCAATATCGTGATGAAGGGATATTTGAAGAATCCCACTGCTACGCGCGAAGCGTTCGAGGGGCGGGTGGTTTCATTCCGGCGATCTCGGCGTGATGCATCCGGATGGTTACGTCCAGCTTAAGGATCGCTCCAAGGACATCATCATCTCCGGCGGAGAGAATATCTCGTCGCTCGAAGTCGAGGATGTGCTGATGAAACATCCCGCGGTGAATGTTCGCGGCCGTCGTCGCGCGGCCAGACGAGAAATGGGGCGAGACGCCCTGCGCCTTCATCGAAAAGAAAAACGGTCACGAGGGCGTGACCGATGCCGATCTGATCGCCTATTGCCGGCAGCATCTGGCGCATTACAAGGCGCCGCGCCACATCGTCTTCGCCGAAATCCCCAAAACCTCGACCGGCAAGATCCAGAAATACAAGCTGCGCGAAATGGCGAGGGATATCGGCTAGAAATCGCTGGGCCACGGTAACGGGAACTTTACAAAGTCCCTTAGTAACGTTTCGTTCGTCACACAAACACTTTAGAATCCCCGCGCCTCTCAGCGACGCGGTGCCCCATGTCTGCCAGCCGGTTTGGAACAGCCCTCTCCCTCTTGCTTGCGACCACGACCGGAGCGTTCGCAACCAACCCCGCCGTGACCGTCACAATCGACGCAACGGCGAACCGCCATGCGATCAATCCGAACATCTATGGCGTTGCGTTTGCCGTCGAAGGCCGATCTCGTCGCGTTGAACACGCCGCTCAACCGTATGGGCGGCAATTCCATGACCGCCTATAACTGGAAGCAGAACGCGACCAACCTGGCGCAGGATTGGTACTACGAATCCTATCCGCAGGACGGCGGCGGCACGGCGGGCGCCTATGCCGACAGCTTCATCTCCGACACCAAGGCTGAGGGCGCACAGCCGATGATCACCCATTCCGCTCGCGGGCTGGGTGGCGAAGCTCGGCAACAACCGCTCGATCCTGCCGGCGTTCTCCGTCAACAAATACGGATCGCAATGCGATGTCGATCCTTACGACACCGACGCGGGCGACGGCATCCTGCCCGATTGTTCCACCTTTATCACCGGCAACGATCCCAACGATGCCTATATCAAGGACAGCACTGGACTCGAGCAGAAATGGCTGCAGCACCTCACGAAAACCTGGGGCAAGTCCAAGTCCGGCGGCGTCGAGTATTACCTGATGGACAACGAGCCGAGCATCTGGTTTTCGACCCATCGCGACATCCACCCCATCGGTCCGCATGCGGACGAATATCGCGACAAGGTGATCGCGGAGTCCGCCGCGATCAAGAAGCTCGATCCGAACGCCCAGGTGATCGCGACTCGAGGAATGGGGCTGGGAGGGCTATTTCTATTCCGGTTACGACCAGCAATACGCGGGCCGCGCACGGCTATTGCTGCTGGCCCGACCATGACGGGATTCAGGGCGGGATGGACTACATCCCCTGGCTGCTCAGCCAGTGGAAGACCGCCGGCCATCCGGTCGACGTCGTGACGGTGCATTTCTATCCGCAAGGCGCGGAGGACAGCAACGACGACTCGCAGGCGACACAGCTTCTGCGCAACCGCTCGACGCGCCAGCTCTGGGATCCGAACTACACGTCGGAAAGCTGGATCAACGACAAGGTCGAGTTGATCCCGCGCATGAAGGACTGGATCTCAAGTTATTACTACACGGGCACGCCCATCGGGATCACCGAATACAATTGGGGCGACGAGAAGAAGATCAACGGCGCGACGACGCAGGCCGACATCTACGGCATCTTCGGCCGCGAGGGCCTCGACATGGCGACGCGCTGGACCGTGCGACATGGCGACGCGCTGGACCGTGCCCGACAGTTCGACGCCGACCTACAAGGCGATGCAGATGTATCGCAACTATGACGGCGCCAATTCGGGTTTCGGCGACACCAGCATCTCCACCACCGCACCGTCGCCCGACGATCTTTCGGCCTTCGCGGCGCTGCGCAAGGACAAGACCATGACCGTGATGGTCGTGGCGAAGGATTTGAGCGGCTCGACGCCGGTCGCCTTACAGCTTGCGCATTTCAAGAAGGCGGGCACCGCGCAGGTCTGGCGCCTCACCGCGAGCAACACGATCCAGCGCGTATCCGACATCAACTGGTCGAAGGGCAAACTCTCCGACACCGTGCCTTCGCCGAGCATTACACTTTATGTCTTGCCGAATTAGCCCAATTCACAGCTCTGCCACGAAGCCGTACCGCGGCGCAGGGGTTTGGGGGTAAAGGGGACGCCGGATGACGACACCCTCCGGCGTCCCCTCTCGCCGCTGCAAAGGAGGAGCGCCATCAGGTAATATGCGGTCAGAAGGACTAGCACGGTGAATTCGCGTAGTGCGCGCCTTGAGGGTGAAATCGCAAGTCTCGAACTCGAATTTCGCACGAAGCTGATCGCTGCTTTGCGCAACTGCGCTAAAGGAAAATGGGGCTTGTTCGGTCAGAATAATTATCTGATCGAGGACCACTCCTCCGAGGCGGAAGAACTGCTGGAAATCGGCTCGTCTATCGAAGACCTGCGACGCAAAGCCGGAATGCCGGAGCGTTTTTCATTGTATGAGAGATTTCTCTCCAAACGCGGGCGTAAAGGGGAAAATGCCTTGGGCGAACCGCGTCTCGCCGTGGAGTGGCTTAACGAGCTGAGCGAGTGACCGATCCAACTCAGTCAGACGAACGCGTGCTCCGAAGAGTCGATGTGGAGCTATTTATCGTCCATCCGACAATGAGCGTCGCAGAGATCACTGCCGCGCTGGGTCTCGAGCCACAATTCGCTCACGATGTAGGCCATGCCAGAAAGACGCCTAAGGAAACGCCTCTGCCGGGACAATATCGGGATACGAGATGGAGGCACGCAATCCGATATGAAATCGCGGACCAATGGTTTGCGGACAAAGTAGCATCTCTTGTTCAGATGCTCGCGCCGCATAAGGCGTTCCTGCACAATGTGCGCACGTCTGGAGGGAGCGCAGAGATAATCGTTCAGTTCTTAGGCGATGGTTACCTAGGCGACAAAGTCCCGTTCGAGGTATTGACGACCTTCACTGACCTGCAATTGGATTTCTCGATTGAGGTTTTTGCCGTCCCACAGGAATGAGACAGGCGTTTCGGCTGGCCGATTTCCTGATGTTAAAGTCTATATGCCCGGCGCTCTATCTAACAAAATCATTGTCCGTTTCCGCAGAATCGCTTGCGATTGCGCATTGCTTATCTAACCGCGCAAAACCTGGCGTATAATGCGTGCATGACGCTGAAAATGCCGCCGGCAGAAACGGATCGCTTCAAAAACGCCTCACGGCGGCTTGAAGAGCAAATGGAAACGCAACTCGCATTGCTGACCGGCGCTATGCGCGGATCGGTGACGCGCGCCGATTCCGTGACGGACGACGATGACGAATACGGCCATCGCCGCGACAGTCATATCGGTCAGGCGGTGAAGATCGGCGCGGTGAGCGCGCAGATCGTGACCGCGCTCGGCAAATATGCCGGCGAATTCCAGCACAACATCAAAGTGACGCGCACGGACGAAGACGCGCGCGCCGCCAAAGCCGAACCGGTACGGGAGGGAGACTTCTATGCCAACCGAAAGCGCTATACGCTGGAAGAACTCGACGCCATGCCGAACCCCGAATTCGAGCTGCCGCGCTCGTCTTCGCATCCGCCAATCGACCGTTGGCTCAAGGAAGAATGGGCACGGCACGACGCCGAAATGGCGGCAGAAGCGGCCAAGGCCGAACGCGCCCTTTCCGAGATGGAGGGGGTACCCCCCAACGAAAATTGTGGTTCGAATGACTGAGGGCCTTCCGCGCCGCAAACGCGGCGGCCAGCCGGGAAACAGCAACCGCCGCAGGCACGGCCTTTATAGCCGCAGTCACCGGAGCGAGCATGCGGCGATGGCGGCGCTGATCCGCCAGAGCCGGGCGCTTTTGCGGCGTTTCGTCTGGTTTCACCGCGCCTGGGCGCAATGGAAAAGGGTGGAGGCTTACCGGAAATCTCGCCAGCGTAGTATTTGCAACCCATTGTCGTTATTCAATTTTATTGTTTCGTTATGCAAATTCCCGGTAATCTTTCCGCAAGGTGGAACTTTGCTTTCGCCGAAGGGAAAGTATGGAACCGGTCATCGGCAGCGCCGCCGATACAATCTTGCGTCCAAGGCGCGAGATTGGCATTCGCTCTGCGACGTCACGCTGAATTTCATGCATTCGGACCTGATCGAACTGCACAGTCTTTGGAAGAGTGCGGCCGGCGAAAGCGGAATTCCCTCGCGCCGGGCCATGTCGCCACGCTTGCTCAAACCTTTTCTGCGCGATATCGCGATCTACGAACGGATCGGCGAAGGCGAAACGCGCCGCTATCGCGTGCGCCTGATGGGCACCGCGTTTTGCGCAGATCCAGGGCGATCTTACCGGCAAGTTTTTGGACGACGCGATTGCGCCAAACATCCTGCCGCGCTGGTATGGCTCGCTGGATGCCACGCTCGGCATGAAGGCGCCGCTGCGATTTCTGGGACGCGAAGACACCAGCGATATGCCGTTCCTGACCGGCGAGTTCCTGTCTGCGCCGCTGATGGCCGATGACGGACGCATCGATATGGTTCTGGGCGCCGCGCATTACAGCGGCAGTCGCTCCTGGGAAGAGGTGGAAGCAGAGGCGCGCGAAGCGCTGGGCCTCGACCAGGCGTGAATTTTCTACAAGACGGCAGCGCGCGTTCTGACTACGGTCCGGGCGGCCGGACTGGGACAGGGCTGTGACCGAGACATCGCCGCAACAATCCGCGAGCCGCTTCGCGCTCGCCTTCATTTTCGTGACCATGCTGGTCGATTCGATCGGTCTTGGCGTCATCATTCCCGTGGCGCCCAAGATCATCGCGCAACTGACGCACGAGGATATGAGCGGCGCCGCGCGTTGGGGCGGCTGGTTGTTCTTCGTCTTCGCGCTGATGCAGTTTTGTTGCGCGCCGCTGATCGGAAATCTGAGCGACCGCTTCGGGCGCAGGCCTGTGCTGATCGCGTCGATCCTGATGCTGGGCTTCGACTATTTCATCACCGGCATTGCGCCAACGATCTTCTGGCTGTTCGTCAGCCGCTTTCCTCTCCGGGATCGCGGGCGCGAGCTATACGACGGCTTACGCCTATATCGCCGACATCACGCCGCCGGAGAAACGCGCGGCGAATTTCGGCATCACGGGGGCCGCGTTCAGCGTGGGATTCATTCTTGGCCCGGCGCTTGGGCGGTTTGCTGGGCCAATCCAATCCGCATCTTCCGTTTTTCGTCGCCGCCGGACTGTCGCTGCTGAACGGTCTGTTCGGAATTTTTGTCCTCAAGGAGTCGCTCGCACCGCAGAACCGCCGCAAATTCGAGTTCTGGCGGGCCAATCCCGTGGGCGCGCTGGTGGCGCTGAAGCGCTTTCCCGGCATCTATCTGTTCTGCGCCGTCGTTGTTCTCATGCGGCTGGCGCACGATGCGAACCCCGCAGTGTTTTCCTATTACGTGATGTTCAAATTCCATTGGACGCCGCAGCTTGTGGGTTATTCGCTCATGGCGGTCGGTGCGTTGATGGGCGTGGTCTATGGATTTCTGGTGCGCATCGTGATCCCGAAGATTGGCGAATCCGCGTCGGTGTATCTAGGGCTTCTCGGCGCGGCGACGGGCTTTGCCGGTTATGCGTTCGCGACCGCGAGCTGGGAGATGTTCGCCAGCATGGTGCCGTTCGCGCTGATCGGGTTCTTCATGCCGGCGCTGAACGCGATCATGTCCAAGATGGTCGGCCCGACCGAGCAGGGCGAATTGCAAGGCGCGCTCGCCTGCATCGGCAGCCTGACGTCGATTGTGGCACCGCCGCTGCTCACCAATCTGTTCGCGTATTTCTCAAGCAACCGCGCGCCGGTTTATTTCCCGGGCGCGGCGTTCCTCGCCGGAAGCGTGTGTCTGGTGCTGGCGGCGCTGGTGTTCTCGCGTATCCACGCGGAATCGCCAGCGCTGCAACCAGCAGACGTAAAGGCGTAAGGAGGCTAGTGGACGCTCAACCGTAAGCGTTCCAGTTCGTCTTTTATTCGAAGTTTTTCTTTTTTGAGACACTGGACACGAACCTCATCCCATTCGGGGTTCGCCATCTCGGCGTTGATCGTGTCTTCGAGCTGCTTATGTTTTTCGGAGAGTTCCTGGATATGCCCTTGTTGAAGTGCCATGCGATACCTCTTCATGTAGGCGTCACAATTAGATCACCAACATTCCCCTCTGTCACGCCCCTCTTCCGGCTTTGCCTACGAAGGGGTAAAGGGGACTCATGACACGGGAACTGGCGGAAAACGGGCAAAAAAAGCGGCTTGTGGTGGGGATCAGCGGGGCCTCCGGCGTCGCTTACGGAATCCGGCTGCTTGAGTCTTTGAAGGATTTGCGAATCGAATCGCACCTTGTGATGAGCAAGGCGGCGGAGATGACGATCGCCTATGAGACCGCGCTCAAGCCCAAACAGGTCGTGGCCAAAGCCGACCAGACTTATGCCATCGGCGACATCGGTGCGCCCATCGCGTCGGGGACTTTCAAGACTCTCGGCATGATCGTCGCGCCCTGCTCCGTACGCACGATGTCGGAGATCGCGACCGGCGTGACGACGACGCTGCTCAGCCGCGCCGCCGACGTGACGCTGAAGGAACGCCGCCCGCTGATCCTGATGGTGCGCGAGACGCCGCTGCACCTGGGCCATCTGCGCACCATGACAGCGCTCGCCGAGATGGGCGCGATCATTCTTCCGCCTGTGCCCGCGTTTTACGCTGATCCCAAAACGCTTTCCGATATTGTCGATCAGATGGTCGCGCGCGCGTTGGATTTCGTCGGCTATGATTGGCCGCTTGCCAAACGTTGGGGCGAGGATCTGGCGAAGGGAAAGCGCAAGCCCAAACGCCCATGAACGAGAATGAAGAAAATCCCGAACTGCGCGCCAGACTTGCAGGGCTGACGCAAGAGCATCGCGATCTGGACGCGGCGATCGCGGCGCTGATCGCGTCCGGCGCCAACGACCAGATCCAACTCACGCGATTGAAGAAGCGGAAATTGCAGCTGAAGGATCAGATCGCCAGGATCGAAGACCAGTTGCTGCCCGATATTATCGCGTAGCCGCGCGCTTGTGGACGTACATCGCCTCGTCCGCGCGCGCGATGGCGGTGGCCGCATCGTCGCCGGGTTTGAGTTCGAAGGCGCCATAGGAAAAGCTCACCGGAATCGTGCGGCCTTGCCAGAGGGTTGGATTGTCGTTGAGCTTTTGCGCCAGCTGATCGGCTTTGAAATGCGCCTGGTCCCGATTGGCATGACTTAAGAGGATGCCGAACTCGTCGCCGCCGAGCCGTCCGACGGAATCGCTGTCGCGCACGCTCTGCTGCAGGATGTCGGCGAAGTGCGCGAGCACCGCATCGCCAGCCGCATGGCCGTGCGTGTCATTGACCAGCTTGAATCCGTCGAGGTCGAAATAGACGATGCTCGCCGGCGTGCCGTAGCGGCCCACAAGCGAGATGTACCGCGTCAGCTCGCGCACGAAGGCGCGGCGGTTGAGCAAGGGCAGAAGCTGGTCCTGATCGGCGGTCTTCTCGGCCTCTTCCAACCGGCGGTGTGTCTGCTGCAATTCCTGGCGCAGCGAATCGACCTCTCCCATCAGCGTCATGATCGCGTCGCGGACCCGCGGCGTGAATTCGCTCTCCGGGATTCCCAGAACACTGGTGTTGGCCAGGGGTTCAAACATCGTAGCGGCACTGACCGCCTCGACCTGACGCGCGTAAGCGGCTGTGCCCACCGCGCGCGGATTGCGTGCCGTGTTTACTCTGCCGACCTTCATGTCCCCCTCGCGTCCCCTTCTGGCGCTTGGCAACGCTAGAGAATGGAAATTAACAATTCGTTTACGATAATGACCAAGGGTTAAAATCCGGCGCCATGGGACTTTTCTCTACCGGCTCCGGCGCTATACTGCGCCGCTTCCTTGGATCATCATTGCCAAAGTAGGAAGCATGACCGCTCCACAAATCGGCCTCATCATGGGCAGCCAGTCCGACTGGCCGACCTTGCGTGCGGCGTCCGAAATCCTCGACAAGCTGGGCGTGGCGCATGAGACCAGGATCGTCTCCGCGCATCGCACGCCCGACCGCATGGCGGAGTATGCGAAGAGCGCGGCCGGACGCGGCCTGAAGGTTATCATCGCGGCCGCAGGTGGTGCGGCCCATTTGCCTGGGATGACAGCATCGATGACAACGCTCCCGGTGCTTGGCGTGCCGGTGGAAAGCAAGGCGCTCAAGGGCATGGATAGTTTGCTGTCCATCGTGCAGATGCCAGGCGGCGTGCCGGTCGCGACGTTCGCGATCGGGGAGGCGGGCGCGAAGAACGCGGCGCTGCATGCAGCAGCGATCCTCGCCCTGTCCGATCCGGCGCTCGCCAAACGCCTGAACGACTGGCGCAGAGCACTGACCGATTCCGTCGCAGAGACGCCGATCAACACATGAGCGATGCGAAGCGGCTTTCCGCGCCCGTGCCGCCGGGAGGAACGATCGGGATTCTCGGCGGCGGGCAGTTGGGGCGGATGCTCGCGCTGGCTGCGGCGCGGCTGGGCCTGAAGGCTCACATCTATTCGCCACCGAATGAAGACGCGCCAGCGTTTCAGGTAAGCGATGCACAAACGCTCGCAGCTTTCGACGACAAAGCGGCGCTGACGAAATTCGCCGAGACCTGCGACGTCGTGACGTTCGAGTGGGAGAACGTGCCAGTCGCGACCGTCGAACACATTGCGCAGACGAGCCCGATCTATCCAAGCTCAAAGGCCCTGGGCGTGACGCAGGATCGCTTCGACGAAAAGAATTTCGTCACCTCTCTTGGCCTGAAAACTGCGCCTTTCGCCAAGATAGATACTGTCGAAGATGCACGCGCGATATCGAAGACGCCTGCGATCCTGAAGACACGCCGCATGGGCTATGACGGCAAGGGACAGGCGAAAGTCAAATCCTGCGAGGACGCCGCGCGCGCCTTTGAGTCTTTCAAAGGCTCACCGTGTATTCTAGAAGGCTTCGTCGACTTTGAATTTGAGGCGTCGGTGATCGGCGTGCGCGGGATCGATGGATCGTTCGCGGCTTACGATCCGCCGCAGAACGAACACAGCGACCATATCCTGCGCCGATCCATCGTACCGTCGCGCTTGAGCGCCACGCAGGCGGATGACGCAAAAGCCATCGCAAAGAAAATTGCCGATGCGCTCGATTATGTTGGCGTTCTGGCGGTCGAGCTGTTCGTGATGAAGGACGGCACGCTGCTGGTGAACGAGATTGCGCCGCGGGTCCATAATTCGGGCCACTGGACGATCGATGCCTGTCTGGTCAGCCAGTTCGAGAACCATATCCGCGCCGTCGCGGGCTGGCCGCTCGGTTCGACCGAACGCCATTCCGACGCGGTGATGGAAAACCTGATCGGTGAAGAATCCGCACAGTGGTTGTCGCTAGCAGCCAAAGGCGGCGCGTTGCATCTCTACGGAAAAAAAGATATCCGCGCGGGCCGCAAAATGGGCCATGTCACGCACGTAAAACCTAGGATTTAGGCGCGCTAAAGCCTTTTAAAACATCGGCAAACGACGGCATGTCCTTGGTGCGCTCGCGCATCTCGGCCTTGAACTTCTCGAACTGCATGACGTTCTCAATGCGAGCGGCGAGAAACTCGTGCGTCGCGCTTTCATCCTCGCCCGCATCGTTGAACCAGCGCATCAGTGTCGACGAATAGACACCCGCGAGAATCGCGCGCTTTGTGTAGAAGTTGAAATCAGTCGAGGTATCGCCAACCGCGCGCCACATCGTATCGACGGTCTGGTAGAGCAGCTTCATGCCAAGAGGCGCATTCACAGGCATCAGCAAAAACGCGGCGGCACGGCGTGCCGCTTCCTTGTTCGGGCGGATTGCATCGATACGCGCCAGCACCGCAGCGCCGATGCGCTCGCGCATCTTCATCTCGACGAGATTTTTCTCCGCAAGCGCACGCGCCATCGCGGCATCGCTCTGTTCGGAGAAAAATTCCACCAGGCTTGCAGGGCCTTGCGGGAAGAGATGCACCAGCATCTCCTCGCCTGTACCGGCATCCTTGCCCGCGCCTGAGAGCATCTTGTCCGTAAAGCCTTCGTCCGGCGCGCGCCTCAGGGCGGCGCCGAGAACCGCCGTCTTCAGAACGTCATCGGATCGCGCGTCCGTCATTCTTCCACGCGCGGGCGCACCCAATGGCGCGCTTCGGATTCAAAGATCAGCTTGGACATGTCTCGCATGCGCTGCGGATAGAGCACGCCATCAAGATGGTCGCATTCATGTTGTACGACACGGGCGTGAAATCCCCCGGCCGTGCGCGCGATCAATTTCCCGTCCGTGCCGAAGCCGCGATAGTGGATGCGGCCCGGCCGTTCCACAAAACCGCGCAGCCCGGGAACCGAAAGGCAGCCTTCCCATCCACCGTCGAGCGCCGGTTCCACGACCTCGATCACCGGATTGATCAGCACAGTCAGCGGCGCGGTATGATCGTACATCTCGTCTGCGTCGACACCGTCCGGCGTGCGCTCGCCCGGCGCCTGGAACACAACGACCCGCAAGGGGACATGGACCTGCGGTGCGGCCAGTCCCGCGCCGTTGGCGTCGATCATAGTCTCGACCATATCGGCCACGAGACGACGGATTTCGGGGGCAGCGGGGTCTTTCACCTCCTGCGCGCGCTGAGCCAGGACCGGATGCCCCATCTGGGCGATTTTCAGGATTGCCATAGCCTAAATATGGGGTCGAAGCGGGATTTGGTCAAAGAATTGGGAAGTTTTTCGCCCAAAATGGCCCCTGTCCAAGGTGGACAGGCCGTGACCGGTCTGATATCTAGCCCGACCCTCGAAAACGGCCGGGAGACCCAGCTTTGCAGATCATCGTTCGCGACAATAACATCGACCAGGCGCTGAAGGCGCTGAAAAAGAAGATGCAGCGTGAAGGCATCTTTCGCGAGATGAAACTGCGTGGCCATTACGAGAAGCCGAGCGTGAAGCGCGCCCGCGAGCGCGCAGAGGCCGTCCGCCGTTATCGCAAGCTGCAGCGCAAGCGTGCGCAGCGCGAGGGCGTGCTGCCGAAGTAACCGGTCAAGGGCCGCTAAATTTTGAAAAGACCGTCCTCCGGGGCGGTCTTTTTGCTTTAGGCGACCGTCACGCGATAGGCGCAGCGGCCGGCACCCGCCAAAATATGGGATAGGCGCTCGACCTTTACATTCTTGCCCAGCACACGATGGAAGAGCGCAAGCTCTTCGCGGCACAGCCCGGTGCATAGCCGCGCCGCGGCGCAGATCGGGCAATGGTTTTCGACGAACAGCCAGTCGCCCGTTTCGGCATCGCGGCGTACTTCGGCCATGTAGCCTTCGGCGGAGCGGATTTTGGCGAGCTGATCGAGCTTTCCTTTCAGAGACCGCACGGTATCGGTTTTGGCGCGATAGATTTTCTCCTGCTCGGCGGTACGAAGCTTCAGAATTCTGTCCATGCCTTCCTCGCCGAACGTCTTCTTCATCTGCGCGATGAGATCGACGGCGAGCGCGGAATGGGAATCCGCGAACTGCCCTGCCGCTTCCGCGGTCGAACGCCAGAGCTTCACCGGGCGCCCGCGCGGACGGGCCTCTTCTTCGAAGGTTGCGAGGCCATTTCCCTGCAGCGCATAGAGATGCTGACGCACCGCCATGGCCGTGAGACCGAGTCTTCCCGCCATCGCATCGGCGGAGACCGGTCCTTCGCGCTGGATCAGGTCCAAAACGGCACGCTGGCCCGTCGTCGGTGTGTCATGTCTGGCAAGCATGGTTATTTTCTAAAGCTAATACTTGCTAAAATCAAGACGCCGGGATATTTTCGAAAGTACACGATTTATAAAAGGCGTTGCCATGTGGACCGCTGCAAAGATTTCCACCGAGGAACTGAAAGCGAAGGCACGCAAGGTTGTGCGCCTGGACGGAAAGCAAATTCTGCTCATCGCCTCGGGCCGTGAGATTTTTGCGATCGCCAATCGCTGCCCGCATGAGGGTTATCCCTTGAGCGAAGGGACTGAGGGGCCGGATTGTGTCCTAACCTGCAACTGGCACAACTGGAAATTCGATCTGAAGACTGGAGCAGCGTTGGTGGGGCGCGATCCGGTGCGCACTTACGCAGTCGAGATTCGAGAAGGCGAAATCTTTCTCGACCTTACTGACCCGCCCGCCGAAATAATGAAACAACGCGCGTTGAACGGTCTCGATGCAGCCCTCGCCGACAATGACAGGCCGCGTATGGCGCGCGAAGTGGCACGGTTGGTAGTGGCGGGTTTCGATGCACGCATTGCCCTGATCCATGCGCTGACAAGCCGCAATGATCGTTTCGAATACGGCATGACGCACGCCCATGGCGCGGCAGCGGACTGGTTCGCACTTGCCGAACGCGCACCTTCAGATGAAGCGCGCTTTGCGGCGCAGCTCGAGCCTCTGGGCCATCTCGCGTGGGACACACTGGGCGCCGGTGAATATCCGTATGCGGAGGGAGTTGCGGCCTGGGATGAAACGGAGTTCTTGCACGCCATGGAAGCGGAAGACGAGGCCGCGGCGCTGGCCCGCATCCGCGGCGCGCTGTGGGAAAGCCTTCCCTATGCGCGATTGCGCCCCACACTCGCCGCCTCTGCGCTGTCGCACTATGCCGATTTCGGGCAGCACGATTTACACGCTTAAGACGGGGCACCTTATCGAGCGCCTTGGTACGGGCGCCATGGAACCGCTCCTTTTTGCGCTCGTCCGCCAACAGATCAGCGCGACACGCGAGGAACGCTTGCCGGAATTCCGTGGCTATGCCAAAGCGCTCAATGCCTGGGATGGCAAAGGCGCCGAACCCGCAAGCGCAAATGACTTTATCGGGCAGAACATCGACGGCGCATTAAAGCGCATGATCGCCTCGTCCGGCCGCCCCGTTCGCGAGCTGTACGATGCGTTGCTCGGTGCGGCGGCATTCAATCTGCTGCATTTCGATCTGGCTTATGACTCGGCGACGGCCAATCCGATTGCCGACAACATCAGCTGGCTCGATTTCACCCATGCGCTGACTTTCGCCAACGCAGCGCGGCATCTTTGCATGGAAACACCGTCGTTATGGCCGCAAGCGCTGTTGCAGATGGCGCTCTTCGCCGGGCGCAATCGCGGCTATGTCGATGCAAAGCAGGACGTCTCGCGCTGGCGCGTCAACGACGTGGAAGGCTTCATCCGGGCGAATATGGATACGCTCTACGACCACGGCATCGTCGAGCCGATCATTGCCTGCCATCGCGTGAAGATGCTTTTTGCCCTTCAGGACGAGTTCGCAGCGACGCCTGACTCAGCCTGGATGACAGACATGGCGAGCGCAATGAATCGCTGGCTTCACACGCCGCAGAAGCGGCATCATAGTCTGCGTATCGCGACGCAGGCACGCGACTTCATCGCGCGAGAGGGGTAAAAATGGGCGGCGCCTGCGCTTAAGTGCAATCGGCGCAGACCGCGATCTCGACGGTGACGTGGCTCAGACTTGAATATCGCGAGCGCAATGTGTCGCGCACGCGTGCAGCAGTATCCTGATCGGGGCACACCAGCGACACGATCAAACCGCGATGACCCGGTCCCAGACGCCACAAATGCAGATCGGCGACGCGGGCATTCATCTCGCCTTCGATCATGCCACGGATCTCGGCCGCGAGTTCGGGATCGTCCTCTGCGTCGAGCAGCACCATGCCGCTGTCGCGGATCAGACCGTAAGACCAGGACGCGATCACCCCTGCACCGATAACGCCCACCAGCGGATCGAGCCATGTTGTGTGGAAGAACAATCCCGCAGCCAGCGCGCCGATTGCGAGCAGGGAGGTCGCGGCATCGGCGACGACATGAACATAGGCGGCGCGCAGATTGTGATCGTGGTGATGATCGCCATGAGCATGATCGTGATGTTCATGCGGTTCGTGCAGGATCGCGGCACTGACGATGTTCACCAGCAATCCGATCACTGCGATGGGAAGCGCTTCCGAATAGCGCACGGCGACGGGCCACAGCAGACGCTCGATCGATTCCCACGCTACACCAAGTGCGATCAGACCGAGGATGATGGCGCTTGAGAACGCCGCAAGATCGCCGAATTTTCCGGAGCCAAACGTAAAGCGTGTATTTTCCGCGTGACGCCGCGCGAGGAAATATGCGCCAGCCGCCAGTCCCAACGCGCCGACATGCGTTGCCATATGCACACCGTCGGCGAGAAGCGCCATGGAGCCCAACATCGCGCCTGCTGCGATCTCGACAACCATGAACAGCGCGGTGACCGTAGCCGCCAAACGCGTACGACGCTCCGCGTGACCGTGCCCCTGACCCAAAAAGACATGGCCATGTGTCCAAGCTTCGTGACTATGTGCGTGGTCGGTCATCTGCCCATCCTAGCACGCAAACGAAAAAGGCCGCGTCCCTAGACACGGCCCTTTCCGCGATTTCATAAATGCTTAGTGCGTGCTGGCGACGGCGGAGTCGGCGTTCAGGGTCAGGGCACGGCCATCGGAGAAGCGCGTGCCGGTGTACGAGCCATCCTTGCCATGCAGCAAAGCAACGGTCTCGCCAGAGGAGGTTTTCAACTCAACGGCATGAAACTTGGCCTGCCACTTGGCAACATCAGTGCCCGGTGCGCAATCGGCGGAGAAGCTGGCCGACCCGTCAGCTGCGAGATTGATCGGGCAAGCAGCATTGGCTCCGATCGCGAGCTTGTAGGTGCCGGCGGTGGCGTCTGCGGCATGGGCGGCGGAGACGGCGGTCACAGCCAGAGCGGAAAAGGCAAGAAGAGCGCGGAAACTGGTCATGTGAATAAATCCTTCAACGTTTTGCATTCAGAAAGCTATAGTCAGTCCTCGTCTTTGCCAAGATGCAATGCAACAAAATTTTTATGACGCCATTTGGGTGTGCCAAAAACGGCACGGCTTTCCAAGGACTTACAGCAACGCGTTTCGCGCATACCCCCCTGCGTAGCCCTTGAAACTGCGAAGGCCCGGTCTATGGGAAAACTGCTCCGGCCTCGGTCTATTTGGGCTGGGGTACGATTCGCAGGTAAGGCTTGGGCGCATTCCAGCCCTGCGGATAGACCTTCTTGGCTTCCTCGTCGCTGACCGAGCCCGCGATAATCACGTCCTCGCCATGCTTCCAGTTCGCAGGGGTGGCGACTTTATGCTTCGCCGTGAGCTGCAGGGAGTCGATGACGCGCAGAACCTCATCGAAATTGCGGCCGGTGGTCATGGGATAAACGAGGATCAACTTGATCTTTTTATCGGGCCCCACCACGAAAACATTGCGGACGGTCAGATTGTCCGCTGCCGTGCGTTGGCCCGGAACAGCCTCCGCCGGAAGCATATTGTAAAGTTTGGCGATCGTGAGATCGGCATCGCCGATCATCGGATAATTGACCGCCGTGCCTTGCGTTTCCTCGATATCCTTCGCCCAGCCTGAATGACTCGATACTGGGTCGGCGGAAAGGCCGATAATCTTCACATTGCGCTTGTCGAATTCGGATTTGATTTTGGCCATGTAGCCAAGCTCGGTCGTGCAGACCGGTGTGTAGTCCTTGGGATGCGAAAACAGCACAACCCAGGAATCTCCGATCCAGTCATGAAAACGAAGATGGCCCTCGGTCGTGTCTGCTTCGAAATCGGGGGCGGCATCGCCGATGCGCAGGCTCATATTGGTCTCCCTTGAGTTTGCGGCATTTTAGCTTAGGCAAGCCCGCCACGCGAGCCTCCGCTACGATATACCATTGACTATATCAATATACTATAGTTTAAACCCGCCGTGGCACGCCGAACGGCATGTCGCGCCTACCCTCCTTGAACTGGGCCGGCCGGCCGGGCGAAGTCTTGCATTGCTCCCCTATACTCGAATCCTCCGGCCGGCCGGCCCTTTTTTCGGACTGGCCCACAACGCGCCTATCCGCTTCAATAGAAAAAACAGGAGCGCGCCATGGCGAAGATCACCGCTGTCACATTGACACCCACGATTGGCGGCGTCGTGCAGGGCGTCGATCTTTCGAAGCCGCTCGACGACGAGCAAATCGCCGGTATTCGCGCGGCACTGCTCAAGCACAAAGTCATATTCTTTGAAGACCAGCACATCACGCCCGTGCAGCACCGCGATTTCGCGGCAAGATTTGGCAATCTGCATACGCACCCGCTCTATCCTGGCGTACCGGAAGCGCCGGAGATGTTCACTCTCGACAATCACGCGAGCAATCCGACCGACAACGACGCCTGGCACACCGATGTAACGTTCATCGAAACGCCGCCGCTCGGCGCGATCCTTTACGCGAGACTGTTGCCCGCGGAAGGCGGCGACACCTGCTGGGCCAATATGCAGGCGGCCTATGAGGCGCTGTCGAAGCCGATGCAACGATTTCTCGCGGAACTCGATGCCGTCCACGATTTCAATCGCGGTTTTCCGCAAGCGGGCCAGGTCGCGAAACAGGCGGGCAAGGACAAGGCATCCAAGGCGTTCGAAGAACATCCGCCCGTCATCCATCCTGTCGTGCGTACGCATCCCGAAACCGGCGCCGACGGGCTGTTCGTCAACTACGGCTTCACGGATCGCATCAAGGGACTGCGCCGGGCCGAGAGCGATGCATTGCTCAACATGCTGTTCGCGCATGTGCAGAAGCCTGAGTTTCAGGTCCGCTGGCGCTGGAAGCCTAATGCGATCGCCTTCTGGGACAATCGCATCACACAACATTATGCGGTGAACGACTACCTGCCCCACCGCCGTGTAATGCACCGCGCGACGATTCTGGGCGACAGGCCCTATCATCGTTCGCGCATGCCGATGAAAGCCGCTGCGGAGTAACGCGCGTCAAGTATGCGGCGGGGCGTGGAGGTAAGACTCCACCAGCGATCCAGCGACGAGGCGCCAGCCGTCGACCAGCACAAAGAATATGAGCTTGAACGGCAGCGAAATGATGACGGGCGGCAGCATCATCATGCCCATCGACATCAGGATCGAGGCAACCGCCATATCGATGATCAGGAACGGGACGAAGATAAGAAAGCCGATTTCGAACGCACGCTTGAGCTCCGACAACATGAACGCGGGTGCGAGCGTCGTGAGTGCGACCTGATCCGGCGATGCCGGCGGCTTGGCGTGGCTCATATCCATGAACAGTTTCAGATCTGCATCGCGCACGTGATGCGCCATGAAGATCTTGAGCGGTGCGGTGGTCTTGTCGAAGGCCTGTTCGGTCGTGATCTGGTTGGCGACCAGAGGCTGAATGCCCTGATGGTAGGCGTCGGTCAGCGCCGGCGTCATGACGAACAAAGTCAGGAACATCGCGAGGCTGACGATCACACTGTTGGGCGGGCTTTGCTGCAGCCCCATGGCAGTACGCAGCAGCGACAACACGACCACGATGCGCACAAAGCTCGTCATCATGATGAGGATCGAGGGCGCGACAGAGAGGATCGTGATCAGCGCCACGATCTGCATCAGGCGGTCGGTGAACAATCCCGAGCCATTGAAATCGATGGAGAGGCCGCTGCTTGCGGCTGCAGGTGCCGCCGCAGCTGCGGACGATGCCGCCTCAGGGATCAACAAAACAAGCGCCAGAACACCAAACGCGAGAAGCCGTTTTCTCATACGGTCTTCTCAACCGGCTTTGAAGCGGTGGGAATGTTCGACTCAACGACCGTCGCGCCATCCGGCCCCATCACCACGAGATGTTCGACGTCGTCGCGGCGAAAAATGTAAAGCCGCTGCTTCGGACCTATCATCAGGCTCTCGACGATCTCAAGCCGCCGAACGCCCTGCCCTTTTACGACACCCGGCATACCAAAGCGGCGAACGGCCAATCCCGCAGCGCCGACAAGCGCGAGCACGAGGAGAAGCGCTGCGAAATACCGTCCAAGTTCGATCAGATCCATGCGTGCATCTGATCTTCTTAACCTTAATCGGCGGTTAAAGGCTGGAAGAAATTGCCGGGCACAAACTTCCACGTCGTTAATTGCGGCTTAATCGTTCGCGCGCATCCTCGCTTCCGTTAAGCCTAATTTTCCGTATACGGAGAAGCCTTATGAACCTTCCCGACGTCCCGTTGATGTCGATGCTCAGGCAGCAGATGACGTGGCTGCAGGCGCGTCAGAACGTTCTGTCGCAGAACGTTTCGAATGCCGACACACCCGGTTATGTCGCCAACGACGTGAAGCCGATGGATTTCGAGCAGATTCTGCAAGGCGGCAATCCGAAATTCCATCCCGGGCTTACCGTCACCGACGACCATCACATCGCGATCACGCCCAGCTCACAGGACATTGAGACCGTGCCAACGGGCGCCTCCGTCTCGCTGGAGCAGGAGATGATCAACGTCTCCGACACGCAGGCAAAATTCCAGGCCGCGACCAATCTTTATTCCAAAGCGCTGTCGATGATGCGCACCGCCATCGACAAGCAAAGTTCGTAAGAAGGAGCTGAACAATGGATTTCGGAACATCCATGTCGATCGCCGCGTCAGGCATGCGCTCGCAATCCGAACGCATGCGCACGATCGCGGAGAACCTCGCCAATGCGAACTCGACCTCGCAGGCCGCAGGCGGCGATCCCTATCGCCGCAAGATCGCGACCATGAACACCAAGTTCGACCGCGAGCTCAACGCCAATATGGTCGAAGCCGGCAAGCCGCAGCCCGACATGACCGACTTCCGCAAGACCTACGATCCCGGCAATCCAGCGGCCGACAAACAAGGCTATGTGAAAATGCGAACGTGAACTCGCTGGTTGAAATCATGGACATGCGCGAAGCACAGCGGTCTTACGAAGCCGATCTCGATGTGATGGATGCGACCAAGCAGATGCTGTCCCGCACCATCAATCTGCTACGTTAGGAGATAAGTCATGGCCATTCTTCCAGCCGCCGCAGCCGCCGCCTATCAGTCCGTCGCCAATATCGGGTCGAGCGCCGCAACGGCGACAGGCACGGGTACCGCCAATATCGGCGGTGCCGGAAGCTTCACCGATTTCCTGAATGGTGCGTTCAAAGACGGCGTATCGACCATGAAGACCGGCGAACATTTGGCGACACAGCAGATCGCGGGCAACGCCAACATCGTCGATGTCGTCAACGCTGTAAACTCCGCCGAATTGACGTTGGATACCGTCGTGGCCGTCCGCGACAAGGTCGTCCAAGCCTATCAGTCCATCATGAACATGCCGGTCTGAGGATCACGAATGACGCCCGCCGATTCCATCGATTTCGCCCGCTCCTCGATTTATGTTCTGCTTGAAATCATCACACCCGCGATGCTGACAGCCCTTGTCGTCGGCCTCGGCATCGGCCTGCTTCAAGCGCTGACGCAGATTCAGGAGATGACTTTGGTGTTCGTGCCGAAGATCATCGCAATCTTCGTCGTGCTTTTGCTGTTCCTGCCGCTCGCAGGTGCCGCGATGAACGGACTGATGATCGATATCGCACAGCGCATCGCGGCGTACTGACGGATGCATATCCATTTGCCCGACCTGTCCGGGTTGATCCTTGTTTACCTGCTTGTGTTTGCGCGCACCGGCGCGATGGTGATGCTCTTGCCTGCCATCGGCGAAGCGAGCGTGCCGCCGATGGTGCGCCTTGTTCTCGCACTTGCGATTTCTGTCGCGCTCGCGCCGACGGTGCAGAGTGCGTATCCGCAAGCCGTACCCGGTTCCAGCATGGCGCTTGGCCTGATGATCGCGCAGGAAGTGACCGCGGGCATCCTCGTCGGCACGATGGCGCGCATCATCATGAGTTCGCTTCAGGTGGCAGGCACGTTGATCGCCACACAGACCGGTCTCGCCTATGCCTCGACCGTCGATCCCACGAGCCAGGGCGAGCAAAGCGCAATCATCGCCAACTTCTTTTCGATGCTTGCGGTGGTCCTGATCTTCGCGACCAATTTGCATCACCTCGCCATCGCGGCGGTAGCGGGTTCCTATCACCTCATCCCGCCGGGCGGGACTTTGCCAACGGGCGACATGGCCGAACTCGCGATCCGGCTCGTCAGCGGATCGTTTGCGCTCGGCTTTCAGATGGCTGCGCCATTTCTCGTCTTCGGTTTTGCGCTATCGGTGGCATCGGCGTTCTCGCGCGCCTCATGCCGCAATTGCAAATCTACATGGTTGCGATGCCGGCCAATATTCTTGTCGGCTTCATCCTGATGGCGCTGATCCTAGCGAGTTTGATGACGTTGTTTCTTAACTTCTACACCGGCCAGATGGCGAGCTTCCTTTAGATGGCCGACGAGAAGGACAAATCATCACAGACAGAAGAACCAACCCAGAAACGGCTGGCCGAAGCGCAGGAACACGGCGACGTCGTCAAAAGTGCGGAAGTGTCGACCTTCATCGTGCTGGCGGGCGGAACGCTCGCCATCGCCGTTTTTGGGCGTTCGGCGGCAGAAAACCTTACCGCCATGATGCGGATGTTCCTGGAGCAACCGGATCAGTTCACCTTCAGCAGCGGCGACATGCAGCAACTGGCCGGCGCGCTGCTCGGCCACCTGGCACCGATCCTCGTTCCCTTCTTCGTGTTGATGATGGCGGCCGGTCTCGGCGGCAACCTCATCCAGCACCGCCCCGTCTTCACCTTCGAGCGCATCAAGCCGGATTTCAGCAAGCTGTCGCTGGGTGCGGGCCTCAAGCGCATGTTCGGGGTCGAAGGCCTGATGAATTTGGGAAAAGGCCTGCTCAAGATCGCCATTGTCGGGGCGGCGGTCTGGACCCAGGTCTGGCCGGAGCGTAACGGTCTTGAGGCGGTTCTGGAGCAATCGCCGGGCGCGGTTGCGGCCGACATGAACCACCTGCTTTTCAAGGTGCTGATAGCAGCCTTGGCCGCATTGGCCGTCATCGCCGGGGCCCGACTACTTCCTGCAAAGACTGCGCTTCATGCAGCGCAACCGCATGTCCAAGCAGGAAATCAAGGAAGAATACCGCCAAACGGAAGGCGATCCTGCCGTCAAAGCCAAGATTCGCCAGCTTCGAATCGAACGCTCGCGCCGCCGCATGATCGCCGCGGTGCCGGAGGCAACGGTCGTGATCATGAACCCGACCCATTTCGCCGTCGCGCTCAAGTACGAATCAGGCAGAATGGGAGCGCCGGTCTGCGTGGCCAAGGGCGTCGATGCGCTCGCGCTGCGCATCCGTGCAGTCGCCGAGGATCATGACGTTCCCATCGTTGAAAACCCACCGCTTGCCCGCGCGCTGTACGCCTCAGTCGAGGTCGATCAGGCGATTCCCGCAGAGCATTACAAAGCCGTGGCGCAGGTCATCGGTTACGTCATGCGTCTCAGCGGGAAGATGCGTGCGAACTGACGCGCGCTTCACCCGCGTTTGCGGTAGTCTCCGTCCATGATGGCGACGCGGGGACTTCCATCACCAATGGCGGCGGTGTGCCGGCCGGCGCATGGCGCTGGGCGGCGCTGATCTTCCTGTTCTTTGCGATCGCGGCAGCCGCATTGGCGGTGATGACACCGGAAGCTGCGCGTTGGGCGGGCATGATCCTCCTTGTAGGCATCGGTGCCGTGGCGTCGATCCTCCTTTACGCGGTCCGGCCGAAGGAAACACTCGGCGCACAGGACGCCCGCCGCATCGCCGAAGCGGCGGCTCGCGCGAATGTCGCCTGGGCGATCACTGGCATGGACGGCGCAGTGCTCAACTGCAACGAAGTGTATCGCCGCATGTCGGGCGCCAGTCCGGGCGAATCCGCGCCGCCTCCCGAATTGGCGCTGGCCGGTGAGCCGTCGACACCGGTCCTATACCGCCTGACGCGCGCAGCGGCTGACGCCGTGGCGCGCGAAGAATCCTTTATCGTTGCACCGGGTCTGGAGGTCGTCGCGGCGGTTCGCCCGCTTTCGGAAAAACAGACTGCGTGGTGGTTCACCCCACGTCTCGCCCCGAGCGCCGCACATTTGCAGGCCGTCGCAGCGCAGACGCCAGCCACGCGGGCAGCGGATCACAATGCCGGCGATATGTTCCGCGACGCACCGATGGGCATGGCATTTGTAAGTAATGACGGACGGCTTTCCGATACCAATCGGGCATTTGCGAATTTCTTTGGTACGCAGGCATCGCTGACAGGCCGCAGTCTGCCGGAACTTGTCGAGCAGAACGACCGGGCAGGATTGAATGGCCTTCTCGCAAAGAACGTTGCCGGATCGGTCGAAATTCGCCTGACATCGAACAGCGAGCGAATGGCCGAATTGTTCGCACAGCCGCTGAAGGACGGACGCATCGTTCTCTACCTGCTCGACGTCACTGAGCAGAAAGCACTTGAGACCAAATTCGCGCAGTCACAGAAATTGCAGGCGGTCGGTCAGCTTGCGGGCGGCGTTGCGCACGACTTCAACAATCTTCTCACCGTGATTATCGGCAACAGCGAATTCCTGCTGATGCGCCATCACGCTGCCGATCCGTCATTCAAGGAGATCAACGAAATCCATCAGAACGCGCTGCGCGCCGCGACGCTGGTGGGACAATTGCTCGCCTTCTCGCGCAAGCAGACCTTGCAGCCCAAGGTGCTTGCGGTGCGCGATGTGATCGGCGACCTCGCGATCCTGCTCAAACGGCTGCTGCGCGAAGGCGTCGATCTTGCCCTCGATCAGGGGCAGCGATCTCTGGCCCATTCACGCCGACGAGGCGCAACTCTCGAACGCGATCATCAATCTCGTTGTCAACGCGCGCGACGCGATGCCGAAAGGCGGCACAGTCACGATCCGCACGGCAAACGAAAGAATTGCGAGTGCGGTAGCCCTCGGCACCGCCATCATGCCACCGGGCGATTACGTCCGCATCGATGTGGCCGACACCGGCACCGGCATCTCAAAAGAACATCTGGGCAAGATTTTCGATCCGTTTTTCACGACCAAGCCTGTGGGGCAAGGTACAGGGCTTGGCCTCGCGACCGTCTACGGCATCGTCAAGCAGACCGGTGGTTTCATCACGGTCGACAGCGAAGTGGGCCATGGCACAACGTTCCGAATCTATCTGCCGCGCTATCGCGCCGATGAAAATGCAGCGCCCGCGAGCGAGCCGGAGCGCGCCATTGCGCGCGATGTGACCGGACAGGACACGATTCTTCTGGTGGAGGACGAGGACGCCGTGCGCAGCTTCGCAGCCCGCGCGCTGCGCTTGCGCGGCTACGAGGTGCTGGAAGCGTCCGGCGGTGAGGAAGCGCTCGACATCGTGCGCGACCATAAAGACAAAATCCACCTGCTCGTCACAGACGTGGTGATGCCGAACATGGACGGTCCGACCCTGGTACGCGCAGTCAAGAAACTGCGGCCTGACATGGCGGTGATCTTCATGTCCGCTATGCCGAGGAGGCCTTCCGCCGCAATGACGAGAAGGCCGAAGACCTTCACTTCCTGCCCAAACCGTTTGGCCTCAAGCAATTGGCCGCAAAAGTGAAAGATGTGCTTGCCGGAACTGCAGCGCGCTGACGCTATGTCGCGGGAACCGGTTGCGCGGCCTCGTCACGATTAAAATAAGCAATCACGGCAAAGAGCATTACGACCGCGCCGCCGAACGATACGGCATTCGCAACACCGACACGTTCCGCGATCGCGCCAAGCAAAAGCGATCCCCACGGCATCATGCCTAGGAAGGCCTGCGTGTAATGCGAAATCACCCGTCCACGCATGTGCTCGTTGGCGGTGAGCTGGATGACTGTATTGGTCGTGCCCCCCAGCAGCATCAGTGCGCACGCCGTCGGCAGGATCAGCGCGATGCTGACCCAGAGCGCGTGCGAATGAGAGAACGCGATCAGGCCCGCACCGAAGCATAGCGATGCAATGATCGGCGCGAGCGTCAGCCAGCGATCATGGATTCGGCTCAAAAAATAGGCGCCGATCAGGGCACCGGTCCCCACGCCGGTCATCAGTGTGCCGTAGCTGGTCGAGTCACCGTGCAGAAGATCGCGCGCGAATGCCGGCAGCAGCGTGAGGTAGGCAGCGCCGAAAACAGAGGACGCCGCAGCCAGCATCAACGCGACGCGAATGCGTGGAGTGGAGAAAGAGTAGCGGTAGCCAGCCAGAACCTCGCGCACGGCATGCTCGGCAACGCGTGGCGGCCGCCGAGGAATATTCATCAGAAAGAGGCTTGTCAGGACGGCACCGAACGACGCCGCGTTCAAGGCAAAGCAGACGCCTTCTCCGACCCACGCGATCAGCACGCCGGCAAGCGACGGTCCCACGATGCGCGCGAGATTGAACATCATGGAATTGAGCGCGATGGCATGGCGCAGATCCTCGCGCCCGACCATGTCCAGCGTCATGGACTGGCGTGAGGGAATGTCGAAGGCGTTGATGAAGCCCAGGCCGAAGGCGAGCACGATGATCTCCCACACCTGAACCGTGTGCGTGAGGGTCAACACGGCGAGCAGGATCGCCTGTGTCATCGAAAGGCTTTGCGTGATGAACATCGTGCGTCTGCGGTCAAGGCGATCGGCGATCACGCCTCCGAATGGTGCGAGAAAGAACACCGTCACCTGCGCGCAGAAGGACGTCAGCCCGAGCAGGAAGGCCGAGTGCGTGAGACTGTAGACCAACCAACCCTGCGCCACCGACTGCATCCACGTGCCCATCAGCGACACGAGCTGGCCTGCGAAGAACACCCGATAATTGCGATGCCGGAAAACCTTCAGGAGAGCCCAGGCCGAAGACGGCTCCGCCAGATCGGCAACTTCTTCTTCTGAAGGCGGCTCGCCGAGCGGCGTACCCACAACCTCATCGGGGATTTCGTCGGGCAGCGCGGTGCTTGTCAGCGGGACCGGTTGCGTGCTTGCGTCCGCCCTATCGCTATTCGAACTCGAGGTATCCATGTCCAACACCGACGTACTCTTCCAACCTTTCCGGCTCAAGGGTCTTTCGCTGCCCAACCGGATTGCCATGGCGCCGATGACGCGCTCGAAATCGCCCAATCAGATTCCAAACGACTCCGTCGCCGCCTATTACCGCGCCCGTGCCGAAGGTGGCGTAGGACTGATCCTGACGGAAGGCACATCGCCGGAGCACAAATCGGCCTCCAACGACGTGAATGTTCCCGGCTTCTTCGGCGAAGCCTCGCTTGCCGGTTGGGCGAAGGTGCTCAAAGAAGTGAAAGCGGTGGGCGGTCACATCATGCCGCAACTCTGGCATCAGGGAATCGTGCGCCACGCGGGCAGCGGACCTTATCCCAGCGAAAAGAGCATGGGGCCATCCGGTCTCTCGAAGCCCGGCAAGCAGGTCGCCGAGCCCATGACCGACAGCGAGATCGGCGATGTGATTGCGGGATTTGCGAAGAGTGCCGGTTACGCCAAAGAGCTTGGCTTCGACGGCGTCGAACTGCATGGCGCGCACGGCTACATCATTGATGAGTTCTTCTGGGAGGGTACCAACCAGCGCGACGACAAGTATGGCGGCAGCCTTGAGAAGCGCACGAATTTCGCAGCCGATGTCACGCGTGCGGTGCGCAAGGTCGTGGGCGAGGACTATCCGATCCTGCTGCGCTTCTCACAATGGAAGCAGCAGGACTTCGCTGCGCGTCTCGCAACGACACCGGGGGAACTCGAACGGTTCCTCAAACCCCTTATCGATGCGGGCGTGGATATGTTCCACTGCTCGACACGCCGCTTCTGGGAGCCGGAGTTTCCTGAAGAGGGCTCGGATATGAACCTCGCCGGCTGGACGAAGAAGCTCTCCGGCAAGCCGACGATGACGGTGGGCTCTGTCAGCCTGAATGCGGATTTCATCACGGCCTTCACCAAAGCCGGTGCCGAAACTGCAGGCATCGAACGTTTGCTGGAAATGCTCGAGCGCGGAGATTTCGACCTCGTGGCCGTCGGTCGTGCGCTGATCGTCAACCCCCGATTGGCCGAACAAGATCCGCGCCGGACATCTCGACCAGCTGAAACCCTATACGCCGGAAGCTCTGGCCACGCTGGTCTAGCGCCGCAGGAGCCGCATCTTCAGCCCGTATTTCGGGCGTAACGTAACGCGCGCCTGGGGCTCGACCGGATGACCGGGAACGAGTTCCAGGCGATGGCGTCTCAGGATGGCGCGCAGAATGATGAGCGCTTCCTGCATCGCGAAACCCATCCCGATACAGATTCGCGGCCCCGCGCCGAACGGCAGATAAGCAAAACGGTGGACTTTCTCGCGGCGTCCCGGCGCGAAACGCTCCGGCTCGAAATAATCCGGATCGTCCCAAAGCTTGCGATGACGGTGAAGCACCCACGGCGAGATCATCACCGAAGTATTCGGCCGGATCGCGATGCCACCCACGACATCGGGTCCAGCAGAGTCGCGGCTGATGATCGGTACCGGCGGATAGAGCCGCATCGATTCTTCCACCACCATGCGCGTATAGGCGAGCTGGTCGATCGCCGTCGTGTTCTTCACCTCTTCCGCGACGCGTGCATCGCTGTCCGGAAATTGCGACAGGAGATAAAGCGTCCAGGCGAGCGCATTCGATGTCGTCTCATGGCCCGCGAACACGAACGTCATCACATTGTCGAAAACCTCGGCGTCGCCGAACAACGCGCCACCTTCGGGATCGCGCGTGGTGAGCAGCATTGTCAGGAAGTCGTGGCGCGCGCTCGCCGGATCGTCGGCCAACTGCGCACGTCTGCGATCGACCAAGCCTTTGAGTTCCTTGCGGAAAAACCGCAGGGGACCACGAGCCCGGATATTCTTCGGCGTTGGCACCCAGTTGGGCATTCCCATGGTGCGCAGGACATCGATGCGGCCTTGCGTCTCGAGATAGATCGACAGCGCCTCCGACATCTTTCCAAACTGCATCGTCACATCACTGGAAAACAGAGTGCGCGAAATGATGTCGTAGGTGAGACGCATCATCTCCTGCGCGACATCGATCACCGCGCCGTCGCCGAGTGCCGACCAGCGCGCAAGCATTTCCTCAACTGCCACTTCCATCACTGGCGCAAACTCCGCGACATGGCGGGGCGAAAACATCGGTGACGTCACGCGGCGTTGAAACCGCCAGCTCGCGCCATCCGATGTCACCAATCCATTGCCGAGCGCAGGCTTGGTAAGACGCAGCGACTGAATGCTTTTCGGAAAGTTCGCCGCGTTGTCGAGCAGAATGTATTTTACGCCTTCCGGATCGCTCACCATCAGAAAATCGGACACGAAAGTACGGCTGTGGATATAGCGCTCGCGATAGGCGTTCACGCCGAAAGCCGCGACAGGATTACGTCCTAGCTCGCGCAACACCTGAAGCGTCGAAAGATTGCGGCTATGTGGAAACGGCGCCACGGGTCGCAACCGTTCCCCTTGAGGATGTTGAAGTTCCCCTATTGCCGGCATGCGGATCGCCCGAATATTAAGGCCAGCAATGGCACATCGCGCAGCACCCCGGCAAGCGCGCTTTCGCATTGACTCATCGGGCGCGACGCCTAGTCTTCATCCTTTCCGGCAGGACCCAATGCCCAAGGATTTCATCGGCTATCAGGCTTTAACCGACGCAGCACTGCGCAGCGTCGTGCGTGAAGCGCTGCGCCGCGTGGAGAAGCAGGGCCTGATCGGCACGCATCACTTTTTCCTGACCTTCAAGACGCATTTTCCAGGTCTGGAGATTCCGGATTTCTTACGCGAACAATATCCGGAGGAGATGACCATCATCCTTCAGCATCAATTTTCCGGATTGAAGGTAAAGGAACATCATTTCGAGGTGACGCTCACCTTCCGCAAATTGCCGGCGACCCTCACCATCCCGTTCGAGGCGCTCACTGCATTCTTCGATCCGGGGGTGCAGTTCGGTCTTCAGTTTCGTGGCGCCGAGGGCGATGCCAAACCCGGCGTCGCGCCGAAGATGCCCACGCCCGCGCCGGAACAGAATCGCGACAAGGGCGGCGAACCGCCTGCGGTGCCGGCTGAAAAACCTGCGCCGGGCGAGGTCGTGAGCCTCGACTCTTTCCGCAAGAAATGAGCTGATTGCAATCAATGCAATCAATGATTACACTCGCCCGATGGCGAGCATCACGATCCGAAACCTCGACGACGCAGTGAAGAAGCGGCTGCGCAAGCAGGCGGCTGAGAACGGCCGTTCGCTAGAGGCGGAGGCGCGGGAAATCCTCGGCAAATCCGTGGGTGCGTCGCGAACAGGCAAAGCCAAGACCGGACTTGACTTGATCCAACCGATTCTGGATTTCACCAGCAAACATGGTGGCGTAGACTTGGAAATCCCACCGCGCACGCCGATGCGCGATATTCCCTTCTTCGCCGAAGATGCGCGTCCTTTTCGCCGCAAGAAATGATCATCGTCGATACCAACGTATTTTCAGAGCTTGTGCGCGCACAACCGAACGAGCGAGTCATCGCGTGGTTCGGTGCACAGGACATTGGTGAATTGTGGACCACAGCGATTACGGAAGCGGAAATGCTCATTGGTCTGGCTATGATGCCGCAAGGACGACGCAGAGCAGAACTCGAAAGCGCAATTGGTGCTGTGCTCGTGCGGTTCGAGCACCGCATACTCTCGTTCGACCGGGACGCCGCGCGCGATCTACCTGTTATATTTTTGGCGCGGCGCGCAGCCAAACTTGAGCCCAAACTTGCCGATAGCCAAATTGCCGCTATTGCTCTGGCATATGGGGCCGCGGTGGCGACTCGCGATACAGACGATTTCGCCCAAACTGGGGTACAGATCGTCGATCCGTGGATCGTTTAGGATAAGGCTATGACCAAGACCCGCACAGAAACCGACACGTTCGGACCCATTGAAGTCGACTCCTCGAAATACTGGGGGGCGCAAGCGGAACGCTCGCTCCACAATTTCAAGATCGGCTGGGAGAAGCAGCCGCTTCCGATCGTGCGCGCGCTGGGCATTGTCAAGCGCGCGGCCGCGGAAGTGAACATGGCGCTCGGCCGTCTCGATCCCAAGATCGGCAATACCATCGTTGCCGCGGCACAGGAGGTTATCGAGGGCAAGCTTGACGCGCATTTCCCTTTGTCGGTGTGGCAGACGGGATCCGGCACGCAATCGAACATGAATGCGAACGAGGTGATCTCCAACCGCGCGATCGAAATGCTGAGCGGCGAGATAGGATCGAAGAAGCCGGTCCATCCCAACGATCACGTGAATATGAGCCAGTCGTCGAACGACACCTATCCCACGGCCATGCACATCGCCTGCGCGGAAGAAATCCACCACCGCCTGATTCCTGCGTTGCAGATGCTGCGCAATGCGCTGAACGACAAGGCGGAAGCGTGGAAGGACATCATCAAGATCGGCCGCACGCACACACAGGATGCGACGCCGCTGACCCTCGGCCAGGAATTCTCCGGCTACACCAGGCAGATCGAAAACGGCGTCGCGCGCATCGAACAGACGATGCCGAAATTGATGGAGCTGGCGCAGGGCGGCACGGCGGTAGGTACCGGACTGAACGCACCGGTCGGTTTCGATACGATGGTGGCCGAGCGGATCGCCGCGATCACACAGATGAAGTTCACCACCGCCCCCAACAAGTTCGAGGCGCTGGCCGCCCATGACGCGATGGTGATGACGCATGGTGCGATCAACACGGTGGCGGCGGCGATGTTCAAGATCGCGAACGACATCCGCCTGCTCGGCTCCGGCCCCCGCTCGGGCCTCGGCGAGTTGTCGCTGCCGGAGAACGAGCCCGGTTCTTCCATCATGCCCGGCAAGGTGAACCCGACGCAGTGCGAGGCAGTAACGCAGGTCTGCACCCGCATCTTCGGCAATCACGCCACTGTCACGTTCGCGGACAGCCAAGGGCACTTCGAACTCAACGTTTACAATCCGGTGATGGCGTATTCTTTCCTGCAAAGCGTGCGGCTGATGGCGGATTCGGCTGTGAGTTTTACCGAACATTGCGTCGTCGGCATCGAACCGCGCCGCGACAACATCAAAGCCGGGCTGGAGCGTTCGCTGATGCTGGTAACGGCGCTCGCGCCCAAGATCGGCTACGATGCGGCAGCCAAGATCGCCAAGACCGCGCACAAGAACGGGACGACGCTGAAGGAAGAAGCGCTCAAGACCGGACTTGTGACGGCGGAAGAGTTCGACGCGATCGTGCGTCCGGAAGACATGATCCATCCGAAATAGCGCTGTGACGCCTCGCGAACATCCGGCAATGGCCGGCGGCATGGTCGTCGAACAGAACAACGCGACCGGCCGTATCTCCTATTGGCAGGCGCGCGATCATCAAAGCGAGGCCGACCGCAATGGCGTGAGCCTCGCCGAATACATCCATGCGATGTATGGGTTGTTACGGCAGGCCAAAAGCCGCGATGTGCTGATGATCGGCTGTGGCGGCGGAACGCTCGCAACCATGCTGCATCGCGTGGGCGTGAATGTCGTGATCGTTGATATCGATCCGGCATCGTTCCAGATCGCGCATGATTACTTCCACTTGCCGCACGCGCTTGAGTGCCACGTGTTGGACGGAAAGAAATTTCTTCAGAACGTAACGTGCCGTTTCGACGCTATCGTGCTGGACGCCTATTCTGCGCAGGAAATCCCGAAGCAGTTCCTGAGCGGCGCGTTCTTCGATCTCGCGAAATCGCGGATGCGCTCTCGCAATTCGCTGCTTCTGGCGAATGTGATCCTTGCGGATGATGACGATCCAAAAGCCGCGCGGCTGATGCGCACGATGCGCACGACCTGGCGGGATGTGCGTCTGCTGGATTCGATCGGCTATGTAAACCGCAACGCTGTGATCGTGGCCGGCAGTGTGCGCAACCTGAAAAAACCCCGCCTGCTGATGCCACCAGCCAGTGGCGCGGGCAAACTCGCGACTAGCCTGAAGGTCTTAAGTTTTTTGGCATCCGTCTGAAGCCTCGCCGCAAGCGACCCTTTATTCGCTAGCCGTCCCGTTGTCGTTTGACAGCACTTTGCGTGCTTGAACCCAAACCAAAATCAATCAAGCATGTCACAGCGGACGGGCAGATGCGGTTATCCGCCCGGAAAGGCATAAGCGACCCAAATGAAGAACCCGGATTTCAACGGTTTATGGCGGCTTGACGTAAGCCGGAGTTTGCTTCCCAACACCGACATTGTCGCAATGAGCGTGAAGATCGAACACAGCGATCCCAAGTTCCTGCAGACGATCAAGACACTTCAAAGCGATGGCAAAGTCACTCTCAATCACTTTGCGGGCGTGAGTACCAACGAAGAGTTTTCAAACTCTATCCACGGCCGCAGTGTGCGCAGCACGGCGAAATGGAGGGGCAAAGAACTCGTTATCGATTCCTATGTCGAAACTGGTGCGAATGCCATTCACCTACGGGACCACTGGTTTCTTTCGGATGACGGTGCCGAGCTGCATATGGAGCATCGCGACGACGATTTGGCGGGTCAGCTCGCAGTGCTGAAACGCATCGTGGAATAGATGCTGAAAAAACGCTCCTTCTCTCTCGCCGGGCACCGCACCTCGGTGGCGTTGGAGCTGGAATTTTGGACGGTCATCGAAGCGGAATCTGTCCGGCATGGCGAAAGCCTCGCGGCCTATGTCTCCCGCATCGATGCGACGCGGGGCGAACGCCCGCTCGCCAGTGCGCTCCGCCTGGCTGCGCTTGCGGCGGCAAAATTGGCCCCCTAACTTGCTGCTGACACAAGGCTGTCAGCAGTTTGGCAGTAGATTCGGCCGGATTCAGGAGAACGCAAACATGATCACGCTGTATCACCGTCCCAAGACCCGGTCTTCGCGCTTTCTGTGGCTCTTGGAAGAACTCGGCGCGCCCTACGAAATCAAGCAGGTCACGACGCGCACGCCGCAGGGCGGTGCCGTCGATCCCGCCAATCCGCATCCGCATGGCAAGGTTCCGGCGATCAAGGACAGCGACGACGGCACGGTGGTGTTCGAGTCGCCGGCGATCGTTCTCTATCTCACCGACAAATTCCCGACGGCCGGAATCGGCCCCACGGTAGGCGGAGCAAAGCGTGGCGCGTATCTCTCCTGGCTTGCCTATTACGGCAGCGTGATGGAGCCCGCGTTTATGTCGAAGTTCATGAACTGGGACGTGCCGGTTGGCACGGCCGGCTGGGTGAAGGTGGAAGAAGCGATGGCGTTCGTCATCAAAACGTTGACCGGCAGCCCATACCTGGCTGGCGACACGTTCACCGGCGCCGATGTTCTTTATGCGAGCACGTTCGCGCTGTTTGCGAACAATCCGATGATGCCCAAATCGCCGGTAATCGAAGGTTATATCGCCCGCTGCATCGCACGCCCGGCCTTCGCCCGTGGCATGGAAAAAGATGGCTGAGATCGTCAATCTGCGCCGGGCACGAAAGGCGAAAGGCCGTGCGGAGAAAGACCGCGCGGCGGACGCCAGTCGCGCCAAGTTCGGTACGGCGAAATCCGAGCGCGATCTTGCCAAAGCGCGGGCGTTGAAAACTGCGCGTGATCTGGAATCTTCAAAATTGGAAGACAAATAGAACCTGTCACTCTGTTGCCGCACTTTGCGCGCCTCGTCGGGGATGACAAGCTGAGCCGATGAATCACAAAGGCCCCTTCGCCGGACTTCTTGTCGTCGATCTCACCCGTGTTCTAGCGGGCCCCTATTGCGCGATGATGCTCGCCGACATGGGCGCGCGCGTGATCAAGATCGAGCCGCCGGTGAAGGGCGACGACAGCCGCCATTACGGGCCCTATCTCACCGCGAAATCCGGCAAGGTGAAGTCCGGCTATTTCATCAGCGTCAATCGCGGCAAGGAATCCATCGCTCTCGATCTCAAGAGCGACGCGGATCGCAAGGTGTTCGAGGCGCTTCTGAACAAAGCCGATGTGCTGATCGAGAATTATCGCGGCGGCACGATGGAGAAGCTCGGTTACGGCTATGACGCGCTGAAAGACAAACACCCGCGCCTGATCTATGCCGCGGTGTCAGGATTCGGCCACACGGGCCCCTACGCGAAACGCCCGGCCTATGACATGATTGCGCAGGCGATGGGTGGGGTGATGAGCCTCACCGGACACCCAGGCGGTGCGCCGACTCGCGTCGGCACATCGACCGGCGACATCACGGCCGCACTGTTCGCGACCATCGGCGTCGTGACGGCACTTTACGATCGCGAGAAGACCGGACGCGGACAGAAGGTCGATGTCGCGATGCTCGACAGCCAGGTCGCCGTGCTGGAGAACGCGATCTCGCGCTATGTCGCGACCGGAGAAGTGCCCGGCAAGCTCGGCAGCCGCCATCCCTCCATCGCGCCGTTCGCCGCGTTCGCGACCAAGGACGGCCACATCGCCATCGCCGCCGGAAACGACGAGCTGTGGGCGCGCGTCGCCAAAGTGCTCGGACGCGAGGAACTCATCGCCGACGAACGCTTCCGCACCAATCCCTCGCGTGTCGCTAATGTCGATGCGATGGCGGCGGAGATGGAGACGTCTCTCTCTGCGAATACGTCAAAGGAATGGCTCGCGCTGCTGGAAGCCGCCGGCGTTCCGTGCGGCCCGCTGAACAATGTCGCCGAGGTGATGCAAGACCCGCAGGTCCTCGCCCGCAACATGATCGTGGAATCGCTCGACCCCGACATGGGCCCGATCCGCATGCAAGGCAACCCGATCAAACTCTCCGCCCACGAGGACGCCCCAACCCGCGGCCCCGCGCCGGAATTAGATGGGGATCGTGAGAGAATATTGAGGGAGTTGGGCTTCGAAGACTTTTAAAAGTCGAGCCCCTTAGCGCCTCCATCATGCTTTGGGCAGCGTCGATGGTGGATATCCGATCCGTTTGCACCGTATTCGTGACCGCAATGGCATCGCAAAACATAAACACGTTGATTGTGATCGGTCCCTAAGTGGTCAGTCTTCCTCACCACTACCTGGCCATTTTGATTCTTGTAACCGACTATCGTTGATTTTGGCTGACCCATGATGTTGCCTCGTAAGCGTTCGGCGCAGCAACTTTTGCCGGGTTGGAAAAAGGATCAAGCCCCCTACCCACACCCTAGAGTCCGACCCCAGACCCCATCCAATGAAAAAGTTGGGTTCCCTTCCCCCGCATCGCCTGATGGCGATGCTCGCCGGGAATGACAATAAAGGTGAAATTGGGAGGGGCAGGCCTTACAATGTACCTATGCCCTTTGAATCGAGCTTTTCATGAGCGGTTATGGCGACCGCTATCGCGACCCGTTGGATGAGGCGTTTGGGGAAGAACCCGAAGCGCCGCGCGAGGTCGCGCCGCAACGGGAGCCGCCCTATCTCGCCGGTCTGAACAAGGAGCAGCGCGAGGCGGTTGAGGCGACGGACGGTCCGGTGCTTGTGCTGGCCGGTGCGGGCACGGGCAAGACGCGCGTGCTGACCACGCGGCTCGCGCACATCCTCGCCACGCGCAAGGCGTGGCCGGGGCAAATCCTCGCCGTCACCTTCACCAACAAGGCCGCGCGCGAGATGAAGGAGCGCATCGGCGCCCTCATCGGCGGCGTGGTCGAGGGGATGCAGTGGCTGGGCACGTTCCACTCCATCGGCGCGAAGATCTTGCGCCGCCACGCGGAGCTTGCCGGACTCAAATCGAACTTTACCATTCTCGACGCCGACGATCAGCTGCGCCTGATGAAACAAATCCTTCAGGCCGCGAATGTGGATGAGAAGCGCTGGCCGGCGCGCACGCTGGCCGCGATGATCGACGAGTGGAAGAACAAGGGACTGACGCCCGAAACCGTGCCGGAAGGCGAAGGACACGGCTTCGCGTTCGGCAAGGGCCGCGCGTTCTATGCGCAGTATCAGGAGCGGTTGAAGGCGTTGAATGCCGCGGACTTCGGCGACCTGCTGCTCGACACGCTCACCATCCTGCGCACGCAACCCGAAATCCTCGCCGACTATCGCGACCGCTTCAAATACATGCTGGTGGACGAGTATCAGGACACCAACGTCGTACAGTATCTGTGGCTGAAGCTGCTCGCGACCTCGACCGGCAATGTCTGTGTCGTCGGCGACGACGATCAATCGATCTATGCGTGGCGCGGCGCGGAGGTGGAGAATATCCTGCGCTTCGAGCGCGATTTCCCCGGCGCAAAGGTTGTTCGTCTTGAGCGCAACTACCGCTCCACGCCCGCGATCCTCGGCGCCGCAAGCGGGCTGATCGCGGCGAACAAGGGCCGCCTCGGCAAGACGCTGTGGACCGAGGGCGATCCGGGCGAAAAAATTCGCGTACAGGGCGTGTGGGACGCGGAAGAAGAAGCGCGCAACATCGCGAGCGACGCGGAAGATCTGCATCGCCGGAACAATGCTTTCTCGCAAATGGCGATATTGGTGCGCGCCTCGTTCCAGATGCGCGAATTCGAAGACCGGTTCATTTCGTTAGGATTGCCCTATCGCGTGATCGGCGGCCCGCGCTTCTATGAGCGCGCGGAAATCCGCGATGCGCTGGCCTATCTGCGCCTGGTTGCGCAGGGCGACGATGACCTCGCCTTCGAGCGCATCGTCAACAAGCCCAAACGCGGCATTGGCGATGCGAGCATGCAGAGCTTGCACAAATATGCGCGCGCGCAGCGTCTGCCGTTGCTCGCGGCGTCGGGCGAGATCGCGACCACCGATGAGCTGCCGCCCAAGGCGCGGAAGGCTCTGGCCGAACTCGGCGTGAATTTCGCGCGCTGGAGCGAGACGGCAAAGCACCTGCCCCACACCGAAGTGGCGGAGATGGTGCTGGACGAAAGCGGTTATACCGACATGCTGAAGGCCGACAAATCGGCGGAGGCGCCGGGGCGGCTGGAGAATCTGAAGGAATTCGTGCGCTCGATGGAATCGTTCGAGTCGCTGTCCGCGTTCCTCGAACATGTGTCGCTGGTGATGGAGATCGCGCAGGATGAAAGCGGCGACCGCATCAATCTGATGACGCTGCACGCCGCGAAGGGCCTCGAATTCGACACCGTGTTCCTGCCCGGCTGGGAGGAAGGTCTGTTCCCATCACAGCGCACGATGGACGAGAGCGGTCTCGCGGGCCTGGAGGAAGAACGCCGCCTTGCCTATGTCGGCCTAACGCGTGCGAAGAAGCGCATCCGTGTGTCGTTCGCCGCGAACCGGCGCGTGCATGGCAGCTGGCAGAGCGCGCTGCCCTCGCGCTTCATTTCCGAACTGCCGCAAGACCATGTCGATATGGTCGTGGACGAAGGCTTCTATGGCGGCAATGCCGGTTTCCGCGACAACGCCAACGCGCAGGAATTCGCCAGCACCTATGACAGCCCCGGCTGGCGCCGCGCACAGGCCAACCGCGACAACGCCAGCAGTTCCTACCGCACGCGTCCGCCCATGATCGAAGCACAGGCGTACTCCGTGCAGACCAGCGACCCCTCCGCCACCCAATTCGCGCGCGGCGAACGCATCTTCCACCAGAAATTCGGCTACGGAATCATCAACGCCGTCGAAGGCAACAAACTCACCGTCGATTTCGACAAGGCCGGCGAGAAAAAAGTGATCGACCAGTTCGTGCAGAGGGCGTAGGTCCACGCCCTCCTTCACCCTCTTGTCATGGCCCGCTTTATGCGGGCCATCTACACTTGGGAATTGGCGACATGGATGGCCCGGACAAGCCGGGCTATGACAGTTTAGAATTGAGATGAGCTTAAACCCGCCCCTCTGGAAAGCTTCCGTGCCCGCGACCAAGGCGGAGGCGCAGGATATTGCCGCCGTGTTCGAGCTTGGCACCGCTCCACAGGCGATCCTCATCAACGAAGCGCCGTTTGCGGATAGCGCGACGGTCGAGGCGCTTTATACCGAGATGCCGGATTGCGATCTGCTCGACAAACTCGCGGGGCGCGAGGTGACTGTCGCGCTGTTGCCCGATGTCGACTGGATCAAGCTGTCCCAGGAAGGCTTGCCGCCGGTGCGGGCGGGGCGGTTCTTCGTCTATGGCGCGCACGATGCGGGCACCGTTCCGCATGGCGTCATCCCGATCAAGATCGAGGCCGGCCTCGCCTTCGGCACCGGCCATCACGAGACGACAGCGTTGTGCCTGTGCGTGCTGAGCGATCTGTCGAAGAAACGGCGCTTTGCGAATGTGCTCGATCTCGGATGCGGCACCGGCTTGCTCGCGATCGGGGCCGCGAAATTGTGGCGCAAATCTGTGCTCGCCTCCGACATCGATCATGTCGCCGTCGAGGTCGCGCGCGAGAACGCGGCCGCGAATGGCGAGGCGCCGCTGATCCGCGCCATCACCGCAGACGGGCTCACGCACCCGGCGCTCACCAAGCGCGCGCCCTACGATCTCATCCTCGCAAACATACTGGCCGGGCCTCTAACCAAGCTCGCGCCGGATATCGCGCGTGCCCTCGCGCCCGGCGGCGTCGCAGTCCTGTCTGGTCTGCTGCAATGGCAGGAGAACATGGTCGTCAGCTTCTACCGCCCGCACGGCCTGATCCTGCGCGGCACGCGGCGCGACGGGCACTGGTCGGCCCTGACGCTTGAGAGGCCGATGGGCCGGGGGTAGAATTTTCCTCAATTCTTGGGGGATTTGTCATGGCGCGCGCAAACCTGCTCAAATATGCGTTGATCGTTTTCGGAATCATCTTCTGCCTGATCTATCCGCTGTCGATCGTGTGGCCGTCCGGATGGGCGTGGCACGAAGGCGCGCCGTATTCGAACGACTATTTCATGATGATCGTCGGCGTCTACGCGACGCTCGGCGTGTTCCTCATTCTGGCGTCGCGCAATCCGGCGGCGAATGGGAGCCTGATCATGTTCACCATCGTCTCCAGCCTTGTGCACGCGGCGATCATGGCGGTCCAGTCGCTGCAGATGCCGGAGCATATGGGCCACCTCACGGGCGACGTTCCGGGCCTGATCGCGGTGGCCGTGGTGCTGTATCTGTTGCGGCCCACGGCAGCATGAGCGCTTGAGGAGCCCTGCCCGCGGCGGTACAGTCCAAAAAGCAATTCGTCATGGCCGCCCTCGTGGCGGCCATCCATTTTCCAGAGGCAGGTCGTGCCTGCGCCGCTTCTGGAAAATGGATGGCCGGGACACGCCCGGCCATGACGGCAACAAGAAGCGAATACAGCCGCTATGGACAAGAACGCCTCTTTTCAATCCTTTGACGACCGTTCCGATGCCGCGACCTGTGCGCCGCGTCTCACCGCCTTGCGCGCCGAGCTGGCGAAGCGCGGGCTCGACGGGTTCGTTGTGCCGCATTCCGACGAGTACCAGAGCGAGTACCTGCCGGAGTGCAATGAGCGCCTGGCATGGCTGACGGCGTTCACCGGATCGGCCGGTGCGGCCGTGGTGCTGAAAGACAAGGCGGCGGTGTTCGCCGACGGGCGCTACACGCTGCAGGTCCGCCAGCAGACCGACACCAGGCTGTTCGATCCGCGCGATCTGGTCGAGGAAGGCCCGAATGCGTGGCTGGAGGCGAATGCGCCAAAGGGCGCCAAGATCGGGTTCGATCCGTGGGTGCATTCCGCCGCCAACGCGGACGCGCTGCGCCTGTCCGTGGAGCGTGCTGGTGCAACCTTGGTGCCGACAGATGGCAACCCCATCGACGCGGTGTGGCATGACCGTCCCGCCGCGCCAACGGCAAAGGCCGTTCCGCATGCGATGAACCTTGCCGGCGAAAGCGCGGAATCGAAACGCACGCGCATTGCCGAAGACGTGAAGAAGCTCGGCGCAGATGCCGCCATCGTCAGCCTTGCGGATTCGATCTGCTGGCTGCTGAACATGCGTGGCGGCGACACGCCGCACACGCCATTCGTACTCTCCACCGCGATCCTGAATTCCGACGGCTCGGTGGACCTTTTCATGGATGGGCGGAAGTCTTCGCCCGAACTTGCGAAGCATTTTGGCAATGCCGTGCGCGTACGCGAGCCGAGTGCGTTCAACGCGGCGCTCGATGCGCTCAGCGGCAAAACTGTCGTCGCCGATCCGACCTGGACGGCGTCCGCCGTGTTCGCGCGGCTGAGCGCCGCCAATGCGACCGTGAAGCGCGGCGTCGATCCCTGCCAGTTGCCCAAGGCGTGCAAGAACCCGGTCGAGATCGAAGGTGCGCGCAAGGCGCACATCCGCGACGGCGCGGCGCTGACCAAGTTTCTCGCGTGGATGGCGCGCGAAGCGCCCAACGGCGAGTTGACCGAGATCGAAGCGGCGCAGGTTCTTGAAGGCTATCGCCGCAAGGAAGGATCGCTGACCGATCTGTCGTTCGATTCCATTTCGGGCGCAGCACCACACGCCGCGCTTCCGCACTATCGCGTGACGACATCGAGCAACCGCAAGATCAACAGGAACGAGATCTATCTCATCGATTCCGGCGGCCAATATCCCGACGGCACGACCGACGTGACGCGCACGATGATCGTAGGCACGCCGACGGCAGAGATGAAGGACCGCTTCACCCGCGTGCTAAAGGGCCATATCGCACTCGCCACCATCCGTTTCCCGGAAGGCACGACGGGTGCCGCGCTCGACGCGCACGCGCGCAAGTTCCTGTGGGATGTTGGCTGCGACTACGATCACGGCACCGGCCATGGCGTCGGCTCGTATCTGTCGGTGCATGAAGGGCCGCAGAACATCTCCAAGCGGCCGGTGCTGCAGTCGCTGAAGCCCGGCATGATCTGCTCCAACGAGCCCGGTTATTACAAGGAAGGCGAATACGGCATCCGCATCGAGAACCTGATCGTGGTGACGGATGCCAAGCCCGTGCCCGGCGGCGATCCGCAGCGCAAATTCATGGAATTCGAGACCATCACGCTCGCGCCCATCGACAGCGACCTGATCGAGCCGGGCTTGCTGACCGAAGACGAACGCGCATGGTTCAACGCCTATCACAAACGCGTGCGCGAGACGCTGTCACCGCTGGTCGACGACGAAACGCGCGTATGGCTGGAGAAGGCGACACGGGCAATCTGAGAAAAAACTGGATAGCGCTATTCGCGGCAGCGGCTGGTTTGCTCGCGTTGTTTCTGGCAACGCCGCCGGATTACAGTCCGTGGAGTTCCTTCATGCAGTCTCTGTTTCCAGCACCAACAGCACCTGCGGGATGGAAATGCGAAGGGGCCGGCTGCCGTTTAACCGCCGGCGAATGGACGGGAATCCAAGTGGGCGAAGGAAGACACAAGGCAATTTTGGCTTTCTGCCGGGCTGCAGCGTTGCACGTTGTTCGAACGGAATACACGTCCGGTCCCGTAACAAAGGAAAGCTGCCTCAGCGTGCGCGATTCGGATGGTCAAGACAGCATATCTTTGGAGAATATATTTTTCCTGCTGGACCAGGCCAAAGGATTTGAAGGATTTGGTTGCCGCCCCTTTGGAGGAATTAACGGCGATCTGATCTTTGATAAAACTGGGCAGCGTCTGGAATCGATAGAGGTATGGTGCTCGCAATTGGTCATGTAAAAATTTCAGAAGACGTTTCCAATTTGTCATTCCCGGCGAGGCCTGCAACGCGGGCCGAGGGAAGGGAACCCAACTTTGGGAAACAGTAGCGGCTTCTCGAAGTTGGGTCCCCTTCCCTCGCGTCGCGCTTCGCGCGATGCTCGCCGGGGATGACAATAGAGTTTTTGCAATGCGCAAAGACCCGAACATACCGGCCGGCACCGTTCATCGCCTGACGCTCGACAGCGTGGCGCTGAAGACGAATATGCTCGGCGATCCGACGGAAACGCTGTCGCCGCTGGTCGACGACGAAACCCGCGTGTGGCTGGAGAAGGCGACACGGGCAATTTAAATGCTGCATCTGGCCGACGCTCTCAACATCCTTTCTACATTGGCGCTTATCGGCGCCCTGATTTTCGCAGGCATTCAGATCCGGCTGTCCAACCGGACACGTGCGGAACAGGCGGCACTGACGATCGTAGAGGCAGTACAGAACGAAGGCTGGTCGCATTCGCTTAGCGTGATCATCCATCTGCCCGACGCGGTAACGCCCGAGCAGATCGACGCGATGGGACCGCAATGCACGCAATCCATAGAGGATTATGGTGTGCGCATCGAAACGGTGGGATACATGGTATTTCGCGGCATCATCGCGATCGAAACCGTGGAGCAGCTGCTCGGGGGCGCGGTCACGACCTATTGGGCACGGGTCAGACCGTGGATCGAGCGTGACCGGCAGCGCTCCGGTAGTGCACGGCAATTTGAATGGGTGCAGTGGCTGGCGGAGCGGGTGGAGGAACGCAAAGCCGGACGAACGTTCGAACCGGCCTATATCAAATACAAACGCTGGAAGCCCGGCCATGCGCGGACCGAAGGATAAGGACACGTGACGAGACGCGATTCCGCTATACCGCCCGGGCACGTCCACCGCGTCTCAGTCGAGAGTGTCGCCCTCAAGGCAAACATGCTCGGCGATCCAACGGAGCGGATCATCGATGTCTATGTGCCGCATGGGCATGACGGCAAAGGGTTGCCGCTGCTGGTCGATCTCGTTGGCTTCACGGCTGGCGGTCCCGCGCATACCAACTGGAAGAACTTCTCCGAGAACGCGCCGGAGCGGCTTGACCGTCTGATCGGCACGGGCGCGATGGCGCCCTGTGTGGTCGCGTTCCCGGATTGCTTCACGAAGCTCGGCGGCAACCAGTATGTGAACTCGTCGGCGATGGGGAACTGGGACGACTTCCTGCTGAAAGAAGCAGTGCCGTTCGTCGAGCAGAAATTCGATTGCGGCGGCGCGGGCAGACGCGGTGTGTTCGGCAAAAGCTCCGGCGGTTATGGCGCGATGGTGCATGCCCTGCTCCATCCCGATTTCTGGAGCGCGGCGGCCGTGCATTCCGGGGATATGGGATTTCCGCTGATGTACGGCCACGAATTCGTACCCGTGCTGCGCGCGCTGGCGAAGAACAGCGGCGATATCGGCAAGTGGGTCGACGATTTCTGGGCCGCGCCGAAAACGAAGGATTCCGATGTCGGCATCATCATGATGCTGGCGCAGGCGGCGAGCTTCGATCCCGATCCGGGCGCGCGTTACGGCGTGCGCCTGCCGGTGACGCTCGACACTTGCGAGTTCATCGCGGAGCGCTGGGCAAACTGGCTCGCGTGGGATCCGCTGACGATGGTGGAAACGTTTGGGCCTGGGCTGAAGGCGATGAAAGGCCTCTATATCGATTGCGGCGATGTCGATCAGTACAACCTCGTCTATGGCGCACGGCGGATGCACCGCGCGCTCGAAAAGCTCGGCGTCGCGCACACCTACGAGGAATTCCCGGACAACCACTCGTCCGTGGACTACCGGATGGACATCAGCCTGCCGTTTCTGGCGAAGGCGTTGGGCGCGTGACCGGGCAAAAATAAATTTTGCGGATCCCCTTGAAGCGCAACGCTGCAAACGCCATTTCTCCCAAATCCCCGCAAGAGTAAGAGGACCCAAGGCTGTCGCGAGAAGCGGCAGAAAACCTGCGCTTTCGCGCGGGCCAACGCGCATGAAATCGCGCGGCGAAAATAAATTTTGGCTTTCTTATGCAACAACGATGAAAAATCACAGTCCCAGGACCGGCGGAGCTATGCCCGCGCGATGCAAACAATTCGCACATTCTGTACAGCAATGCTGTACACGCCCGCGACTGCGAAAGCGGGTTGCAGGCAACTTGCTATCCGTTTGGCGCGGCCGCAACGCGGACATCGCTTAAGCCGGTATCGCGATTATGCTAGTCTCGCCTGCCTCCGCGATTGGGGATGGATCACGCGAATGAGGAGCATTTCATGAGATTCATCGGAAAATCCTGCGCGTCCGTATGTGTTGTCGCGACGCTCTCCAGCCCGTCAGCCACTTTTGCTGAGTCCTTTATAGCGAATATTTCGAGCAATGCTCTCGACACACGCGGCCCGGCTCCTGCCGGATTTTCGCAATTCATCGTCATCGATGCGCCGGGGCGCCGGTACAGGCGTGAACGAAGGGACCACCGTCTATGCGGTCAATTCGTCATCCGTGGTGACGGGATATTTCGAAGACAGTCTCAGAGACAAACATGGGTTCACCTGGGCCAATGGAAGCTTTGAGACGTTCGACGTGAATGGGTCGCAGAGCGAGACGGTCGCATACTGGTTGAACGACAAGGGCGTATCTGTCGGGGTTTATGACGACTCCGGTACCGGCGCTGAGGAAGGCTTTTTGTACAAGCCGTCGGGCAAGACGAAAACGTTTGACGGCGCTGGAGGTAACTCAATACGCACCATCGCCAATGGCATCAACAACAAAGGCGTTATCGCCGGAGGACTATGTCGATGCGAACAGAGTGGCCCACGGTTTTGCGCGCGCGAAAGACGGCACGCTCACGGAATTCGATGCGCCAAATGCAGGACAGGGTCCGGCCAGGGAACGTTTGCGTACAACATCAACGACAAGGGCGCGATCACCGGCTTCTATTTCGATGCACGTACCCTTTCTCACGGCTATGTGCGCGCTCCGGATGGAACGCTCACACAATTTGATATCCCTGGCAGCAACTCGGGGGCTTCTCCGGATTGCGTGAACGACAAGGGCTCGATCACCGGCGATTACGAAGACGTCAAAAGCGCTATCCATGGCTTTGTGCGGGCTGCGGACGGCACGGTCACGACGTTTGATGCCCCGGACGCCGCGCAAGTCGCCGGAAAGGGCACACACGCTTCGTGCATCAACAATCGCGGCGAGATCGCCGGCTGGTACGCCGACACGAGCGGAGTGTTTCACGGCTATTTACGCTCGAAAGACGGATCCATCGCCGAGTTCGATGCACCGAACGGCGGCACGGGCGCTATGCTGGGAACCTTTCCCACCGATATCAATCGTGACGGCGTGATCGTGGGATACTATCGAGACAACAACCGCGTTGTTCACGGATTTCTGCTGGTTCCTTAGACCAGCTTCGCGCGACCGATCATCCGCAGGCACAGAACAGGGCGGTGCCCGGTATTGTCATGCTCCCGGGAAAAATTCCGGGGAGGCGCGCTCCAGATAATCGCGCGATTGCATCTCGATCAGGCGGGAGACGGTGCGCTGGAACACCTGCGCCGCATCGCCTTCGGTATAAAGCCGTTCGGCAGGTGCGGCCGCAGAACACACCAGCTTCACGCCTTCATCATAAAGCGTATCGATCAGCACGATGAACCGGCGCGTCGCATCGCGGAGCTGTTCGCTCATCTGCGGGATGCGATCTATCAGAATGGTGTGATATTCGCGCGCGATGGCGAGATAGTCCGCTGCCGCCAAGGGCTTGAGGCATAGATCGTCGAATGAGAACCGCGCCACGCCTTTTGCCGCACACGGCACGTTTAGCATGCGCCCCAGAACCGTGAGTGTCGCGGGTTCACAGGTGCGTTTACCCGTGAGCTTGAACCAGTCCTCGTCCATTGCTGCTTCGGTCTCGGCCCCCAACGGCGCCAGATATACCTTGAGGCCGTGAATGAGACGGCGGCGATAATCGATCGCGCCGTCCAGCTCGAACACGTCGAGATTTTGCTTGATCAGATCGATGAAAGGAAGAAACAGTTGCCGGTTGAGACCACCTTCATAAAGCCTATCCGGCGCGGTGTTCGATGTGGCCACGACCACCACGCCACGCTCGAACAACTGCTCGAACAGGCGGCCCAGGATCATCGCGTCCGCGACATCGGTCACCTGGAATTCGTCGAAGCACAGAAGCAATGCCTCGTTCGCGACCGTCGCGGCCACAGGCTGGATCGGATCGCTGGCGCCCTTCTGCCGCTCGGCATGGATGCGCGCATGCGTTTCCACCATGAAGGCGTTGAAATGGATGCGGCGCTTGGCTTTGACCGGTGCGTCCTCGAAGAACAGATCCATCAGCATGGATTTGCCGCGCCCGACGTCGCCCCAGATGTAAAGCCCGCGGGGGCGGCAGGCGCGCGCCGAACAGGCTCCAGCCCGGCCGGTAGTTTCCCAACGCGCCGCTCAATGCCTGAAGCTTCTCCGCCGCATGGGCTTGCAGCGGGTCGGGCTTCAGCGCGCCGCTTGCGACATCTTCTTTGTAGCGGGAAAGAAACGACATCAGCGCTTCGGCACGATCGCCCAGTAGTCGAGATCGAGCACGACGTTTTCCAGATATTTTTCGCCATCGCGATAGGGAAACTCGGCGCAGGAAAGATTCTTGGTCGCGACCAATCGCAGGCGCAACGCCGCGCAGTCGTGACGATCCAGTTCCGGCTCATCGGCATTGGGGATCGTCGCTTTATCGAGCACTTCCGACCACGCGAAGATCGTATCGCCCGCAAACACCGGATTGACGTGCCGTCCACCGTTGATCGCCGCGATGCAGAATGCACTCGATAGGCCGTTATACGACAGAGCGCGCGCAATGGAGATGACATGACCGCCATAGACGATGCGCTTGCCGAAACGGCCCGTGGCTTCCGCAAACTGATTGAAATGGACACGGGCGGTTGTTGTGATACAGCCGCGTCGCCATCATATGTTCGGATTCTTCGATGGTAATGCCGTCGATATGATCGATGCGCTCGCCGATGTCGTAATCTTCCCAGCGCGGCGCGTTGCCGGTTTCTTTCGGAGTAGCATTTCGGAAATGCGTCCTGGCCGGCGCGACCAGCGAATATGCCGGCACCGTGTCCGGCAATTCCGGCACGACTGCATCGGGCGCCTTCGAAGCCGCATCGCGTTTGCGCACCATGACCCAGCGGTTGAAGGAGACGACCACCGCATCGCTTTCATCGACGCCATCGGTGCGGACATAGACGATGCCGGTCTTGCCGTCGGAATTCTCTTTGAGACCGATGACCTCGGTAGACGCGCGCAACGTTGCGCCGGGGTAGAGCCCGCTTGCCGAAACGCAGTTGCGCATAGCCGGAGATTGGCAACGGCGTTAAGCGAGATATCGCCCACGCTCATGCCGAAGACCATATGGAAGACAAGAAGATCGTCGAACGGTGTGGTTTCAAACCCGATCGCTTTGGCCAGCGGCTCCGAAGATTGCAGCGCAAAGCGCGCGCCATAGACCGCCTTGTACAGCGCCGCATCGCCAATCGTCAGCGTCCGCGCCGGCGCATGGACGAAGCGCTGCCTGAGCTGAAAGTCCTCGAAGAAATTGCCTTGAGACGATTTCGACATTTTGGTCCCAACTGTCATCCCGCACATGCCAATGACGCTTTGCAAAACACAACTTGTCATGGCCCGCGAATGCGGGGCCACCCAGTTAGGTTCTGCACAATGATGGGTGTTGCGTCGAGAGGAATTGAGCGAAACATTTCTCAGCGGAGCAAGGTTTCACCTGGGTGGCCCGCATTCGCGGGCCATGACAATGGGGGTTAGGCCATCGCCTCGATCGCATCGGCGAGGGCCACGGTGCGGCGTGCGATCTCTTCATGGAGGAGTTCGACCATGCGGCCGTCGAGCTTGATCGCGCCTTTGCCTTTGTTCTCGGGAAGATCGAATGCGGCGATGATCTTGCGCGCGCCGTCAACCTCTTCCGGCGATGGCGCGAAGATGTCGTTGCACGGTCCGACCTGGCTGGGATGGATCAGCGTCTTGCCGTCGAAGCCGAAGCTTTTTCGCCTGACGGCAATGACCCGCCAAGCCGTCCGCGTCCTGAATGTCGTTGAACACGCCGTCGATGGCCGCAAGGCCGTGCGCCCGCGCCGCGGCAACGGACAAGCCCAGCGCGGCGAACAGATTACCACGATCGGCGTATGAGTGCCACGCAACTCCTTGATGAGGTCGTTCGTGCCCATGACGAAACAGGCAAGCCGTCCACCGCACCCGCAAGCGCGGCGATATTGAGGATCGCCAGCGGCGTCTCAACCATCGCCCACAAGGCGATCTTCGGATCGGGCATTGTGTTTTGCAAACCCGTCTTCGAGGGCATGGAGATCATCGGCCGTGGAAACCTTCGGCGCCAGGATCGCGTCAGGCTTTGCAGCGACCGCGGCGGCAAGATCGGCCTGGCCCCACGCGGTCGAAAGCCCGTTGATGCGCACGATGACCTCACGCCTGCCGAAGCCGCGGGCGTTGACGGCGTCGATCACCTGCTGGCGCGCGGCATCTTTCATGTCGGGTGCCACGGCGTCTTCAAGATCGAGGATCAGTGCGTCGGCGGGGATATCACGCGCCTTCTCCATTGCACGCGCGTTGGAGCCGGGCATGTACAGAACGGAACGGCGCGGACGGATCGCGTGCATCAAAAGCCTCGAAAAGCGGTGCGGGATTCAGCCGCCGCCTATATAGCGGGCGCGTGCCGCAGCGGCATAGGCCTGAGTGTCGGCCTGCTCGCGGAACCGCCGCGTCCATTTGGCCATCACCTTGGCCATGCGCTCCGGCGGAACACCAAGCTGGGACTGTGCGATGCCGCCATTCACGCTCTCATGGTATTCGGCGATCAGGCCATCCTTGAGAACAAAATGCGAGATACCGTCAATGACGACCTCTTTGCCTTTGAATTCCGGAATCGTGGAGACGAAACGCGACAGCGAACGCGCGTAGCCGATATCGCCCTCGCAGACCGGATCGAAGAACGTCCAGTCATATTCCGCCGCGTCGCGATGAAAAAGGTTCTCCAGCATGTCCTGAATGGACGCACGTCCGCGATGCGGGCCGTAGATATAGTCGTGATAGATGCCATCTTCGGTGAAACACATCGCGAGCGACTGTCCGTCGCCCGCCGTGGCGGCTGCGCCGAAGCGCGCGATGAGAGCGGAGAATTCCGAAGGTGTCATGAGGCCCTTTTAACCCTCCCCCTCTGTGGGGAGGTCGGCGAGCGTAGCGAGCCGGGTGGGGGGCGGTCTATCCGCCAGACATCACCCTCACCCGAAAATCCTTCGGATTTTCGACCTCCCCACAGAGGGGGAGGTTAAGGACTACGCAGCTTTCAAAAGCTTCCTATTTATCAGGCATTCCGCGATCTGCACCGCGTTCAGAGCCGCGCCTTTGCGCAGATTGTCGCTGACGACCCACATCGAAAGACCGTGCTCGACGGGTCGGGTCCTTGCGGATGCGCGAAACGAACGTCGCGTCCTCGCCGACGCATTCGATGGGCGAGACGTAGCCGCCATCCTCGCGCTTGTCGACGACGAGTACGCCCGGCGCGGCGCGCAAAATCTCGCGGGCTTTCGTTGCGGTTATGGGACGCTCGAATTCGACGGTGACACACTCGGAATGGCCGACGAACACGGGCACGCGGACACAGGTGACGGTGAGCTGGATATCGGGATCGAGGATCTTTTGCGTCTCGACCATCATCTTGAATTCTTCGCGGGTGTAGCCGCTATCCATGAACTCGTCGATATGCGGAATGACATTGAACGCGATCTGTTTGTGTGAACTTGCCTTCGGCGATCGGGTCGGCGACGAACACCCGCGCGCGTCTGGGTGAAGAGCTCGTCCATAGCCTCCTTGCCGGCGCCGGAGACCGATTGATAGGTGGAGACGACCACGCGCTTGATCTTGGCTTCGTCGTTCAACGGCTTGAGGGCGACCACGAGCTGGATGGTGGAGCAGTTCGGATTGGCGATGATGCCTTTCTTGATCTGAGCGAGCGCATCGGCGTTGACCTCGGGCACGACCAGCGGCACGTCGCGGTCCATACGCCAGGGCACTGGAATTGTCGATGACCAGCGCGCCCGCGGCTGCGATCTTCGGCGACCACTCCTTGGAGATCTTGCCGCCCGCACTCATAAGGACGATGTCGGTGCCCTTGAAGTCATAGTAGTCGAGTGCCTTGACCTTCAGCACATGGTCGCCGAACGACACCTCGGTGCCGATCGAGCGCGTCGAGGCGAGGGCCACGACTTCGCTGATCGGAAACTGACGCTGGACGAGGACATTCAACATCTCCCGACCGACATTGCCGGTCGCGCCGACAACGGCGACCTTGTACGACATGGCCTTCAACCCTTCTCGAAACCGCGCGAAAGCGCGCGGCCGCGCAGCATTACGGCATGGGGCTGTGACAGAAAAGAGGCTTTGTCTCGCGTGGGGCGATTATTGTCCCGGATTCCAGCGCATCTCGACCATAGCGGCGCCGTGGTCGATCGTGCCAACCAAAGCCGGTGCCGGAATGCCGAAATCTTCACCGACCTTGCGTTCGAACAGATCGAAATGTCCGCTTGTACCCACGCGGAAGCGCGACGCAAGACCATCCATGTAGGTCTTGGTGAATTTCGGCGGTGGCGGCTTGGTTCCGGAGTCGGGCCGCGTGATCGGCCACGCCTGATCGTTCAACCAGAACGCCCGGCGTTGGGCGGCCATCGATTTGACTTCGAAAATCGTCGGCGACGGCCGGCGCGGTCGCCAACACTGCCAAAGCGATGATGAAATAACGCATCGATTTAAGCCTCCCCACACGAAGGCTAGAACGCAAGGATTGAAAGATTGGTTGCGTAATATCGAAAGAACTGCTGTTTTTATTGACTTTAAACGACCTTTGCGGCGCGAAGCCGTGCGATCTCATCAGGTTGGATGGCTAACAGGCTGTTTAAAATTTCTTCCGTGTGTTCGCCGAGAAGCGGTGGCGCAAAGCGGTATTCCGGCGGCGTTGCGGAAAGGCGCAACGGGCTCGCGACCAGATTCATTGCGCCCATCGCGGTGTGATTCATGGCTACGGTCAGGCCACGCGCAACCGCTTGGGGGTCTGCAAACACCCTGATCGATTCTGTTGATCGGACCGCACGGGACATTGACGGCTTCCAGCGCCGCAATCCAGCGTGCTTGTGAACGCGCGGCCATTACAGGCACGAGACGTTCGACGAGTTCGGCGCGATGGGCTACGCGCGCGGCGTTAGTGATGAAACGGGCATCACTGGCGAGGCGTTCCAATCCGGCGGCGTTGGCAAAACTCACGAACTGGCGGTCATTGGCGATGGCCAGGATCAGGTATCCATCGGCCACCGCAAAGACCTGATACGGTACGATGTTGGGATGTGCATTGCCCATCCGCCCGGGCAACATGCCGCCGACAAGATAGTTCGTCGCTTGATTTGCGAGGCCTGCGACCTGGCAGTCGAAAAGCGCCATGTCGATGCTCTGCCCTTCGCCCGTGCGCGCCTGATGAAGCAGCGCGGCCTGGATGGCGATGGTCGTGTACAGACCGGTGACGAGATCGCTGACCGCGACGCCGACTTTCATCGGCTCCGCGCCTGGTGCTCCGTCAGGCTGGCCGGGTAACGCTCATCAACCCAGCCATGCCCTGGACGAGATAGTCATAGCCCGCCTTGTCCTTTTTCGGACCGTCATGGCCGAAGCCGGTCAGGGAACAGTATATGAGCGCAGGGTTCTCTTGCTTGAGAGTTTCGTAGTCGAGGCCGTATTTCGCCAGCGTGCCGGTCTTGAAATTCTCGACCACGACGTGGGCGCGGCGCGCGAGCCGTTTTCACCAGCGCGGCGCCTTCCGGTTTCGCAATGTCGATGGTGATGGATTTCTTGTTGCGGTTCGCGGCCAGAAATAGGTCGCGTCACCTTGAGTTCCATCCTCGCCGGTTACGAAGGGCGGACCGAAATGCCGGGTCTCGTCTCCCTCGCCCGGCTTTTCGACCTTTATGATTTCTGCACCAAGATCGCCCAGGATTTGCGTGGCCCAAGGAGCCGCCAACACCCGTCCGAGATCCAGCACACGGATATGCGAAAGCGCGCCCATGGAACCTCACATAGAGTTTCTTAACGCTGCGCCGATGAATGATTCGCCAACGTCCTCAATGGGATGCTATGGTTAGCGTCGCAGCGAGACAATGAGTGATACGATGCGTAGAACGTTCATGGGAGGAGTGTGCCTGCTTGCCTTGGCGGCAGCTGGCACGGATCAGGCTTCAGCCGCGCGGCACCGCTCAAACTGCGCGAGTGCAACCGAGGTCACGTCGCTTCAAACCGCCGCCGTTCAACAGGAACTGATGGACGCGGCTTTGGGTTGCGGCGATGAGGCGATGCACAATTTCAACGCCTTTCAGACCAGCTACAGCGCCGAGCTGCGCAAATCGGACAAAACCCTGCTCGCGATGTTCAAGCGCATCGACGGGCCGGCGCGCGGAGACGCCGCCTACAATCTGTTCAAGACGAACATGGCCTCGAAAGCGGAAATTCGCCGCGTACACCAGATCACCGATTTCTGCGCCACGGCAAAATTGGCCTTCGATTCCGCTCTAAGGGCCAACAAGCCGTCGCTCGCCGAATTTGTGTCCGGCGTCCAGATCGCCGATTCCGATGACGCGCCCGTCGGAAAATGCGCCGTGACAGTCGCGATGACATTGCAGGGCGTTGCCGCCTCGCCAACGATTACGCCAAAACCGAATCCGATGCGGTCGGTTGCGGAAGTCCAGCCCTCCCCATCCACTTTGGGCCTGACAACCGACACGGTCGCAAAGGCGGAGCAGCCGATGTCTCAGCCAACATCTAATGCGCCGCAAGCCCACTAACGATTCCGGCAGGAAAAGCGCCGGAGCTGTTCGGAACCAGAGACCGGGGCGCTACTTCGCGCCCCAGGTCACTTGTGCTGTCGTGCCGCCGCTGCCCTTGGTGGCGGAGACAGGAGACTTGTGTCTTTGCTTTCTCGTTCGCGGCGACATAGACGGTCGTTCCGGCCGAATTCATATTCATGGTATCGGCCATGCCGGCCGCACCGGCCTTCTGCTTGTAGAACGCAATCACCGCTTCCGGCGCGTCAGACGTGCTGAAGGAGACCATTCCAGCACTACCGTCTTTGCCCTGGCCGGTGAAGCTGGCGGTCACTTTTGCGCCGGGATAAAGCGGCAGGTAGGACGGCATCTTAGCCTCAGCTCCCGCGCCGAATTCCATTTTCTCGCCGTTCGAACCGGTGACGGTCATATGACCATCGCCATTGTTGGCGACTGCGACAGTGTTCTTTCCATCGCTGTAGACATGAGTGTCGCTCTTGCCGCAGCCCGTCAGAGCAGCGGTGGAAATGATCATTGTGGCGGCAATGGCTTTACGCATGGCGTTCCCCTTCGAATCTGCCGCAGATTTGCCCGAAGGCCGCCTGAAAACAAGAAGGGCCGCCCCGATGGAGCGGCCCTTCCATTGTCCGACTGAGTCGGCAAACGTGGCGCTAGGCGCCCATCCCCCGATTTTGAGGATCCAGGTCGCGGCTTTCACCGACGTCAGGCTATGACAATGAGACACTGGATCACCTCCTCTCGAAATTGTTGCGACGCAGAATGTAGCATCTCCGTGGAATTTGGGTAGAGCCTTTTCACGAAACCACAGCTTCGCAGGTGCCGAATATGATGTGGACATCCCCTATACGGTCCTGAAACCATGTCGGCGTTCTGATGCGCTGGTGCTGATTCGCTAGGGGCGGCGGTTTGAAAGTTCTCACGACGACATGCGTGATCGCGGGCGGCGGCCCTGCCGGAATGATGACCGGCTTTCTGCTGGCCCGCTCCGGCATCGACGTGATCGTGCTGGAAAAGCACAAGGATTTCCTACGCGATTTTCGCGGTGACACGATCCATCCCTCGACGCTTGAACTCATGCACGAGCTTGGATTGCTTGAGAAGTTTCTTGCCCGCAATCACACCGAAGTGCGCGACATCTCCGTGGAGATCGGCAAGGAAGCATTCATCGTCGGCGATTTCACGCACCTGCCGACACACTGCAAATCATGGCCTTGATGCCGCAGTGGGATTTTCTCGACTTTCTGCTCAGCGAAGCCGAGCGGTTCCCGAGTTTCCGGCTGATGATGCAGGCGGAGGCAACCGATCTTCTCGCCAAGAACGGACGGATTGTCGGCGTGGTCTGCGAGACGCCGGACGAGGTTTATCAGATCAATGCCGGTCTCACGATCGGCGCCGACGGACGCCACTCGACGGTAAGGGCCAAGAGCAATCTGAAAGTGCGCGAGTTCGGTGCGCCGTTCGATGTGTTGTGGCTGCGGCTGCCGTTTCAGCAGGGGGATCCGACCGAGCCGGTCGCGCGGTTCTTCGGCGGCGATTTCTTTATCATGCTCTATCGCGGCGACTATTGGCAGTGCGCGCTCGTGATTCCAAAGGGTGCTTTCGCGGCGCTGAAGGCCGAAGGCCTTACAGGCTTTCGGGCCAAGTTGCGCGGGGGTCGCGGGATTCGCCCGTGATCGCGTGGAAACGATCGAAGCCTTTGACGACGTGAAAATTCTCGACGTGCGCGTGGACCGCCTTGAAGAATGGGCGCGGCGTGGGCTCCTGTGCATCGGCGATGCGGCGCACGCGATGTCGCCGGTCGGCGGCGTGGGCATCAATCTGGCGATCCAGGATGCGGTCGCGACGGCCAATATCCTGGGGCCGGTGATGCGCCAGCGCGCGCCGAAGCTTTCGGACTTGAACAAGATCCAACGCCGCCGCGAGTGGCCGACAAAAGTGATCCAGTGGTTTCAGGTGCAGGTGCAGAACCGGATATTGGTCCCGAATTTCCGCGCGCGGCAGGACGCCAAAGCCGCCGCTGGTGCTGAGGCTCGCGAACCGCTTTCCATCGCTCAGGCGTATTCCGGCGCGGTTCATCGGCGTCGGCGTGAGGCCGGAACACATTTCAAAATAGTTGGATCCCCGCCTTCGCGGGGATGACGTCGCTGGCGCGAAGTCACATCTGCATCGTCCAGCCTTCGACGCCCATCGCCGCCTGGCGAACGGCTTCGCTCAAGGTCGGGTGCGGATGGCTGGTGCGGGCGATGTCTTCGCTCGCGGCGCCGAACTCTATCGCCAACGCTGCTTCGGCAATCATCTCACCGGCGCTGGCGCCCATGATATGGACGCCAAGCACGCGGTCGGTCTTCGCATCGGCAATCACCTTCGCGAACCCATCCGTCGCCGCGATGGTTTTGGCGCGTGCGTTGGCAGTGAAGGGAAACTTGCCGACCTTATATTCGATACCCGCCGCCTTCAGTTCCTCTTCGGTCTTGCCGACGGAAGCGACTTCCGGCGCGGTATAGACCACGGCCGGAATCGCGTCGTAGTTCACATGACCGCTGCGGGCCCGCGATATTCTCAGCACAGGCAACGGCTTCGTCCTCGGCCTTGTGGGCCAGCATCGCGCCTTCGCGGCAATCGCCAATCGCCCAGATACCGTCGACATTGGTCTTATAGTGCGCGTCCGTGACGACGCGGCCGCGTTGATCCAGCTTCACGCCGATTTCGGAAAGACCGAGCTTGTCTGTGTAGGGACGGCGGCCAATAGACACGAGCATGATGTCGGTCTCGATCACCTGACGATCGCCGCCGGTGGCCGGTTCGACACTCACCTTCAATCCGTCGCCGGTTTTCTCCACACCCACGACTTTGGTGGAAAGCTGGAATTTCATGCCCTGTCGCGCGAGCAGGCGCTGAAACTGCTTGGCGATCTCGCCATCGAGACCGGGCGTGATGCGGTCGAGGAATTCCACGACGAGGACTTCGCTTCCCAGCCTGCGCCACACCGACCCGAGTTCCAGCCCGATATAGCCGCCACCTACCACCAGCAGACGCCGCGGCACGGATTTGAGGGTCAGCGCACCGGTCGACGATACCACGCGCTCTTCATCGACCGTCACACCGGGAAGCGGCATGACATCGGAGCCGGTGGCAATCACGATGTGCTTCGCTTCCAGCGTGCGGATCGAGCCGTCTTTTGCCTTCACCTCGACCTTGCCGGGAGCGGCGATTCTCGCCTCGCCGACAATGTCTTCGCTCTTGTTCTTTTTGAGGAGGAATTCGACGCCTCTGGTCAGTTCACCGACGACTTTGGTCTTGTGCGCCATCATGGTGGGCAGATCGAGCTCCACTGTCGCCTTGATGCCGAGCTTCGGAAACTCTTTGCCAGCTTCCTCGAACCGCTCGCTGGCGTGCAGGAGCGCTTTGGATGGGATGCATCCTATATTGAGACAGGTTCCGCCGAACGTGCCTCGCGCATCGACGCATGCGGTCTTCAGGCCGAGTTGACCGAGACGGATCGCAGCATTGTAGCCGCCGGGACCACCACCGATGACGACAGCGTCGAATTGGTCAGCATAGGAGATTCTTTCAAAATTCCAAGGAGTTATGCCCGTGCAGTGCGACGGTTTCAATTCCGTCCACGGGCACCCACGTATAGAGTTGAAAAATTTTTCAATCGTCAGGAACCGATTTTGGGCTGCTGTGTTCTCTGTTCGCGAGCGGGCAACTGATCCGGTACGCCCCAGCCCCCTTCGACAGCCCGCATTGGGTGTCCGCTCGCTGTCCCGTTGTAGAGCACGCCGGCTGTGGTCCCCCCCAAGCCGGCGTTGCCTTTTTAGGGCTCCCGGCCAAGCGCCGGTGTCCGCCAGTTTGAAATCTCGTAGACGTCGTATTGATTAGCTGATCTTCCGCTTCTGGTGCGGTCGATTATCAAAACTGGCCCAGCCTGTCCGGGTAACAATGCGTGACGGTCTCTCGCCTTCTCGGCGATGTAGAGGATCTTTCCGGCTTTCGGCTTGGCAGCGATGTTGGAGTTGAACCAGCGCTGAGGCTCATTGAACTGGATGACAGGGATATTGCCATAGAACCCGAGCCAGGACGCGGTTTCGTAGTCCGTGGTCAGGACGGCGGCGGGATGCTGGCTCGCGATCTTCTGAACGACATCGGGCATGCCGAATGCCAGAAGTCGCGCGAAAGGATCGGACCGGCCGATCGGAAGAACGCCGAAGAACGCCTGCACATAACAGATCGCGAGCAAAACGGATGCGACAGGGATCGCGAGACGCGCTGCCCATCGCTCGGCAGCTCCAAACCTCCCGCTCCAGAACAACATCGCGCCGGCAGCGGCGACTGCGAGGGCGGGATAAAGGAAGCAGGGCCAGTTGCCTTGCACACGGTCGTGCAGGGAATGGATCACAAAATAGGCAACAGACGGCAGGATGAGCGCCGCAAGCGACGATGCCTCCCTGCGCACCAACCCGAAAACACCGCAGACAAACAGAAACGGCGTGGCGAGAAGAAGCTGAGCGCCGAGAAACTCGAACAGGAACCGCGAAGTGAAATGTCCTGAACCGATCCGACCGAACTGGAATGCGAATGTCATCCAGTGATGCGACGCGTTCCATAGAAGGTTGGGCGAGAAGATTGCAAAGGCGAGAACCGCACCGAGATAAGGCCAGAGCGATAGCAGCCAGCGGCGTGCGGACGGCACAAAGACGATCCATGCCAGCGCACCGGCACCAAGAAAGAAGGCCGTGTATTTCGACAGCAGTGCCAAGCCGCCCGCTAAGCCAACCGCAAGCCACCAGCGCCCGTGCTGCGTCTCGTCAACCTTGGCAAGCGCCCATAGAAAAGCCGATGCGCACGCGATCAGCGGCGCATCTGGCGTTGCGGCCATCGTCTCGACCGCAACCATGAGCGTGAGGTTGAACAGGAGACATGCGAGCGCGCCGGTGCCCTCGTCTTTGAAAACCAAGGCGCCCGCGCGCCACACAAACCAGCTTGCCACAATGGACAGCAGCAATGGCAACACACGAACGCCGAACGACGTATCGCCGAAGAACGTTACACCGGCGCGGATGAGAAAGGCGATGGCGGGGGATGATCGTAGTAGCCCAGCGGCCAGATGTTTCGACCACAGCCAGTAATAAGCCTCGTCGGCGGAAAGCGGCAGGACGGCGCCTGCAACAAAGCGCAAAGCGATCAGCACGGGCTATCCCGCGGCGTATTCGCGATGCGCCTTGAGCGCCTGCATTACCGTGTGCGCAGACAAACAGGCTGGACATCGCGTAGTTCCAGAACGCACCCATGACCGCGCCTGAGGCGCCCGCGACCCACCAGGTTTCGCGTTCCGAACTGAACAGCCACGACGCAAGACCCACATTGGTCAACGCACCCACCGCACAGAACAGGCAGAACGCGATGAAGCCGCTGACCATCGACAGACCTTTCAAGCGGCGGGTCGCGATAAGTGAGTTCGTTGTTGAGAAAAAAGTTGCTCGTGATTGCAGCGAAGGTCGCCACGCTTTGCGAAACGGGGAAGGAAAGATTCGATACAAGCGCGGCTCTTAACACCGCAAGCTGGACGACCAGACCGAATGCGCCGACGATCACGAAGAAAATGAAGCGTGGATCGACAAAACCACCGCTGAGCTTGGCAAAGAGAAGCCCGATAAATTCGAGCCCGACCTGAACGTTGAACTTGCTCTCGCCCGCATGGCGAGCGCCGAAGACGAACGGCTGTTCCGCGATGCGCAGGTGATCGCCGGCTGTCACGATATCGAGCAGGATTTTGAACCCCGCCGGCGAAAGCCGCGGTGCGATCTCATCGAACTTGTCCCGCCGCAACATGAAGAAGCCGCTCATCGGATCGCTCAGCGAAATGCCCAGAACGGAATGGGTGATTCTCGTGGCGATGCGGCTGATCGCGCCACGCGCTTCGCCAAAGGACTCCGCGCTGCCACCTTCAACGTAACGCGTGGCGGCGACGAGATCGAATTCGCCACTGGCGAGCTTCGCCAGCATTTTCGGGAGAACAGTTTCGTCATGCTGCAAGTCGGCGTCCATCACCGCCACATAAGGTGCGCTGGATGACAACATGCCTTCAATACAGGCGCCCGCAAGACCGCGGCGGCCGACGCGCCGGATGCAACGGACGCGAGGATCGCGGCTTGCGATTTCCTTGGCGACATTGGATGTGCCGTCGGGCGAATTGTCATCGACGAATATCGCCTCCCAGCGGATGCCGGTCAGCACGGCATCGAGGCGCTTCACCAATTCAGCAATGTTTCCGCACTCCCTTGAACGTCGGAAGGACGACCGATAATTGGGGGCCGCTTGATGATTGGTTCGAAAGTTCCGTCATTGCCATGCATCTTGGTGACGGCACCGCGTCGCAACGTCAAGAGTTCCCTGCGCAGCACTGCTTAATTCTTGGCGGCATTGCCCAAATGCTGGGAAGCCGCGAGCCTCCGCTCGATCTCCTCCCGCGCCGTTCGAACCGCGCTCAAAACCGCCACATTGTAAGCTTCATCGTTGGCGGCAATAACAATGCGCTCCCATGCAAGCAAAATCTCGTGACGTTCGGCATCGGAAAAACGGCGATCACGCAGAACATCTCCAGCCGCACGAAAAAATCGCGTGGGCTCCGTACGAATGTCTTCAAGCAATTGCTTTTTGGCCATGATGTCGCCTTCCCACATCTAAACGTAGGCGCGTACCGGTTGTTCCTTTCCGGAACTGCGGAGGAGGCGAAACGTTTCCTTGGGAGACCGGGCGAGGAACCCCTTATGCGCGGCCGTCCAGAACAATGGAGAAATGAATGAAACTCACAAAAATCATGCTGGGGGGCGTGACTATTGCAGCGCTGATGAGCAATGCGCCCGCTTTTTCGTATACGCGTCACCCCGGAACTCCGGCAGAACATCAGCAGACAGAAGATCTGAACCAGCAGCAGCTGCAGCAGGCACAATCTGATACGACATCGACAGCGTCGGCTACGCAGGGTGCCGATCAGATGGCGCAGACTGCGCCTAGTGCTGCACCAACTGATGCACAGGCGAGCACTGCGGCGCCGATGACGACCGCAGACAACACTGGCAGCACTATTCCGTTGGATAGCGTCAGCAATGCTCCACAGACCCTCGCCAATGCCAGTGTTGAAACCAACAACGGTCAGGCCGTTGGCGCGGTGCAACGTGTTAGTACCGATGCGGCTGGCAAGGTAAAGACCGTTGTCGTGGCACTGCTTGGCAAAACAAGCCGACTGGTCGCGATCGCGGCGAATCAGTTGACATTCGATCAGTCGCGTAACGTCGTCGTCGCGCAGCTGAGCGCAGATCAGATCGACAGTCTGCCGATGGCGCCACAGAGCTGATTTCTCAAATGATCAAGAAAGAGCCGGTATCATCGCCGGCTCTTTTCATTTGTGTTGCTGACCAGGCCTGTAATCGGCTTCGACGTGGGCCTTTGAGTTCCTCCGCAGTGAACATGACAGGCTTTGTCTTCATCGCGACGAACAGCGGCGATTGATCGGCATAATGCGCGGAGCGCATATCCTGTGTCGCAGAGCCGAACTGGTGGGATGCTCTGCGACGAGAGTCGCCCGTTTTTGTCCCATGTCACGAACATGATCAGCGTGTCGCCATCGACGGCCGTGAGCGTGCCATCGTCCGCACGCGGTTCGCCGTAAACCGCGCGATAGGTGTCCGGTCCGCCGTCGATGGGCGCGTCGAACGTTCCGCGCCGGAACCGGTTCACCTGGCCCCACTCCGGATCTATACGATGAAAATGCGTTTGTAGCTGATCTATGGCGCGATGCAGGGCTATCACGGGCGTCAGCGACCAGTTGTGATCGTGGCGCGCGCGGCTGACGGGTTCCGACATCAGGATTGCCGCCGCACCACGATTGTGGATGTCTGTGCTGCGATTCCAGCTTTTCAACAGCGTGCAGGCAGACACGAGATCGGTTTCGGGATGCGTGCAAACTTCCGCAATAATCTTGGCAACTTCCGAATGCGCGCTGTAGCGAATATCGAACTTGTATTTGCGGAAAGCATCAGCGCCGATGTGCGGGTCGGTGCCGAAGGTTTCCAACGCACGCATCGCGCGTTGGTCATGTTCGTCTGAATACCCATCCACGATGGATAATCGGGCCGGCTTCAGATCGTCTTCCGGTGCTGTCGCCTGAAACGGCGTGTTGTTTGAGTTGAAGACGAAACCCGGATTTCGGGATTCCAGAGTTGCGGTTCGCGCTCGAACGGCAAATAGGAACGCCAGATCAGATCGGAGCGATCGCCGGGTATATAGGTTTGCCAGTCAAACCCCGGCTTCCGGACCGGGAATTGGCCGTTGTAGACATAACCGAATATTTCCTTTTTCGTCAGCGTAGACATAGTGATGCTTGGCAGTGCCTGCAGCCGCATCGCGGCTTTCCATTCATCGAGATCGCGCGCCTTGTTCAGGCGATAGTACTGCAGCACCTGCCGCACCTCGCCCATGCCCGCATAGCGCACAGCGAAAGTGCCATGATCGGTCTTGAAGACCGGGCCATGCACGGAAAACAGCACCGGGCGATGAACTGTCCAGACAAGAGGACCGAAAATCTTGACGCGGATAGCGGCATCTGTCGTCTCGAAATTCCGCCATTGGCCGTCGAGCTTGTACTGGTTCTCGTCCGCTGGATTGATTGTCAGCCGATAGATGTCGATCAGATCGGGATTGTTGACTGTATTGGCCCAACCCAGATGGGCATTGTGGCCGTGGAGCATGAACGGCGAGCCTGGGAAAAAGCCGCCTGCGACATGCCAGCCTTCGTCGCTTTGCAGAACGGCCTCGTACACGCGACGGGGCCACTGTAAGGCTGATGCGAATTGACGAGCAGCCGCGTCGCACCATCCGAAGACCGTGACGGCGCGACCGCGATGCCATTGGAGCCTATGGGAAGGGCGGGCTTTCCGCCGGTATTGGCAGTCAGCTTTTTGAGCGTGTCGGCAAAGCCATAGAAGAATGGGGTCTTGAATACGAAGCCTGCGGCAATGTCTTTCCCCGTCAGCGGCAGAAGGCCGGATTTGACGGCGTCCGGATGCAGCGCCGCGTAATAGTTCACGCCATCGGCATAGGCTTCGAGAACACGCTTCACGTCGGACGGCAGGGCGTGGTCATAGCGTGCATCGACCGTTTCCCAAACGCGCATGGCGTGAACGAGATAATCGCCCGGAGCGGCCTTGACGCCCTCGCTTGCCGCAAGAGTCCCGCGCGTCGCCAACGCGACATCCTGGATCGTCGCGAAATCATCCTCGCTGTGCGCGAACCCGATCCCAAAGCCGACATCGGCATCGGTGTGGCCGAAAATGTGCGGCACTCCAAAATTGTCTCGGACAATATGAACGTGATAGCGGTCTGCTTTGGCGATTAGAGCCGCGGGATCCGGCGCGGCAGATTGAGCCATGCGGTCGCTGACGATGATGACCGCCAAGACGGCAAAGACTATGCCTACAACGATAGCCGCGCCGATTTTGACGTAACCCATATGCAGAGCCCAATCGCCGTCAGTGAAATCCGTGTTCGGTGCCCGGCCCCATGGCCGTGTCTGGAATATGCGCCCGTTTCATCAACGGCAACGCCAGAAGCGAGATCGCGAAGAGAACCGCGATGGCAATCCACGCCTCGTTGAAAGACTCGGTGAGCGCAGCCTTTTTTACCAGCGGCGCGACGATGGCCTTGGTCAAATCGTCGATAGGTCCAAGCGGCACATTGTGGAACTGCGCCAATGGCAGACCGACTTCCTTTGCAGTATCGACGCGGCCTGCTTGTAACTGCTCAATCAAACGATCGGCGTGTCCCTGCGTGCGTTGTTCAAGGATTGTATCGATCAGTGCGATGCCGATGGCGCCACCAAGGTTGCGCATCAGGTTGAACTGCCCGCTCGCATCGGGGATTTCTGCTTCCGGCCAGCGTTCCAATGCCAGACGTGTGGCCGGCAGAAGACAAAGCATGATGCTGACGCCGCGCAAAACCTGAGGCCAGAACAGCCCGTCGAAATCGGTCGTGCTTGTTTCAAAGCCGTTCATCAGAAGACCGACACCAAATACGCCAAAACCGATGGCGGTCAGCAGCCGGGGATCGACGCGCGTCTCCAGCCACGCAGCGAGCGGCGCCGACAGCAATTGCACGGCACCAGACACCATCATGATCTCGCCGATTTCGAGCGGCGCATGTCCGCGCACTAGTCCCAGAAATATCGACGTCAGATAAGTCGCGCCGTAAATGCCGAAGCCGAACACGAAACTCAGCGCACAACCAAGCGCGAATGAAAGATCGCTGAAGCGGCGAAGATTGATAAACGGACGAGCGGCTTTGAGACATTGATATACGCCGAGCACCGCCGAAGCAGCGCAAACGGTCAGCAGTATCACGACAAACTCACCGTGCCAGCCGCGCTTCGGCGCTTCTTTCAGGAGCAATTCGAGACTGCCGAGGAATATCGCGACTAGCGCAATGCCCGCATAGTCGATGCAGCGAAACGCACTCCAGACTGCCTTCTCGCGCGGCATACAAAGCACAACGGTAAGAGCAACAAGGATTCCGGGAACAATGTTGACCAGGAAGATCCAATGCCAGGAATAAGTCTGCGTCAGATATCCTCCGACTGCAGGACCAAGCGTCGGCGCGATCATGGCAAAGACACCGGCGATCATCGTGGCCAGTACGCGGTTCTTTTCCGGAAATTCGGTGAAGGCCGATGTGAAGACAGCCGGTATGAGCATCCCGCCGCAAAATCCCTGCAACACGCGAATGATGAGAAGCGGTTCGAGCGAGGTGCAGAGCGCGCAACCGAGGCTCGCCAGCGTGAAGCCGGACGTCGCCGCGACAAACATCCAGCGCAGCGATAACGCCCGCGTGAGCCAACCTGTGAGCGGAATCGCGATCACCTCCGCGATCAGATAGCCGGTCTGTATCCAACTCATCCGATCCGGAGAAATGTTCAGCGCGGATTGAATATTCGTGAGAGAGCTGGCAACGACCTGGATGTCGAGAATCGCCATGAACATGCCCACGCACATGGCGGAAAACCCGATCCACGTCTTGGCGGCATTGCTCATGAAGCGGCGATCTTAAGCAGCAAGGCGCGCTTCGCCGATTTTAACGTTCCTCAATCCGAGAACGCGGGGATCCATGACGTGCCGCCAGAGCGGCGGCGTGAGCGCGAGAAGGATGCTGCCCGCATAGCCTGCCGGCAGCTCCGGCGCCGTGCGCACGAATTGCAAGTCCTGATAGGACGCCGACGGTTTGCGGTGATGATAGGAGTGCCGCCCCATATTGAAGATCAGCAGGTTCACCAGCACGTTGCTGCTGTTCCAGCTGTGATGATCGGCCAGCGGCTCAAGCTTGCCGGTAACATCGGCGCGGCGTGTCAGACCGTAGTGTGCGATATAGTTGAAAAGCTCCAGCACAGTAATGGCAACGACGCTCTGGGCCAGAAAGAACGCGAGGCCTTGCCAGTTCCAAACGGCAAAAATAGCGGCACACAGGGCAATCGTCAGGACGAGATCGGTGATCGCGCGATTGGCCAAAATCCCTTTCTTGTTCAGACGGGCACGCTCGAACTGCCAAGACTCTCTGAACTGGCCTGAAACCGTGCGAACGAGAAACGCATAGAATCCCTCGCCCAGCCTCGCAGTGGCGGAAATCGCGAGCCGTTGCGGCATAACGATGATGAAAATGGACATGGGCGATGCGAAAATGGCGATAGGCCATCCCGCTCAACATTACCGCGCCCAATATGCGCTCGCTCTTGCTTCGGCTATGAACGAGTTCATGGGCGGCGAGCATGCCGAAAACACCAGTCGTAATACCGACGGAGAGAATCAGGCTCACGACACCGAGCGCGGATGTGTGCTTGCTCAGGCCTATGGCCCAGAAAACGGAAAGGAGCTGCAACGGCACATAAACATAGAAGAGAGCACGATAGCGGCCGGAATTCGCAGCTGCCCGAATGACATCACCGCGCGGGCTGACGAACTCGGCGCCGATGAGAGCGGCGAGCAGCAGTCCGATCGTCGCAAGCGGTCCTGCCGTCCCGAGCCCGTAGTAGAACACCGGGATCGAAACCAGGAGCAGGAACGGGCCGCTATATAGAAACATTGCGTCTCCCTCGGTCCGAATCTTATCCTTTTACGGATGAGATGCCAGCGCCGGGCCCAGGATCCATCGTCCGGCGCAAGGCAAGAGCGGCATTTTCCTGCCGGATGCGCCAGGCCAGCATGAGCGCGTTCAAGATGGTGAAGACCACGGCAACCCAAATCTCGCCGAAGACCAGCGGCAGGACCGCGATCTCTCCCACCACCACCGTATAGTTCGGGTGACGCAACAGCCGGTAGGGGCCCCGCCGAACCAGCGGGGCACCAGGCAATGTGATGATTCGCGTCGTCCAATAGGGTCCAAGCGTGGCCAGAACCCAAACCCGCAGAGCCTGGAGCACGACAAAGATCGCGAGCAGAACGAAGTTCACCGTTACATCGCGCGGCAGCATCGCAACAATGGCGATCAGCCACGTCGCATGAAGCAGCACAATCAGCGGGTAATGCGCACGACCGACCTCGACGGCGCCACGCGCGAGCAGCGCTTTTGTGTTGCGTTCGGCGTAAACAAGTTCAGCGAGCCGCTGCACGACCACCAGCGCGATGATGATATAAGCGAGTTCGCGCATCAGTTTTCGAGAAGCTGCATCACGGATGAGAAACCCGGTCCCAGCGCCGTCATGAGAATGCGCTGATTCTTTTTGCGCCAATCCATGCGTTCGAGGACGAACAGTGCAGTGACCGCCGACATATTGCCGTAGTCGCGCAGCACCGAGCGGCTTTCCGTCAAGGCGCCGCGCTCGATCTGGAATGAATCTTCGAGCGCGTCGAGCACCTTGGCCCCGCCAGGGTGGCACGCGAACTTGTCAATGTCGGGGAGCTTCAGGTCATTTTTCTGGAGAAAAGCCGTCAGGATGGCCGCGAAGTCGTTGGCCACAAGGGTCGGAATGCTCTGGGAGAAAATCGCCTTCAATCCGTCTTCCTCGACATCCCACCCCATGACGCCAAGCGAATCCGGCCACGTATATTCGCTGCTCGCGCCAAAAGCCGGGCCGTCTCCATCGGTCGACAAAATTGCGCCAGCCGCGCCATCGCCGAACAGAGCCGTCGCGACGAAATTGCTTTTGGTGAGATCGTTTTTGCGAAAGGTAAGCGCGCACAACTCCACGACGAGAAAAAGGACGCGCGATCCCGGCCGCGATCTCGCAAGATCGGCTGCCCGGCTCAATCCGACCACGCCACCCGCACAGCCGAGTCCGAAAATGGGAAGGCGGCGGATATCGCGGCGCAATTGCATCCGCTGTATGATCAGCGCGTCGAGACTGGGGGTCGCGATCCCTGTGGTGGACGAAACGACGATCGCGTCGATGTCGTCTGTCGTGAGCTTTGCGTTTTCCAGAAGACCGCGCGTCACCTTTTCGAGGAGATCGACGGCGTTGCTGACATAGAGCGCGGTGCGATCTTGCCAGCCGTGATCGTCATTGTACCAGTCGATGGGAACGCAGGAATAACGGCGGTCGATGCCGGTATTGCCGAAAATCGGCATCAGGCGCTCGACATCGCGGCGTTCGCCGAACAAACGCCCCGCCCGGATCACGACATCGCTTTGCTCAAGAACATACGGCGGAACAGCGCTTTTCAGCGCCAGCAGACGCGGCTGCATAGATGTGCTTGCTTTCTAAAACTCTGGCGGCCCCGCCGAAGCAGATTATAGCGAGGGAATTTGGGAACGCCTAACGGTCCCTGCCTGTTCCACAGGCGATCCGTGGACAACCTAGTGTGGATTCGTGGCCGGTCTTGATGCCGAATGGTCCAGAACGCCCGGTTCGTCCCACTTGCCTTCGGGGCGGATGAGAATCAGCGGTTCGGTTTCCGGCGTCAGCGGTCGCGGATGCGGCGCGATATCGCCGAAAATCTCCGCATATTCGTGATCGGAGAACACGAGCTTTGCATCCTTCTGCATCAGTTTGAACCCGAATCTTTCCCAAAAGGAAACCAGACGCATCTGCGACTGGCCGTACATCTTGGTGTAGCCCTTCCGGCTGCAGATCTCGAGCGCCTGCTCGACGACCTGCTTGGCTATCAGCGTCCGGCGGAAGCGATGCAGCACGGCCAGGCGCTCGATCTTCACGAAGTTCGCAAAATAGCGGATTCGCAAACACGCGGCCGGTTCACCGTTGACAGTACCGAGGACATGGGTACCGGCATAATCGTTGCCGTCGAACTCCTCATCGTAAGGACAGTTCTGCTCGGACATGAACACAGCGGCGCGGATTGCCATTACCTTAGCCATCTGATCGGCAGTTGAGATGAGTGCCGCCTCAAGCACCGGGCGCGGACTACGGCGCTGACCGGGACGCAATCCTTCAACCACCTTTAAGGCGCGCATCTCGGCGCGATGCTCCGGAAGAAACTTGATTTCGAAGGTCGAGCCGATCGTGGCGTTGGCGTCATCACGCGTGTGCGAAGAGCGCCTGACAGAATCCAGCGCCGATTGCGTCGATATCCAGCCGATGACCTGCAAGCGCTCGAACAGATCGGCGCCGATGGCACGGCAATTAAGCGCAAAAGCAAGATTGCCAAGACCGGGCGTCACGATGGCCCAGAGATAAAGAACGACCGGGTCCTCGCCCGACTCTGCGAGGAGGGTCAGATCGGGATTACGCCCATCGATCTTTTTCGCACGCAACGCCGCATTCCCCGCTTCGTTGAGCGGCAGAAAGGCGATGAAGCCTACCAGGCGTGGCGAAAGCCGCCTGGCATCCGCCGATCGATACAAGCCCCAGAATGACATCGGGTTGGCGGCATAGACGGACTGGATAACCTCGACCGGCGCGACATTCTCGCCGATCTCCTTCCGCAGCATGTCGTGAATCGGCTGCATATCTTCGGAGGGTGGGTTTTTGATAAATACGAACGTGCCATCCGGACCCGTTATCCCAGGCTCGAAAACGGGAGTACCGGTATCGAGCGGCGGGGCGTTGGCATCTGCTGGCCGTTGCGGGATACCCTGTCTTGCGGCGTTGAACGTATTCATCTCAACCCCATCGGCTTTAACGATAATCTTCCCCAACCCCCAAACTTGCAACGACCCTTTTGGGTCAGGTCAGGAAAGCTCGACTCATGCCAGAGCATCCCCCGTGCCATCGGTGCGGCGAGAGTATGCTATACATTCAATGCGTGCGCTTTAATTGATACACACTCATAGCGTGCATCATAACGGTGCGCCTGTCCAATAGGCTATAAAAGGACAGCCTGAGTCCTTTTTGCTCACGCACAAATCCAGGGAGGCTAACGTGACCGCCTATTCTACCGAAATGCAGATTTTGTTTTGCGTCCTCGTGCTGGGCATTGTGCAACTGCTCGTCGCCGTGCTCGCGAGCGTCTTCGCACGAGGGCTGCCCGTGGGCGGCGGGTCCGCGCGACGAGCCGGTGCGCCTTTGGGAAAATTCGGGCGGCAGGCTTGATCGCGCTTATGGGAATTTCCTCGAGGACGTTTCCCTTCTTCGCCGCAGCCGTTCTGCTGGCACATGCGCTGGACAGAAGCACACCCCTTTCGGCCCTTGGCGCCCAAATCTAATTTTGGGCGCGCGTACTTTACTTTCCCGCCTATGTCTTTGCGGTTCCCTTCCTGCGGACATTGATCTGGGTCGCATCCCTCGCCGGCATCCTGATGGTGATGGTCCGCAATCTGGCCAGCCTGAGAAGTTAAGCAGCTGAACGAAAACCCGACTCTGAAACCACGTTCATAAAACCGCATCCATTACTGACAAGATTCAGCAACCCCACTGTCGTTAATCCGGAGCAGCTTCGGCACTCCTTGGATTCCAATTTTAATGGAGGCAGTGCCTATTGAAACTTTCTACGAGGCTGCTTGGCTGTACAGCCGCAGTGTCATTGGGGATATGTGCGTTCGCGTTACCCGCAGCGGCTGAAAAAGCCCATCCTGCGATATCCAATCTGCTGGGGACAGGCGTAAAGCACTTTGTCGTAATCTATCAGGAAAAATCATAGCTTTGATAACCTCTATGGCGAGTGGGACGCCATTGAGGGCCAAACTGTGAACGGTCCGGGCAACGCCACCACGGCGGAAGTGACGCAGGTCCGTCAGGACAATGTCACGGCGTATGGCTGTCTGTATCAGCTTGATGTGAATCTTACGTCGCCGCCTCTCAGCCAGACCTGCTCGGACACCAGTGGCAACCCGGCCATCAACAGCCATTTCACCAATCAGCCCGTTTGCGATCGAAGACTATATTCCGGCGTCAGCCACGACCTGCCCGACGCCAAACCAATTCGCGAGCAACGGAATTCTCATTGGCCAAGGACTTCCGGGTGGCTGCACCCGCGATATCGTGCATCGCTTTTACAGCGAGCAATACCAACTCAATAACGGTCAGCAGAACCGCTATATGACCGGCAGCGATGCGTCCGGCCTCACGATGGGCTATTTCCACACGCAGAATCTTCCGATCTATAAATATCTGCACGGCGCCAACGCTCCGCACTACGTGGTCGCGGACAACTTATACCAAGGCGCTTTTGGCGGCTCATTCCTCAACCACCAAGTGCTGGTTGCGGGAACGGCACCCATATTTGCAAATGCGGATCAGAGCGGCGGCAGCACCGATCTCCACTCGATCCTAGACACGAACAATATGGCGACAAGCACGCCGCTATACACGCCGACGGGCTCCGTCAAAGATCAGCAACTGACGCAAAAATGCGGCGCGTCGAACACGCTGGCTTGCGGCGACTATGCGGTGAACACGATCCAGCCGACCTATCAGCCGTTCTCGCCCCGGAACCGCGTCTTACAAGCAGCTTCCACCGCTCACCAATACGACAATTGGCGACATCATGTCCGGGAAATGGCGTCAAGTGGGCTTGGTACTCGGGGGGCTGGTCAAACGCGGATGGCGATATCGGCAAGCCTGGCTGGACCAAACGGCACGAAAAAAGAGCACAGCTGTAAAGACCCGAATGTGAACCCGGCTGCTGTTTGGCCGAACTGTCCAGACGGTGCGTTCCAGTTCCATCATCAGGCGTTCAACTTCTACGCCAGCTTCCAGCCCGGCAGCGAAGCCCGCAAAGACCATCTCAAGGACGAAGCCTCGTTTTTTGCCCAGGCGCAGAACGGCACGTTGCCCTCCGTCGCTTTATCAAGCCGCTGGGTGAGAACAACGAACACCCAGGCTACGCCAGCGAGAGCAATGGCAGCAGCCATCTTGTCGATCTTCTGAACGCGGTCTTCAGCGGTCCGGACGCCAGCAAGCACCGTCGTGATGATCACCTATGACGAGTTCGGCGGACAGTGGGATCACGCGGCCCCCCCCGGGCACTTCCGGCGGCGCAGCAGGCCGAGCGACAAATTCGGTCCGGGCACGCGCATTCCCGCGATCCTGATTTCGAAAGCCTTTGCGCATTCCGGTGTCGATCACGCGGAGCATGACACGACCTCGGTCATGGCGACGATCGAGCATTGGAAGGGCCTGCCGCCGACCAACAATCGCAACCGCGATGCGCGTGTCAGCGCCATGGGACTCGGCCATTCAAATCGGCCTACACGGCGCGCAGTAACTGGCGACGCCGAGAGATACAAACGGGCCGGCATTTCGCCGGCCCGTTTTTTTTTGCGCTTGCCGTATCAGGCGATCAGATCAGGAGAAGATGATTGGTCGAAGCCGGCATCGGATTGCCAATGGGCGACGATACGCGAGCCGATCGTAGCAGCCTGAATTTTGTAGATGCCGCCGTGACCACTCGAGGCCCAGAAGGTGTTGGGCTCGACCCCGGCCGCAACCCCGCAGACATCGGCCGATCGGCAGCGCGCCGCACCACGCCCACTTGCGGACCAGATTCCAAATATACTGCCGCGGGGGCTCGCAGCCGCAACGAAATCGCCCCTTGCATCGAACGCAATCGAGCCGATATAGCCGCGGAAATCGGCATCTCTCACATCCGGCATCGGCAAAGGCTCGAGGTCTTTGCCAAGCCTAAGCAACGCTACTAGAGGACGCGTCTCGCTGAGGTCCTGATCCTGCGCCGCGACGGCAACCGTCTCTCTCCGTCCGGAGACAAAGCAACATGCCGCAATGACAAAGACGAAAGCGATGGGGGCAATGCGTGGCGGCGTAAGCACGGTACCAGACTTCGGATCGATCTCCAGCACGGCACTTCTGATTCCATCAGGATTGTAAGCGGGACCCGGCGACGCCGCCGTCCTTTATCAATCCGCCCAACGCAACAACAAGCCGCGCGCCGTTGCGCGCGAACAGAAGCTCATGGGGTTCGATCTCGTTCAGGGTCCAAACCGCGCGTTCCGCGCCCGTGACGGGATCGCGTGATACAATGGAGGCTTTGACCGTATCTGCATCGAACTCGCTGGTCATAAAACAAGCGCCATCGGAAGATGCCGCAGCGTGACCGGCGAAGCGCGCGTTTTTGGTTGGCTGAAATATCTGCAGGGGCCCGTCGACATGGGTGGGATCCACAATCGACGCGAACAATCCGGGTCGGCGCCCTGTGAGAACGATCTTTCCGTTGCTCAGGCGCGTGAGTGCATGCCCGCGCGATGGAAGTTTGAACGGCGTGAGCGCGCCTTCGCGCCAAATTGCGCCTCCATCCAGATCACCGACACGTGCGGCGCTCATCAACGAGGGCGTGCTGGCGTTCGCCGGCCGGACCCCGGCGACAACCAAACACGCCGGCGAAAACCTGTGAGAAATTCTCGTCTAGTCGCCATCGAGACTATTGAATCCCAAGGTTAGCCCCGTTGCTTGTGGCACAATCGTCACAGCCGTTTGGCTGAGCGTTCCAAAGACGGCGAGCGCCTTTTTGACGGCTTCTACGCGTGCAGGGTCAGTTTTTTGCGTCTTCCAAAACTTTCAACCGCATTGCTCGCATCATCGAAAGCCGCATCCAGCTGGGCCTTTTGAGCAGGCGCCGCAGTCTGAAGAAAATAGCTCAACCCCAGTCTGATTGCGGCCAAGATTGCGCTCGATATCGCGCAGTGTGAGATCGCTTCGATTCGCTTCAGCGAGACGAATGGCCTTTGCGTTCATGATGTCGTGGAATTCCATTGCCACTTTCAGATCCTTGAGACCTTCGAGGCCGGCAATCAAATCCGTCAATCATGACGCTCGCCGCTTCACCGGCGTTGGCAAACGAAAACTTCCATGGCTTGTCGTCCATCAAAGCGGCTAGCGCGCCCATCCGGCGCGTTCCAGTCGCCGACGATCTGATCGGCGATTGAAGCCTGCTCGCGTGCGGCGGCGAGACCCACAGCGCAGCGTTGCGCGCCTGCTTTTGTCTGGAGCTTTGCAGCTTCCGATTTCGGAAAAAGCAACCGTTCGATGATCGGCAACCCCTGCCCAGCCACACTTCCCGACGCGAGCTTTTCGACAGTCAAATCTTCCGGCTTTGCAGCAAGCATTGCCGTCAGAGCCTTTCCGGTCGAGTCAGTGCGATCAAGCCACCAATTGAACCGATCGATACGCAGTGAAGTGGCGCCCGGTCCGATACGCATGAACTCGACGTCGGCCCATGCATCGGAAAGATCACTAAACGCTGCCGTCAACGATTGCAGGGCGGCCCCTTTTTGGGTCTCGCACAAAAAGTCGGTCCAAGCCTGCTGCTGCACGTGGGGTCGCGGTCGCGACGGCCTGAAAGCGCGGTACAACAAACTCCTTGGCAAAATTGCGCGCGATTTCTGCAGGATCGGCCATGGCCGCCACTGGCAGGACAACGAATGCGCAAAGCAAAAGGAATAGCCGCATATTTCAGTGTCCAAGTAGAAGTCGTTTAACAATTTGCGATCATTTGACGACAGAGCGTTGAAGGCTTGCCGCGCCTGTGACGCTTCGCCGCCATGCCATGCAACGGCCTCCTCGATATTGCGGGCCCGTCCATCGTGCAACAGCCCGCCCCGCGCCAAACTGCCCGCTACGTCCCACAATGGCGCCGTGCGCCATTCCGAAGACCGTGCGGCACCCTCGGCGATGCCATCGTCGAGACCTGGTCCCAAATCGTGGAGCAGAAGATCAGTATAGGCGTAAACGGCGTTGCACTTCTGTCTTTCAAAGTCGCGTGGCACTCCCGCACAGCCAGTTTTCCCGGAAAATCGCGAAACCGGCCGAATCCTCATGCAAGGCGTTGGGAGGATAAAGCGTACGCAGATAGTCACCGATAAAATCCCTGAACTGATCGGGCAATTCCACGTCCGGCCCACCGGCCTCACGGCATCTTTTTTTCGGCTGCCGTACACTCGCCGTACGGTCCGGGAATGTTTGACGTGGCCTATTCCAAAATCGCGTTGAAACGCGATTGCGATCTGTGACGGCAGACTCGTGCCCGTAGCTTTCCAACCAAAGCGCGCAAATTCGCGATCACCGCTCGCACCTGTCACCCATGCCGGATGGCCATGTCCGGAACGCGCGAGAATTTCCTTCTCCGGAATAGAATCAATCTCGCCAATTCCGAACAAAGAAGGTGCGCGCGAACAAAGAAGGTGCGCGCCTGAGCCCCACATGCGTGTCCGCAGAAAGAGCGCCGTAGTGGAAATTGGAAAGCTGTGCGGTTGCAGTGCGGAGATTGTCTTGCCTGCCCCACGCCACAGAGGCATCGGCTTCGGGATCGAATCCCGGAAGGGCTGCGGTTTGGATCTGGACACCATAGACGGGGTCAGCGGTCGCATCCGCACGTCCCAAGCGCACGACCATGCCCTTGCTGACGGCATCTTCGGCGACGCGTCCGGCGCCGCCGCCCATATGGCAGGAATCGCAGGCGCGCGAGTTGTAAAGCGGACCAACGCCGCCGCCCGCAACAAGCGATGACGGCGAGGAAATCCAGGGGCGCCGGAACAAAGCCCACCCGGCAGCCGCTTTGAGATCGTCAAGCCGGGCAGCCGGTATTTTCTGCGGAGCAGGCGTTGCTGCCGACGCATTCGATATCGCCACCGCTAAAAGCACGCCTAGGAAACGCGAAACCATCCCATCATCCCGGTTTCCTGATGTTCTATCACATGGCAATGGATCAATCCACTTACCCGGATTGTCCGCAACGAATCCCACGGTAACGCGCTCGTTTGGCAGCACCAGCACTGTGTCCGCGCGATGCACCGGCCGTTTCAGCAAAGACGCAGAAAGGACGGTCATGGTGTGCCCGTGCAGATGAATGGGATGAAGCCTTGAGGTCGTGTTTTCGATCTCCAAAACAACGCGCTCGCCACGCTCAAAGTTAAAAAGTGGCGGGGGCAAATTCGCGTGGTTTCCACCGGGCCACGATTGCCCGTTCAGCGTCCAGAAGATTCCTTGTGCTAGACAAAGAGAGTCCGCGATATCGACTTCACGCCCGTCCGGCAGGACAATCGGCTTAGGCGCGGCGATAGCCGTGGCGTCGACACCAGCGCCCAATTCCAAACTCAACCGCGTCGCCCCTGTAAAATCCATTGCAGCAGGCTGTACCGGCAAAACGGCATTGGTTTTGAGCGAATTTGCGCGCGGCTGAAGTGTCGCAAGTGCAATGGGCGAAGCGGCAAAATAATCCGTGAGCTGCACATCCTTTTTTCGACGTTCGCAACGCCAGATCGAGCCTCATCCCCGGCCCAGTCTCCATGTCTCGAGCGCAAAGGGCGCGACCGCGTTTCCATCAATTGCAATAACCGTTGCTTTGGCTTCTTCGAGACCGATTTGCGCAATTCGCGTGGGATCGGCATTGATCAGGCGAAGACGGATGATAGCATCGCCTGGCACTGAAACTGTGGCTGAACAGCACCATTGATCGTACGCACCGTGCCGAAACTTCCAGCCCTGCTCGCCCCACTAGCCGTCAGGAAAGGGAGAAATTTTCCATCACTTCCAATGCGCCAGTCCTTGAGAATCATCACCACGTCGTCGTCGAAGCGTTCCGCGTGATTTTCCACGATCAGCACACCGACAAGACCGCGGCCCAACTGCTCCGCGGTATTGCAATGCGGATGAAAGAAGTATGTGCCGGCATCCGGCGGTGTGAAGCGATAGGAAAAGTTCTGGCGAGGCTGCACGGGTTGCTGCGTGAGATAGGGTACGCCGTCCATGGCATTCGGCCCGCGAACGCCATGCCAGTGAATGGAAGTGTGCTGGCTCAGCTCGTTGCGTAGCGTCACGTCGAGTAACTCGCCCTGCCTGAGACGAAGAACCGGAAAGGGCCTCTCACCGTAAAGCCACGCAAGGCAGATTTTGCCCTGAGAGTGATATTTCCCGCGGCTTCGCAGTCAGCGTGACAGCGCCGTCACCGATCGCCGTCTCCCGCAATCGAGCGTCGGGAACCTCCGAGAGTAGAGTGCAGCCGCCTATTGGCACACAAGCTGCCGCGCCGGAAAGCAGAAACTGGCGACGCGTGTTCAACGTAAGTTGCTAGCGCTGTGATCGGATTTGTCGGCGCTGATCTTAACGTGAAGGGTCGTGGCGACGCCTTCGATCGCGCGGGTCTGCGCGACAAGCGCTTCCATGGCGTCAGAGACAAGCTTGTTGCCTTGCGGATTGTCGGCCGCGATCAACTGACTGTATGCGGCTCGACCGCTATCGCGCTGTCCTTGATACTTTTAATCGCAGCAGACGCCGCATCCAACGCGCGATCCAACCGGGCGGCAGCTTCGGGATCGATTGCCATCGCGTAAGCACGAATATTGGCACCGTCGAGCGCACTTCCATCTTGCACGCACATAGTGCCCGCGCCATATACCCACGATGCCGGCTTCATCGTAGTAGTGTGAATTGTGCGTATTGTTGGAGAAGCAATCCTGCTGTTCTTCCGGATCGTGCAGCATCAGCCCAAGTTTCATGCGCTCGCCTGCCATCTCTCCGAAAGTCAGGCTCCCCAAGCCAGTGAGGATTTCGGTCAGACCGCCATCAGGACCTTTCGCGACAAGTTCGGCGCGCGCTTTGCCTTTCGCGCTCCAGTCGTCCGTCATTTCTTCGAGATCCTGAACGAGCAAATCCGTGGCCGCTTTGAGATAGGCCGCGCGGCGTGCGCAGTTGCCATGCGTACATGCGTTGACATCGTAGTCGCTCGCGGGCCGCACGCCGTGACCGCCGGACAGCCCGTCGAGATTCTGGCCCCACAGAAGAAATTCGATGGCATGATATCCCGTCGATACGTTGGTCTGTACGCCCTCAGCCTGCTGCAGTGTGCGCAGCAGAGAATGATCGACTGTCGAGGCATCGACCATATTCGCGCCAATTCGCAGCTTTGGTGTTCGCAACGACATTCAACGTGTAGAGAGGATTCTGATCCGACTGTTTGCCATAGGAAGGAGCAACATAGTCGATCAACCCCTCGTCGAGCGGCCAGGCGTTTACGCGCGGCTCCCAATCATCGACCACATTGTTGGCGAAACGAAATCCTTCGCTTTGCAGATAAGGAACACGCGCGGCTTTCCACGCAACCCGTGCTGATTCCAATGTCTCAGCCGCCGGATGGGCGAGAAGAACCGCGACAACCCTTTGCAGCGCGCGAGCGCCCGAAAGGGCATCTCCGTAAATCCCCTCGGCCATATCCGCATAATGGTCAATAACGGCATTTGCCGTCGGAATAGGCGCGTTCGCTGCAGAAACCGCAACTGTAGAATGGATAAAGCTGAGGGCAGCGCTGGCAGCGACGGCAAGCAACCGCGCACTTATTGTATTTTGCATGGCACGCACTTATCGCGCTTTCGTGACAGTATTATCGCATTGAAATTCCCTAATAATCCAGCAAGGAGTAACTGCTCCGGCTTCATCGGGCCAGCCGGAAAAGTCCGGACGGAAGCGTTCCGCTCGAAACCAAAGTTGCGTCGAGCCGTTCCCTAAGCGACTGTTTTCTCGATATTGCCGATGGGGCACGAATGAAAAAGGGGCGGACCCAACATTACGCTGCCGCGGCACAGCCGCAGTTGCAGCAATTTTATCGTGAGGTGCGCGGCCTTAGTTCGGCGATTTCGGCGCCTCTATCGGCCGAGGATCAATGCGTACAGTCCATGCCGGACGCCAGCCCGACGAAATGGCATTTGGCGCACACGACCTGGTTTTTCGAGCGCATGGTTTTGCAGCGCGACCCGAATTACGAACCCTTCGACGAACGTTTCGATCAAATCTTCAACTCTTATTACTTAAGCTTGGGAACGCCCTTTACACGGGCCAATCGTGGACTGCTGACACGTCCTGGTCTTGCGGAGGTTATATGCCTATCGCGCCCACATTGACGCTGCGATGGAGCGGATATTGCCACATGCCGGTCCAGAGAAGCGTGCGCTTACGACGCTGGGATTGCACCATGAGCAACAGCACCAGGAACTCATGCTGACGGATATCAAGTATACGCTGTTCTGCAATCCGCTTTTGCCCGCCATGAGACCGGCAGGTCCCATGACCATTGATTCCGTTCCTGCTCTCGATTGGATCGATCATGATGGCGGCATTGTAGAAATTGGCCATGACGGCGATGGCTTTGCGTTTGACAACGAAGGACCATCTCACAAGGTTCTTCTGCGCCCGTTCCGGCTGGCGTCCAGGCCGATCACATGTGGCGAATACAGGGCTTTTATCGAGGACGGAGGGTACGAGCGCTCCGATCTCTGGCTCTCGGATGGATGGGCTCTGAAAGAACGCGAAGGCTGGGCCGCGCCGCTCTATTGGCTGGGTATGGAAAGTGTTTTCACGCTTCATGGTATTCTGCCGATCAATCCCGGCGAGCCTGTCGCGCATGTGAGTCTATACGAAGCTGCCGCTTTCGCAGCATGGGCTGGCAAGCGTTTGCCCACGGAGTTTGAATGGGAAGCGGTTGCGAATACTCACTCCCCAGACGGAAATTTTTTAGACCTCGAAACGCTCCGCCCTAGCGCGTCGCGCGACAGGCAACTGTTCGGTGACGTCTGGGCGTGGACGCGTTCATCCTACGATCCTTACCCCGGTTTCAAGCCCTTCGACGGCGCCGCGGCGGAATACAACGGCAAGTTCATGGTGGGTCAGGTCGTCCTGCGCGGAGGATCCTGCGCAACGCCGCAAGGACATATTCGCAGCACGTACAGAAACTTTTTTCCGCCGTCCGCACGCTGGCAATTCAGCGGCATTCGGCTCGCGGAGGACGCATGAGCAGCGCAGCAATTGCATACAAAGACTATCTTCATTTCGAACCACACGTTGAGTTTGAAAACGCCCTGACAACCGGACTTCGCAAAACTCCAAAAGAACTGCCTTGTAAGTTTTTCTACGATGCAATCGGCTCGGCGCTATTCGATCGCATATGCGAACTGCCGGAATATTATCCGACGCGGACTGAGACCGCACTGTTACAACGCTATGCCGGAGAATTCGCCGATCTGATAGGGCCGAATGCCGATCTCGTAGAATTCGGGGCGGGCTCGCTGCAGAAGGTTGGCTATCTGCTTGATGCGTTGAATGCGCCCAAAACTTATATTCCGATCGACATATCGGGAGAATATCTTGAAGAGAGGACCGCGCACTTGCGGCACTCCTATCCAAGCCTTGCCGTTCGCCCCGTTATCGCAGACTTCACAAAACCGGTGGCGCTGCCCTCGTTGGACTCTCACAGGGTCGGCTTTTTTTCCCGGATCGACCATCGGCAATTTCACACGCATCGAAGCGCTCGCTTTCCTGGAACGTGCTGCGAAACTGCTTCGTGGCGGTGGTCTTTTGATCGGCGTCGATCTCGTAAAGGACCCTGAGATCCTGCATGCAGCCTATAATGATGCCGAAGGCATCACGGCCCTGTTCAACAAAAATATACTAGCTCGTGCCAATCGCGAGTTGCAGGCGAACTTCGATCTCGACGCATTTGCGCATTATGCGCCTTACGATCCCGTAGCACAGCGCATCGAAATGCATCTGATCAGCATGAAGGATCAAGAAGTATCAGTGGGCGAAAAGAATTTTTCCTTTGTCAAAGGCGAAACGATCCACACCGAAAATTCTCACAAATATACGATCGATGGTTTCCGCGCGCTTGCAACGGCGGCGGGATTCCAACCCCACGCGTGGTGGTGCGACGATCAGGAGATGTTCAGCCTGCATTGGCTGGTAAGCCCAACTCTTTAAGCAAAGGTGCGAGAAATTTTTCGTAAGGCTTTGCACGGCCTATCGCGTGGGCATAAAGCGGTGTGCGAACCTGTCCGGCGCTGGCCGTTTGAACGGGTCGTGCCGTTTTGTGAAATGCCAGACAAGCATCGTCCCAGGGAAGACTGCAATACGCGATGATGCGGCGCGCGCCGGCTTCAAAATCGCGGACCAGGTCCTCATATTGCAGTTCGAATATCGCATTCTCCGGCAGGACTCGACGCCAATGCGCCATAAGCGCCTCATAAGCGCGATAGTAACGGCCCAACTCTCTCAAATCGTACGTAAAGGGCTGTGTTCCGCCGAACAACGTTGAAAAAACACGAAAAGCAGGTATCCACAGCCGAGCGTTTCACGTGAATGATCCGGGCCTTCGGCAATGCCAGATGGATTAGGCCTAGAAATCTGAAGTTGGCGGGCATCTTGTCGGTAATTCTCAACGCAGCAGGCGCATGCGTTCGAAGATGGTCGATGTAACGCTCTCCCAAAGCGGTGAACGCTTCTTTGGGCCACGATGCCATGTCTTCCGGAAACGCAGACGTTTGGTCGCGGTCATGCACTCCCATTGCTTCGTTGCGCAGATGACTGAGTTCTCCCGCACCGAAAACCGAGGGGTGGCTCGCCAAAACCTGCTCCACCAAGGTAGTTCCGGAACGAGGCATACCCACGATAAAGATGGGGACCTGCGAAAGATCGCCGACACCGGATTTTTGCTGCAGGAAATCCTTCGTAAACACACGGGCGATCCGGTCGAACAGCGCGAGCGAAGACCGCTCGTCATATCGAACGAGCTGCCGCTTGATCCCGCTTCCTTCCATCAAATGCCGAAAAGCAACATCGTGTTGCCCCAAATCTTCTCGCGCTTTGGCAAGAGCGTAGTGCAATTCGACTCTTTCGTCCTTTGAAAGAGCCGCAGAGCGACCCCGCAAATTTTCAAGAACTGTCAGCTGCTCATCCTCGAGCTTGAAGCGCTTTATCGCAGCCAAAGCACGATGGTAGGTCGGCCGCGCCGGAGCGAACTCTACCGCCTTCTCAAAATGCTTGCGCGCGGCATCGATGTTACCGAGCGTTTCGTGAGCACGGCCCAGCGCATAGTGAATTCCGGCATCGGTGGCGTTTATGGCAATGCGCTATTAAAGGAATCAACCGCCAATTCCGGCTGTCCCCGCAAATGGAGCGCGATGCCAAGTTGAATATACGCGTCCGGATCGGGACGGATCTTCAAGACATCACGAAGCAGGTCTATAGCTTCGGTGGTGCTGCCAGATTCGAGAAGGGCATTGGCAAGATTGAACTTGGCATCTGAGTAGTCCGGTTTCAGCGCAATCGCTTTTCGGAAATATCCTGTTGCAAGATCGTCTCGCTTGCCTTCGACGTACACGCTTCCGAGATTGTTATGTGTGGCCGCATCATCCGGCGACAGCTGCAGAGCTTTTTCGAATTCTGCGATTGCCCCATCGGAAAGCCCGACGGCATTGAGCGCAATTCCAAGATCGTTATGGCTTCCGGCAGAACTTGGATTGACAAGGGTAGCCCGCTCGAAAAAGACGCGCGCCTGTTCAAACCGTCCGACTTCCAGATAGAGCCCTCCCAGACCGTGCAAGGCGGGAAAGTGCTGTTGATCGAGTTGCAGAGCTGCCAAGTAAGCGCGTTCCGCGTCGCGCCATTGGCCTTCGACCCGGAGGCGATCTGCCGACGCGGAAAGTTCAGTCGCGGAAAACATTTGAGCGATGCCAGATCAACTTAAGAGAGACCATAGCCTCTCAATGGACAAAAAGTATGGTGGAACTTTCGGCGCTTCCAGTCCAAACTCAGACCATAACAGACAAACGCATTATAGAGGCCCGATGCCTGAGACAAAACGTTCATGGCTGGCAGTCTTCGGATTTGACCGTGACAGATTTATCGGCGCAGCAATTCGGATACTTCCCGCATTCGATCGCTTGCTGATGCGGTCTGCAGCCATAAAAGAATGCGCTATCGTTCCAAACGAGATATTTCCTTGGACGGAATATCTGAAGGCAAACACCCCCGCGATCCGTGCAGAAGCTGAAAGGTTGCTGCAAGACCGCATGTCCGTACCGTCCGTGCGGGAGATTTCGCCCGACCACGCCAAAATCGCGCTCGACGACAAGTGGCGATCGTTCTTTCTCTGGGGTTATGGCGTGCGCATCCCTGCCAATTGCGCGCGCTGCCCGGAGACAGCGCGCATTCTGGAGAATATACCGGGGCTTCTAACCGCATTTTATTCCGTGATGCTGGCCGGCGCGCATGTGCCGCGTCACACGGGGCCAACCAAAGCAATCCTGACCACGCATCTGGGCCTGATCGTTCCCAAAGAGCGCGACAAGTGTCACATGGACGTGGCGGGCAACAATGTTGTCTGGAAGGAAGGAGACATCGTGATCTTCGACGATATGTTTCCGCATGAAGTCTGGAACGAAACAAAAGAAGATCGCATCATCCTTTTGTTGCACATCAAGCGGCCACTACGCTTTCCGGGATCCGTCCTGCGCGATCTATTTTTCATGGCCCTGCGTGCAAGCCCCTTTGTGCGCGATGGCTTGGAGAATCTCAATCGCTGGGAAAGAAAAGCCGCGAATAACAATCAGACGATCGATAAGGCCGCTTAGCGCGTCCCGCCATGAACATTATTCTCGAAGCTCTTGCCGGCGCGACGCCCAATCTCAACCCGCTATCTATTGGTGCAACACTCGCCATAACAGCGGCGCGCCGGGGCAATGCGTGGGCAATAAAATGCCTCGACGAAACGCGAAGCTGGCAGGACCTGCATCGCCGGACCAATAGAATCGCGCGGGGGTTTCTAGCGCGCGGCGCCAAACACGGCGATCTTGTCACCATCGCGCTCCCGAACGGCATTGGGTTTGTCGAGGCGTGTTTTGCCGTCTGGAAAATCGGCGTCACGCCACAGCCGGTTTCTTGGCGCCTTCCGCTGATAGAGATGAAAGCCATTGCCGATCTCGCCAATACGCCCGTTATCGTGAGCGAAGCGCCCCTAGAAATCGGGCGGCCTGTCGCCTCGATCGCTGAACTTCTCGCATTGTCGGATGACGAAAGCGATCTTCCCGATGCCATCGCGCCGGCATGGAAGGCGCCGACCTCGGGCGGGTCGACGGGACGGCCAAAACTCATCGTATCCGGAACGCCCGGGGTATCGCAGGAAACGGGTTGCGTACTCTGGAACATCAAACCTGACGATGTCGTTTTGATGCCGGGGCCGCTTTATCACAACGGACCCTTCGTCACGGCCTTTCCGGCATTGATGACCGGTGCGTCAGTGGTCGTCATGCCGAAGTTCGACCCCGAGGAAACGTTACGGCTGATCGAGAAGCATCGCGTCACCTGGGTTTATATGGTGCCGACAATGATGAGCCGGATCTGGCGTCTCCCCGAAGAGGTTCGCAAGAAATATGGCCTCTCTTCGCTCAGGACACTCTGGCATCTTGCAGCGCCCTGTCCACAATGGCTCAAGGAAGAATGGATCAACTGGCTTGGGCCGGATGTGATCTGGGAGCTTTATGGTGGAACCGAAGGCGTTGCCGCCACGATCATCAGCGGTGCGGAATGGATGACGCATAAGGGCTCCGTCGGAAAGATTGCGATGGGCGGTGAGATCGAAGCGTTCTCTGCGGATGGAGAAATCCTTCCGCGCCGCCAGACCGGCGAGATATTCATGCGTCTCAAAACCGATCAACCCTCGACCTACCGGTACATTGGGGCGGAGAGCCGCGGTCTCGAAGGTGGTTGGGAGTCCATCGGCGATATCGGTTGGCTGGATGAAGACGGCTATCTCTATCTCGCGGACCGCCGTACGGACATGATTCTGGTCGGTGGCGCGAATGTGTATCCGGCCGAGGTCGAGGCCGCGATCGATGAGCACCCGCTTGTGCTGTCGAGCTGTGTGATAGGGCTGCCCGACGACGATCTGGGCAATCGCGTGCATGCGATAGTGCAGCCGCGAGACAATACGTTGAGTCACGCTGAACTGGAACGGCATCTTTCGGAACGGCTGGTACGCTACAAACGCCCGCGCTCCGTTGAGTTTGTAGCGGAGCCGCTGCGCGATGATGCGGGTAAGGTGCGCCGTTCGCAGCTGCGTGAAGAGCGCATCAACCGGCCCTAGCAAGTGCATCGACGCCGAGGAATTGCGCCAAAGACCATAAAACGGCTATTCTCAGTGCAATCCGGTATGGTTGGGAGCGGCCGTGAATATTCGACAAAACAGCCTGCCCGCGTGGCTCTATCACGATCCTGACTTTTTCGAGGCCGAGCGATCGCAGCTATTCGTGAAGACGTGGCAGCTTGTCTGTCACATCAGCGACATTCCGAAACCCGGCGACTATCATACTTTTGATCTTTTGGATGAGAAATTCCTGTCGCTGCGCGGCGCGGATGGCGTGGTGCGCAGCTTCCACAATGTGTGCCGCCATCGCGCCTCGCGTCTGGCCGACGGTACGAGCGGGAATTGCGGGCACCGCCTCGTCTGTCCCTATCACGCCTGGAGCTACAATCTCGACGGCACGTTGAAATCGATTCCGCCCTGGCAGGATTTTGAGCATCTCGATCTGTCACGGCATGGCCTCTTTCCGCTGGAACAGGAAATCTGGCATGGCTTCGTGTTCGTGCGGCTGGAGAAGGGTCTGCCCTCCATAGCCGAGATGATGTCGCCCTACGAAGCGGAGATCGCGCCGCACCGGCTCGAAGATATTCAGCCTTATGGCCGCGTGACGATGCGCGCGCGCACGGTGAACTGGAAAAACATCGCCGACAATTACGGCGACGGGTTGCACATTCCGCTAGCGCATCCGGGCCTCACCCGCTTGTTCGCCGGCACCTACGCGCTCGAAGCCAAGCCCTGGGTGGACAAGATGGAAGGGCGTATTACCGAGAAACCGTCCTCGAATTGGGTGGAGCGTCATTATCAGAAGCTTCTGCCGCTGTTCGGTGCTGACCTTCCCGAAGAGAAGCAAAGGCTGTGGAGCTACTATCGGCTCTGGCCCAATGTCGCGATCGAGATCTATCCCGACCTGATCGATTTCATGCAGTTCGTGCCCGTGTCGCCGACGACGGCGCTTATCCGCGAGATTACCTATGCGCGGCCCGATGCACGGCGCGAGGTGAAAATCGCGCGCTATCTGAACTGGCGCATCAACCGTCAGGTCAATGCCGAGGACACGGTGCTGATCACGCGCGTGCAGGCCGGCATGATGTCGTCGCGCTATACCAGCGGACCATTGTCGGAGTCGGAGGTCTGTCTCGCGGCGTTTGCCAATCGTATGCGCGATGCGATTCCGGAAGCAGCAGCGGAACGGCCCGTGCCAATCTCGCGCACGACACGCACACCTTTGCGCGCCGCGGAATAGTCAGTTCGGCCCGAACGACGGCGGAGCGCTTTCCGGCTTTGCGCCCCATGCTTTGTTCGGGACTTTCGCCATCGTGTAGGCAAGCGTGCCGCCATTAAGCGCCACCGATGCTGGGAGCCATGGCTTTTCTAGCGATGCACCATCGAACAACGCCGTGCTTATGAATGGTGTGTCCATCGCCGCAGCCTGCGCGTGAATCGTGAGCGCGCCGCCGGGCCGCGAGACCGTTGCTTCTTCGAACAGCGGACTGCCGAGAACAAGTTCCGCGCGGCCGGGATACAGCGGATAAAGACCAAGCGCCGCCCACACATACCACGACGACATCTCACCCAGATCGTCGTTGCCAGAGATTCCGTCCGGTGCGTTCGTCCAGATCTGTTTCATCGCAGCGCGCACGACTTCCTGTGTCTTCCAAGGCGCGCCTGTGAAATCGTAAAGCCAGGGCGAGACGATGGACTGCTCATTGTCGAGTTCGGCGTGGGAGTCGCCTGACTTCGTTACGGCAAGCCTGCCGTCGGCATTGTAGAAGAACTGATCCAACCGCTTTGACGCTTTGTCTACGCCGCCGAGTTGGGCGAACAGACCCGCCGGATCGAACGGCACCATCCAGAGATATTGCGCACCGCTGCCCTCGACGTAATCGTCATCGTCCTCGACATTGAAATCGGCAGTCTTCCAGCTGCCATCCGCGTTGCGCGGCTGGATGTAGCCAGTCTTGGAATTGAACAGATTGCGCCACCAACCTGAACGTTCGCGAAATAGTTTCGCGTTGGCGGCATCGCCATTCTGCTCGGCCAATTGCGCAACGCCGAAGTCGGCGGTGGCGAGCTCCAATGTGTCTGCCGCGCTTCCCCAACCGGGCGATCCAACCGGCATATAATGATACTTCAGCCATTGATCGAGACCGGGCCGCTCGCCCACGCATTGCACCGGGCAGCCGCGATGAGCGAGGTCGAGCGCGGTCGGCACGGTCGCCGCTTTCAGCAACGAGCCATATGCGCCTTTCATATCGAAGTCGCGACCGTCAAACGCATAGATCGCGGCAATGCTTTGCGGCGAGGGATCGCCGTTCATCACGCTGGTAGCGCCGGTCAGATGCGTCCAGCGATCCCACACGCCATTGTTCTGATTGGCCTGATTGAGCAGCGACTGCGCGATGTCCGATCCGATTTTCGGATCGAGCCATGTGATCAGTTGCAGCTGCGAGCGATAGACATCCCAGCCGGAGAAATTCCCGTACTGCACACGCTGCGGTGCGGTAACTTTGTGGACTTGCTTGTCAAAGCCGACATAAGAACCGTCGGCATCGCTGTAAGTGTTTTCTCCAAGTAGCACGTGATAAAGCGCGGTGTAGAATATGGCGCGCTCATCCTTCGTGCCACCTTTGACCGCGATCTGGCCAAGCTTGTCGTTCCACGCTTTGTGCGCCGCATCGCGCGTGCTTTCCAGTGTCGCGTCTTTGTGACTTTCCGCGATAAGGTTTGCGCGGGCGTTGGCGATGCTCACATAGGAAATGCCAACACGCATATTCACCACCGGTGTCTTCGCCGGAGCGAAGGCGATCCACGCGCCTGAGCCCGTGCGTCCTGGCGGATGGCCACGGTCGCCATAACCGGTTCCGCCATGCGCCTCGCGCGCACCTTTGGATATCTTCAGATCCTGCCACGAACCGCCGGCCATAAACGGTTGATCCAGTTCGGCCACGAAATATAGCGTGTAGTAGCTCTCTCGCCTGTCGGGCGAGAGATAGCCGCAAAAATTGCCGCTGGTGACAGAGCCCGTCACCTCGCGCTTCGCCGGGTCGACGCTCACCGAAGCATCGCTACTGCCGACTTCCGAGTCCGACGTGCGGAAGAGCAGATTGGCGGGCTTGTCTTTCGGCCATACAAACCGCGCGTACCCCGTGCGCAAGGTCGCGCTCAATTCTGCCATCACGCCATTTGTAAGCGCGACTTTGTAATAACCCGGCGACGCATCTTCCTTATCATGCGTGAACAGGCTCGCATACATCGCGAAGCTGTCGTCGGCCGCTGGCGAAAGCTCCACGTCCTTCGTCAACGGCATGATCGGGATGTCGCCGCTGGCACCGGTGCAGCCTGTGCCCGACAGATGGGTAAGCGAAAAACCCTTGATGCCGTTGGCGTGCCATTCGTAACCGCCGGGTGCAGCGATCGGATAGTTGCGGCCGGGAAGCGGCGTCTCTTCCGGGCTGAACGCCACCATGCCGAACGGCAACGTCGCTCCGGGATAGGTATTGCCGCCATTGGTCGTGCCGATGAATGGATTCACTTCACTCGCTAGATCGGCCGCCTGCGCGGCGCTTAATGCGGCGAGAGAAAATATCAAAGCTCCGATGACACGCATATTGACCTCTAAGCCGGCTGTGCGGCGCGCCCGGTACCGGACAGCGCGAAGACTGCGATGACCGCGTAAGAGACGGCAGGCACGCAAAAGGCGAGTGCGATCCCAAGGCGATCCGCTGTAAAGCCGGTAACGACAGGCAGAATTGCGCCGCCAACAATCGCCATGCAGAGTAACCCTGATGTCGCCGCCGTCGGCGCATGCGACCGTTCCAGCGTCAGCGTGAAGATCGTGGGAAACATGATCGAGTTGAAGAAGCCCACGGCGAGCGCGGCGGCGCCGGCGATTTCGCCGACTGTACTAGCCTGCGTAACGACCAAGCAGAGCAGAAGCGCGAAGACGGCCGCTGCCGCCAACACCCGGCTTGCCGGGACGCGAGTGAGCACGATGCTTCCCAGCACACGGCCCACCATCGCACCGCCCCAATAAAACACGCCCAGCAAACGCCCAGCGTGATCGAAATCTGCATTCAGGATCTGCTTCTGGTGGAGGAAGTTGATCATGATGCTGCTGATCGAAACTTCGGCCCCGACATAGAGAAAGATCGCAAGCCCACCGAAAAGGGCCCAGCGTGAGGCGAAGGCCGCGAAAGGCGACGCGTTGGCATCGTCCAGTTCATGCGGCACACTCAGCAATCTGCGCACGGCCCAGATAAAGATCGTCAAAAGCACGATCAACGCCGCGATGGCGAGAAATTGCGTATCCACATTGCGCAACGTGGCATCGCGCGAAGCCGCCGTGACGGCGCCGGAAAATACGCCGCCGCGCAGCATCACATAAGACCCGATAATAGGCGCGAGCACCGTTCCGAGCGAATTGAAGGCTTGCGACAGGGTCAACCGGAAATGCGATCCCTCCGGCTTGCCCAACAGCGCCGCCAATGGATTGGCCGCGACCTGCAACTGCGTGATGCCGGCCGCGATTACGAACAACGCTCCCAGTACAACCACATAGGAATTGGCATGCGTCGCAAGCGGCATCAGAAGGCAACCGATGAGCATGGCGCAAAGCGACAAGATGATCGTCTTCGCGTAGCCAAGTTTTTCGAGCAAGAGTGCGCTAGGCACCGAGATCAATCCATAAGCAAGAAAGAACGCAAACTGCGTGAACATCGATTCCGCGTAGCTCAGGCTGAATACCGCGCGAACCCCCGGCACCAATGGGTCTATCGACGCGGTGACGAAGCCCCACATGAAGAACAGCGTCGTCACCGTCGCGAAAGCAGGATTGAGTTTCGCGCCTGCGCTATTTGAGTCCGACAAAGACGTTTCCTTCGGTGGAAAGATAATTGTTCTTGTAATCAAAACGGTCGGTATCGGAGAACAGCAGCCAGTAATACTTCATCTGTTCGCTCCACCAATAGCCGGGGCAGAGATCGCCCTGCTTCATCGGCTTGGCAGTGATGTCGTCGATGATCGTGTAGCCATAAGCAGCGCGGCTTGAACTTTTCATATTTTCATAATGCGTGCGCGCGAGTTCGCGATATTTGTCATCAGGCTCGAGCAGGAAAAGATTGAGGCATGAGTCTACAAACTCCGGATGCAACTCATTGGTGATTCGATCCGGCGCGGCCTTCGCGTAGTCGTAGCCTTCCGGTAGGACGCCGGTTTGCGCCTGCACGACCGCCCAGGAATCGAGATAGGCATTGCCGCGCACCATATCGCCGCCCTGGCCAAGGAGCCCTGCATAGAACGCGGCGAGTTCGCTTTGATGATGGTCTAGGATCGCACCGGTTTCGAAATCGACCTGCGGAAACCAGAGCTTTCCGTCCACCATCGTCGCCTGATGCTTTACGATGGCGGCGGTGTGAATGTCGTACCAATGCTTGAAATCGGAATCGCCGAACAACTGCCATCCGTCCCAGAGATATTCGAGATAGGAATCGGTCGGCGGCCCCACGCTCGCGCGGCGGCTTTTCCAGGCGCCCGTTTCAATATCGATCGTATCGGCGATAAGATCGACTTTCGAACGCCGGTCGAACAGCGCCTTCATCGCGTGCTTCGCCATGTCGAAATAACGTTTGTCGCCGGTCGCTTTGGTGAGTGTTCCCCATTCGGCGATGTAAGTGCCGATCTCCGCCGGATAGCTTTCCGGATCGCGCACTGCACCGGTCTTCAGATTGACGAAGCGATATGGCATGCCGGTGGGCGAATTCGTGAAGGCGGGCGAAAGCCTGTCGGCCAAATCTTTCGCCAGCGCGAGGAGCTTCTTGTCACGCGTTCCGCACCATCCCGAAAGCAATCCGCCGACCATGCGGATACCGGTCTCGAACACCTGCACTTCGCCATCGATATCGAAGCGCAGATTGTCTGCGATCCGGCGCACGCCCTGTTCAACTTCGGCGTCCAGGCCCATCACATAAAGCGTATCGAGCGCTTCCACGATGGAAAGCCCGAGCGGCGGACCTTTGGGGAAGAAGAACGCTTCTGCGCCACCGCTGACCGGCTTGATCTGATCCTGGCCGAAGCAGCGCTCGGCGTACTGCCCCCATGCCCATTTCATCTGAGCGCGAACGTCTTGCGCGAGCGACTTCCACATACCGGGCGCGGCATGCGCGGACTTCGCGAGTGGAAGCGCTGCGAGACTTGTCATCAATGCGCGCCGGCTCACGGGGGACATGGGCGGTCACTCGTCCGAGATCAGTTCGAAGAATTTGGCCAGATCGATGTTCCCGCCCGAGACAACGGCAACCACCGGCCCATCGCCCGCATCGCCACGTAATGCCGCGGCGACGGACAGCGCACCAGCGCCTTCGGAGATCACACGCGCTTTCTCTGCCATCAGCCGCATCGCGTGGCGCGTTTCATCGAGACTGACGACAAAATAGCCATCAACGATGTCTTTCATCCGCTCCCACATGCGCGGGAACATACTTTTGCCGCCCGCGCCATCGACGAAACTGTAAGACCAGTTGGTGAATTCCTGCGGCGAGCCCATCCTGTGCGAAAGATCGGCGGGCGCCGCAGTTTCCGGCTCGACGCCAAAGACTTTCACCTCTGGTTTCACCGCCTTGATCGCGCTGGCGAGGCCCGTCACGAGCCCGCCACCGCCCACCGCGCCGAGAACGGCTTTCACGCCGGGGCAATCTTCCAGGATTTCAAGTCCGACACTCGCATTGCCGGCAATGAAGTTATCATCGTCGAAGGGATGCACGAACGTGCCTTCGACGTCCACGAACGCGCGATCCTGCATCGCCTGCCACGCGACATCGAACGGCACGAGAACGAGTTTCGCGCCCAGCGCCTTCATGCGCTCTTTCTTCGCTTCCGGCGCGGTCTCGATCACGACCACGGTGCAGGGCACACCGGCTTGACGCGCAGCATAGGCGACGCCCTGTCCCGCATTGCCGGCACTGATCGTCCATACGCCGCGTTTGCGCGCCTCATCCGGGAGCAGCGCCACCGCATTCGCCGCGCCGCGCAGCTTGTAAGCATTGATCGGCTGAAGATTTTCGAGCTTGAGCCTTATGTCGGGGAAGCCCGCGCCAAGCTGCAGCTTCACCAATGGCGTGCGTTGGATCGTTCCGGCAATACGCGCTTGCGCGGCGCGGATTTCATCGAGCGTGATCGGGCGAACGGGGTCGAGCGGCATGGCGGTCCTCTGCGCCGCGCGACCCTATAGGCGGACTAGTATTCCAGCAACGTCGCATAGCGGTCGCGGTGGAACGACGCGCCGCCCCAGGTTGCCTCCGCCACGCGGGCGCGTTTGAGATAGAGACCGGCGTCATGCGCATCCGTCATGCCGATACCGCCATGCATCTGCACCATCTCGTTGGAGACGGTGTGCAGCGTTTCACTCGCACGCGCCTTGGCGAGCGATACGAGCTGCGGCACATCGTTGGCTTCGCGATCGATGGCCGAGAGCGCCGCCTCGACACAGGAACGGGTCAATTCCAGGTCGGTGTACATCTTCGCGGCGCGATGCTGCAGCGCCTGGAACGTGCCGATGAGCTGGCCGAATTGTGTGCGGGTTTTCAGATAGTCGAGCGTCGTTTCGAACGCCTGCGTCGCGGTGCCGAGCATTTCGGCGGCAAGCCCCGCACGAGCACGATCCAGAATCTTTTCCAGCAATGTCGCGCCTTGGCCTTCGATGCCGAACACGGAATCCGCAGCAACATTGTCGAATGTCAGGTTCGCCATGCCGCGGCTGTCGACACTGTGCAGGCGCTGCTTCGTCAGACCTTTTGCGTCGCCTTTCACCAGGAATAGCGTGACGCCGTTGCTAGTGTTCGCGGCCACCACGAGTAGATCGGCGCTGCCGCCGTCGAGCACGAATGTCTTCTTGCCGCTAAGCGTGTAACCGCTGCCATTCTTGGTGGCTTTCAGCTCAATCTTGCTTGGATGATGATGTGCGTGTTCATCGACCGCGAGAGTCGCGACGATAGCGCCTTCGGCGATCTTGGGCAGCCATTCCTTCTTCTGCGCCTCGTTGCCACCGAGCAGCAAAGCCGTCGTCGCGGTCAACGCTGTTGAGATCAACGGCGATGCGGTGAGCGTGCGGCCCGCTTCTTCCAACACAAGGCCAAGCGTCAGATAGCCAAGACCCGTACCGCCGAAGTCTTCCGGGATCAGGATTCCGCTCCAGCCCATCTCCGCCATCTCGCGCCACGCCGCGCGGTCGAAACCGTCAGGATTGCCGCTGTCGCGCAATTTGCGGAACGCGGTGACGGGAGATTTCTCCTGCACCCACGCCTTAGCGGCGTCGCGCAGCATTCCCTGTTCTTCGGTCAGAACGGCCATTTCCGTATTCCCTGAACTTGTTCTTATTGATGCCAATTCTTCTTATTGATGATCGAGCAGGCCAAGCACCCGCTTGGAGACGACGTTGAGGTTCACCTCGCTTGTGCCGCCTTCGATGGAATTGCCCTTCGCCCGCAGCATGGAGCGCATCGCCGCGATCTCCCGCGGTTCGTAACCCTCGCCATCCCAACCGAGTCCCTGATGACCGAGTGCTTCGACCAGCAATTCGGTGCGATCCTGATTCAGTTTCGCCGCGGCGTATTTGATGATCGACACCGCGGGGCTCGGCCCCTTCGCCGATTTCGATTCTTCCTGGATGCGGCGCACGGTCAGCGTGAACGCGCGCTGCTCCATCTTGTGCGCGGTGATGCGGGCGCGCAGATCGGCATCGCTCACCTTGCCGTTCTCGACGCCGACATAATCCTTCGCCGCGTCTTCGAGATCGTAGCCGCCACCGCCGCCGAACCCGCCGGAGGAAATATTCTGACGTTCGTATTGCAGAAGGCGCTTGGCGATTTCCCAGCCGCTATTGAGCTTTCCGACCAGTTGGTTCTTCGGCACTTTCACATCGGTGAAGAACGTCTCGCAGAACGGCGAGTTGCCGCTGATGAGTTTGATCGGCCGCGTCTCGACTCCCGGCGTCGTCATATCGAACAGCATGAAGGAAATGCCTTCGTGCTTCTTCGTGTTGTCGGTGCGGACGAGACAGAAAATCCAGTCGGCATAATTCGCATACGACGTCCAGATCTTCTGGCCGTTGATCAGGTAGTGATCGCCCTTGTCGATCGCCTGCGTGCGCAGGCCCGCGAGGTCCGACCCCGCGCCGGGCTCCGAGTAGCCCTGGCACCAGCGGATTTCACCGCGCACGATCTTGGGCAGATGCTCTTTCTTCTGTTCCTCGGTCGCGTATTCCAGAAGCACAGGCCCGAGCATCCAGATGCCGAACGAAGCGAGCGCCATGGGTGCCTGCGCCTTTGCGAGTTCCTGTTCGAGAACGCGCGCCTCCGCCGCGTTCAATCCGCCGCCGCCATACTCTTTTGGCCAGGATGGCGCGGTCCAACCTTTCTGGCCCATGCGCTCCAGCCAGAGCTTGGCGTCGGGATTGGTCCACTTCGCGCGCTTGCCGCCCCAGATTGAGGCGTCGCCCTCATCGCTGAGCGAACGCGCGCCGCTACCGATCAGGGATTTGGGGAGGTTGGCTTCAATCCAGCTTTTGGCTTCGCCACGGAAACTTTCGAGATCGCTCATTGCGTCACCTGACATCTTGTCAGCCCATTGTTACGTCGCTTGCCGCGAACCAAGCAAGCGACACGAGACTCGTTCTGTACAGGACAGAGGATTTTTTATTCGAAATCGCAATTCAAATACCCCGCGCGACACTTAAGTCTCGACGCGAAAACGATATTCGCCTTCCTTCGCTGCATTGCGACAAGAACGATTGCGCTTGTGTTCTATAGGCGCCGATCCACAACCGCTTGAAATTTGAAATCGCGTTCTCAACAAAAATTCTGCGCAGCGGATTGAGGCGCCCATTTGAACCGCATGTTTTTCAGAGGGGTACCCCCGCGTGCTTATGCAACACGGCACAAGATATTGCGGTTGCGACGGCACAGGAGCAGTCGTTCTCCATTTTGCGCGATACCCCCTCCCCCTCTCCCCTTCCTCTTCGTTCTTACAAACGCATCGACGCACCTGCGCCAACCGACGGGGAGACATGGTGATGGAAGTTGCGGTTTCAAGTGGTCATGCTGTTCGACAAACAAAAGGATCGATGCGCATGACACCAGCAGCGATTGGATCGATATCTCCCTTCTTCATCGTCCGCGATGTCTCCGCGACCGTTGCGTTCTATGAAAGCAAGCTCGGCTTCGCGACGAGTTTCCGGCAGCCGCAAGACAAACCGTTCTTCGCCATCGTGCAGCGGGACGGCGCGATGATCTTCCTCAAATCCGGCGATGCCGCGCCGCAGCCCAATCACACGCGCGATCCCGAGATGCGCTGGGACGCGTATTGCTACACGCCCGATCCTGACGCACTCACCGCCGAGTTCACCGAACGCAACGCAGCATTCAGCCGGCCGCTGAAGGACACGACCGACGGATTGCGCGGCTTCGAGATCGCCGATCCCGACGGCTATGTCCTGTTCTTCGGACGCCCGCGCGAACGCTGAGCGCTAACTTTTCCCGGCTTTGCTTGCGCGCGCGATCGCGTCGAGGATCAACCGTTCCGCTTCTTCCGCGCCGCCCCAATCGCCGAGCTTCGTCCACTTGGTCGGTTCGAGGTCTTTGTAGTGCTGGAAGAAATGCTCGATCTGCTTGAGCAGAATATCCGGCAGATCGCGATAGCTGCGCACGTTGGTGTGAAACGGATGCAGGTCATCCGTCGGCACCGCAACGATCTTCTCGTCAGGCCCGGCCTGGTCCTGCATGACCAGAACGCCGACGGGACGGCAGCGCACGACCGCACCGGGAATCACCGGCACGGACGAGATCACCAGAACATCGATGGGATCGCCGTCTTCCGACAGCGTGTGCGGAATGAATCCGTAATTGCCGGGATAGAACATGGCGGTATGAAGAAAGCGGTCCACGAACAGCGCACCGGACGCCTTGTCCATCTCGTATTTGACCGGCAACCCGCCCGCCGGAATCTCGATCAGAACATTCACGTCCTTCGGCGGATTCCGCCCTGCCGGTATCTGCGACAAATCCATCTATGTGTTCTCCTAAATGCCTGCCGCGTAACTCCGGCCGCTCCATCCCGCGGTAAAACGCGGACGCATATCCTGCACCAAAACGCATACGGAATTTTAGGGCCGTGCGAGCCATACGGCTGTGCGGAAATGTCGGTTTTGGGCAAAGTTGGAGGCGCTTTGTTGCGCGCTTCATCTATGCCTTCTGCCGCGCAATTTCCTACTATAAAGAGCGCAGACAGAACGCTCACCCGAGGTACGCCCTTGCGCAACCGACCCAAGCTTTCCCTGCGCGTCCCAGTCCCCAAGCACCGCCCCGGCGATGCGCCCGATTTCAGCGGGTTGAAGATCGAGGAACCCGGCGAAATCCGCCGACCCGTCATCGACGCCCATCCGCGCGAGATTTCGGACCTCGCCTTCTCGCTGATCCGCGTGCTCGGCAAGAACGGCAAGGCGATCGGCCCGTGGGACCCGAAGCTCGACCCCGACACGATGCGGCGCGGGTTGAAGGCGATGCTGGTCACGCGCGCGTTCGACGACCGCATGTTCCGCGCCCAGCGCCAGGGCAAGACCTCCTTTTATATGAAATCCACCGGCGAAGAAGCAGTGGCTGTGGCGCAGGCCTATGCGCTCGACCGCGGCGACATGTGTTTTCCGAGCTATCGCCAGCAGGGAATCCTGATCGCGCGCGGATATCCGCTCGTCGACATGATAAACCAGATTTATTCAAACGAGCGCGATCCGGTGAAGGGCCGCCAGCTGCCGATCATGTATTCGAGCAAGGCGCACGGCTTCTTCACCATTTCCGGCAATCTGGGCACGCAGTTTCCGCAGGCGGTGGGCTGGGCGATGGCGTCGGCGTACAAGGGCGACGACCGGATCGCCGCGTCGTGGGTCGGTGACGGCACGACGGCGGAAGGCGATTTCCATTACGCCTGCACCTTCGCATCGGTCTATCGCGCGCCGGTGATCCTGAATGTCGTCAACAATCAGTGGGCGATTTCAAGCTTTGCCGGAATCGCGGGGGGAGACGAATCGACGTTTGCTTCGCGCGGTATCGGCTATGGCCTGCCGGCGCTGCGCGTGGACGGGAACGATTTCCTCGCCGTCTATGCCGTGACGCAGTGGGCGGCGGAGCGTGCGCGCTCCAACCTCGGCGCGACGCTGATCGAACATTTCACCTATCGCGCCGAAGGTCATTCGACGAGCGACGATCCAAGCCGCTATCGCCCCGCCGATGAGGGCAAGGCATGGCCGCTGGGCGATCCGATCGAACGGCTGAAGCAACATCTCATCACGCTCGGCGAATGGAGCGAAGAGAAACAGCAGGCAGCGCACGCCGAAGCCGTTGAGGAGGTCAATGCCGCCAACAAGGAAGCGACGAGCCACGGCACCTTGGGCGAAAACAAACTGCCGAGCGCGAGCACGATGTTCGAGGACGTCTTCAAGGAGATGCCCGAACATCTGCGCCGCCAGCGCCAGCAGATGGGAGTCTGAGCGATGCCGGTGATGAACATGATTCAGGCGCTCAACTCCGCGCTCGACGTGATGATGGCGAAAGATCCGAACGTGCTGTCGTTCGGCGAAGACGCGGGCTATTTCGGCGGCGTGTTCCGCGTGACGGACGGATTGCAGAAGAAGCACGGCCTCACCCGCAGTTTCGACGCGCCGATCTCCGAAGGCGGCATTATCGCCGCGGCCATCGGCATGGGCACCTATGGCCTTCGCCCCGTCGTGGAAGTGCAGTTCGCCGATTACATCTATCCGGGCTTCGACCAGATCGTATCGGAAGCCGCGCGCATCCGCTATCGCTCCGCGGGCGATTTCACCGTGCCGATCACGATCCGCACGCCTTATGGCGGCGGCATATTCGGCGGCCAGACGCACAGCCAGAGCCCGGAGGCGTTGTTCGCCCATGTCGCGGGCCTCAAGACCGTGGTGCCGTCCACGCCGTATGACGCGAAGGGTTTGCTCATCGCCGCCATCGAGGACGACGATCCGGTGATCTTCCTGGAGCCGAAGCGCATCTATAACGGCCCGTTCAGCGGCTATCACGACAAGCCTGTGCAGGCGTGGTCGAAATTCGCCGAATCCGAAGTGCCCGAAGGCCATTATACAGTGCCGCTGGGCAAGGCGGCGGTGGTGCGCGAGGGCCGCGCGGTGACGATCGTCGCCTACGGCACCATGGTGCATGTGGCGAAGGCGGCGGCGGAAGACAGCCACATCGACGCCGAAGTGATCGACATTCGCACCATCGTGCCGCTCGACATCGACACGATTGCAGAGTCGGTAAAAAAGACAGGGCGCTGCGTGATCCTGCACGAAGCCACGCGCACCTCCGGCTTCGGCGCCGAGATCGCCGCACAGGTGCAGGAGACGTGCTTCTATCACCTCGAAGCACCCATCGAGCGCGTGACCGGTTGGGACACGCCCTATCCGCACGCCTTCGAATGGCAGTATTTTCCGGGGCCCGCGCGCGTGATCGATGCGCTGCGCCGCGTGACGGAGGGTTGATATGGGACTTTATGTTTTCAAACTTCCCGATGTCGGCGAAGGCACCGCAGAGGCCGAGATCGTCGCGTGGCACGTCAAGGTCGGCGACGTCATCAAGGAAGACCAGAACCTCGTCGATGTGATGACCGACAAGGCGACGGTGGAAATGACCTCGCCCGTCTCCGGCAAGGTCGTGAAGATGCACGGCGAGCCCGGCGAGATGGCGCCGGTCGGTGCCCCGCTGGTCGAACTCGAAGTCGAAGGCTCGGGCAATGCCAAAGCTGGCGATGCGCCGAAGCCCGTCGAAGCGAAGAAGGAAGAGCCCAAGCCCACGCCGAAAGCGGAGGCACCGGCACCAAAGCCTGTCGTTACCGCGCCTAAGAAAGAAATCGCTGTTCCAGCCACGCCGCGCAAATTCGGTGACAAGCCGATTGCGTCACCGGCGGTGCGTGCACGCGCGGAAGAACTCGGCATCAAGCTCCAATACGTGACGCCGACAGGCCCGGCGGGCCGTATCACGCATGAAGACCTCGAAGCGTTCGTCGCATCAGGAGGTCAAGTCGCGACAGGACATGCGAGCGGTTATGCCAAACGCGACGGCATCGCCGACGTGAAAGTCATCGGCCTGCGCCGCAAGATCGCGGAGTCGATGCAAAACGCGAAGCGCCGCATCCCCCACTTCGCCTATGTCGAGGAAGTCGACATGACGGAACTGGAATCGCTGCGTGCGCACCTGAACAAGACCAAGAAGAAGGATCAGCCGAAGCTCACCGTGCTGCCGTTCTTCATGCGCGCGCTGGTGAAAGTTCTGCCCGACTATCCGCAGATCAACGCGCGCTTCGACGACGAGGCCGGCGTGGTGCACCGCTACCAGCCAGTGCATATCGGCATCGCGACGCAGACGCCGAATGGGCTGATCGTGCCGGTCGTGCATCACGCCGAGGCGATGGACGTGTGGCAGAGCGCGCTGGAAGTGGCACGCGTCTCCACCGCGGCGCGCGAAAACAAGGCGACGAAAGACGAACTGTCCGGTTCGACCATCACCATCACCTCGCTCGGCCCACTCGGCGGCGTGGTGACGACGCCGGTGATCAACTATCCGGAAGTCGCGATCATCGGACCCAATGCGATCATCGACCGCCCGGTCGTGCGCGACGGCGCGATCACGGTGCGCAAGATGATGAACCTGTCCTCGAGCTTCGATCACCGTGTGGTCGACGGCTACGACGCCGCCGAATTCATCCAGCGCGTGAAGGCGTTGCTGGAACATCCGGCGCTGCTGTTTATGGAATGACCTTTCTTAACCTCCCCTCTGTGGGGAGGTCGGAATGCGAAGCATTCCGGGTGGGGGGCGGTAGATCCGTCCCGCACCGTCCCCCACCCGAAGCGCTCCCGCGCTTCGACCTCCCCACAAAGGGGGAGGTGAAAGAGGCGAATATGTCCGAACCCATCCACACCAAAGTCCTCATCATCGGCGGAGGGCCCGGCGGCTATGTCGCCGGTATCCGTTGCGGGCAGCTTGGGCTCGATACGGTGCTGGTGGAATCCCACAAGCTTGGCGGCACCTGCCTGAATGTCGGCTGCATCCCGTCGAAGGCGGTGATCCATTCCGCGGGTTATTTCGAAACGATGACGCGCGCGGCATCGGACAAGGGCCTGCACGGAATCAAGCTCGCGTCGCAGCCGACGCTCGCCATGCCCCAACTGGTCGCATGGAAGGACAGCGTCACCAAGAAGCTCAATTCCGGTGTCGCGGCGCTGCTCAAGCGCGCGAAGGTGCGCGTGGTCGAGGGCTGGGCGACGTTCTCGGACGCGAAAACGTGTACTGTGAAGACGAAGGACGGCGAGCAGATCATCACCGCAGACCACGTCATCCTTGCCAACGGTTCCAAATCGGTCGAACTGCCGTTTCTGTCCTTCGGCGACAACATCATCTCCTCGACCGAAGCCCTCGATCTTCAGAAATTGCCGAAGAAGCTTGTCGTTGTCGGTGCGGGCTATATCGGCCTCGAACTCGGCATCGCGTTCCGCAAGCTCGGCAGCGAGGTCACCATCGTCGAAGCGATGGACCGCATCCTGCCGCTCTACGACGCCGAACTCGTGGCGCCGGTGGCGAAGTGGCTGAAGACCAATGGCGTCACCGTGCATCTGAGTGCGAAAGCCAAAGGCAGCGACAAGACCGGACTCGTGGTCGAGATGGCGGACGGCGCGACGCAAAGGTTGCCCGCCGACAACATCCTGGTCACCGTGGGCCGCAAGCCCGCGACCGAAGGCTGGGGCCTGGAGAACATGGCCATCGACATGGCAGGACGCTTCGTGAAGGTCGACGATCAGTGCCGCACGTCGATGAAGAATGTGTTCGCGGTCGGCGACCTCGTCGGCGAGCCGATGCTGGAGCACAAGGCCGCGACGCAGGGCGAAATGGTCGCCGAGATCATCGCCGGCAAGAAGCGCAGCTTCCATCCCGCCTCGATTCCTGCCGTGTGCTTCACCGAGCCGGAGATCGTGAGCGCCGGATTGCTCCCCTCCGAGGCTGGCCCCGACGCAATCGTCGCCCTGTTTCCGTTTGCCGCGAACGGCCGTTCACTCAGCATGGATGCAGGCGAAGGTTTTGTGCGCGTTGTCGCGCGCAAGGACGATCACCGCATCGTCGGCATGCAGGCGGTCGGCCAGCATGTCGCCGAACTGTCGGGCGAGTTCTCCCACGCGCTGGAGATGGGTTCGCGGCTGGAAGACGTCGCCGGCACCATCCATGTGCATCCGACACTCAGCGAGGCCTATCACGAAGCGGCGTTGCGTGCTTTAGGACACGCAATTCACATCTGATTGCCACCACTCCATTTGTCATCCCCGGCCGAACGCTGCGCAGCAGCGTGAGGGGAAGGGGACCCAGGTGGACAGAGCGAGACCCGTCTAACCACCTGGGTCCCCTTGACCTCGCACCGACGCTATCGCGTCGATGCTCGCCGGGGATGACAAGTTAATGGAAATGCTGGCGCTTAATTAGTGCAACGATCTGTTCGAGGTGCCGCTGATCGACTACGCCGAAATCACCGACCTTGTCGCTGTCGATGTCGAGCACGAGCTTGGTTTCGCCGGCGACGACCAACGGCACGACGATCTCGGATTTTGACAGCGAACTGCACGCGATGTGGCCGGGGAATTGGTCCACGTCTTCCACAATGACCGTCTTTTGCGTTGTCGCGGCAGAGCCGCAAACGCCTTTGTCGAATGGGATGCTGACGCAGGCGAGCGGGCCTTGGAACGGCCCGAGCATCAAAAGGTTTGGCTGCGTGGTGCGATAGAAGCCGACCCAGTGAAAATCGAACGCTTCTTTCAGGATGGCGGCGATATTTGCGAGGTTGGCGATGAGGTCATCGACGCCGCTCACCACCGCCTCGATCTGCGGAAGGATGGCGGCGTAAATCTCTTCGCGTGTTGCGCCGTCCGGCAGCTGTAGTTCTTCACTCAT
>JBBCHP010000041.1:0-61799 GCA_037201525.1 Rhizomicrobium sp. | reverse complement strand
GGAAGCCCCGTTTGATAAACCACGGGAAATCTAGCGAAACAGCGGCGACAGATTTGTGACTATGGCGCGGGGGCAATTGCCGCAGTGCCGGCGGATTCCGCGGCTTTTCGGCGGAACGGGTGGATAAGCTGATCCACATAGCCAGACGGCATGGGATCGCTGATCCCATAAACCTGTGGAACACGATTGCGCGGCAGAAAAACCGTGCCGAACAGCACATCCCAGAAGGAAATGATTGACGCAAAATTGTGGTCGCGTGCGTCGCGCTCGTTACTATGGTGCCAGTGATGGAATTCGGGCGAACCAAAGACCCACCGCAGCGGTCCTGTCTTCAAGCGCGTGTTCACATGCACCGCAGCAGACATATAGGAATAAATCGCAACATAGCCCGCAATGGCTTCCGGCGAAAAGCCCAGCACCGTCACAGAACCGATGCTGGCGCCGGCGAGTACAACATCATCGATCGGATGGGCGTGGTAAGCAGCCACCCAATCGAGTTCCTCGATGGCGTGATGAATTGCATGGAAACGCCATAGCAAGCGGTTCGTGTGCAGCGCGCGATGCGCCCAATAGAGCGCGAAATCGCCGATAAGGACGGCACCCGCGATCTGCAGCCAGAGAGGCTGGGCCGCGATAAATGCCGGTAGCCCATGCGGCACCAACGCCTTCAGCGCCGCAACAAGAGTAATAAGCAGAACCGACAGACCGAGCCGCACAAACAATCCGTTTACGACAAGGTAGAAGGCATCCGTCGTCCAGCCCTTGCGAACCAGCCCGCGCCGATGCATCGGAAGCAGCAATTCGACGGGCACGCACACCGCTGCGAACAGCAGGAGCCCCTGCCAATCAACCAGGTGAGCAATTTGGATCAGAGCGTGCAAAGGCATGCTTTCATGCTGGCCCACGCTTGCGGTTACAGGGACAAGATTAAAGCGGGGTAAAGCCTCCCCCGGCTTCCGCATCGCGCATGAAAACCGCGACGTCCCAATATTTGCCGAATTTGCGCCCGACCTCGTGCTGCAGGCCGATCTGCACGAAGCCGAAAGCCCTGTGTAGCGCGACGGAGGCATCGTTGGGCAGCGTCACGCCAGCATAGAAACGGTGGATATCCTCGCGCTTCAGCGCATCGAACAGGGTTCGATAGAGACGTGTGCCTATACCGCGGCCGCCGGCATCGGGTGAAAGATAGAGGCTGGTTTCGACAGTCGTATCGTAAGCGGCTTTCTCGCGGTATTTCCCTGAGCAGGCCCAGCCGATCAGCGTTCCGCCCTGAACAGCCACGAAGCACTGAGCGTTTCCGGCGAGCTGGAATGTGCCGATCCACATCTGCCGCTGTTCCAGCGTGCGCGGTTCGATATCGAAGGTGATGGCCGTGTTCAGAACGTAGTGATTGTAGATATCGAGCAGCGCCGGGAGATCACCCTGCTCCACCCGGCGTATCGCGATGTCGCGCATCCATTCGTTCCTTCAAGGCGCGCAGTGCAGCCGGAATCGCCTCCGGCAGATCTTCTGCGATCAATCCAAGCCCGAACTGGAACGCGGCCTCCCCGTGAAGCCATGCTGCGGCCGATGCCGCTCTGTGGGAATCAAGCCCCTGCGCCATCAGACCACCGATGAAGCCGGCAAGCACGTCTCCCGAACCGGCGGTCGCCAATGCAGGCGGCGCATGGGTGTTGACGGTGGCAAGACCGTCCGGCGAGGCGATCACTGTGTCAGGGCCTTTGAGCAAGACCGTGCATTTCGCTGTCGCTGCAGCCCCTCGCACAGCCTCAACTTTGTTCTGAGATTTCGCCAGCACCCCTTTGAAGAGTCTTTCAAATTCTCCTTCATGTGGAGTTAGAACGCACGGCTCACGCAGCAGATGGAACAGCGCGGCCGGATCGTCCTTGAAGGAGGTCAAGGCATCTGCGTCGAGAACGACCGCAGCTTTGGTCGCCAATACCGCCGCAACCAATTCCTGGGTTTGCTGCCCAGTACCGCACCCCGGTCCGATCACCACGGCATTGAAGCGGCTGTCTGCGAGCAGATCGCTTAAACCAGCCGCGTCGGAGAACGGCTTGACCATGATCGCGGTGAGCGATGCTGCGTTGACGGCGACAGCATCAGGCGGGCTCGCGACGCTGACCAGCCCTGCCCCGATCCGAAGCGTGCCGCGTGCGGCCAGCCGTGCGGCCCCTGTCGCATGCGCCGGGCCGCTGACCACGACGCAATGCCCGCGCGCGTATTTATGTCCCTCGACCGTAGGCCACGGAAATTCCCAAAGCGCCGGGCCGTTCTCGAACAGAGCCGGTTTGATCGCGTCCAGCGCGGAATCCGGAATGCCGATATCTGCCACGACCACCTCACCGCAGAGCCCACATCCCGGCATCAGCACATGCGCGGGCTTCTTCCGGAAGAACGTGACGGTCAGTCCGGCGCGGACCGAAACATTGTCCAGCGGTTTTGCACTGTCGCCATGAACACCGCTCGGCACGTCGATGGCGACAACACGATGCGGATTGCAGATTTGCGCGAATTGCCGTGCTGCGCCCTCCAGTGGCCGCGATAGCCCGGCGCCGAACAAGGCATCGACATACAATTCAGCGACGGGGTTTGTTTCCGACAGCGGACGCGTTTCACCCGTCCATCGCTTCGCCATTTCGGCGGCGGCGCCTTTGAGGACGCTTTCACCGATAAGGCTTTCGACCCAAATGTCCCAGCCGCGCTGTTTCAAAAGCCGCGCGACGACGTAACCGTCGCCGCCATTGTTGCCGGGGCCACAGAGCACTGCGGTCGGGCGAGGTCTCCAGCGTTTGCAGATTTCATCGGCAACGGCGCGGCCCGCATTCTCCATCAGCGTCAGCGAAGGTACGCTGTGCGAAGCCGCATAGCGGTCCGCTTCGTACATCTGCGCAACGGTGAGGATCTCGTTCGACATCAAAGCTGTACGGCCAGGACGATCATTGAGGCGACCAACACGCCGATGCCGCCAAGGAACGACCAATCGGCGATCCGGTGCTGCCATGGCGGCGCGTCTTCGTTTCGGATCGCGGCATAAGACGCGACGATACTAACCAGCAGCAGGAACGCCGCGCCCCAAGCAAGTTCGTCGGCATAGGAATTCGCGTTATTGTTGGTGAGCTTCAAACTGCCGACGATGACAAAGCAGATGGCAAGCAGATTCGTCGCGGCATTCAATATATGCGGGTGACGTCTCATGCTCTGCTCCACGCGAACTCTCCGCCTGTAATGCGATTAGAAGCCTTTCGGCACCTTAGCATAATGGGGATCGGCCGCTTCATAGGCCGCGCTGGCCGCGAGTACGCCGGCATCGTCGAACATTTTGCCTACGATCTGCAGGCCGACCGGCAAACCGTCCGATGAGAAGCCACAATTGATGCTCGCGGCGGGTTGCTGCGTGAGATTGAAAGGATAGGAGAACGGGGTCCAATCCATCCATGCGCGGCCGTTGTCACCCTGCGGCGCAAGCTTGCCCACGTCGAATGCCGTCGTCGCCACGGACGGCGTGAGGATGAAATCGTAATTCTCCATGAACACGCGGAGCTTCGAGCCGAGCGTGCCGCGCGCCGCATTTGCATCCATGAACTGGCGTTTGGACATCTTCACGCCTTCTTCCGCCATCTTGCGCAAGCCGGGATCGAGCAGCGTCTTGACCTCTTCCGGCTGCTCACCGAACACATAGCCTGCGCCGGACCACCAGATCGTCTGGAACACACCGCCCGGATCGCCGAGCGGCGGATCGACCTGGTCGATACGCGCGCCCATCGCCTCGAAACGCTTCACTGCAGCCGCAACGAGCGTTTCGACCTCCGGCAACACTTTGCTCGCATAGCCGAGACGCGGGCTGAACGCGATGCGTTTGCCCTTCATGCTTTCGCTCAGACCTGCAGCGTAATCCGCAACCTCGCCCGGGACGTTGAACCAGTCGCGCGCATCGGGCTTCGCGATGACGTTCATCATCAGCGCGGCGTCATGCACCGTGCGGGTCAGGGGGCCGACATGCGCCACCGTACCAAACGGCGAGAGCGGATAGGCAGGCACACGACCGAAACTCGGTTTCAGACCGTAGATGCCGGAGAAACTCGCCGGAATACGGATCGAGCCGCCGCCATCGGTGCCGAGCGACAATGGCGCGAGCCGAGCGGCGACTGCGGCCGCCGAACCGCCGGAGGAACCACCCGGCGTTTTGGCCTTGTTCCAGGGGTTGTGCGTGATGCCGGTGAGCGGCGAATCCGTCGAGCCCTTCCAGCCGAACTCCGGCGTCGTCGTCTTGCCGACAAACACCGCGCCCGCTTCGCGCAGGCGCGCGACCGACGGCGCATCCTCTTCCCAGGGACCTTTGGGGTCGACGGTCAAAGAGCCCCGCCGTGTCGCCCAGCCTTTGGTGACGAGCAAATCCTTGATCGCCACGGGCACGCCGTCGATCGGCGACAGCGGCTCGCCCGCCATCCAGCGTTCTTCCGAGGCCTCAGCCATTTTGAGTGTCGTCGGCGCGTCGATGAGACAGAAGGAATTGATCTCGCTGTCCAGCGCCTCGATACGGCCCAAAAGCGCTTCGGCCACCTCAACAGGCGAAAGCTCTTTCCTTTTGTAGGCTGAGGACAACTCGACGGCGGTCATCTCGTGCGACTCAGACATCAGTTCACCGCCGTCAGCGATGCTTCGCGGCCCTTCTCGATCATCTTCAAATTCATCCCGTCCGTTTCGAACACAGTCACGGAGCAATTGTCAGGCGAAAACGCAACCACGCGGTGATCGCCGGTCGCCGCGCCGGCGATGACGTTGATCGCGACGTAGTGCGAAAAGATCACGGTGTCGCGCGAGATTTCCGTCACCGAAGCGATGCAGTCTTCGCGCCACTCCGCGAGATCGCGCGGTGCGTCGCGCCATGTGCCCGCCATCAGCTTGCGCAACCAAGCGACACGGCTATCGAGCGTCATACCCCAGGGCGAGGGAATTTCCGCGACAGCTTTTTCGATGAACGGCTCGACGTTCCACAATTTCGCCAGCGGCGCCGCCGTTTCGCGCGTACGCCGAAGCGGGCTGCAAATGATCGGCAGCGGACCAAGACTCGCGAATTTCTTCGCAACATCCTCCGCTTGCGAATGGCCAAGCGCATCAAGACCGGGGTCCATAGACTCTCCGAATCCCGCCTCTGCGCGGCCATGTCGGACCATATAAATCTTTGCCATTACGCAAACCTGAACAGGTTGACCGCACCCGGCGTCACTTCGCCCACGCGGCCGAGCATCTCTTCGCGCATCATGCGGTCGAGCGTCAGATCGTCGTCCGGCGTGTTGGCGAGGAAGCGGCGGTTCTGCGCATCGCGGCCGACAATCAGGCCGAAGCGCTTGCCCTTGCGGTCGGTGATGACGGTATATGTTTCGACGGTCGCGCGGCCTGACGGCTGTTCGACCACTTCGGGATGCGCCATTGCGTCAATGTCTTTCTGGTAGGCCTTCGGGTCGTCGCGTTGCCACGCGCCTTCCTTGGGCGTAGTTGAATATATACCAGCGGAATGCTTGGTCACATACCAGCCATTGCCGGTGCAAAGACCAAATGTGCCGGGCATGGCGCGCAGCTTCTGCATCATCGTGACGATGGAATGCATGACGTAGTCGTTGCCTGCGCCGCCGAAATACGGGAGGCCGCCGGTGATCGTGAGCCCGCGTGGATCGTTGGTTGCGATGCCCAACTCACGGCAGCCGATTTCCACCGCGCTCGGGAAGCACGAATAGAGATCGATATAGCTAATGTCGGCAATCGATTTGCCCGCCATCGCAAAGGCCCTCTTTCCGATCTCGCGGATCGCGGGCGAGGAATAGAAGTCCACGCGCTCGCTGACGTTCCAGATGTCGTTGGCATCGCCGCAGCCGTGCAGATAAACCCATTTCGATTCCGGGATGCCGAGCGCGCGCGCCTTGCCGACACTGGTCATCACCACGCACGCCGCCTGATCGACTTCGATCACGGCGTTGAGATACTTCGTATACGGATAACCGACGAAGCGGTTCTTTTCCGACGGCGTGGAAATCTCTTCCGGCGACCGATAGGTCGGAAACCAGGAATACGGGTTCTCCGATGCGACCTTCGTGAACGGCGAGAAGAATTCGCCCAACCATTTCAGATGCGCGTCAGGCGAACGCCCCGCCTGCCCGCGTAGCGCGTTCTCGAACAGCGGATAGACATTGACCGGAAAGCGCAGTCCGTAGCGCGCCTCATAGCCGTTGGTGCCCGCGCGCATATCGCCGATCTCTTCCGGATCGCTGCCGGGATCGTGGTCCGGCCCCTTGTCCCAGCCCAGATCGACGCCCTGCTTCATCGCGCCGATCATGGTGGCGATATATTCGGCACCCGCAAGAAGCGCGACCTCGCATTCGCCACGCGCGATTTCTTCGGCCGTGCGGTTCACCAGCCATTGCGGCGTGTTCCCGCCCGTCGCGGTATAGAACGTGCGCCGTGGACTGATATTTAGATGATTGGCCAGCGACAACGGCGGATTGCGGAAGGTCCGTTTCGGCAAGCGGCCTTGATCGCCGGGCGAGTCCGCCGTGAAGCGCACGACCGCGACCGTGTCGATGGCCGAAGCCAGGTCCCTTGCGCCTGCATCGGCAAACGCATCATGCGCGACTTTCGCCATCATCGCGATGGGAGAAAGACCTTCTGCCACTTTGCCTTCACGCGCGGTGCGCTGCGTGAACTGCGCGCCGCCGACGAGGATGGGCGTGCGCGCGTCTACTCGATTGCTCATATGCGGATTTCAACCTATGAATAGTGAAGTAAGACGATAGCGCAGCTTTGTCTTCTGCAAAGGGGAAAATGCGATGAAAACGATCGGGGTTGCCGTGGCGTTATGTGGCATTTTGGCGGAGCGGCACCGCGTGGGCCGAAGACGCGGCAATCGCTCCGATCAACCAGTTCGTCGATGCGTTGAACGCGGGCGATGTCAAGAAGGCCGCGGCCACCCATGTCGCGAACGCGCCCATTATCGACGAGTTCGCGCCGCATCATTGGACCTCGCTTGCCGGCTGGCTCAAAGGCTTCATGGCCGATAGCAAGATGAACAAGATCACCGACGTTCATGTCACGCTTCAACACGCCACGACCAGCACGGTGGGCGCCAGGGAAGCCTATGAAGTCGTGCCGAACGTCATCACGGCAAAGCCGATGGCAAACCGAACGAGGAAAAGGGAATATTCACCTTCGCGTTGATCAAGACGGCAGGTTGTTGGAAGATCGCGCCCTGGGCGTGGGCCAAACAGTAGGCGTTATTTGAAAATAGACTTGCAGCCGCGCCAGCGCGTCCTCGATCACTGCGCGCTTTTTGCAAAAGGCGAAGCGAACAAGATTGTCTGGCTTGCCTTCCTTGAAGAATGGGCTCAGCGGAATGAGCGCGACACCGACCTCGCGCACCAGCCGTTCGCAGAATTGAAGATCGCCCTCGTTCGTCAACCCGCGAATGTCGGCGGTGAGGAAATAGGAGCCTTCGCAGGCCAGCGGCTGGAAACCGAGTTTCTTGATACCGGCGCTCAATATATCGCGATTGGCCTGCAGCGTTTTGGTCAGGTTGAGCGTGAAGAATCCATCTCGTGCTCCAGTGCATAGGCGATGCCGAGCTGGAGCGCAGGCGACGTCGTAAATGTGATGAACTGGTGCGCGTTGGCGACGACACGGACGAGTTCGGTTGGGCCAGTGACCCAACCCACTTTCCAGCCGGTAAGCGAAAACAATTTCCCGGGACGATCCGATGCGCAAGCAACGAGACGCCATGCCCGGAAGCGAGGCGAGCGGAATATGCGGCCGGTCGTCGAACACCAGATGCTCATACACCTCGTCGCAGATCGCGACCCGCGTCGGTGTCATCTAACACGCGCGCAATGATTTCCAGTTCTTCGCGATCGAACACACGGCCGATGGGATTGAGTGGTGAATTGATCAATATTGCGCGCGTCTTCAGTGTGATCGCTGCGCGAAGCGCTTCTTCGGTCAGCCGCCAGTCCGGCGCCATCAGTTTTACGACGCGCGCTGCAGCCCCAACCGCCTCCACGATAGGACGATAGGAATCGTATGAGGGCTCGATGAGCACGACCTCGCCCTCGCCGGCCATCGCCATGATCGATGCTGTCAGCGCCTCCGTCGCACCAGAGGTGACGACGACATCGGTGCCGGGATTGAGATCGAAACCGTAGAACCGCTTTGCATGCGCCGCAATCGCGTTGCGCAACTCGATGCGCCGCGCATCGGCGGATACTGGTTCGGACCTTCGAGCAAGGCGCGCGAAGCGGCCTCGCGGATCGCGACCGGCCCGTCCTCGTCCGGGAATCCCTGCCCGAGATTTACGGCATTGTGTTCGACGGCCAGCGCCGACATATGGGTGAAAATCGTCGTACCGAGCGCGGCAAAGACGGGATTGGCGTTGGGCATCTTTACGGTTCTCGCAAGGATTCTGGAACGTTCGGATAGTCGATGAACACATCGCCCAGACTTTTGATCAACGGCCCGAGCCACGGCTCATAATGCCGCCATTGCTCCAGCGCGCTATCATAGATGGGCTCTCGCACCTGCTGCGAACTGGCGTGGTGACCGCGCGATCATTCTTGTGAAAATCCAGGCATTCAGGCTCGAACGGAAGACCCAGATATCCCAGCAGGTGGCGAATTTCGTTTTCCGGGCCGGCGACAAGGTTTTCGTAGAAGATGCGATGCACTTTGCCGGGAAGGACGGCGTCGAAATGGGCCATGAGAGCGACATAGTCGCGATAAAGCCGTCCGATGTCCCGTCAGGCGGTAGATATCGTTCCGCCCTTTTGGAAAAAGCTGCATGAAATTCGATAACCCGCACGCAAGCGGATGCCGCCGGACATCCACAATTTTTGCATTGGGCAGTGTCAGTTGGAGCAATCCGATATGTGCAAAGTTCATACCCATCTTGTCGGTGAATCGCGGGCGCATGGGCTTTCGATGAACGCGCGTGCGCTCGAGATATTCCGCGCCAAGCAACTTGGCAGCTTCGGCATCGAGCGTTCCGAGCATATCTGGATAGCCGCCGGGAGCGGATCGCAGACGTTTGCAAGGTTTCCAAGATCGGCGAGTTCAGTCGTGCCTTCGACCTTTGAATGGCTCGCAAGGATTTGCTCCACAAGTGTCGATCCGGAGGCGCGCCATGCCGACGATGAATATCGGCTCGTCGCTCGATGCGCCAAAGCCGCTCCGATCTCGAAAGAACTCCGCCGTGAACAGCGCCCTGCACCGATCAACGTAGCGTGTCAGATTATCCGGATCGTACCGGACTTCCATCCGGTGCAACGCATTGGCTTTTGCATAGGCGGCGAATGCCTGCTCGTGAAGTTTTCGGTCGTTGTACGCTTTTCCCAACGAGAACAGCATTTCGAACCCGATCGTCGGTTGGCAGATCGGATCGCGACACCTGCCACTCCATGGAGTGAACGTCGATATCGCTGAATCGGAATCTTTTGAGGTCCGCCTGGGCCCAATAGGCGCCCCCATAGGAGGGATCGCACACGATAGCTTTTCGATAAGCCGAGATCGCGTCGCTCTGGCGACCTGAACTGCGCAGCGCATGCCCCGTAGCGAACCCAGCAATCGAGTTGCAGTGGATAGTCGCGGACGAGATCAGCCCAGATATCACTCGCCCGCCCGATAATCTTCCATCCCTTCCAGCGCGGTGGCTTTCAAGCGCAGGAACAACGGATGAGCAGGGTCCCGCGCAAGCAAAGCTTGTGCTTCGGAAAAGGCGTCTTCAGGGCGGCCCAATTCCATGAGGACGTTCGCGCGATGATACCTGGGCGCGATCTCTTCCGGAGAGAGAGCGATGCACCGCGCCAATGTGGCCTCGGCATCTTGATAAGCGCCCCGATTTCGCCTCCGCATCAGCCAGCAGATTTAGCGCCGCGCGATTGTCCGGATACTGCTCCAAATAAGTCCGCAGCGACCGTTCGGCTGATCCGAGTTGACCGGCTTCAACGAGATTGGCGGCTGCCCGCAAATTGGGGTCTTCCAGCGCATGATCCGGACGCAATGCATGCAGCGCCGCCTCGAAAGTCGCGAACGCGGTCGAAGAGCCGTCATGGATAAATTCGCCGGCCGTCCCGGGAAACAGAATCTGGACACTTCATTGCGAGCCAAACCATTCTCTCAAATGTCTAAGCTAAGGCATTGATTTGTTCTAGCAATTAATAGCCCTGTGCGAAGGTAGCGTGACAACGCCAACACCGGAAACTTTAATTGACGAAATGAACCAGGGCAGCGCGACCGATATCCCCGATGTTTTTCACGGGGCGTCCACCGATTTTGCGGCACTGCTTGGCACCCCGCCTGCCTCCGGCGAGGATTCCGCGCTTGATATTCTGATGCAGTCGCCGACCAGCGCCCAAGCGGTCGCATTGTTCGTCAGCGCGAGATGCGCGAGCGGCGATAGGGCCGGCGCTCTTGCCCGGCTAAAATCTCTTGCAGAGGCGCAGCCGGGAAAACGCTTCCGTGCAATACGAGATCGGCAAACTCTCCGCCGCGTTGAAGGAGCATGGCGTTGCGCAGGAAGCGTTTTCCCGGGCTGTCCAACTCGCACCTGGCAATGCCGGCGCGTGGCGCCGTCTGGGCGATGAATTGGCAGTAGCAGGACGACAGGCGGAAGCGCGCGAGGCCTATTCACGCCAATTCGCCCTCGCCATGCAGGATCTGAAATCGCTGGAAGGCGCAATGCTCGCCGGTCCGGACCCAGCTTTGGCGGCATTGACGGATATTCTAGCCCGCACACCGACCAACGTGACCATCGCACTCACCTTCGCGGAAATCGAGATGCGGCTGCACCGCTATCAGGATGCAGAAACGCGCCTTGCGGAGGTTTTAGGGCTGGCACCGGCTTCGCCCTCGCGCGTTATATCCTCGCGCTGGGCGCTTCATAAACAAACCAAAGTGAAAGAGGCGCTTCATCATCTCGAGATTCTTCTCCGGGAAGACAACGGGAATGTGGCGTGCCTCAATCTCAAAGCCCTGTCACTTGTTCATATCGGCGAATACACACGCGCCATCGCGACCTATGAGCATCTGATCCGCGGAAGACGCCGGCGTTGCCGCGTTCTGGGTGGGCTACGGCCACGCACTTAAAACCATCGGGCGGATCGACGATGCAGTCTCTGCATATCGAAAGGCAGTAGCGATAGAGCCGGAATTGGGAGATGCCTGGTGGCAACTTGCCGATCTTAAAGTATTTCGCTTTATGCCCGCCGATATCAAGGCCATGCGCAAGGCCATCGCGGCCTTATCGTCGGCCGACGAAAATCGCGCCCAACTGCACTTCGCGCTCGGGAAGGCTTTGGAGGACGCAAAGAACTATCCAGCGGCATTCGAAGAATACAAAAAAGGCAATTCAGCGCGGCACGCGCAGATGGGATATGAATCCCGTGCAACGACCGATCTCGCAAGACGTTCCAAGGCTATCTTCACGAAGGACTTTTTCGCAGCGCGGAAAAACAGCGGCTGCAAATCTCCAGACCCCATCCTCATTGTCGGACTTACGCGGTCGGGCTCCACATTGGTCGAGCAGATTCTCGCAAGTCATCCGCTCATCGAGGGCACCGCAGAACTCCCGGCCGTCAATGTACTCGTGGCCGAACTCTCTGCGCGAAGCGGGGGCGCCCGACGATATCCCGAAATTCTGGAAAGTCTCAAACCTGAAAACTTCAAGGAACTAGGAGAGGACTATCTTGAACAGACGCGTATGCACCGCAGTCTCGGCAGGCAATTTTTCATAGACAAGATGCCCGGTAATTTCCCTTCATCTGGGCTTGTTGCATCTGATTCTGCCGAATTCAAAAATCATCGATGCGCGCCGGCACCCCCTTGCCTGCGGGTTTGCGAATTTCAAGCAGCATTTTACGAGAGGCCAGCCGTGGTCTTATGACCTTGGAGGACATCGGCCAGTATTACCGCGACTATGTGGATCTGATGGCGCATTTCGACACCGTTCTTCCGGGACGCGTTCACCGCGTCATCTACGAAGAGCTGATTGCCGATCCGGAAAACGAAGCACGCCGTCTGCTCGACCACTGTGGTGTTCCATTTGACGAGCGTTGCCTGCGTTTCTACGAGAACAAGCGCCCCGTGCTGACGGCGAGCGCCGAACAGGTTCGCAGACCGATTTTCAAGGATGCCCTGGAGCAATGGCGCAATTTCGAGCCCTGGCTCGAGCCCTTGAAAGACGCGCTCGGCGATACGCTCGACCCTTATCCCGCAGCACCACCCTTTCCATCATAGTCTGAAAGATGAGCCAGTCAGGACCGGCGCCTCAATCCGCTGCTCTGTTTGCCGCGCTAGGAATCTCGCGCGCCAGCTGAAGGGCGATCCCAGGATTGTCGCGGCGCAGGCGCGCGACCTTCTCAAACGCTACCCCGGTCAGCCTCAGGCGTTATCGCTGCTTGTCAGCGCAAGACGGCTGGCGGAGATATCGGCGGCGCGCGCAACATCCTCCAGGCGCTCGCCAGATCCGAACCGGGCCTCGCCGCCGTGCACTATGAACTCGGCTTGCTGCTGTGCTCGACGGGTGATACCGAAGGCGCAATCGCGGCATTCTCTCGCGTCGTCGCACTGGAACCGGCGCATCCCGATGCATGGCGCGATCTGGGCGATCAGTTGTCAAAGGCCGACAAACTGGACGAAGCCCGCAGTGCCTACGCAAAGCATTTTGAAACGACCGCAAGACGGTACGCCAAACACACTAAAAACAAGTCAGAGATAACCTCATGAAGAGCGCGCCCCTGCCCGCCTCGAACAGCGATCCGAAAGAGCAGACCAATCCTTTTGCCGAGGCGAAGAGGAAACTGCTGCCCCCTTTGCAGAATCGCATGCTGGCCGAGGCGTCTGCAGCTCTCATCGACGGACACCCGGATGTTGCTGAGCCACTGGTGACACGTTTCCTCAAAAAGCATCCTCGCAGTCACGAAGCTCTAAACCTGAAGGCCGATATCGCCCCGTCGCGCGGGACGCTTCGACGAGGCAGAAGACATTATGGCCCAATGCGTGAGCGTGGCGCCCGGCCCCCCAGGATATCGTTTCAACTATGCGCTCATGCTCCGCCGCAGAAACAAATTCGAACAGCCTTGGAGCAAATAGATACGCTGCTCGAACAAGATCGGCGCAACCAGTAATTTCGCGAACAGAAGGCCGCGCTGCTGCGCATTCTGGGCAGGCATGCCGAAGCGCTCTCTTATCGCGAAGAACTGACACGAGAGTATCCCCGACTTTCCGATGTCTGGCTCAACTATGGGCACGCATTGCGCGGCGTGGGTACGAACGACGACTGTGTCGCGGCCTATCGCAAAGCGCTCGAGATCACGCCGTCTCTGGCCACGGCGTATTCGCACCTCGCCGGCCTGAAAACCTATCGGTTCACACCGGCCGAAACCGCGCAGATGGAAGGACTCCTGAACACACCGGATCTGGAAAAGACGACAGGGCAGACCTTCACTTCGCGTTGGGGAAGGCCTTCGGAGAGGAGAAGTCTTACGCAAAATCGTTCGACAATTATGCGAAGGGAAACGCGCTTCGGCGCTTGGGACGGATTTCGATCCCAAGCTTCTCACCACCCACCGGCTGAACAACCAATCTTTGTTTACGGAAGAATTCTTCCGCGCGCGCGAGGGTTGGGGCAACCCGTCGCGCGGACCCATCTTCATCGTGGGAATGCCGCGCTCCGGCTCTACGCTTGTCGAACAGATATTGTCCAGCCACAGCGCCATCGAGGCGCTCGGCGAACTTTTCGATCTGGATGTAATTGTTGGCGAGAAACTTTCCAACGTCGAAGGCGGTGCTCCTCATCTGTACTGGATAGGGGGATGGTTCGAGTTCCGAAAAAAATTTGGTGCAATCGTTTCCGCGCGTTCTAAGCGGGTTGGGCGCCGATGACTTTAAGCAGATGGGCGGCGAATATCTGAAGGTCACCAGTCCGCGTCGCATACTGGACCGGCCGTTCTTCACAGACAAATCGCTTCGAAACTTCGGGCTGGTTGGTCTCATTCATCTGATATTGCCAAATGCAAAGATCATCGATGCACGCAGGCATCCGCTGGATTGCGGGTGGTCCTGTTTCAACAGCCATTTTCCGGGAGGGCAGCCTTTCGCGGCGCGGTTGGGCGATATCGGAAGCCACTACGCCAATTATGTGCGGTTGATGGCGCATTTCGACCGAGTCTTGCCGGGAAAAGTTCATCGTGTGATTTACGAGGACTTGGTCGCCAACCCGGAACCGGTCGTTCGGAGGCTGTTAGAATATCTCGATCTTCCGTTCGAAGAGCAGTGCTTGCGGTTTCATGAAAATAAGCGCGCCGTCGGAACGTTGAGTTCCGAGCAAGTTCGCAAGCCGCTTTACAAAAGCGGCATCGAACAATGGCGGCCCTATGACGAATGGCTGGGGCCGCTCAAAACGTCCCTGGGTGGTGTGCTGGAAGCTTATCCGCTTCCGCCGGAAGCCGATTCGCAATCCTAGGTGACGCGTAGAAACGGCGATCACGATCTCAAAATAAATTCAGCGGGTCGTCAGCAGCGAGCCCAGCGCAAAAAAAAAAGAGGGCGGCCAACAGCCGCCCTCCCATCTGCGTTGAAACTGCGCCAGAAGCGCAATTCAAAGCATTATTACTTCGCTTTGCCCTTCAGTGCGAACTGGAAGGCTGTGTCGGAGACGCCAATGCAATCCGCAAGCGTGTACCCATGTCGGGCAAAGGCCGAAGCCGCCGCCCGGATTTCTGCCACAGAGCGCCATCGCCGAGGCCGGTCGCAGTGCTGGGTTGCCCCAACCCCACTGACCGCAACCGCCGCTGAACGAGCAGTTGGCAACAACCGACACCCAGTAATGGCCTGCCTTGAGTGCCACGCCTTTGCCGAGGGGAATGGCGAACGAACCGGAGCTGTCCGAGCCGGCTGCGTTGTCCACTTCGCCGCCCTTCACGCCTTTGCCGGGCACGCCTTCTTGTCCTTGTAGAAGATCACGTTCTCGGACGTCGCCGGGCCGTAGCCATTGTAGTACAGGCCAGGAGCATCGACTTCCGTGACCGTCCACTTGGCGCCTTTCGGAACCGTGAAGTCATCGGCGCCTTGATCGTCATACTGCGCGAACGTCGATTCGAAGTTCTGCGAGTCAACGCCATTGCTGTCGCCGTTACCGGTCTGGTCATACAGCGTCTTTGCGCCCTTCGGCGTGCGGAACACGGTGTTATGGACAGCGCCCTTGAACGAAACAGCAGGGGTCGCATGCTGCTTCGCCGAAGCACCACCAACTGACAGCGCGAGAACAGCCGCAGTGGCCAAAAGGTACAGTCTTATTCATGAAAACTCCCCTAGGTTCGAGACAGGAATGATCCCTTGTCCGTGGAGGCGAACGTTACTCGAAATTTAAGCCTCCGCAACAAGAAATCCGAAAGAATTTCGGTTCGAAAAAATGTGGAAACTTATCAACGTAAGGTGTTCTAGCTTTTGTTGTAGTTCCATAGCCCGAATTTGTGCAGTGCCGCATAACGCATACTGGATGTCTCTCGCCCAACAGGCCTTACCAATATGGTATTGCCCGCGGGCTGCGCATTATGCGGGCGATCCAAGATGGCGCGCCGCAGCAAGGATGCGTTATGCGACAGATCATTGCGCGGGCGTTGAGGTTGTATTTCGCCTAACGCGGCATCGCATCGAAAATGCACTGTCTGCACAGAGTTTGGGCAACTTTCGAGAAGCGCGGAATTTTTTGGGCGTCCATACAGTGGTTTTTTTGCTGTGAGTATCTGTGCCAGCCCTTGGCACCGCCTACAGCAGGTTCATACAGAAGCGGCCGCGGCCGAACTGAGGAGTCCCCGTGAAAAAAATCGAAGCGATCATTAAGCCGTTTAAGCTGGATGAGGTGAAGGAAGCGCTCCAAGCCGTCGGCGTGCAAGGCATCACTGTCACAGAAGCCAAAGGGTTTGGCCGCCAGAAAGGCCACACCGAGCTTTATCGCGGCGCTGAATATGTTGTGGACTTCCTGCCAAAAGTGAAGGTGGAGGTGGTTGTTCCCGATGAGCGTCTTGAGACCTGCATAGACGCCATTCAAAAGCGGCTCGCACCGGACGCATCGGCGACGGAAAAATCTTCATTCTCAATGTCGAAGAGGTCATTCGTATCCGCACTGGCGAGACCGGCGCGGACGCCATCTAAGAATTCAACTGCATAACCGTCGAAGGAGACGCCATGGCCGAGAAGAAAACTGCAAATGACATTCTGAACCTGATCAAGGGAAAGGAGGTCAAATTCGTCGATGTCCGTTTCAGCGACCCGCGGGGCAAGTGGCAGCACGTTACTTTCGATCTGTCCCTGGTCGATGAAGACTTCCTGACCGAAGGCACGATGTTCGACGGGTCTTCAATCGCGGGATGGAAGGCGATCAATGAATCCGACATGACGCTGGTGCCGGATTGCGATACGGCCTTCATCGATCCCTTCTTTGCGCAAACCACGCTCGTCCTGGTGGCAGACGTGGTCGAGCCAAACAACGGGCCAACGTTACAACCGCTGCCCGCGCTCCATCGCGAAAGCTGCCGAGAAATACATGGCATCGGCTGGCGTCGGAGACACGGTCTACTTCGGACCGGAGGCGGAGTTCTTCATCTTCGACGATGTCCGCTTCGACACGCAGATGAACAAGGCGTTCTACTACATCGACTCCACGAAGGCGCCTACAACACCGGCACGGAATATGAGAGCGGCAATCTCGGCCACCGCCCCGGCGTGAAGGGCGGGTACTTCCCCGTGCCACCGGTGGGACTCCGCACAGGACATGCGCGGCGAGATGCTCGCGATCATGGGCGATCTGGGCATCCAGCCGGAGAAACACCACACGAAGTTGCAACGGCACAGCACGAACTTGGCTTCAAATACAACACGCTGACCAAGTGCGGCGACTACATGCAGATTTACAAATACGTGATCCACCAGGTCGCGGCGGCATACGGGAAATCGGCGACGTTCATGCCGAAGCCCGTCTATGGCGATAACGGCTCCGGCATGCATGTACATCAGTCGATCTGGAAAGGCGGCAAGCCCCTGTTCGCCGGTTCGGGCTATTCCGATCTGTCCGATACCTGCCTCTACTACATCGGCGGCATCATCAAGCACGCCAAGGCGCTCAACGCCTTCACCAACCCGCTGACGAATTCCTACAAGCGGCTGATCCCCGGCTTCGAGGCGCCGGTGCTGCTCGCCTATTCGTCGCGCAACCGCTCGGCGTCGTGCCGCATTCCGTCTCGGCATCGCCGAACGGCAAGCGCGTCGAAGTCCGCTTCCCCGATCCGGGCGCGAACCCGTATCTTGCCTATGCGGCTTTGTTGATGGCGGGTCTTGATGGCATCGAGAACAAGATTCACCCCGGCGACCCGATGGACAAGGATCTTTATGCCCTGCCGCCGGAGGAGTTGAAGGAAATCCCGACGGTGTGCGGCTCGCTACGCGAAGCGTTGGACAATCTCGACAAAGACCGCGCCTTCTTGAAAAAGGGGGGCGTCTTCAATGACGACTTTATCGACAGCTATATCGAACTCAAAATGGGCGAAGTGCATGCCTTTGAGCACACGCCCCACCCGATCGAGTTCAAGATGTACTATTCGGTCTGAGCACCGACGGAGATCAACGCAGAGAGGCCGGGAGCAATCCCGGCCTTTTTCTCTTATGCCAGATCGGACGGCACACTCGGATAGGCGTCGAAGGCAGAGCCGAGGCTGCTGATAAGCGGGCCGAGCCAGGGCTCGAAATTGCGCCAGTGGTCGATCGACTCTCCGGAGATGGGCCTGCGCACCTGCTCCGAACTGGGCGTACGCACCGTCCGCTTGGTCTCGTAGAAGCGCAGACAGCTCTCCTCAAACGAAGACCTAGATATTCTAGAAGCCGCCGTGTCTCGTGCTCCGGATCGCGCACCAACTCCTCATAATGCACGCGGTGAACGCGCCCCGGCAGAACGCAGTCGAAATGCGTCATATAGGTGATGTAGTCGCGATGGAAGCGGCCAAGCTCGGCGAGCTTGAGCGTTCCCCTGGCGTGGTATTGCTTGAACATCGACAAGCAAGACGCTGCGGGATGACGGCGGGTGTCGATGATCTTGGCGTGGGCAACGCGAGCAGAATCAATCCGAGGTGCGAGAAATTCCCCGGCTTCTTATCGATGAAAAACGGCCGGCCGAGCTTTCTGTGCGGCTGCGCACGAGAAAGGAATTCTTCTCCCAACGCTTTGAGTTCTTCGGGCGTCAGTTGATTCAAGACTGCAGGATAGTCGCCACGGGCTTCGAGCCGTTTGGCGAAGTCCTGAATATAGGGAAGCTCGTCAGTGCCTTCGATCATCGAATGGCTGACAAGTATCTGCTCGACCAAAGTCGAGCCCGAGCGCGGCCGGCCTACGATGAAAATCGGATCACGTGTGTCGCAACCGACGCCGCTTCGGCTTTTCAGGAAATGCCGGCGTGAACAGCGCTTTCGTAAAGGTGACGCGCGCGGTGACTCTATCGCTATCGAAATCCATGCCCGACCGCGCCGCGGCGTTTGCTTTGGAATATTGCTCGAAGGACTTCTCGTATGCTTCGGCATCCTCGTAAGCTTTGCCGAGCGAGAATTGCAGTGGGATGCGGTCTTCCTGAGAAACGTCGGTGCGCGTGATTAGTTGGTTCATGGCCGCGATGTCGGCATCGCCGAAACGCACCGTCTTCAAGTTGGCGAGCGCCCACCAGCCTAATCCCGAAGGACGGACGGCATTCGATCGCCCGCCGATAAGCGGCGATGCTCTCTTCCTGAGCGCCGACCTGTCGCAACGCGTGACCATAGGCGAGCCAGGAGACCGCTCGTCCGGGATTCTCCGAAGCCAGCGCCTGGAAGATGGCAAGCGATAGCGTGTCGGCGCCCATACTTTGAAGAACATTGGCCTTGAGTTGCCGGAACAGAGGATTGTCCGGGTCTGCGGAGAGCAGCTTCTCAACCTCGTCGAGCGCCTCGTCCAACTGGTTTGTCTGGAACAAAAGCCTGGCGAGATGGAACCGCGCGGCCGAGAAGCTCGGCGCCAGCGCGATCGCCTGCGCAAACAGTTTGACCGCGTCCGCCAATTGTCCGCGCCGCATCGCCGCTTGCGCGAGCAAGCTGATCGCATCGACATCGCCCGCATCGTCCGCCAGATGCCGCCACAGTTCGCGCTCGGCCAGGTCGACCCGATTGCTGCGCAAGTGCGCCGCAGCCTGCGCGAGGCGCTCACCGAGCGGCCGTTCGGCATTGAGCCGCCGTGTCGCCAGCGCAAGGCATCGGGTGCAGCTTGACTGGAGCGCATGAACGTCAGGAGTTGGGCGTTGCGATCTGGGTTCTACGACCCCGAAGAAGAATTGCCCAGTCCACCAAATCGCCGGAAGCGGTCACTTTCCTGGGACAGGCAAGGGCGGAGGAGTGATTTACGAACTCGACCCGCGGCATCCGGTCGTTCGGCATTCGTCCGAACAAAACCTTGAATGAAACGGGTGTGTACATGCGCATCTTTTTCATTTGAATCTTGTTTGAGCTTTTCAAACATCGCGATTGGCCTCGCGCGCAATAACGATCATACTGGTACAAAGTCCTGACGGGATGCCGATGACCATCCTTAGAACGCTTTTCGCGCTTACCGTTCTGGTGCTTCTCACATCGACCGCATACGCCGGCAAGCATTGGAAGATCGAAACGCTTCATACGTTCTGCTCCAAAGCGAACTGCGCCGACGGCAACGCGCCGCTGGCAGGTGTCGTGCAGGATGCCCAAGGCAACCTGTTCGGAACAACGGAGATTGGCGGCGCGTACAATGAAGGCGTTGTCTACGAGCTTCAGAAAAAAACAACAAGGCTGGTCGTTCCAAGTCATTCACGATTTCTGCCGAAAGTCCGATTGCCCGGACGGTTATGCGCCTGCAGCCGGTCTTATCGCGGACGTCAACGGAAACATCTATGGCGTGACTCTCGGCGGAGGCACGGGAATCCATGGATGCGGTGTCGCGTTCGAACTCTTGGCACCGAACTGGAAGTTCAAGACGCTGCATTCGTTCTGCGCCAGCGATGGAGACGGCGACGAGCCGAGCGCGGCTCTCAGTTACTTTGGAAAAGCGGCAGGGGCTTTTTACGACGGTGTGTCGCCACTCTATGGCGTGACGGATGAAGGCGGCGCGCAGGGTGGCGGAAACGGCGTTCATGCTGCAGCCCAAAGGCGGCAAATGGAAAGAAACGCTTCTCTACGATTTTTGCGCGGGCCAGCAATGTCCTAACGGATGGAGCCCCGAGGGCGAACTGCTCGTCGATGCCTCAGGCAATCTGTTCGGCACGACACTTTTGGGCGGAACAGGTGCTGGAGATCTCGGCGGCGGCACTGTCTACGAAATAACACCCGGCACGAAAGACCGGAATGCTGCCGAGCATGTGCTCTACTCGTTTTGCTCCATCGAAAACTGCGCGGATGGACAGCAACCGACAGGTGCTCTCATCATGAATGCACAAGGCGCTCTCTTGGGGTTACCGAAAATGCAGTCGGAGAAACGGGCACCATATTCAAACTGACGCCCAGTGGCTCTGACTGGACAGAGACTGTGGAACACACCTTCTGCAAACGGGCGCTGCGCCGATGGTTATCTGCCCTCCGGCGGGCTTTATCAGGATGCCGATGGCAACGCTTTTGGCGTCACCGAACAGGGCGGCACGGGGAAAAAGGGCATCAGCGACGGCGCCGTCTATCTTTTTGACGGCCAGACCGTAACGCCGATTTATTGTAATTCTGCTCAAAGACCGCTTGCGCCGATGGCAGGGTACCGGAAGGCACGTTGTTCCGATCGCCAGATGGCACCGTGTTCGGAACAGCGTCACAGGGCGGCAAGACTTCGCAGGCTGGAACCGTTTTCGCGCTGACGCCCGATTAGGCTGCAGCTTCGAGTTTTTCCCGCGCGAGTTCGCCTTCTAGGGGCAGGACGACATAGGCGCAGCAGCCCTTACCCTGCTCGCTTTCGAGCCATGCGCGACCGCCATGCAGTTCCGCGAGCCCGCGAATCAACGAGAGGCCAAGGCCGGTGCCGCCGGCCTGACGGTCGTAACGGTTATCGACCTGGTTGAACGGCGTGAAAATGCGATCAAGCTTGTCGCGCGGAATTCCCGGACCGTTATCCTGCACCACGATCTGGAACCCGCCCCCGCGCGCAGCACTGCCTATCACCTTGATGCGGCCGCCTTCCTGCGTGAACTTCACCGCGTTGGAAACGAGATTGATCAGGATTTGCTTGAGCGCACGCTCATCGGCATAGAGCTGCGGCGCAGAGGATTCGACATCGATGGTGAGTTCTTGGTAGCGCTCGCGCGCCTTTGCTGCAATGAGTTTGAGCGCGAGATCGAAAGTCCGCTTGGCCTCCAGCGGCGCGGGATCGATTTCCATCTTGCCTGCCTCGATTTTCGCGACATCGAGCAGATCGTTGATAAGGCTCAACAGATGCGCGCCGGAGGCGTGGATATCGCCTGCATATTCTTTATAGCGCGGCGAGCCTGTTGACCCGAAACATTCCTGCGAGATGATTTCGGAAAAACCGAGGATCGCGTTCAACGGCGTGCGCAACTCGTGACTCATATTGGCAAGGAACGCGGTCTTCGACGCATTTGCCGTTTCTGCTTCAAAACGCTTGCGCAATGCGTCGTCGCGCGTTTCTTTCCAGCTCGCGCGCGAGGTCCTCGACTTTGAAACGCAGGCGAGAATCTTCATCGAGAGAGTGCATCAGGCGGCGGCCCATCGAAAAACAGTTGCGTCGCCACCAGCGGAACGATCAACGCCGCGCCATAGTCGAGTGCGGAGTGTCCCAATGCGAAGCGCAATGACGCCATGGCCGTGAGTGGAAAGAGGCTCGCGAGAAACATGTCCATATGGCTAGCGCGGCTGACAACCAGGCCTGCCAGAATGGAGATCGTCGATGCGGCCAGGAAGACGTGATTGACGTTGCTTGCGCTGTCCCACAAAAGCCAGGGCATCAATCCCCAGACCGCGCTGACGACCGCTTGCAGTGCGGCCATGCGGCCGAACCATGCCCTGGTTCGTTCCATGCCGCCATCGCCGGACGTATCGCGGCAATACATCGATACGATGTGCGATAGCAGAAGCATGCAGGAGCGCGAGCGCGGCTGGCAGGGCCGCCGTGCGCGCGAAGGGCTGACGGCCGACAAGACCGACCAGATCGGATGCGACAAACGCAATCCCAAGAGCCCAAAGCGGCGCCGACAGGCGCATGGCACGCAATGCTTCGGCGGTAAGATCGAGCTGCGCCTTGAGAACGCGGATATCCGCACTCCTCTGGACGCGCAATCGCCTGCCAAATCCCACGGCCAAGTCCCTTGCAGTCGTGCCCAGCTTTTGGGCGAACGAAACTGTAAAATCCGTCTATTAAGATTTACTGAGAAAACCTGTTGCGCGGCGCGCTGAAACAACTTTTGCGAGGCAGGCGCTAACGGAAAGTAAACCGTAACTTTAGTGCCGGCATCGACCTCGCTTTCGATCGACGCCATGCCGCCATGCAGCTGCGCCAGTCCCTGCACCAGCGCGAGCCCGAGACCGGTTCCTCCGCCGGTGCTGTCGTATCGATTGTCGACCTGGCTGAAAGGCTTGAAAATCCGAGCGAGTTTTTCCTTTGCGATGCCGGGGCCGTTGTCTTCGACCGTTACGACGAAGCCGCCGCCGGCCGCTTCGCATTTGACCGTGATCTTACCCCCGCTGGGCGTAAATTTCAGGGCGTTCGTGACGAGATTGAGCTCGATCTGCTTGAACGCGCGCGGATCGGCCACAAGCGATGGCAAAGGCTCCTGAAAATTGAAGTCGAGCGTTTGCCTCTTCGAAAGCGCACGCGCTCCCATCAACCGCCGCACGCTGTCGAGCAGCGGAACCACGTCGATCGGCTGGGGGTCGATCTCCATCTTGCCGGCTTCGATCTTGGCCACATCGAGCAGATCGTTGATGAGACTGAGAAGATGAGCTCCGGAATTGTGAATGTCTCGCGCGTATTCGCGATAGCGGTCGATGGCCGGACCGAAGGATTGCTCCGCGATGATGTCGGAAAAACCTAAAATCGCGTTCAGCGCGTGCGCAGCTCGTGGCTCATATTGGCCAGGAAAATGGTTTTCGATGCGTTTGCCGCCTCAGCCTCAAACCGCTTGCGCAGAGCGTCGTCGCGGGCCACGCGTAACGCATCCGTCAGATCCTCGTTGGCGAAACGCACCGAGAGCATCTCATCGACGCGTTTACGCGCCGTTGCGCCCACGACAAGATATAGCCCAACAAAAGCGGCGCGAGAATCGTCATCACATGCGCCAATGTTCCCGGCGCAATCGCAAAGCGCGCCAGAAATACGAGACTGGCCGTCACAGTGCCGACCGTCAGAATGTTACGATGCGCAGCGCGCGTAAAAGCGCCAGCCCACACGATGCATACCATCAACAGAACGACATACATGTTGTTGACGGGGTTATTGTCACACCAGAAGAACCAGGCGATTGCGCCGCACCCGGCCGAATAGATGACCTGCTGGATCATCAGCTCGCGTTGCAGACTGCGCACGTCGCGGACGCGGTCACGGTTCGCATCGTAGATCGCGCGGGTAATGACCGACGTGACAAGCTGCACACCCACCGCGGCGGCGATCGCCCACCAGGACACGGTTACAAACGTCTTCGGCCCGAACACGAATGGAAGCGCCGCCAAAACGGTCATCAAAGGGTTGTAGATAATGGATGCGGGAAGGCTCGCGACAATCTGCTTCAGACGCGCTTCGGCATCCCGCAAGTCCTCCCTGCGGTCCGTGTTCTGTTCAGTTGATTGCGCACGAGCGATCACGTTGCCATCTATACAGACGGCTCGTTAACGGAGGACTTCCGCGTTAAGACTGAGACCCCCGATCCGTGCGCGGTCTGCAACGTTTCGTTAACTTGGAGCTTTCGCGAATCGCGGATTTCCTGTTGAAAGCGCCATGGCAAAGTCTCCAGACCTGTTTGAATCCGCTCCCGCCGCGTCGAAGGGCTATACCGCCAAGGACATCGAGGTTCTGGAAGGGCTGGAACCTGTCCGCCGCCGCCCCGGCATGTACATCGGCGGGACCGACGAAACCGCGCTGCATCATTTGGCCGCGGAGATTCTTGACAACGCGATGGACGAGGCCGTCGCGGGGTTTGCCAACCGCATCGAAGTGGAACTCGACGCCGGCGATGTTGTCACGATCCGCGACAATGGCCGCGGCATTCCGATCGACCGCATCCCAATTCAAGAACAAATCCGCACTCGAAGTGATCATGACCACGCTCCACTCGGGCGGAAAGTTTGGTGGCAAGGTCTATGACACGTCCGGCGGCCTTCATGGTGTCGGCTCCTCGGTCGTCAACGCACTGTCGGACTGGATGGAGGTCGAGGTCGCGCGCGATAAACGCGGTCATACGATGAGGTTCGAGCGCGGCAACCCGATCACAAAACTGAAGGACATCGGCGCAGTCAACCGGCGCGGCACGGCGGTGTCGTTCCATCCCGATGCGCAGATATTCGGAAAGGACACGCACTTCTCAGCAGCCCGTCTTTATCGGATGGTCAAATCGAAGGCTTATCTGTTCCGCGGTGTCGAAATCCGCTGGAAATGCGATCCGTCGCTGATCAAGGGCGAGACGCCCGCCGAAGATATTCTGAAATTCCCCGGCGGTCTTTCCGATTTTCTCGCCAGTGAAATCGGCAACAACAGGACGGTTACGCAGCGAACTTTTTCGGGGCGCACGGAAAACCGCGACGGCAAAGGCGCGGTCGAATGGGCGGCGGTATGGACGCCGCAGATCGACCCCTTCGTGCATTCCTATTGCAACACGATCCCGACATCGCAGGGCGGCACGCACGAACAGGGCTTGCGCAATGCCTTGACGAAATCTCTGCGCACCTATGGTGAGAGCAATCGCAAGATATCCCTCGTCACGGCCGACGACGTGATGTCCGGCGCGTGCGCGGTGCTTTCAGTTTTCATCCGCGATCCCGAATTCCAAGGCCAGACCAAAGACAAGCTTTCCTCGCCCGACGCGCAGCGTCTGGTCGAGAATGTGGTCAAAGATCACTTCGACCATTGGCTCGCGGAAAATCCGCAGGAAGCGAACAAACTCCTCGAATTCGTCATCGACCAAGCCGAAGACCGGCTGAAGAAGCGGCCAGGAAAAGGAAACCGCGCGAAAATCCGCGACGCGCAAGCTCCGCCTGCCCGGCAAGCTTGCCGATTGCTCGCGCGACGGCCGCGACGGCACGGAGATTTTCCTCGTCGAAGGCGACAGTGCCGGTGGCTCCGCCAAACAGGCGCGTGACCGCGCAACGCAAGCCATCCTGCCCTTGCGCGGCAAGATTTTGAATGTGGCCAGCGCCGGCGCCGGCAAGCTTGCGCAGAACCAGGAACTCACCGATCTCATGCAGGCGCTCGGCTGCGGTGCGGGGCGCGAAGTATCGTGAGGAAGATTTGCGCTATGAGCGCGTGATCGTGATGACGGACGCCGATGTCGACGGCGCACATATCGCATCGCTGCTGCTCACCTTTTTCTATCGCGAGATGCCGAAAGATGATCGCGGAGGGTCACCTTTATCTCGCAATGCCGCCGCTCTATCGCCTGAGCCACGGCGGCACGATCGTCTATGCACGCGACGATGCCGACCGCGATCGCATCCTGAAGACGCAATTCAAATCGAACGCGAAGGTCGAGGTCTCACGCTTCAAGGGGCTTGGCGAGATGATGCCGGCGCAACTCAAGGAAACGACCATGCGGCCGGGGCACCGCACGCTCGTGCGCGTCGAGATCGCCGAAAACGAACGGAGCCAGACAGAAAACCTCGTCGAACGGCTCATGGGCAAAAAGCCGGAACTACGCTTCCAGTTCATTCAGGAAAATGCGCAGTTCGCGAAAGAGATCGATGTCTAGGCCAACCTCGTCCGCTGCCGGATCAGGAACACGACCGCGAGGTAGGCGGCCGTCGATAGCAGGATGTGCCAGAGGAAATGCGTCCCGAACGGGATGACGCTGCACATCATCAGATCGATGGAGCGGCATATCGCGGCGATAATCGCGCAGACCAGCGCAAGCGAAACGATCTGTGCCGACACCCAGCCGATTTTGCGGATCGTCGCCCATACCAGGAAAAGCCGATCACCGAGATCGTCGCATAGGCTGGCGCCAACGACAGCGCGGGCGGCAACGTGCGCAAGCCGGGAATGCCACATCGACAGCATGATGCTGAGCGTGGCCGCGATCATCAATCCGAACGCGCCCAACACGCCTGCCCAGCGTCCGAACAATCGCCCGATCCACACACCTGTGAAGACGAACAGGAACAAAAGGCCGGGGATCGCATCGAAAGCAAGCGCGAGCCGCGTGCGAAAGGCATGCCAGAAGAAGCTGCCCACACCCGTCGCGAACAAAAGAAACAGAAGAACAACAATGTCGGCGGGCCAGCCGATGCGCGCCTTCTGCACCGGCGGAAAGCGAGAATGGCAGCCAGAATGATAAACGCATTGGTGATGGTGTTCACCGGCTCGGCCATGAACAGCCACGGATGCCCGGTTTCGCAATAGAGAGGTCCGTGTGGTGTCATCGTTCTATTTCGCTTCAATACTGATGGTATTGATCAAGGCCACAACATCGCCGTTCTGAGACGGGATCGCGGTCTTGGGCCGCGCGGCCAGGAGCTTCGCGGCAAAGGGCGGCGCCACCGTAGCGATCTTCGATCAGGGTCAGCGCGACGGCTCTGTGCGATCCCAACGTGAGTGCAATCGTTTTGGTCGCGCAATCGCGCGACATGCAGGCAAGCAGCGTATCACCGCTGTCGTCCTTTGGTGCTGCGAGATGCTCGCCCTGAATATCGACGGACTTCAGTGCGGCGTCTTTCGGCACAACAAGCAGCATGGCCGATGTCTGCGGCGAGCCTTGCAACGCAATGGTCACGCGATGCGCGCCCGTCAACAATAGCATCGGAGACGATCTTGCCCCGTGGTGCTGCGAAACGCTTTGCCACCGGCGGGTGCGACATAGTTCTTGGCGAAAGTCGACGGCAGAATCGTTTCGGGATTTTTGGAGAAATCGGCAGCCGCACGCAGAGATGCGGGCAAGGGCGCGTCGTCGTCCAAAGCCCATTTTGCTTCCTTGTTCTTGGCATCTTCGACATAGCGGATGCTGAGACGCTGGGCCTGTGTCTTGCTGTAAGCCGGCTGGAATCCGGCGATGACCCCGGCGATCAAGGCGCCGCCACCGGCCAGCGCAAGGATCGAAATCCATGCGCCGCCCCGCATCGCCGGCAGGTTCGCAAACGGGATCAGCGTGATGGCCGCAAACGCCGCAGTGACGGTGAACAACTCATGCAGCTTCAATCCCATCAGCGTCTCGCCGGGTCGCGACCAGCGGCATCCAGATGCAGAGCGCGGCAAACACCGCCGGAACGAACATCCACACCGTCCGTCCGCGCGGCGCATCCGGCACGATGACGATCATCAATGCCGCAAGGGCCGCCAACAAGGATGGAAACAGAAAATAAGGACTGACCCCCGGCAGGAAGAACGCGGTGATGACGCCGAAAAATGAGAACCAGAGCCAAGCCGAATAGGCCACGAGCTGCGGCATCGCTATGCGCCCTGCGAACACCGCGGCCGCCACAATGCCAAGCCCCAATCCTTCACGAAGCGCGATGGGATAGGCATAGGACGGATCTGGCTGACCGGAGAGCATTTGCGCGAGCGTGTGAAGGATGAACCCCGTCAACGCACACAGCACGATCAGCACCGGCGGCACGATCAGCGCGACCATCCAGTCCCTGCCACGCGCTTGCGGCAATCGCGCGCGATACGCGGCACCCAGCATCAACCCGAAGCACAACAACGCAAGAGGCAACGCCCAACTCTTCGGTATCCGCGGCAGCCAGGCGCCAAAGATATCGAGATAGACGTCGTCCGCGCCTTTCAGGCTGTCGTAATCCGTCTGCTCGAGAGCCGAGGCGATGCCCAGCATGTTGGAGCCTTCTTCCTGCAACGTAAGAGGACTGAGGCTCTTCCGAAGATCAAGCGGTGTATGATAGTCGGCGACGTTTTCGGCAAAGGCGAAGTTGAACGATGTGAACCCCTGACGGATGAACAGGGTCAGATCGGTGTCGTTCGGCAGAAAGCGGTAAATCTCCGCATAAGCGAACTCGTGCCGTAGAAAGGAAGGTTCTTCGCATAGAGGTCGATCAGTCTGGAGTCGCCCGGGCTTGTCTGAAACAGCAGGCTGCGTCCGCGCGTGCCGCGATTGTCCGCGTTCACGACAGCGCCGACACGCGCTTTCAACGCGGGATTTTCCAGAAACGCTTGCGCGCCGAGAAGCCCCGCCTCCTCGCCTTCGGTGATGACCGCGATCACGGGATGAAGACTTTTGCCGCCACGCGCACGCAACGCCCGCGCGGTCTCAAGGATGGAGGCGAAGCCTGCGCCGTCGTCGGACGCCCCGGGTCCGGCGGGTACGGAGTCGTAATGCGCGAGCAGGACAATCGCCTTGCCCTCGCCCGGCACGACTTCGTCGATGATGTCGATCACCGTCGCGCACGGCACGAAACGAAAGCCGCGCCACGCATTGCAGGTGAAGGCCTTGTACGTCGTCGTCTTCACGCCGAGCGCCGCGAACTCTTTCAGGATGCGCGCGCGGACATTCGCGTCCTCATCGCTTGAAACCGGATGCGGGATTTCAGGGCCAAGCACGCGCGCCAGCGTCGCTTCGGCACGGCCGCGGAGAATTCGATCGCCGGCGCATCCGGACCCAGCAGGGCCGGTTTGGCATAGTGATATTTTCCGAGAAACCAGAACGCGATGGCGATCAGCGTCAGCGCCACCACACGCGACAGCGCTCTAAGAAAATCCGTGCCCATGCCGCGCCCCTCTTGTGCAAAAACGAGCCTTGCTTGCGGCCTTGCTCGCGGTCAACGCTTCCCAAAGGTTGACTTATCGATGTGGCTTACCCATATAGCGGTTCGATATAGGAATCGGTCGCCAATCGGGCTGGCCATTGGGCGCGTGACATGCGCCCGTTTAGGAGCGCATGACGAACGTGACGAGTACCGGCGCGGAAGCCGGTGGTTTTGAAGTAAGCCCTTCGAATTCTTCGGAAAAAACCTCGAAAGAGGGAATTGAATTCGAAAATCGGGATTCCGCTTCTGCCCCAGCAGGGCCAAGAAACTGTACCGGGGGATACCCCCCCCGAAAATATGAGGTTTAAATCGGCAGACGCGCCGATTTTCAAGCCAACCCCTTCTGAATCCTCGCAGAATCTGTCCACGCCCGGCTTCGAAGCACTCGGTCTTTCCCCGGACCTTCTAAAGGCGGTCGAGCAGAGCGGTTACTCCACTCCGACCCCGATCCAGGCGCAGAGCATTTCCCCATGTGCTGAACCGCAAGGACATCATCGGCATCGCCCAGACCGGCACCGCAAGACGGCGAGCTTTACGCTGCCAATGATCGAGCTGCTGGCGCGAGGCCGCGCCAAGGCGCGCATGCCGCGCTCGCTCATTCTGGAACCGACACGCGAACTCGCGGCGCAGGTGGCCGAGAGCTTCGAGAAATACGGCAAGTACAACAAGCTCTCGATGGCGTTGCTGATCGGTGGCACATCGTTCGAAGATCAGGATCGCAAGCTCGACCGCGGCGTGGACGTTCTGATCGCGACACCGGGCCGCCTGCTCGATCACTTCCAGCGCGGCAAGTTGTTGCTGGCCAGGTGCAGATCCTCGTCGTCGACGAAGCCGACCGCATGCTCGACATGGGCTTCATCCCGGATGTCGAAGAGATCTGCAAGAAGCTGCCGTTCACGCGGCAGACCCTCTTCTACTCCGCCACCATGCCGCCGGAGATTCAGCGGCTGACCGAAAAATTCCTGCATGCGCCCGTGCGCATCGAGGTAGCGCGTCCCGCAACGACGGCAGCGAACATCACGCAGGAACTCCGCGTAGCTGAGCGCGCGGCGGGCGCGCGAGAAGCCGGCGCCCTCTTCCACCAGCACACGGCCATCGAGAAAAATACGCCCTGACGGCACCTCGTCCACGATCTCGGCGCGGCCGGGCGCCAGCCGCAACATATGTCCGTTCTCAACTACGACCGCTTGCGGCACCTGCAGCGAGCGCGCGAGCCGCGCGTGCTCGCTCATATGACGCAGTTCGCCATGCACGGGCACAGCGATCTGCGGCCGCGTCCAGCGATACATCTCCGCCAGTTCGTCGCGGCAGGGATGGCCGCTGACATGGACGAAATGATCCTGCTCCGTCAGCACCTCGATACCGAGCGCCGCGAGCTTGTTGTGCAATTCGAAGATTCCGATTTCATTTCCAGGAATGACGCGCGAGGAAAAGATCACAGCATCACCTGCTCCCAAGCTGATCGTTGGATGATCACCGTTGGCCACGCGGGGGAGCGCCGCACGAGGTTCGCCTTGACTACCGGTGCAAAGATAAAGCACGCGGCGCGGCGGAAGTTGCGCGGCTTCGCTCTCGTCGAGCGTAGAGGGAAAATCGGTGAGGTATCCGGTCTCCTTCGCGGCAGCGACCATCTTGTGCATCGAACGGCCGACGAGCGCGATCTGGCGGCCATGCTCGCGCGCGGCCTTCGCCACAGAGTCGAGACGCGCGACATTCGACGCAAACGCCGTCACCGCAATACGGCCCTTAAGTGAGCCGATGAGCGCGGACAGCGCCTGCCGCACACGCGCCTCGGAGCCTGAATGGCCCTGTACCAACGCGTTTGTGGAATCGCAAACGGTGGCGAGCACGCCCTCGTCGCCAAGTTTCTGCAGCGCGTTGATATTCGTGACTTCACCCAGCATCGGATCGGGATCGATCTTCCAGTCGCCGGTGTGGACCACGACACCCAGCGGCGTGCGGATCGCGAGCGCGTTGGGCTCCAAAATGGAATGGGTGATGGAGATGAAATCGATTCCGAACGGCCCGATATTGAGATGCCCGCCAAGCGGAACCGGCTTCACCCGCACACGATCCCGCAGGCCAGCCTCTTCCAGCTTGCCCTCGATCAGCCGCGCGGTGAACGGTGTCGCATAGAGCGGGCAGCGCAGCATTGGCCACAGATGCCCGATGGCGCCGATGTGATCCTCATGCGCATGGGTCAGCACAATGGCGAGCACGTTCTCGCGTTGCTCCACCAGATAGCGGATGTCCGGCATGATGAGATCGATGCCCGGCGTCGTGGTCTCGCGCCCGAACAGCACACCGCAATCGACCACGATCCACTGGCGCTCGTCCGGCGGACCGAAACCGTAAGCGTTGAAGTTCATGCCGATCTCGCCCGCGCCGCCAAGCGGAAGCAGGACCAGTTCGTCGTCACGCGTATACTTTGCCATCAGGCTTTCAACGCGCGGCGCGTCTTGATGTTGCGCCGATAGATCAGGATCAAGCCGCGAATAGTGAGATCGGGATCGACATGCTCGATCGCGGGAATATCGGGCTGGAACATGTTTGCGAGGCCGCCGGTCGCAACAACGGTCATGGGCCGTCCGTATTCTTTCTTGATGCGGTCTATCAGCCCGCCGATGAGACCGACATAACCCCAATAGATGCCGGACTGCATCGCCGGCACCGTGTCACGGCCGATCACTTTCTGTACGCGATGGATCGCGACGCGCGGCAGCATGGCGGCTGCCTGATGCAGCGCTTCGATGGAAAGGCTCGCGCCGGGCGCCAGAACGCTACCGTCGAAATCACCATTCTCCGCGACGATATCGAAATTGGTCGTCGTGCCGAAATCGACGACGATCACGGCGCCCTTATAGCGCTCATGCGCGGCAACCGTGTTGCACAGCCTGTCGACGCCAACAGCGGTCGGCCGTTCGGCGTTGATGCCGATGCCGACAATCGTGCTGTCGACCAGCATCGGCTCGCACTTCAGATAAGTCCGGCACAACGCGCGCAGATCGAACAGCGTCGCGGGCACGACGGTCGCGATGATTGCGTCGGTCAGATCGGCGAAGCTCAATCCCTCCAGCGTGAGAAGCTGGCTGAGCCACACCGCGTACTCGTCCGATGTGCGGGCGGTCTTTGTCACCGCCCGCCATTGCGCGCGGAATTTCTCGCCGTCGTGAACAGCGAAGACGATATTGGTATTGCCGGCGTCGATGGCGAGCAGCATCTAGAAAAACACCTCGCCTGCCGCGATAGAACGCACACGGTCCTGCGCCTCGCGCAATAGCAGCGCGCCGGTGCCGTCTATGCCCTCGAAAATCCCCATCGTCTCCTCGTTCGTCAGCCGCGCCCGGATGCGGGTGCCCAGCCCGGCCGCACGCGCCAGCCACGCATCACGGATCGGCGCGAAGCCATCCGCCCGCCAGACCTCATACCATTTCGCGAAGGCGGCGGCGAGTTCGCGCAAGGGCATCGCGCGGCTCCGGCGCGGCCACACCAAGCGCCGGAAGAGAGGTCGCCGGAAACTCCGTATCCGGAGGATGCGCCGACAGGTTTGCACCGATACCGATGGCGAGATAGAGCGGCTCGGCCCCCTGGCTCGCGGATTCGAGAAGGATGCCTGCAATCTTACGGCCGCTCGCGAGTACATCGTTCGGCCATTTGACCTTGACCTCACTCTGCGGCGCGAGAGCCGCGATCATGCTCTGCGCGGCGACGGCCGCCACAAAGGAAAGCTGCGCGCATTCCGCCGGCGGCTTGGCTGGATTCAAAAGCAATGTTGCGGAGAGATTTCCTTTGGGAGATTCCCAGGCACGTCCACGCCGTCCACGCCCCGCGGTCTGACGGCCAGCCGCGATCCATATCGGGCCGCGCTCGCCTTTCGCCGCCAGGCGGCGCGCTTCTTCGTTGGTGGAGTCGATCTCGTCGAATTCGACAAGGGCGTAGCCGGCAGGCCAGGATGTCACTTCAGGATGGCCTGTGCCGCGACCGCTGCATTGTCCCAACAGGAAATCGATCCGGAACACAAACACCAGCGTGAAGACGGTCGCAGCACCGGCGACGGCCGCTACGCTCCAGCCCATGTTGCCATCGAACGGCTGCTCTCCCGGTTCGTCGAAATACATCACCTTGACGATGCGCAGATAGTAATAGGCGCCCACGACGCTGGTCAGGACGCCGAAGATCGCAAGGACATAGAGATGCGCCTGAATCGCGGCGAGGAACACGAACGCCTTGGCCACGATACCGGCCAATGGCGGAAGACCGGAGAGGCTCAGCATCATCGACGCAAACGCAAAGGCCAGCATGGGACGCGTGCGCGCGAGACCGGCGAGATCGTCGATCTTCTCCACCGCCTGCCCACCGCGCCGCATCGCCTGGATGCAGGCGAACACGCCGATATTCGTGAGCGAATAGAACGCGAGGTAGAACAGGACACCACGCAGCCCAAGCGGAGTGCCTGCCGCGAGACCCAAGAGCGCGTAGCCCATGTGACCGATCGAGCTATACGCCATGAGTCGCTTGATGTTGGTTTGCCCGATGGCCGCGAACGCGCCGAGCGCCATCGACAGCACCGAGATGAAGATGATGATCTGCTGCCACTGATGAAAGGCGTCCGGGAACGGCACGACAATAGCGCGCAAAACCATCGCGAGTGAGGCGACCTTCGACGCCGTTGCCAGATAGGCTGTAATCGGCGTGGGCGCGCCCTCGTACACGTCCGGCGTCCACATATGAAACGGCACAGCGGAGATCTTGAATGCGAGGCCAGCGATCAGGAAGACAAGGCCGAATGTCAGCCCGATGGACACACCGCTTCCATGAACGACATGGGCGACACCGATGAAATCCATCGTGCCGGTAAAACCGTAGATCATCGAAATGCCGTAGAGCATCGTGCCGGACGACAGCGAACCGAGGACGAAATACTTCAGGCCCGCTTCCGACGAACGCACGGAGTCGCGATTGAACGCCGCCAGCACGTAAAGCGCGAGGCTCTGGAGTTCCAGCCCCATATAGAGCGCGATGAAGTTCGATGCCGAGACCATAAGCGACATGCCGAGACTGGCGAGCACGATCAGCACCGGAAGTTCGAACCGCGCCTTGTTCTCGATGTCGAAGAAGCGATGCGCCAGCAACACGCAAGCCGCGGACGACCACAGCACAACCGCTTTGGTGAACCGCGCGAAGCTGTCCATCACAAAGGCGCCGTGGAACGCTGTGCCGTCGCCCACGACCATGGACAGATACGCAGACACGCCAATCAGAATTACCGACGCAATGGTTAAGACGTTTGCACTCTTGTCGCCGCGAAACGCACCGACGACGAGCAGCACCAGCGCGCCGATGGCGAGCACCAGTTCCGGCATCAGGACATAGAGATCGTTCTGTATGTTCACCGGATGCCTCCTGATTTCACGGAAGCGACTTTCGGCGAAGTCCCTTTGTCATAGGCTATGGCGGCGCTGTGCTGCTCGATCAGATGGGCGACCGACGCCGATGTAATATCGAAGATGGGCTTCGGATACACGCCCATGATGATCGTGATGACGACCAGCGGACTCAGGATCGCGATCTCGCGCAGAGACAGGTCTTGTATCGTCGCGAGCGCGGGCTTCACCAGATCGCCGAAGATGATGCGGCGATAGAGGAACAGCGCATAAGCGGCCGACAGGATCACGCCGGTCGCGGCGAAGATCGCGATCCAGGTGTTGTGGATGAAGGCGCCGAGCATGGTCAGGAACTCACCCACGAACCCGCCGGTGCCCGGCAGGCCGATATTGGCGAGCGTGAACACCATCAGACACGCCGCGTACATCGGCATGCGGTTCACGAGCCCGCCATAGGCTGCGATCTCGCGCGTGTGCATGCGGTCATAGACGACGCCGACACAAAGGAACAGCGCGCCGGAGACAATGCCGTGGCTCAGCATCTGGAAGATGCCGCCCTCGATGCCCTGATGCGTCAGCGTGAAGATACCCATCGTGACAAAGCCCATATGGGCGACGGACGAATAGGCAATCAGCTTCTTCATGTCTTCCTGCGCCAGCGCGACCAGCGAGGCCCAGATGATCGCGACGATCGACAGCACAAATACCATCGGCCCAAATGTCACCGACGCACTCGCGAACATCGGCAGAGAGAACCGCAGGAACCCGTAACCGCCCATCTTCAGGAGAATACCGGCAAGGATCACCGAACCCGCCGTCGGCGCCTCGACATGCGCATCCGGCAACCACGTATGCACCGGCCACATCGGCATCTTCACGGCGAAGGAGGCGAAGAACGCGAGCCACAGCCAGGTCTGCATCGCCACCGGGAAATGCGCGGTGTTGATGATCGTCTCGATGTCGGTCGTACCGGTCTGCTGGTACATCGCGAGGATCGCGGATCGCGAGCAGCATCAGCACCGAACCCAGCAGCGTGTAGAGGAAGAATTTATAGCTCGCATAGACACGCCGCTTGCCACCCCAAACCCCGATGATGATAAACATCGGGATCAGGCCGCCTTCGAAGAACAGATAAAACAAGAACAGGTCCAGCGCCGCGAACACGCCCATCATGAGCGTTTCGAGCGCGAGGAAGGCAATCATGTATTCCGCGACGCGATTTTCGATCGATTTCCAGCTCGCGAGAATGCAGAACGGCATCAGGATGCCGGTCAGCACGATGAACAGCATCGAAATGCCGTCCACGCCCATGTGGTAGGAGATGCCACCGGTCAGCCACGGCGCATGCTCCACGAACTGAAATGCGGAGGAGCTGCCGTCGAAGTTTGCCCAAAGAACCACCGACAGAACGAGATCGGCGAGCGTGAAGACCAGCGCGATCCAGCGGGCGTTGCGCGCCAGGCTCTCGCCTGCACCGCTGCGCGCGAGGAGAAGGATAATGACTGCGCCGACAAGCGGCAGGAACGTGATGATGCTCAAGAGATGGCTCACGGCGTGCCTCCCGCGAACAGGAAGTAGGTAGCCAGCACAACCACGCCAATCAGCATCGCAAATGCATAATGGTACATGTAGCCGGACTGGAGCCGCACCGCGCCGCGCGTCACATCGACCACACGGGCCGCGATGCCGTCAGGGCCGAAGCCGTCGATGACGAAGCCGTCGCCCTTCTTCCACAGGAAACGTCCGAGTGCCTGCGCCGGCCGCACGAACAGGAAGTCGTAGATCTCGTCGAAATACCATTTGTTGTAGAGAAACGTGTAGAGCATGCCCTTCTTTGCAGCCATCTGCGCGGGCAGTTCGGGCCGCACGATATAGTAGTAATAAGCGATCAGGAAGCCGATCACGGTCAGAACGAACGGCGCGATCTCCACCCACATCGGGAAATCTTCGAGCTGAGGCGCGAGCCCTCTGCCCGCGATGGCGCCCAGCGCACCATGCCAGAAACCACGCGAGTCCGGACCGATGAAGAAATGATCGAACGCGATGCCGGCAAACACAGCGCCCAGCGCCAACAAACCGAGTGGGATCAACATCGTCAGCGGCGACTCGTGAACCCCTTCGAGCTTCGGCGCATGGTGAGCGTGGTCGTCATGGCCGTGGTGGCCGTCTATATCAGCGCCGCGATAGCGGCCGTGGAACGTCATCAGGAACTGGCGCCAGGAATAGAACGACGTCATCATGGCGGCGACCAGCGTCATCAAGAAGGCATAGTGGCCCATGCCGGTTGTGGACTCATACGCGGCGTCGATGATCGAATCCTTGGAATAGAAACCTGCAAGGCCGACATGCAGCACCGGAATACCGCGCCCGTCAGCGCCAGATTGCCGATCAGCATCATCGCCCAGGTGAACGGGATCGCTTTATAGAGGCCGCCCATCTTGCGCATATCCTGCTCGTGATGCATCGCATTGATGACCGAGCCGGCGCCTAAGAACAGCAGCGCCTTGAAGAAGGCGTGCGTGAAAAGATGGAACATCGCGCCGCCATAAGCCGACACGCCCGCCGCCACGAACATGTAGCCGAGCTGCGAACAGGTCGAATACGCGATCACGCGTTTGATGTCGTTCTGGAACAGGCCGACGGATGCCGCGAAGAACGCGGTGGTGGCGCCGATGAAGGTCACGAATTCACGCGCGGAAGGCGCCAGTTCGTACAGCGGCGAGCAGCGGCAGACCAGGAACACACCCGCCGTTACCATCGTCGCGGCGTGGATCAGTGCGGAGACCGGTGTCGGGCCTTCCATCGCGTCGGGCAACCAGGTGTGGAGTCCGATCTGCGCCGACTTGCCCATCGCGCCGACGAACAACAGCAGACAAAGCGTGGTCAGCACGTCGACGTGCCAGCTTCCGAACAGCATGGTCTTTCCGACCATCGATGGCGCAGCCGCAAACACCGCATCGAAATCGAGTGTCTTGAAGATAAACCAGATGCCGAAAATGCCGAGGATGAAGCCAAAATCGCCGACGCGATTGACGATGAACGCCTTCATCGCAGCCGCATTGGCTTCCGGTTTCTTGTACCAGAAGCCGATGAGCAGATAGGACGCGAGGCCCACGCCTTCCCAGCCGAAGAACATCTGCAGGAAGTTGTTCGCCGTCACCAGCATCAGCATCATGAAGGTGAACAGCGACAGGTAGGAGAAGAACCGCGCGCGACTGTCGTCCTCGGCCATGTAGCCGATGGAGTAGAGATGCACGAGTGAGGACACGCCCGTCACCACGACCAGCATCACGGCCGTGAGACTATCGACACGGATCGTCCAGTCGGCGGCGAACGCGCCGGAATGTATCCACGGAGCGACGGCAACGATCACTGAATGGCCAAGGAAGCAGACGTCGTAGAACACATAGGCTGAGAGCGCGGCAGAGATAAACAGCGCGCCTGTCGTCACGATCTCCGACGCCCGCGCGCCGATGATGCGCCCAAATAGCCCCGCGATGGCCGAGGCGATGATGGGAAGGAAGACGATCGCCTGATACATCTCAGCCCTTCATCACGTTGATATCTTCCACGGCGATGGTGCCGCGGTTGCGGTAATAGACGACCAGGATCGCAAGCCCGATGGCGGCCTCGGCGGCGGCGACGGTCAGCACGAACATCGCCATCACCTGCCCGACCAGATCGTGCAGATAGGCGGAGACGCCACGAAGTTGATGTTTACCGCGAGCAGAATAAGTTCGATCGACATCAGGATAACGATCACGTTCTTGCGGTTCAGGAAGATGCCGAACACGCCGATGGTGAACATCACGGCGGCGACGGTCAGATATTGCGCGAGTCCAATGGCCATCAGGCACCCTCCCCCGGCTTCGCATCGACAAGCCCCATCGCCTCTGCGGCGGTGCGCGCATTCTGGCGCTGATCGACTGACGGCGTACGCCGGGACGGTGGCGCAAGGTCAGCACAATCGCACCGATCATCGCGACCAGCAGCGTGAGCCCTGCAATCTGGAAGTAATAGACATAGTCCGTATAGAGAATGCGCCCGAGCGCGACGGTGTTGCTCACCCCGGCCGGTGTCGCGCTCATCAGTGCGCCTTTAGACCCCGGCGCCATCACCCATACGCCGCCAACCATCACCAGCTCGGCCAGCAGCACGAGCCCCATCAGCGCACCGATAGGAAGGTATTGGAGCGCGCCGCTTTTCAGCTCGGCAAAATCGACGTCGAGCATCATGACCACAAACAGGAACAAGACGGCCACGGCACCGACATAGACGACGACCAGGATCATCGCCAGGAACTCGGCACCCAACAGCACAAATAAGCCCGCGGCGTTGAAGAAGGCCAGGATCAGGAACAGGACCGAATGCACCGGGTTGCGCGCGGCGATGACCATGAAGGCCGCCGCGATCATCACCACCGAGAACAGATAGAACGCGATCTGCTGGAAGATCATTGCGGCGCCTCGCCTTGCGGGTAGCGGCCATGTTCCAGAATTTCGAGAACGTAATCGCGATAGCTCATTCCGATGGCTTCGGCCTTGCGCGCCCGGCGTACGCCGATCTCCTGGCTGGGCGGTGCCCACGCCTTCTCATGCGCCTTGGTCCAGCAATATTCGAGATACAGCTCGCTCGCGAACCAGTCCGGTCCGTTGTTGTGGCCCATCCATTCGAGAATGGGATCACATATCCGTCGGCCTTCAGGTTCGCGTCTCGACGCGCCTTGTCGGCGGCGGCGAAGTAACCGCTGCGGGCGCCCGGAGCGGTGCGGCCCATCTTCGATAGCGCGCGTGCCTGGATATCCGCGAGGTTCATCGGTAGGGCGCATCCAGTTCGAGGTTCTTCGCGATCTCGCGTTCCAGCGGTCGCCGTTCGAAAGCAGCTTTTCTTTGTTGTAGTAAAGTTCCTCGCGCGTCTCCGTGGCGTATTCGAAGTTCGGCCCCTCCACAATGGCATCGACAGGACGCCTCCTGGCACAGGCCGCAATAGATGCACTTCACCATGTCGATATCGTAGCGCGTGGTACGGCGCGAACCGTCTTCGCGCGGCTCTGCTTCGATGGTGATCGCCTGCGCCGGGCACACCGCCTCGCACAGCTTGCACGCGATGCAACGCTCTTCGCCGTTCGGATAGCGGCGCAGCGCATGCTCCCCGCGGAAGCGCGGACTGATCGGACCCTTCTCGAAGGGATAGTTCAGCGTTGCCTTCTTGCCGAAGAAATAGCGCAGCGACAGCCAGAAACTCGTCAGGAATTCCCAGAAGAAGATTTGGCGCGCGGTGCGGTCAAGCGATGCCATCACACACCTCCATGGCGGACAAAGACGACCCACGCCGAGGTGATGATCACCCACAAAAGCGAAGTCGGCAGGAACACTTTCCAGCCCAGCCGCATGAGCTGGTCGTAGCGGTAGCGCGGCACAAAGGAGCGCACCATCGCGAACAGAAAGAAGACAGCCCAAAGCTTGATCACGAACCAGATCACACCCGGAATCGCGTTCAACGGCCATACGTCGATGGGCGGCAGCCATCCGCCGAAGAACAGGATGGAGACCATCGCACTCATCAGACAGATGTTCAGGACTCGGCCAGATAGAACAGAAGGAACGGCGTGGAGGAATATTCGACAAAATAGCCTGCGACGAGTTCGGACTCTGCTTCCACCAGATCGAACGGAGGGCGATTGGTTTCCGCGATGGCCGAGACGAAAAAGATCGGCAGCATCGGAAACAGGATCGAAAACACGTTCCAGTGTAGGAACGATAGCGGACCGGACACTTGTTGTGCGCGCACGATGTCGGACAGGTTCAGTGAGCCTGCGAACAGCAGCACCGTCACCAGCACGAAGCCGATGGAGACCTCATAGGACACCATCTGCGCCGCGGCGCGGCAGGCGGACAGAAACGCGTATTTCGAGTTCGACGCCAGCCCGCCATGATGATGCCGTAGACGCCAAGCGACGACACCGCGAAGAGATAAAGAATACCGACATTGATATCGGAGATCACCCAGTGATCGCCGATGGGTATAACCGCCCAAGCTGCGAACGCGAGCGTTGCACTCACCAGCGGGGCCAAGATGAAGATCACCTTGTTGGCGCCGGCCGGTATGATCACTTCCTTGATCAGATATTTGCCGAGATCGGCGAAACTCTGCAGCAAGCCGAAGATGCCGACCACGTTGGGGCCGCGGCGCATCTGCACCGCTGCGAAGATTTTGCGGTCGTAGAGCAGGATGAACGCGACCATGATAAGCAGAACGACCAAGAAGATTACGATCGTAATGATCTGACTGAGCGCCCAAGCCCACGCATAGGGCATGCCGAGATGAAGGAAGGCATTGGTGAAAATCATGCCCTACTCCGCCGCCATCTTGTGTGAGCCGGTGACGAATTCCTGGCTGCATTTCGCCATTGTCACGCTCGCGCGCGCGATGGGATTGGTCAGGTAGTAATCGCCGATGGCATGGCCGAACGGCACGTGCGTATCGAGCTTGCCGTCGGCCCCGACCGCGCTCCATAACGACGCATCCGCACCCTGATGCACCGGCGCATGGCCCAGATCGGCGAAGTGCGGAGCATCGGCGACAATGGCTTTGCGCAGATCGGCGAGACTGTCATACGGCAGTTTCTTGCCGAGCACATCGGACAGAGCGCGCAGGATCGTCCAGTCCTCTTTGGCATCGCCCGGCGGGAACGCGGCGCGTTCGGCGCGCTGTACGCGGCCTTCGAAATTGACGTAGAGGCCTTCTTTTTCGGTGTAGGCCGCGCCGGGAAGCACGACATCGGCGTTGTGCGCGCCGGCATCGCCATGGCTGCCCTGATAGACGACGAAGGCGCGACCGAGATGACCGACATCGCACTCGTCGGCGCCAAGAAGATAGACGAAGTCGATCTCACCCTTCTGTGCGCCGTCGACAATACCGGCCACATCACGGCCCTTCACAAAGCCGAGGTCGAGAGCGCCAACGCGCGAGGCCGCGGTGTGAAGCACATTGAAACCGTTTCCAGCCGCCTTCGGCCGCGCTGCCCGCGGGGCCAATCATGCCGGTATCGGACGCGATCTTCGCCGCGAGTTTCAGCAGTGCCGCACCGTCCGCGCGCGCGATGGCACTGGAGCCGAGAATAATCATCGGACGCTTCGCGTCTTTCAGAACCTTCGCGAAGGCATGGCTGCCATCTGCGATGGCGCCGAGCACGTCAGCGTTCGCGCCCAACTGTTCGACCGCATAGGTCAGATCGACCCCCGGGCCGATATTCGCGACCTTAAGCGCACCGTTCACCCAGGCCTTGCGGATGCGCGCGTTCAGCACCGGCGCTTCCCAACGCGGATTGCACCCTATGAGCAGGATTGCATCCGCCGCTTCGACGCCGGCGATAGTGGTGTTGAACAAATAGGATTGACGCGGCCCGCCGAGCTTCGCGCCGTCCTGACGGCAATCGAGATGCTCCGCGCCCAGCGCATTCATCAGATCCTTGAGCGCTTTGATCTCTTCGGCGGCGGCGAGATCGCCGACGATCGCGGCCATGCGCTCCGGCTTCGTCTCGGCAACGCGTGCAGCGATGGTCGCGAACGCTTCGTTCCACGACACAGGCTGGAGCTTGCCGTTCTTGCGGACGTAAGGTTTGTCGAGCCGCTGGCGCATCAGGCCATCACAGGCATGGCGCGCCTTGTCCGAAATCCATTCCTCGTTGATCTCTTCGTTGAGGCGCGGCAGGACCCGCAGCACCGCCGGCCCGCGCGCATCGACGCGGATGTTGCAGCCCTGCGCGTCCATCACGTCGATGGATTCCGTCTTTCGCAATTCCCAAGGCCGTGCGTTGAACGCATACGGCTTCGACGTCAGCGCGCCGACGGGGCAGAGATCGACCACATTGCCGGAGAGTTCGCTCGCGAACGCTTTCTCCAGATAGGTCGTAATTTCCATGTCCTCGCCGCGACCCGTGGCGCCGAGATCGGGCACGCCCGCAACCTCGGTCGCAAAGCGCACGCAGCGGGTGCACTGGATGCAGCGGGTCATCACGGTCGCAACCAGCGGACCCATATATTTGTCTTCGACCGCGCGCTTGTTCTCATTGAAGCGGTGGAACGCGGCGCGGCCATAACCCATCGCCTGATCCTGCAGGTCGCATTCGCCGCCCTGATCGCAGATCGGGCAATCGAGCGGATGGTTGATGAGCAGGAATTCCATCACGCCTTCGCGCGCCTTGCGCACGTAAGGCGATTTTGTGTTGATCTTGGCGGGCGTGCCGTCCTTGTTCGGGAAGATGTCGCGGACCTGCAGCGCGCACGATGCCTGCGGCTTCGGCGCACCGACCCATTCGACCAGACACATGCGGCAATTGCCGGCGACCGAGAGACGTTCGTGATAGCAGAAGCGTGGAATCTCAGCGCCCGCCTGCTCGCAGGCCTGCAACAGAGTGAGGCCGTCATCCGCCTCGATCTCCTTACCGTCGACGATGAGTTTGCGGCTGGGCATCAGGCGGCCCTCTGCTGCTGGATCAGTTTGCGCATGCGTCCGCTGTAGTGCTTGAGATAATCCTGTTTCGCGTAATACTCGCTGGCGAAGTAGTGCTTGTGATTGGCAAGCTGCGTGCATGCGACTTGCCGCCACTGCTGGAACGGCGCCTGACGCATCGCGGCGTCGAGTGTGTAGACCAGACGGGCGACGTACCACTCGTAACGCTCAAACTCTTTCGCTTCGCCATCGAACGTCTTGGCGCGCAGATCAAGCTTGCCAAGTTCGGGGTTCGAAAACTGCGGATTGGCGAGCGCGACATCGCACTGCGACAGATAATGCACCACCGCATGATAGGTGCGGTTGCCGAACAATTGCGTCAGCGTGAGCGCGATCGCGATCAGCGCGCTGATTGATGCGAACCAGTCGAGGAAAGCGAGCCAGTACGTCGTCATTCGGCCGCCTGCTTATTGTAGGCCGCCATGCGGCGTTCGAGTTCGGGGCGGAAATGCCGGATCAAGCCCTGGATCGGCCACGCCGCGGCATCGCCGAGCGCGCAGATCGTGTGGCCTTCAACTTCCTTGGTGACTTCCTGCAGCAGATCGATTTCCGCCGGATGAGAGTCGCCTTTGACCATGCGCGTCATCACCCGCCACATCCATCCCGTGCCTTCGCGGCACGGCGTGCACTGGCCGCAGCTTTCGTGTTTGTAGAAATAGGCGAGGCGTTGGATCGCCTTCACGACGTCGCACGACTTGTCCATCACGATCACCGCGGCTGTGCCGAGACCGGACTGCACGTTCTTCAGCGAGTCGAAATCCATCAGCACGTCGTCGCAGATCGATTTCGGCAGCAGCGGCACTGACGCACCGCCGGGGATTACGGCGAGCAGATTGTCCCAACCGCCGCGCACGCCACCGGCATGCCTCTCGATCAGCTCGCGCAGTGAAATGCCCATTTCCTCTTCGACGTTACATGGCTTGTTCACGTGGCCCGAGATGCAGAAGACTTTTGTGCCGAAATTGTTGGGGCGGCCTATGCCGGCGAACCCACTCTGCGCCGCGGCGCAGGATCGTTGGCGCAACCGCGATGCTCTCGACATTGTTCACGGTTGTCGGGCAGCCATAGAGACCGACATTCGCCGGGAATGGCGGGCTTCAGGCGCGGCTGGCCCTTCTTGCCTTCGAGACTTTCGAGCAGCGCCGTCTCTTCGCCGCAGATATACGCGCCGGCGCCGTGATGCACGTAGAGATCGAACGGATAACCAAAGATGTTGTCCTTGCCGATCAGCTTAGCTTCGTAGGCTTCATCGACCGCGCGCTGCAGCGCTTCGCGCTCGCGGATAAACTCGCCGCGCACATAGACGTAAGCCACATGCGCACGCATCGCGAAGCTCGCAATCAGGCAACCTTCGACCAGTGTGTGCGGATCGTGGCGCAGGATATCGCGATCTTTGCAGGTACCCGGCTCGGACTCGTCGGCGTTTACGACAAGATAGTGTGGACGCTCTTTTACCTCTTTCGGCATGAACGACCATTTCATGCCGGTCGGGAAGCCCGCGCCGCCGCGGCCGCGCAGGCCGCTCTTTTTCATGATGTCGACAATGCCTTCGGGCCCAAGCGCGAGAATTTCCTTCGTGCCGTCCCAATTGCCGCGTTTCTTCGCGCCTTCGAGGCCCGGATCCTGAAAGCCATAGAGATTGGTGAAGATGCGGTCCTTGTCGGCGAGCATCAGGTGGCCGCTCCGGTGGTTTCTGGACAGGCGCTTCGCGATCGGAGGCGCCCTGCGTTGGCGCCTTGCCTTCGGCGTCGGTCATGCCGCCAGCGCCACTCGCTTTGCGGGCATAACCGCCGTTGTAGAGCTGCGGGTCTTTGAGCGTCAGTGCGCCACCCTCGGGCTCAGAGGTATGGCGGCCGTTGCCGGCGCCTGGCTTCGGATTTTCACCGCGGCGGAAGGCTTCAAGCAATGCTTCGGTCTTGGGGCCGTCGAGGGTCTTCGTAAAAGTCTTTGCCGATCTGCAGCATCGGCGCATTCACGCAGGCGCCGAGACATTCGACTTCCATCCACGAGAACTTGCCGTCGGCGGAGATTGTGTGCTGCGTCGGCGCGATGTGCCTCTTGCAAGCAGCAACCACATCGTCCGATCCCCGCAGCCAGCATGGCGTCGTCGTGCACACCTGCACGAGATGGTCGCCGACCGGCTCCAGATTGAACATCGTGTAGAACGTCGCAACCTCGAGCACGCGGATGTACGGCATTGAGAGCATCTGAGCGACGGCCTCTATCATCGGCTTGGTAACCCAGCCTTCCTGCTCCTGTCCGATCCAGAGCAGTGCAATCACCGCGCTCGCCTGGCGGCCTTGCGGGAATTTCGCGATCCAGGTGGCGCAGTGTTCTTGTTCGCGTCGCTGAACGCGAAGCTCGCAGGCTGATGCGGTGAAAGACGACGGATGCTCAACGGTCCACCTCGCCGAAAACGATGTCGAGCGAGCCGAGGATGGCCGACACGTCGGCAAGCATGTGGCCCTTACTCATGTAATCCATCGCTTGCAGATGCACGAAAGACGGCGCGCGCAGCTTGCAGCGATAGGCCTTGTTGGTGCCGTCAGCGATAAGATAGACGCCGAACTCGCCTTTCGGCGCTTCGACCGCCACGTATACTTCACCGGCTGGAACGTGGAAGCCTTCGGTGTAGAGCTTGAAGTGATGGATCAGTGCTTCCATCGAGGTCTTCATCTCGCCGCGCTTCGGCGGGACGATTTTCTTGTCCTGTGAGCTGACCGGACCGGACGGCATCTTCTCGATGCACTGCTTCATGATCAGTACGGACTGGCGCATTTCTTCCACGCGCATAACGTAACGGTCATAGTTGTCGCCGTTTTTGCCGACCGGAATCTTGAAGTCGAGTTCGCTGTAGCACTCATACGGCTGTGCGCGGCGCAAATCCCACGCCACGCCGGTCGAACGCAGCATCACGCCGGAAAAGCCCCAAGCTTCTGCTTCGGCGCGATTGACGACGCCGATGTCGACGTTGCGTTGCTTGAAGATACGGCTCTCGGTCAGCAGTCCTTCGATATCGTCGAGCACCTTTGGGAACGTACCGCACCACGCGTAGATGTCTTCGAGCAGTTCGGGCGGCAGGTCCTGATGCACGCCGCCGACGCGGAAATAGGCTGCATGCATGCGCGAACCCGACGCACGCTCGTAGAACACCATCAACTTCTCGCGCTCTTCGAAGCCCCAGAGCGGAGGCGTGAGCGCGCCACAATCCATCGCCTGCGTCGTCACATTCATCAGATGATTGAGGACGCGCCCGATCTCGCAATAAAGCGCGCGGATGTATTGCCCGCGCTTCGGCACTTCGAGCCCGAGCAGCTTCTCGATCGCCAGCGCAAAAGCGTGTTCTTGATTCATCGGCGCGACATAGTCGAGCCGGTCGAAATACGGGATTGCCTGCAGATAGGTCTTGTGCTCGATCAGCTTTTCGGTGCCGCGATGCAGAAGCCCGATGTGGGAATCCACGCGCGTCACGATCTCGCCGTCGAGGTCGAGGATCATGCGCAACACGCCATGCGCGGCGGGATGCTGCGGCCCGAAATTGACCGTCATGGTGGGATCGGTGTGGGGGTGCCAGCTTGTCCACTATGTCTTCTTCCCCGTGTCGCCCGATGTCGCATTCGGCGCCATCGCCGCTTTCTCATCGCCAGGAAGAATATGCGGCGCGCCTTCCCATGGACTCATAAAGTCGAAGTCGCGGAATTCCTGCACCAGATTCACCGGTTGATAGACAACGCGCTTCTGCTCGTCGTCGTAGCGCAATTCGACATAACCGCTGAGCGGGAAGTCCTTGCGCAGCGGATAACCTTCGAACCCGTAATCAGTGAGGATGCGGCGCAGATCGGGATGATCGTTGAAGGGAATGCCATACATGTCGAAGGTTTCTCGCTCGAACCAGTTCGACGCGTGATAGACGCCGGCCGACGACGGCATTGCATCGTCTTCCGTGACCTGCACCTTAACGCGGATGCGCTGGTTCTTGGTCAGCGACAGCAAGTGATAGACGACGTCGAAACGCTTTCCGCGCTCCGGCCAATCGACGCCGCATATATCGACGAGCGTCCGAAATTCGAATTGGTCACGCAACGCGGTCAACACACGGACGATGTCGCCAGGTTGCGCTTCGAGCGTCAACTCGCCGAGCGCGACATGCGCCTGCACATTGAGCGCAGCGGCAATCGCCTGACCGAGTTGTTCGAGATCAGCCATCTCAGCGCTCAATCGTTCCGGTGCGGCGGATTTTCCGCTGCAGCAGCATGATGCCGTAGAGCAATGCTTCCGCCGTCGGCGGGCAGCCGGGCACATAAATATCCACCGGCACGATGCGGTCACAACCGCGCACGACGGCGTAGGAATAGTGATAATAGCCGCCGCCGTTCGCGCAGGATCCCATGGAGATCACATAACGCGGTTCCGGCATCTGGTCGTAGACCTTGCGCAGCGCGGGCGCCATCTTGTTGGTCAGCGTCCCGGCTACGATCATAACGTCCGACTGGCGCGGTGAGGGCGCGCGGCGCGACGCCAAAGCGCTCAAGATCGTAGCGCGGCATCGACACCTGCATCATCTCGACCGCACAACATGCGAGGCCGAACGTCATCCAGTGCAACGAACCCGTGCGTGCCCAGTTGATGAGCGAATCCGCGCTGGCGGTGAGAAAGCCTTTGTCGGCGATCTCGGTCTGCATCGCCTTGAAATAAGGATCGTTGTCGGTGACAGAGGCCGCGGCACCCTCGACACCTGCGCGTGCGCCCTGCCCTGCCGGGATCACTCCCATTCGAGCGCTCCCTTCTTCCATTCATAGATAAAGCCGACGGTCAGGACGCCCAGGAACACGACCATCGACCAGAACCCGAATACGCCGATCTTTCCGAGCGTGATCGCCCACGGGAACAGGAATGCGACTTCGAGGTCGAAGATGATGAACAGGATCGAGACCAGATAAAACCGCACATCGAACTTCATGCGGGAGTCGCCGAACGCGTTGAACCCGCATTCATAGGCGGAGAGTTTTTCAGGGTCGGGTTTCGACGGGGCAATGATGAACGGGATGACGAGAAGTGCCGTGGCGATCACGCCCGCGATTCCGATGAAGATCAGGATCGGCAGATATTCCAGAAGGAGTGCGTCCATCGCCTAGTCCCTGCCGCTGGTACAAAACAGCCAATTCGCAGGTGCAGCAAGTACCCATGCACCCCGAAAGCCACGCGGGGTTTAGAGCAAGATTCGCCGCAGGAAAACAGGATTCTTTCCAGATTATTGCGAGACATTCGCAACTAAAAATGTGCAGCAAAAGTCGGGAAATTTAAGAGAGAAAATGGCGGGAGCGACGGGGCTCGAACCCGCGACCTACGGCGTGACAGGCCGTCACTCTAACCAACTGAGCTACGCCCCCGCGGGCGCTCGCGAGGCTTACCCCGCGAAGGAGGGCCGATGTACGGCCCACCCCTTGGCCTGTCAAGGCGCGTTCGCGTTAGTTTTGGCCGCCTGGACCTCCACCGCCGTGGTGCCCTTGGCGTTGTTCTGGCTGATCCTGATCCTGATCAGACGCCTTCTTTTTGTGGCCGCGATAAGCTTGCAGTTCGTCCGGCATCAACTGGCCGTCGCCGTACGATCAATGTCCGCGAATAGAGAACGGGCAGTTGCCGCAAACTCGTTGAAATCGACGAAGCCATCCTGGTTCCAATCCACGATCGTCGAGGCTGTCGATTTGTATTCGCTCCACCGCTGTGCGTTTACGGCCGCGACTTCATCCGGATCGAGCTTGCCATCATGGTTGGTGTCAGCGGCGTCGAACTCCTTCTTGAGGCCCTCTTCCATTTCGGCGCGCGTGATCGTGCCGTCGTGATTGCGTCATATTTGGTCAAAAGATCGATCGTTGGATGGAAGTCCGGATCGGTCTCGCGTGGACCGCCATCGTGGTGGCCGGCACAAGCTGAAAGAGCAAGTGCGAGCCCCAGAATTGCCGGCAGGAATATCTTCATCGTGACACTTCGCCACCACCAGCCCTTTTCGTCAATGTGTGCCGCGTTAATCTACCGCGCCTATCCATCACAAAGGGAACCGTGCTACGTCCGGCATGGCTACGCTGGCAGCAGCTTTTTTGCGGAGAGAGCTATGGGTCTTTTTGATGGATTGATCGGCGGCATGGTCGGCGCCGAGATGGTGACGGTCGTCAACGGGCTGATCGAAAAGCACGGCGGCGTCCAGGGTGTCGTCAATCAGCTCCGCACCAACGGGCTCGGGTCCACGGTCAACTCCTGGATCGCCGACGGCACGAATGCACCGATTTCGCCCTCCGATGTTCACAGCGCTTTCGGCGAGCAGACGATCAGCGAACTTGCCGCGAAGGCCGGCATGTCCACGCAAGACCTGACAGCGAAGCTCGCACAAGTTCTTCCACACGCGGTCGACGCGATGACACCGAACGGTGAAGTGCCAAAGAGTTAATCTTCCCGTAGCCCGCATCCCTTGGAATTCGACGCGCAATCAAAGTACCGTCAGGCAGGGACTCGGGGACTAGCACCATGGCGGCAAATGCCAACGCGCGGCGCGGCATACCCATCATCGGGCCGTTTCTCAGCCGGCCGTTTCTTCTCACCGCGATTGTTTTGGGGCGGCGCACTCTATTTCGCGTCGGCGCCTTGGGCGACGGGAGAGACCACGCGCGCCCTGATCGGATGGAACGGCGGCGTGACCGTTTTCCTCTGTCTGATGCTTCTGCTGTTCATGCGCAAGGCCGACATCGACACCATTAAGCGCCGCGCGATCACCCACGACGAAGGCGGACGTTTCATCCTTGTACTGACAATCCTTGCCTCGATCGCGAGCGTTGGCGCGCTTGTCGCAGAGTTGTCGCTCGCCAAGGATCATCCTGGACAGGGCTGGCGCGTGGGATTGGCCGCGGCCACGGTCATCCTGTCATGGATGTTCGTGCAGATCGTCTTCGCAATGCACTATGCGCACCTCTACTATCTCGAAGAAGAGGAAGGTGCGCCCAAGGGCGGTCTCGAATTCGGGCAATGTGGTGAGCCCGATTATTGGGATTTTTTCCACTTCTCCATCGTGATAGGGGCGACATCGCAGACCGCCGATATCACCTTCACGTCGAAGGAAATGCGCCGTGTCGGCACGATTCACACGCTGGTCGCGTTCGGCTTCAACACAGCGATCCTTGCCACGATGATCAATCTCGCGGCAAACTTCATCTGACGTCGCGCGTCAGTTCTGTTCCAGGCGGATTTCGACCCGGCGCTTGCCCGACGGATTCACCTGCGCTTCGGCGTCCGTCAACGGCGCGCGCGTGATCAAATTGCGACCAACGCCATCCGCGGCCAGCGCGTCGCTGACAGCGCTGAAGCGCGCCTCGGAATACGCCGGATTGAATCCCGGTACTTTCGGCGTATCCCAAGGCTCGCCCGCGAGGGTCACATGAGCAGGCTTTTTCGCGAGAATATCTTTCGCGGCCAGATCGACGATCTTGCGGCCTTCGGGATCGAGCACAGTGCTCTTGGCATCGAAGAACACGACATAGGTACCTGGGTTGGGTCCGGCCTCGGTATAAGTGCTCGCACCCACGAGGACCGCACACACAGCCAGCAAAATTCCAAATCGCATGACAACCCCTCAGCCCTGAATATTACGATGCCCTCAGTCTAAACCAACCTGCCCCGCCATCGCATCAAAGATTTTGTTGCTGTCGTAGCCGATGCCGGCCTTGAACACGAATGGCATCGCTTCGACTGCCGACGCGTTCTTTATTGGATCGCCTTCGATCAGTGCGATATCGGCGCGCTTACCCACTTCCAAAGACCCCACATCCTTGTCGCGGCCAAGATACCGCGCGCCATTGAGCGTCGAGATCCTGAGCGCTTCAGGAAAGCCGAACCCCGCCTCGACCAGCAGCTCCACCTCCCGCTTGCCGGAAAAGCCAGGGACAACGCCACCATAGCCAGTGGGGTCGGTGCCGGCCAACAGCGTGCCGCCCTTCTCCGCAAACATCTTTTCCATCTTCATCAGCTTCGGAAAGATCGTGACGTAGGGCTTCATCGTCGGAATGTTTGCGGTATTGCTCCAAACCTTTTCATACGCCGCCCGCAACTCCGGCGTCAGCATCGACAGCGCGCGTTCCGGCGCCTTGGGACGGCCCGGCGTGAAGCTCTCCATCACGGTAAGCGTGGACGTCAGCACGACATGCTTCTGGATGAGATAGTCCATCAGCGCTTTCACATCCGCGCCGTTCTCATCAAGCACGGCAAGCGCTTGCTGCGAGCCCTTGGGGCACTCGTCCGGCTTTTTGTCTTTGTTGAAATCGGTCATCACCGCAAAACCATGCTCGAGGTTGTCGATGCCCGCGTCGGCGGCCTCGCGATAGGTAACGGAACAGAGATGGCCGGTGATCTTGAGGCCGTGTGCATGCGCGGCATCGGCTGCCGCTTTCAGTTCGTCGCGCGTGATGTTGATATAGGCCTTGAACGACGTCGCGCCGTTGTCTGCCCAGAAGTTCACAGTCTTTGTTACGTCCCCCGGTCCGCTCAGGTTGTGCATCTGCAGAAACGGATTGGCCTCGCCGTTCAGATATGGCCCTGTCGCGTCGAGATCGGGCCCGATGGCCGCGCCCGTCGCGATGTCACGCGCCAGATTGATGTCTGTGTACGGCGCGAGCGAACCGCCGGTTCGTGCCGTCGTCGTCCCCCCGGCGAGATAGAGCCGTGGAAACGTGTAGGGCATCGAGCCATAGATGCGCGTGCCAGTTGGATAGAAAAGATGCTCGTGCACCATCACGAAGCCCGGCAATAGTGTCTTGCCATGCGCGTCGATGACCGTGGCATCTTTCGGCACGCGGACATGCGCGTCGAGCGCCGCGATGCGCCGATCTTTTACAATCAGCGTCTGGTCGTATTTCGGTGCCGCGCCAGTGCCGTCTACGATCTCAGCGTGCGTGAATGCGATGACGGGCTGATCGTACGCGACGAATTTCGCGTCTTCGGATTTCTGGCCCGGCGGCGCTGCAGCCGTATCGTCCATATCCTGCGCGAGCGCGGCGGTCGCGAGCGCCATCGATGTAAGAAAAAGGAAAATCGAACGCATAAGCCCCTCCGCTATTGGCCGGAGCCTGACGTGGCGCGAAGATCAGCGCAATGTGCTCAACAACGATGGTCAAATTTGTTGAGAACCGAAGGCTGACTTGCCGGGTGAAGTCGCGCGGATATAGCCCGGGCTACGCCGGGGCAGTCTTCGCTTCGCTGTGGCGTCTCGAAACCTGGTGGGCGGTGACGGGCTCGAACCGCCGACCCTATCGGTGTAAACGATATGCTCTACCAACTGAGCTAACCGCCCTTGAGGGGCGGCTTATACGGTGCAGCACCGCCCGAGGGGAAGGGTCAAAGCATGTCTGCCCTTAACGAATGGGACAGCTTCTACGTAATCCTGGGGTCGGCGGCCGGCGCCCTGATCGGCCTGCAGTTCGTGGTCATGACGCTCGTGGCCGAGAGGCCGACGCCCGGAGCGGCAGAAGCCGGCCGCAGCTTTGGCACGCCGACGGTGGTACATCTCAGCGCCAGTCTTCTTCTGTCGATGCTCGTTCGGGTTCCCTGGCCCGATGTGGCTGATGCATTCCGGGCGACGGGAGCGGTCGGCGTGTGCGGTCTGATCTATATGGCCATCACCGCATTCCGGATGTTCACCCAGCACATCTATCGGCCAGATCTGGAGGATATGACGTTTCATATCGCGCTGCCCGGCACAGCCTATGGCCTTCTCGTGCTGGCGACTGCGATCGATTCCACGCGGCTGGAACTCGCGCTATTCAGCGTCGGCAGCGCGGCCCTGCTGCTGCTGTTCGTGGGTATACACAACGCGTGGGATGCGGTCGCCTATCATGTTTATATCCAACGTACCAAGCAGACCGATAAATCTTAATCGGATACGGCGACGAACCGGTTGCTTTCGCCGTCTTTCATGACGACGAAGCGGCCCCACGGCTGTTTCTGCGGCGCTCCGTGTGCCGATGCGTCCACTACGCCATCCATCCTGAACAGCGCCGTCAGCGCAAACACGACTATTTCGAGACGCGGCGGAGTTCCCTACCGCCACGCCCAAGCATGTGGTGAATACACCTTGGCGGCGCTGATTAGTTCAGAGCGTCCTTGAGTTGCTTACCCGGACGGAAGCGGGGCTGCTTGGACGGCTTGATGGTGATTTCTTCGCCGGTTTGCGGGTTGCGGCCCTTGCCGCCGGCGCGCTGCGACACCGCAAACACGCCGAAGCCCGTCAGCCGCACTTCATCGCCTTCCTTCAGCGTGGCTTCGATGATGTTGAAAACGCCATCGACCGCCTTCGCGGCATCGTTCTTGTTCAGGCCCGTTGTGTCGGCCAGTTTCTGGATCAGATCGTTCTTGTTCATATGCGTTCTCCTGTTGCGCCGGACGCCTGAAAGCACGCGGGGCGATTCGCCCAATAATGGATAGACTTTAAGGCTTGGCCGTTGTGGCCCCAAGCGGAAAACCAAGGGAATCACTGGAATTTTTTACGAAAATGGGCCCGGATCGAATTGGATCCGGGCCCATTCTTGCTATTGCACCGCAACAAATTAGTGGGTGATCACCGCGTCAGGTCCATCTTTAGGTAGTACCGACGGCGGAGGAACAGCATCAGACGGCTCGACCCAGTCGATGGCTTCGGGCTGGCGTGTCAGCGCAACCTTCAACACCTCAGCGACGGTTTTCACCGGGATGATAGTCATGCCCGACTTCACGTTGTCGGGGATTTCCGCGAGATCCTTCTCGTTCTCATCGGGGATGAGGACGGTCTTGATCCCGGCGCGCAGCGCGGCCAGCAGCTTTTCCTTCAAGCCGCCGATCGGCAACACGCGTCCACGCAAGGTCACTTCGCCCGTCATTGCCACATCGCGGCGCACGGAATGCCGGTGATGACCGAGATGATTGCGGTCGCCATCGCGGCACCGGCCGATGGGCCATCCTTGGGTGTCGCACCTTCCGGCACGTGCACGTGGATGTCGATCTTGTCGAAGGTCGGCGGCTTGATGCCAAAGCTCGTCGCCTTGGAACGCACATAAGAACGCGCCGCGTCGATCGATTCCTTCATCACATCGCCGAGCTTGCGGTCGTCTGCATACGGCCCTTGCCGGGCAGCATGACGGACTCGATCTGCACGGTCTCGCCGCCCACTTCCGTCCATGCCAGGCCCGTGACGACACCGATCTGGTCCTCGCCCTCGATTTCGCCGAAGCGGAACTTGCGGACGCCGGCATAGGTGCCGAGGTTCTCAGCCGTGACTTCAATCGACTTCGCCTTGCCCGAGACGATCTCCTTTACCGCCTTGCGGGTCAGGTTCGCGATCTCGCGCTCAAGGTTACGCACACCGGCTTCGCGCGAGTAATAGCGGATCAGATCGCGCAATCCGCCATCTGTGATCTTCCATTCCTCGTCTTTCAGCCCGTGCGCCTTCTTCTCCTTGTCGACCGATGGCGCTTGGCGATCTCAACCTTCTCATCCTCGGTGTAACCGGGGATGCGGATGATCTCCATGCGGTCCATCAATGGGCCGGGCATGTTGAGCGTGTTGGCGGTGGTGATGAACATCACATCGGAGAGATCGAAGTCCACCTCCAGGTAATGATCCTGGAACGTGTGGTTCTGCTCCGGGTCGAGCACTTCGAGCAATGCGCTCGAAGGATCGCCGCGCCAGTCGGCGCCGAGCTTGTCGATCTCGTCCAGCAGGAACAGCGGGTTCGCAGTCTTCGCCTTCTTCATCGACTGGATGACCTTGCCGGGCATCGAGCCGATATAGGTGCGGCGATGACCGCGGATTTCCGCCTCATCGCGCACGCCACCAAGCGACATGCGGACATATTCGCGGCCAGTGGCCTTCGCGATCGATTTCGCAAGCGAGGTCTTACCGACACCCGGAGGGCCGACGAGGCAGAGGATCGGCCCCTTCATCTTCCCGGCGCGCTGTTGCACCGCGAGGTATTCGAGGATGCGTTCCTTGACCTTCTCAAGACCGTAATGGTCGTCGTGGAGAACTTCCTCCGCCACTGCGATGTCTTTCTTGACCTTCGACTTCTTGCCCCAGGGGAGCGAGAGCATCCAGTCGAGATAGTTACGCACGACGGTCGCTTCTGCCGACATCGGACTCATGGAGCGAAGCTTCTTCACTTCGGCCATCGCCTTCTCGCGCGCTTCCTTCGACAATTTGGTCTTGCGGATGCGCGCTTCGATTTCGGCAAGCTCGTCACGGCCTTCTTCGCCGTCGCCAAGCTCCTTCTGGATCGCCTTGAGCTGTTCGTTCAGATAATACTCGCGCTGCGTCTTCTCCATTTGGCGCTTCACGCGCGAACGGATTTTGCGCTCGACCTGCAGCACGCCGATCTCCGCTTCGATCAGCGAGAGAACCTTCTCGAGCCGTGCAGCGGTGTTCAGCGTCTCCAGCAATGTCTGGCGATCGGAAATCTTCACCGACAGATGCGACGCCACAATGTCGGCGAGCTTCGCGGGCTCTTCGATTTGGGCCACCGATGCCAGCGTCTCCGCCGGAATTTTCTTGTTGAGCTTGATATACTGCTCAAAGTTCGTCTTGACCGTGCGGATCAGCGCTTCGGTCTCGCGGGACTCGCCCACATTCTCCGGAATGCGCTCGATCGTCGCCTGGAAGAAGTCGGTGCGCGGCAGAAAACCCGTCACCTGCGCGCGCGACTTTCCTTCCACAAGGACACGCACTGTCTGGTCGGGCAACTTCAGCAGTTGCAGCACGGTCGCCAACGTGCCGATGGTGTGCAGGCCATCGGCCGAGGGATCATCGTCGGAAGCACTTTTCTGCGTCAGCAGAAGAATTTGCTTCTCCTCGTTCATCACCTCTTCGAGCGCGCGGACGGATTTCTCGCGACCGACGAACAACGGCACAATCATGTGCGGAAACACAACGATGTCGCGCAGCGGAAGGACCGCCGCGACATTGCCGGCTTCGCTTTTGGGGGTACTCACAACGGAATCCGTCATATTTTTTGCTCCTGACCGGCCGCCCCCGCGGACCGGCTATAAAGGGCATCATACCCCGGATGGGCATATGAAACCTTGATTTTAAGCCGCCCGAATGGGCCGACTCTGTCGAAATAAAATGGGGCGCCGTGTTAACGGTTTCAAGCCGTCCAGAGCCGCCGGGCAAATTACGCCGGGCGTTGCCGCCTAAAAGACACTAGGAACATGAAGCGGCGTCAGCTTGCTGTTTTCTGTGCCACTTCAGCCTTGTCGGAATAGGTGTAAAGCGGGCGGGCACGGCCATCGACCACATCTGCCGTGATCACCACCTCCTGCACGCCGTTCAGAGTAGGCAGCTCGAACATGGTTTCGAGCAGGATGTTCTCCATGATCGAACGCAAACCGCGTGCACCGGTCCTGCGGGCAATGGCGCGACGCGCGATGGAGTGCAGCGCCTCGTCCTGAAAACGCAGCCTCACATTCTCCATCTCGAACATGCGCTGATATTGCTTGGCCAGCGCATTCTTGGGACGCGTCAGGATTTCGATCAACGCGGCTTCCTGAAGATCGCCGAGCGTGGCGAGGACCGGCAAGCGTCCGATGAATTCTGGAATGAGGCCGAACTTGAGCAGGTCTTCCGGCTCCACATCGCGAAGGATGTCGCCCGTGCCACGCTCGTCCGGAGCGCGCACATTGGCACCGAAGCCCATCGACGTGCCCTGGGTGCGGGAAGAGATGATCTTGTCGAGGCCGGCGAACGCGCCACCGACGATGAACAGGATATTGGTCGTGTCGACCTGCAGAAATTCCTGCTGCGGATGCTTGCGTCCGCCCTGCGGAGGAACGCTGGCGATCGTGCCTTCCATGATCTTGAGCAGTGCCTGCTGCACACCTTCACCCGACACGTCGCGCGTGATGGACGGGTTATCGGATTTGCGGCTGATCTTGTCGACTTCGTCGATATAGACGATGCCGCGCTGGGCGCGCTCGACATTGTAGTCAGCGTTTTGAAGCAGCTTGAGGATGATGTTCTCGACGTCCTCGCCGACGTAACCAGCTTCGGTCAGCGTCGTGGCGTCCGCCATCGTGAACGGCACATCGAGTATGCGTGCGAGCGTCTGCGCGAGCAGCGTCTTGCCGCAACCCGTCGGGCCAATCAGCATGATGTTCGATTTCGCGAGTTCGACGTCCTGGTTCTTGCCGCTCGCGTTGATGCGCTTGTAGTGATTGTGGACGGCGACCGAGAGCACCTTCTTTGCGTGCCCCTGACCGACAACGTAATCGTCCAGAACCTTGAAGATTTCCTGCGGGCTCGGAACGCCCTCCTTCGACTTCATGAAGGAGGTCTTGTTCTCTTCGCGGATGATCTCCATGCAGAGTTCAACGCATTCATCGCAGATGAATACGGTCGGACCCGCGATCAGCTTGCGGACCTCGTGCTGGCTTTTGCCGCAAAAGGAGCAATAGAGCGTGTTCTTCGACTCGCCGCCGCCCGCCTTACTCATAGGCTTTTTCGGGCATCAGCCCGTCCCTTAAACAACCGCATTGACCCAACTTTGAAGGCGCTGCACGAACTACGCCAGCCCAAACCGGTTCACCCGATTCATTCGACCACGTTAACCGCGTGCGGATCAAGATTTGTTTAATCCGCTGTTTTCCGGCCATTATCGAGTTCCCATCCGGCTTTTTCAGGGCCGTGAGTCGGCTGTTTCAGGCCGGCGTTCCATCACAGAGTCGATTAACCCGAAGGCCTTTGCCTCCTCGGCAGTCATATAGGTATCCCTATCCAACGCTTTTTCAACCGCCTCGACAGATTGTCCCGTGTGCTTGGCGTAGATCTCGTTCAGCCGCTTTTTCAGCTTCACGATTTCCTGTGCATGGCGGGCGATGTCTGCCGCCTGACCATAGTACGATGCCGAAGGTTGATGGACGAGAATGCGCGAATTGGGGAGGCAATAGCGTTCCCCCTTCTTGCCCGCCATCAAAAGCAGCGATGCCGCCGATGCAGCCTGACCGACGCAGAACGTCTGCACCGCCGGGCGGATGTACTGCATCGTGTCGTAGATCGCGAGCCCCGCCGTGACGATTCCGCCCGGCGAATTGATGTACATCGAGATTTCCTTCTTCGGATTCTCGGCTTCCAGAAACAGAAGCTGCGCCGTGATCAAGCTCGCGCCGTAATCCTCGATCGGCCCGGTGACGAACAGCACACGTTCCTTCAGCAAGCGCGAATAGATGTCATAGGCGCGCTCGCCGCGGGCAGTCTGTTCGACCACCATCGGAACCAAGGTGTTCATGTAGACGTTGCGCTGTTCAACCATAGAGTTTTCCGATTCGATCTAATGAGACTAGGGCGCATCAGCGCACAGTCAACGTTCCAATGTAGGAACCCACGAGCGCCATTGCGACCCCGGTTTTAATGACAGTTATTAAAGTACTATCTTAGCGACGAACGCCAAGTTACGCGCTTTTCAGCTTTTCTTCCGCTTCATCCGGGTCCAGGAACAGCGTCTCGCGATCAACCTTACGGTCGGTGACATCTGCCAGTTCCGTGATGAAATCAACAACTTTGTCTTCGAAGAGCGGAGCGCGAATCTCCGCCTGAGCCTGCGGATTCTTTGCGTAGAACTCGAACACTTGCTGCTCCTGGCCCGGGAACTGACGCGCACGTTGCGCGATTGCACGCTGCAACTCGTCCGCGGGAACACTGAGGCCGTTTTGCTCGCCGATGCGGGCAAGCACGAGACCAAGGCGAATGCGGCGTTCCGCGATATCGCGGTACTCTTTCTTGAGTTCTTCCTCGCTTTTGCCTTCGTCGGCGGCGGTTTTACCCTCGCGCTTCAACTCGGCTTCAACCGCGTTCCAGATCGTGTTGAATTCGCTCTCGACCATGGCCGGCGGCAGCGCGAAAGAATGTGCGGCATCGAGCGCGTCAAGAATGCGCCGCTTCAAGTGAGTCCGGCTCGCGCGCGAGAAATCGAGCCTCACTTGCTCTCTCACGCGATCCTTCAGTTCTCCGAGAGAGTTGAAACCAACACGCTTTGCAAGGTCTTCGTCGACATTGAACGCGTCGGGCGCTTTCACCTCTTTGACCGTAACAGTAAAAACGGCGTCTTTGCCGGCCAGCTTCGGCTCTTGATACTCGGCTGGAAACGTGACTTTGACGTCGCGTGTTTCGCCGGCCTTCGCGCCGATCAATTGCTCTTCGAAGCCGGGAATAAACTGACCTGAGCCAAGTGCCAGATCGAAATCGCTTCCCTTGCCCCCTTCAAATTCCTCGCCATCGATGCTGCCGACAAAGTCTATTTTGACAACATCGTCGAGTTCGGCGCTCGCATCTTCGGCGCGTGGCGAATAAGTCCGTGACTGCTCGGCCAGGCGCTTCATCGCGTCTTCGACATCGGTATCCGTGACATCGGCGATCAACCGGTCCACCTTGACCTTCGAAACATCCATCAATTCGAAGTCCGGCATAAGGTCGACTTTGATGGTGAATTCGAGATCGGCTTTGCCCTCGACGACCTGTTCGATCTCGCCAACCGGTTCGATGCGCGGCTGGAATGCGGGCTTGAGTGCGTTGTCCTCGATCGCTTTCTTGCTGCCCTCGTTGACGGCCTCTTCGACGACCTCTCCCATCACCGATTTGCCGAATTGCTTCTTCAGAAAGGAGACCGGCGCCTTGCCCGGACGGAATCCTTTCAAATGCATTTTCGGTTTCATCTCTTCGAGGCGCGACGTGACCTTCGCGTCGAGATCGCCCATCGGGACGACGACCTTAAATTCGCGGCGCAAGCCTTCGGAGACGGTCTCGGTGATCTGCATTGTTCAACGTCCTTACTTCTGTATCTCGTACTCACGCAGAAGACTGGCTTGTAAAGCCGTAGCCCGCTGCAAACGGACCGCCTTCGCCTTTTGGCTTCGGCGTCACAGCCTCCTCCCGCTTCGCGGGCGAAGGCTGGTGCGGGCGGAGGGACTTGAACCCCCACGACGTGAGTCACTGGAACCTAAATCCAGCGCGTCTACCAGTTCCGCCACGCCCGCCGTCGGGCCAAATCCGAGGCAAACCCAAAACTCGGCTCGACCCCAGAAGGGCGCCCCTATAACAGGGGTTTTCAGGGCTTACTAGGGGTTTGACCGGGCTGGAAGCGCTTCAAAAGCCACAAACCCTTTCTCACAAAGGGAAAGCCCCCGGTTGTGATACGAGCGGACATGCAGATCACGGCGATGCGTTTTGTACTTGTCTTGGTGACAAGTGGCGACAAAAACCCGCTCTGCATCTCCGCAAAGCGGGTTTGGGTTGTCTTTTGGTCCGGGTCAGACGAACTGACGCAGGATGAAGTAGAGACCGCCAGCGATCGCCATGGCAGCGGGAAGCGTCAGCACCCACGCCAATGCAATCGAGCGGACCGTGCTCCACTGCAGGCCGGAGCCATTGGCCGCCATGGTTCCTGCCACGCCGCTCGAGAGGATGTGCGTTGTAGACACGGGTAGGCCGTAGACCTCCGCGGCGCCGATGGTTAGCGCCGCTACCATTTCAGCGGAGGCGCCTTGCGCGTAGGTAAGGTGCGTTTTTCCGATACGTTCGCCGACGGTGACGACGATCCGCTTCCAGCCGACCATTGTGCCGAGCCCCAACGCGATGGCGACGCACACTTTCACCCAGAGCGGAATAAATCGCGTGCCCGACTGCAACCCGCTCACATAGGTCTTCAGCGTCGCACTCTCCGCGTCGCTGAACTTTGCGCCCTCCTTGGGCAGCAACCGGATCGCATCGCCCGTCAGATACATGTCGTTGCGGAGGTTGGAGGTCGCTGCGGCGGGCACATGCGAAAACGCGCCATAGCTTTTCACGCTCGCGGCGATATCGCCGGACAGAACGGCGAGGCTTGAGAACACCGCTGGGCGATTCAACGTCTTGTCGCGCAACGCGTTGCCGACAACCTTACGCGCAATCTCGGGCGTGAACGTCTTGGCAGGATCTCGATGCGCGGCAAACACCTTCTGCGCTGCGATCGTCGATTGGACAAACGCGGGCGTCGCGCTATCCGGCATCGTGCGATTCAGCGCATACGCCGTCGGCGCCGCGCCAATCAGGATCAGCATGATAAGGCCCATGCCCTTCTGCCCGTCATTGCCGCCATGCGCGAACGACACACCGGTGCAGGTGAAAATCAGGATCGCGCGAATCCACCACGGCGGCGGCGCGTCAGTCTTGGGCTCCTCGTAGAGTTTCGGCGAACGGATCAGGAATTTCATCACCAGCAACAGGATTGCTGAGAACACGAAACCCATCAGCGGGCTGAACAGCAGCGCCTCGAACACGTTCAGCGCCTGGTTCCAATCGACGCCTGACGTCGCCTGCCCCGCGGGAGCCATGAGCTGGTTGGCAAGACCGACGCCCATGATCGAACCGATCAGCGCGTGGCTCGAACTGTTGGGAATACCAAGCGCCCAGGTGCCGAGGTTCCAGAGGATAGCGGCGATCAGCAACGCGAAGATCATCGCATAGCCTGCACTGCTCCCGACCTGCAGGATCAATTCCACCGGCAACAAGGTGATAATTCCGAAGGCGACTGCGCCGGTGGAAAACATCACACCCAGGAAATTGAAGAAGCCCGACCATATGACCGCTACGACGGGCGCCATCGAGTGGGTATAGATCACCGTGGCAACCGCATTGGCGGTGTCGTGGAAGCCGTTGACGAACTCGAAACCCAAAGCAATCAGAAGGGCCACGCCCAAGAGCGCAAATACGCCGAACGCCAGCGTTTCATGGACGCTCTGCATGTCATCGACCAGACCATGCGTGCCGTAGCCGATACCCGCCGCCAGCAGCGCAAAAAAAACGATGGCCGTGACCGGGCTCGTCTTATGATCGAGTTTCGGCGAGCCTTTTCCCGAATAGGCATGCGTCGATGCGGCGATGTCCGTCAT
>JBBCHP010000040.1:0-86624 GCA_037201525.1 Rhizomicrobium sp. | reverse complement strand
TGCGGCCTGCCGTGTTTGTTTGACGTTTTGCGATGCGCTCCTGCGCCATGTGGTTGAGGCGTTCGAGCGTGCGCTCAAGCGCGCCCAGCGACCGGATGTTCGCGGCGCGGACAGACGCTTTCTTCGTATCGCCGTCGTCGGGCTTGGTGGATTCGATGCAGGCGAGTTGTCTCTGCAATTCCTTGAAGAGGCGCTTCACCATCTTGTCCAGCCATTCGGGATCGATGTCATCGGGTTTCACTCCTGCTGCTTCGATTTCGGCGCGCGTCAGCGCACCGTCGCCCTTTCGGGCCGGTGTTGTGGGCATGGGTTTCGCTTTCTGAAGTTTCTTGTCCCGCGCAGGCGCACGGCTTCGCACCGGCGGCGTCTGAGAGCGCCGGTTACCGCTTCGATGCACTTGTGGGGATATGGGAGAAATGGCGTTTGCAGCGTTGCGCTTCAAGTGTGCACAGGAAAAATCTTTTCAAAAATATTCCGGCGCGGTCCGCGGCGATTTTCGCGTAGCCCGAAAAATCGCGTTGCATAAGCCCCGCGAAAATAATTTTCGCAGGGCCGCGCCGCCACCGAAATCGCCGCCCTTCAACGCCCCGCCGCAACACGCCCGCGCCTTGACCTTTCGTTAATCGCCAAGCCTTGAATTGGCCTCAAACATCGGCCAATTAGCGCGCGCATGGGCGATATGGTCACGGCTGTTTTCTACAATCTGGGGCGCTGGTTCCGCCGCAACGGCCGCGGGATCGCGAAGGTCGTGGCGTTGCTCGTCGTCATCGTGACGATCCCGTTCGCGCTGCTGGCAATGGTGCCGTCGATCTTCGGCCTGTTCGCGCCGCCGCTGGATAACAGAATAGACCTCTATTCCGTGAACCGGCCGCTGGCGTTTACCTTTCTGGATGCCAGCGGCCATGAGATCGGCCATCGGGGCGCTGCGATCGGCGACCGCCTGCATCTGAACGAGATGCCGGACTACCTGCCCGCGGCGTTCATCGCGATGGAGGACCGCCGCTTCTACGACCATCACGGCATCGACGTGCGCGGGCTTCTGCGCGCGAGCGTGCGCAACATCCGCGCCCATCACTGGGTCGCCGGCGGATCGACCATCACGCAGCAGACCGCGAAGATCGTGTTCACCAGCCAGGAGCGCACGCTGTCGCGCAAATGGCAGGAGCTGTTCGAGGCGGCACAGCTTGAGAAATCGTATTCCAAGACACAGATCCTCGAACTCTATCTGAACCGCATCTATCTCGGCTCCGGCGCCTATGGCGTGGATGGCGCGAGCCATGTGTATTTCAACAAGTCGGCGCGCAACCTGACCCTGCCTGAAGCCGCGATGCTGGCGACGCTCACGCGCGCACCCAGCGTGTTCTCACCGCGCCGCGATCTGGAGAAGGCGCAGGAACGCGCGGGCATGGTGCTGAGCGCGATGGTAGAGACCGGCGCGATCACGAAAGCGCAGGCAGCTGACTCACGCGCCAACCCGGCGGTGATCGTGAACCATGCCGTCACCGATGCGCGCAATTTCTATCTCGACACCGCGGCCGACGAAGCGCTCAAGAAAGCGACCATCGGCGGCGAGGCGCCGAGCGCGGACCTGATCGTTCACACCAATCTCGATCCGCGCATTCAGGATTCCGCGCGCACCTCCGCGCTCAAGGTGTTGCGCAAATCGGGGCGCAAGGAACACGCCAGCGAAGCCGCCGTGGTGGTGATGAAGCCCGATGGCGCGGTGGTGGCATTGATCGGCGGCACCGATTATGCGGAGAGCACCTTCAACCGCGCGACGCAGGCGCATCGCCAGCCCGGCTCCGCATTCAAGCCGTTCGTCTATCTTGCCGCGCTCGAAGCCGGGCTTACGCCATGGGATGTGCGCGACGACGAGGCGGTGGATATCGACGGATGGAAGCCCACGAATTTTGGCGGCCGTTCTTACGGCACGCTGACGCTGGCCCAGGCGCTGGCCCATTCGGTCAACACCATCACCGCGAACCTGGCGCAAGAGGTGGGCATCTCCACCATCGTCGATGCGGCGGCGCGGTGCGGAATTCAGTCGCCACTGGAACAGAACGCCTCACTCGCGCTCGGCACATCGGAAGTGACGCCGCTCGAACTCACCACCGCCTATGCGGTGTTCGCGAATGGCGGCACGGCGGTGACGCCCTATCTCGTCACCGAGGTCGACGGCCAGGGCGGCAAGGTTCTCTATCACCGCACACCGCCGGAGCCGCAACGCATCATCGCCGATCATGTCGACAAGGACCTCGTCGCGATGATGTATGGCGTGGTGACATCGGGCACGGGGCGCAGTGCCGCACTCGCCGGCCACGAAGCCGCGGGCAAAACCGGCACGACACAGGACTATCACGATGCCTGGTTCGTCGGCTTCACCACCGATTATGTGGCGAGCGTGTGGGTCGGCAACGACGACTCCTCGCCGATGCGCACGGTCACGGGCGGAACGCTGCCCGCCGCGATCTGGCACGAGGTGATGACGGCGGCGGAGAAAGATTTGCCCTCCACGCCGCTCGCCAAATCCGCGCCGCAGGCGCCGGTGGCGGAGGACGATATGGTGCTCGACACGCCGCCCGCCGAGACAGCCTCGGCAAGCGACGACGAATCCGGCAAGCCGCCGCCGGACTCCGACGACCGCGAAGATCGCCGCGACCGCACGCGCGGCCGTGGCGGCTTCTTCGACTGGCTGTTCGGGGCCTTCCCGCCACGCCGAAACGCCCCCACCACCGCCTCCCCCCGCCAGGCCAGGTGCGCGAAGACAACAACGGCGACGACGAAGACGGACGCTGAGCGGCGTCACCGATAATAATACCACCAAACCCCGTCATTCAGCGGCGTGTAGAAATCAGCAACATCGCGGCGTGGCGCAAAATGCGTACCCCTGCGTGGAATGAAATATCCACTCTCGTCGTCGAAATACACTTTCAAAAGAATATTCACGCCTTGGGAATCGACCGCGACATAAAACGGTTTGAGTGACGCAATCGTCTTGGGCCAGCGATTTTGTGGAAGGATCATGTGATCGTCTGGCCCTTCGAGGGGCGCTTGGGCCATCAAGGTCTGGGACGCTGCATAGATCGCCTTGCGTGTTGCCTCGCTCTCCCAATGCCAGGAAAAATACAGATGGAAAAGAAAGGGCGATGCCAGAAAGAGAACGCCAATTGCCAACGTAAGAACAATCAACGTTCGAACGAAGAGCGATCTGGTTTTCACTTCGGCGGCGGGTTGGCGAGCAGATACGGATAGCCGTTGTTGATGTTTGAACTCTCGGCCCAGACTGTAGGATCGAATTTTCGCATCGCGGCTTTTCGGAATTGTCTGTCGCTAAATCCTTTCAAACCCTTGTCATCGAAAACATTCCCGGCGCCTTGATCTGGACTTCTGATGCCGCTGGTGAGATCCCAAAGCGCATTATCATTTTCGATAGGCGTGTCGTCATAGCCGATCACGCCCCCAACGTAATGGCGCTCGTTTAACGATACTGCACCCAGCGAATAAACTTGTACCAATGCCTCTTGGGTGCCCCGCCCCACGAGACCACCCGCATCGCTCGGCTTCGATTGTAATTCCACTTTGCCCAACACGCTGCCGGTTGCATAAGCGTCTTGGATGGTGCCTTCCGAAGCGGCGACCAAGCCACCCAACTCAAGTCCAGGTACTTTACGTCTTTTTGTAAATGGAACAGCCGTGTCGCCCTTTTTCGGACCAGCGTCGCTGCTCAGTTCTCCTTGAACGTTACCCGTCGCAAAACACCGCAGGACTGTGCCATCATTTGACCCCGCCAGCCCACCGCCAGCCGCAAAATAATTGGAGCCAACCGCGACATTGCCCTGAGCATAGGAATCCGTGATTTCCCCTTCGGAGTCGCCGACCAAGCCGCCGGAAACTCCGCCAGCGACTGATCCAGTGGCATCGCTGAGCGAGATTGTACCGCTATTGCTGCCGACCAGGCCGCCATCTTGAAAAGCTGAAGAAAGGTTTACCGAGGAGCGCGATCTCGATATCGTGCCACTGTTCAAAGCGACCAAACCTCCCCCGACCACCGACTTTGCAATCGTACCGCCTGAAGACGAGTGGTTAATTGTGCCTGCATTTGTGCCTACAAACGCGCCAACTTCGCTCTCAAAATTTGCTTGCATTGAAACATTAGTGAGATTGACGTCCGACAGTTGTCCCCCAACGCCTACTTCCGAAAATAGTCCGAAATTTTCCGTATTGTCCTCCAAACTATAAATCGTCAGCTTGTCAATCGCATTTCCTAGTCCTTCCAAAACGCCATTGAAGGGCGTGGGTATTGGCGAATGCGGATAAGACCCATCCTCCGCCGCGTTATAGTCGTTTGCGAACGCATAAGTGCCGGATGGATTGGCTGCGATGGCGGCAATGAGTGATGGGAGATTGTTGATTAACGTGTAAGTCGTACCGTTGATAATCAGTGTGCTGTTCACATCCCAGAACGATATTTTTGCCAACGCCCACCAGCCGGAAAAGGCCGTCCATCTGCCCCACGTTTGCGGCGAGCGTCAATGCACTCGTGCCCTCCACTGCGATCGCAGCCTTCACGTTCAATGAGCCGTAAGCACCGAGCGTAAGCTTGTGACTGCTCGCCCAACTGAACGGATCGGCTACGGTGATGTCTGTTGCCACGCCTTCCGCATAAACATAGACATCGGACGACGCGAGCATCTTGGCCAGCGATTTGGTATTCAAAACCGCATTCACGGCGGTCGCGTTGCAGACGCCGCTCTCGCAATCGACATTGGCCGTTTTGCCTTTCGAAATCACCAGCGCGGCATTTGCGCTACCGGCAGAGCCGGCGAGAGCGAGCATCAGGGCGATCAAAAGGAAAAATCTTTTCGACATAACCAACCCCAGCGCCGGACACGGCGTATCATACGCAATTCCTGCGCGAAAATCGACCGGCTTGATGCCGCCGGAGCGGTCCTGATCGGCGCCACCGATAATGACGGTCTTTTTACAGCCATCGTCACCGCGCGGGCCGCGCTGCCTTGAGTCGTGGCGGAAACTCGGTAGGTTCGCGCGGTCGCAATCCGGCGGTGGCACTTGCTCATCCTTCATATCGGCACGCACAAGACCGGCACGTCGTCGTTGCAGAGCGTACTCACGCAACGCGCCGATGCGCTGCGCGAGAAAGGCGTGCGCTACATCGAGGCCGCGCGCGAAAACCGCATCGCCCATCATCCGCTCGCCTGGGCGATCCGCGGACGGCGCGGCGCGGCGCTCACCGTGTGGGACGATGTGCGCCGCGAACTGCAAAACGCCGCCGAACCGGTGAAACTGCTCAGCACGGAAGGTTTCTGGTTCGAAGATCCGGATGCGATCAAGGAACAACTGGCCTGGTCCGGCCCGGTCAGGATCGTCGCGTATGTCAGGCGTCAGGACAAATATCTGCAGTCGCTCTACAAGCAGACGGTCGCGAGCGGCCGCAAGACCGATTTCGACAAATGGCTGAAAGACGTGCCGCATCGCGGCGACTACTATTCCGTCATCGCGCGGTGGGCCGATACTTTTGGCGAACGCGCGATCACGCTCCTGCCTTATGAACGCAGCGGAAGGACCATCGACGTGGTCGAGGATTTCCTGCGCGTTCTGAATCTCGACCCAGGGCCTCTGCTGGCGGGCCGGAAATATCCGCAGAACCCATCGCCGCGCCGGGAGCTGCTGCACTTTCTGCGTGCGTTCAACCAGCTCAATCTCAAGATGGATCACGAGAAGTTTTTCTATTCCGTTATCCAGCGCAACAAGGCCTATGTTCGGTCGACCGATCTGCTCTCGGCGGAGCGGTGCGCGGCGCTGCTGGAAGACCATGCGGAGTCGAACCGCAAGCTGGCGGAGCGTTTCTGGCACGACGAAACCATGCCGCTGTTTCCGGCGTTCGTTCCACACGGCTTGCCGCAGCAATGGGGCCTGGACGATCCGGAGTTCTTCACGCTGACGGTGGATGTTCTGAAGGCGGTGGTGAAATTCCTGGACGGCGAAAACGAACCGCGAAAGAAAAAACGCAAGACGGCGAAACCGCCCTAGCGGATAGCCCTATCGCCGTTCTTCATGCAAAGTCGCCCGCAATGAAGCTGGCTGGCGGGAAAAAGCCGTTGGCTACAGGCCAGCGAGGATATCGAAGGGGTCGCCATGAAACGGATGCTAGCCGCAACGCTTTTGTCGCTTTCCATGGCAAGCGCCGCTGTGGCCGGCACGCCCGTCACGTTCGTCACCGACTGGAAGGCGCAGGCCGAGCATGGCGGATTCTACGAAGCGCTGGCCGAAGGACTTTACGCCAAACGCGGTCTCGACGTGAAAATCCTTCAGGGCGGGCCGAGCGTGAACGTGCCGCAGATCATGGCCGGCGGCGCCGCCGATTTCGGCATCGGCTCCAACGATTTCATCGCGCTCAATATCGTGAAAGCCGGTGCGCCGCTGCGCGCGGTGATGGCGGTGTTCCAGAAAGACCCGCAGGTGCTGATCACCCATCCGCGCAAGGATGTGCGCTCGCTCGCCGACATGAAGGGCAAGCCGATCATGATTTCCGACGCGGCGACGACCGCGTTCTGGCCGTGGCTGCGCGCAAAGTTCGGCTACAGCGACACGCAGATCCGCAAATACACGTTCAACCTCGCGCCGTTCCTCGTCGATCCGGCGGCGATCCAGGAAGGCTATCTGACGAGCGAACCCTATACGATCGAGCAACAGGGCCATTTCAAGCCGCAGGTGTTTTTGCTGGCCGACAATGGCTATCCCGGCACCGCGAACCTCGTGATGGCGCAACAAAAATGGATCGACACCAAGCCGCAGCTCGTGCAGGCGTTCGTCGATGCGACGCGGCAGGGCTGGACCGATTATCTCTATGGCAACCCCGCGCCAGCGAACGCGCTCATCAAGCGCGACAACCCGGAGATGACGGACGGCCTGATCGCGCAGGCCATCGCAAAGATGAAAAGCTACGCCATCGTCGCGCCCAAGGGCGCCATCGGCACGATGACCGATACACAGTGGAAAACATTCTTCGACACGATGGCGAGCGAAGGGCTGTATCCGAAGACACTGCATTATAAGAAGGCATATACGCTGAAGTTTGTAACAAGCGCGAACTAATTTAACCTCCCCTTGTGGGGAGGTCGAAGCGCGGCACGCGCTTCGGGTGGGGGGACGGTAGATGTTCAAAACTGCTGGACCAGACAAAATTGCGAAAGCACGTCAGCTGCGCCGCGACGCCACGGAATTTGAGAAGCGACTCTGGTGGAAATTGCGCGCGCTAAAGCCGCTCGGCTATCATTTCCGTCGGCAGGCTCCATTCCGGAACTACACGCTGGATTTTGTGGAGCATGACGCGAAGCTGGTGATCGAACTCGACGGAGAGCAGCACGGCGATGCAGCGCACAGGAAGCACGACACAAAACGCGATGCGGTTCTGACGTCTCAGGGATATCTGACGTTGCGGTTCTGGAATTCAGAGGTCAGCGAAAATTTAGAGGGCTGCGTGGATCGCATCTTTCGTGAGTTGCAGCAGCGGTCCCCCCACCCGATCCGCTTCGCGGATCGACCTCCCCACAGAGGGGGAGGTTAAAAAGATCACGCGACCTCTTCCGCGCAAAGGATTGCGGCGCATCGTATGACTGCCCTCCTCTCCCTCTCCGGCATCACCAAACGCTTCGACACAGGCGTCGAGGCGATTGCGCGGATGGACCTGGATGTCGCGAGCGGAGAATTCCTCTCCATCGTCGGGCCGTCGGGATGCGGGAAGTCGACGGCGTTGCGCATCGCGGCAGGATTGATCGCGCCCACCAGCGGCACGGTCGCGTGGCCGCAGGGCCGCCCGCAAATCGGCTTCGTGTTTCAGGATCCAACTCTGATGCCGTGGGCGACGGTGACGACGAATATACGCCTGCCGCTCGATCTTCAGCACATGAGCAAGAGCGAAGCCGGCGGCCGCGTCGCCCGCGCCATCGCGCGCGTGGGGCTCACCGGATTCGAGAACGCCTATCCGCGCGAACTTTCCGGCGGCATGCGGATGCGCGTCTCCATCGCGCGTGCCATCGCGGCACAGCCAAACTCCTGCTGATGGACGAACCGTTCGCGGCGCTGGACGAACTCACGCGACAGGCATTGAACGACGATCTGCTCACGCTCGCGCGCGAGGACGGCATGACGGTGATCTTCGTCACCCACAGCGTCTATGAAAGCGCCTATCTCTCCTCGCGCGTGGTTGTGATGACGCCGCGCCCCGGACGTATCGCCTCCGACATCGCGCTCGCGGCCGCCGTCAACGCGCAATGCCGAGTACCGCCTGACGCCCGCGTTCGCCGAGGCCGCGGGCAAAGTCTCCGCTGCGCTCAAAGGAGCGATGGCCGCATGAGAGGCGCGCTCAAATACATCCTCCCCGCGGCGCTCGGCATCACCGCCCTCGCGCTCTGGGAATTTCTGGTGCGCCATTATCAGGTGCCGGTGTTCGTGCTGCCGGGACCAAGCACAATCTGGCCCGCGTTCACAGAAAACTTCGCGTCGTTGATGGCGTCGCTGTGGGTGACGTTGCAGGTGACATGGATTGCGTTCGCCACCGCACTCATTGGCGGGCTCGCGCTCGCCATCGTGTTTGCGCAAAACCGTGCCATCGAGACGACGTTCTTTCCCTATGCCGTGATCCTGCAGGTGACGCCGGTGATCTCCATCGCGCCACTCATTCTGATCTGGGTCGGGCTGGAGCATGTCGAGCGCGCGGCGGTGATCATCGCGCTGATCGTCGCGTTCTTTCCCATCCTGTCGAACGCGACGCTCGGCCTGCGCTCCGTCGATCCCGGTTTGCGCGACCTGTTCCGGCTCTATGGCGCGTCGCGCTGGCAGATCTTGTGGAAGCTGCAACTGCCCGGCGCATTACCTTACATCCTCGCCGGCATGAAGATTTCCGGCGGTCTGGCGCTGATCGGCGCGGTGGTGGCGGAATTCGCGGCGGGCTCCGGCACCGCCACGGGCCTCGCGTGGCGCATTGTCGAAGCGGGCAACCGGCTGGAGATCGCCAAGATGTTCGCCGCGCTGGCTCTGCTCTCCATCGTCGGCATCGTGAATTTCTACGCGCTCAGCTTTCTCGAATGGCTTCTGCTGCATCGCTGGCACGAAAGCGCCTTGAAGCGGCAGGATTGACGAAATATGGAAAATATGCCATATTTCAAAGCTGAACGTCCGCTTGTCTGGGTCGGAAGAAGTAAAGAGATCTTTCCGCTCTACCGTACCCTGTTAAGAGATCGTTCGGCTATCAATTGCGTCGTGTCCAACAAGGCAAAGCTGCGCTGGATGCGAAGACGCTGACGCAGTTCGGGAACGGCGTCATTGAATTGCGTGAGGCGTTCGACACGGATGCTTACCGGCTGATGTATGTCGTGAAACTGAGAAATGCGATCTATGTGCTGCATGCCTTCATGAAGAAATCAACTTCCGGAATTGGGTTATCGAAACGCGATGCCGAAATGATCGCTTCGCGTTTGCGCAGGGCCAAAGAACTAGACGTGGAGAAATAAGTGGCAAAGAAAATTCCAGCTCAAAAGGGCAGCGGCGACGTCTTCATCGATCTTGGATTCTCCCCTGTCGAAGCGGCAGAACTCAACGCCAAGAGCACACTGATCGACGCCATCGCGGATACGATGGAACGGCGTGGCCTGAACCAGGCACAGGCCGCTAAGCTTTGTGCCACGATCAGCCGACATTGTCGAAAGTTCTTCGCGGCCGGATGGAGAGTGTGACGCTTGACCGGCTGACGGCGTGGCTCACCGCGCTTGGCCGCACGGTCGAGATTCATGTGAAGCCGTACAACGCACGCGCCAAGATAGGACAGCTCGTCGCTGCACGTTAGCTCACCGTTTCACCGGCACCAGTTTCGCCGTCGAAGACGATTTCGCGAGCAATTCGCCCGCTTCGTTCTTCAGTGTCGCTTCGAGGAATACGGTCTTGCGGCCGCGTTTTTCGATCCAGGCTTCGGCGATGTTGATGCCCGCGCGCGCGGACTGAAAGAAGCTCACCTTGATCTCCAGCGACAAGGGCGAAAACTCGTAATCCGTCGCCGCCATCGTGACGTATGCCATCGCGGCATCCATCCAGCCGGTAACGAAGCCGCCCTGCACGATATTGCCCGAATGGCACATGGCGGGCGTCGCGCGATAATGGATCATGGAACGGCCGCTCTCCTTCCCGCGATCGACGACCGTGTCGAGCCCCAGCGATTGATCGAGCGTTGCCGGCGCGGACTCCACACTCATTTGCTGCCTTTCAGATGCTTGTTGATCCACGCGATGTCGCGGACCATGCGGTCCTTCCGGTCGCTCGGCTGCGTGATGCCGTGAAACTGGCCGGGATAAGACGATGAGCTGGCTTTCGAGGCCCAGGCTTTTCACCGCCTGATACATCTGCTCCACGTTCAACAGCGGCACATTGAAATCCTTATCGCCGCCCATGAACAGCACCGGCGTCTTGATGCGGTCGGCGTGCAGGAACGGGAAAGAATTCTTCAGCCACACATCCGCGTGTTTCCACGGCACGCCGAGTTCGGCCTCATAGTCGCGGACATATTCGTCGGTGCCATAGCCCGCGAGGATGTTGGATGTACCAGCACCACTGATCGCACATTTGAATCGCGTGTCCGACGCGATGACGTAATTCGTAAGAATAGCGCCGTAGGACCAGCCTTCCACGCACAACCGGTTCGGATCGGCGATGCCGCGCTTCACCGCGTCGTCGACGGCGGCGAGAACATCCGGCACCGCGGGCCCCGCCAGTCGGCATAGAGTGCGCTCGAATATTTCTCGCCACGGCCGGAACTGCCGCGCGGATTGGCGACGATCACCGCATAACCCCGTTGCGCAAACAGTTGTAGCCCGGTGTCATAGGTCAAATCCCACTGATCGACCGGACCGCCGTGAACGGACAGGATCGCGGGCAGCCGCGCGCCCGCATGCCAGCCCGGCGGCGTGACGATGTAGCCATGCACCTCCGTGCCGTCCTTGCTCTTGAACGACGTCTCGGTCGTGGTGCCGAGCGAAACACCTTTCAGCCAGTCGTTCTGATGGCTGATTTGCCGCGGCGCGCTTTTGCCGTCGAAGACATAAATCTCAAACGGCGTGTTGGGCGTGCCGATGAGCAGCGCCTCGCGTCCGCCGGGCGCCGCGCGATGATCGTAGATCGCGTCACGCGCACCCGCGATGTGCTGCACGGGTCCGCCGCTCGACGGAATACTGGCGAGCCATTTCGCACGATCGTCCTCCACGATGAAACGGATGGTCTTGCCGTCCGTCGACCACGTGGGCTCCATCACGTTGCGGTCGAGCGATGCGGTCAGGATTTTCGGCGCGCCGCCGCCCGCAGGCACCACCGCCAGATGATGCACCGCGTATTCGATCAGCTTCAGCGGGCCGCCCTGAATATAGGCGATGGACTTTCCGTCCGGCGACCATGCGGGAGCGCTCAACCAGTCGGGCTCATTGTCGGGGCCCGGAAAGGTCGTGAGCGCGCGCGGCTGGCTGTTTGCCGTCGCCGCCACGACATAGAGATCCCAGTTTTCATCGCGGGTCGAAATCGGCGCGCGCGCGTTTGCTGACGAACGCGATGGATTTTCCGTCCGGCGACCAGGCGGGCTCATATTCGTTGAAATCGCCTGGCACGATGCGTTCGGCCTTTCGCGACGCGAGATCGAAGACGTAAAGATGCTGACGCACGCGGCCCAGATAGCCCGTGACGTCTTCCTTGAAATAGAAGCGGTCGATGACGATGGGCTTGGGCTTCTTGCTGTCGTCACTGTCGTCTTTCTTTTTCTGATCGCCGGACTTGGCATCCTCGACGATCAGCGCGAGCTTTTTTCCGTCCGGCGACCACGCGATGTCGCTGACCGCGCCCTTGAAACCGGTGAGGCGCTCAGCCTCGCCGCCCGCGCGATCCAACAGCCACACCTGATCGACCGCATCGTCTTTCTCCACGCCGTCATCGCGATCAGACAGGAAGGCGATGAACTTGCCGTCAGGACTGAAACGCGGCGTGCTTTCGCTTTCGTGCGCGCGGTTGGTGAGCTGAATCGTGCGCGCACCGTCGAAGCGCGTCATCCAGATATGGGTGTAACTCTCGTCGGCTTTCGTGTCGGTGTTCTCGACCGTATAGGCGATCCAGTTGCCATCCGCCGAGATCTGCGGATCGGTGACGACGCGCTCCGCAAACATATCGTCGATGGCGAGCGGACGTGCCGCCACGGGCGCAACGGCGCAACACGCGCAAGCGAGCGCCAACCAAATCCCTTTTTGGATCATCTCCCCGCCTCTTCAGGACTTGCCGGGCGCGAGTTTAACCGGAGCAGACTCTTTGAACAGCGCCATGGCGATCACGCCCACAACCGCCGCTGCGCTCCAGTAATAGGCGGGCGCAAGCGGATCGTGGGTCCATTTGATGAGCGCCGTGACCACGAACTGCGTCGTGCCGCCGAAGAGCGAAATCGCCACCGCATAGACGGTCGCGACCGCGCCCGAGCGGATCGACGCGGGCAGCGATTCCGTCACCCCTGCGATCACCGGCACCTGCGCGATGCCGGCAAACGTCACCATCACGATCTCGGTGCCGTACAGGACCCAGAGATTGTGGTACTGCGCGATCAGCCAGAAGCCCGGCAGGATCGAGAGCACGAGCAGCGCGGCCGGAATGAGCATCACCAGCTTGCGCCCGAAGCGGTCGCACAGAAACCCGCTCGTCACTTCCGACAGGATCGAGAACGCGCCGTTGATGATGGTGACGCCGAAGGCGATGGCGGCGGAGAATTTCAGCGTCGTCAACGCATAGGTCGTCATGTAGTTGATCGTATAGCTTCCGACCGTACCGGCCGCGAACATGAGAAGGCCCAACACGATCACGACGCCGTAGCCGCGATAGAGCACACGCGATGCGACGACGGCTTCGGATTTCGTATTGCCGGCATTCGACAGGGTTTCGGGAAGCGTACGCCGGAGCCACAGCCCAAATGGCACGATGCTCGCGCCGATCAACAGCGCCACGCGCCAGCCCCAAGCCTGCAACTGCGCGTCGTTCAACAGGCTTGCCAGCACCACGCCAACGAGACCCGCAAGCAAGGTCGCGCCATCCTGGGTCGCGTATTGCATCCCTAAGAAAAAACCGCGGCGTTCCGGCGGCACAAGCTCCACCATATAGGCGGTGGAGGGTCCCACTTCGCCGCCCAACGCGAAGCCCTGAACAAGACGGAACATGATCACCAGAACCGGCGCGGCAACGCCGATGCTCGCATAAGACGGCGTGAGCGACAGGCCCGTGATCGCAAAGCCCATCAGCACGAAGGTGAAGATCATCGTGGGCTTGCGGCCGATGCGGTCCGCCATCGGTCCGATGACGATGGCGCCCAGGGGCCGCGTGAGAAATCCGACACCGAAAGTCGCCAGCGACGCCAGCAAACTTGTCATCGGGTCGTCCGACGGGAAAAAGGTGCGGCCGATATAGGCCGAAAAATAGGAGAACGTCAGAAAATCGTAGAAACTCGAGTCCGTTGCCCATGAACACCGCGGCGACATGGCGAAGCGGGACAGACGCTTTGCTCACGGCGCGGAATCGCGGCGGTTGCGGATCGCGGGCGCGGATTCGGGGAAACTGCGTCATCGCGATCAAGGCGACGACGGCCGCGGCGCACCAGTAATAAGCAGGCGCGAGATTGTCGCCGGTATGCTTGATCAGCCAGGCCACGTTGAACTGCGCCGTGCCGCCAAACGTGGCGATGGCGACGGCATAGACGGTCGCGTTCGCACCGGAGCGCACGGCGGGCGGCATGGCCTCCGCAATCGCCATGATCCCGACCGCCGAGCCGCTTGCGTGACCGGCCGCAAGCACAAAGGCCACGGCGAGCAACGCATACGCCGTGCGGAGATGGTCGAGCAGCATGAAGCCAGGAACGATCAGCACCAGCGTCGCGAGTGCGAGTGCGACCATCATCGGTTTGCGGCCATAGCGGTCGGACGCCAAGCCCGCGAATGGTCCCAGAAGCGCGCCCGCCAATCCCACCAGCATGGTGGCGCCGAAGGTCGATTGCGCCGGCATCCCCAGGATCTGCATCGCGTAGGTGGGTAGAAACAGGAGCCCATAGGTGCCGATGGTCCCGCCCGCGAGGATCGCGACACCGAGCAGCATCACGCGCGCATTGTTCTTCCAGAGCGTACGGCGATCCGGCTCGCCCGCGGTGGGCACGTGAGCCGTCTCCGGCATGTCGCGCATCAGAAGCAGCCCGACCGGAACGACCGTCACGCCGATCAACATCGCGATGCGCCAGCCATAGGCGGCGAACATATCCGGCGCCATCGTGCTGGTGAGTACAAAGCCGATCAGGCCCGCTGAGAACGTAGACGCGGACTGCGATGCGCCCTGCAGCGCGCCATAGAACCCACGCCGTTCCGGCGGCGCGGATTCAATCAGCATCGCTGTCGTTGGCCCCACCTCGCCGCCGAGCGCGAAACCCTGCACGAGGCGCAGCGCCACCACGATGGCCGGCGCGGCGATGCCGATGCTTGCGTAAGACGGCGTGAGCGCGAGCCCGACAATCGTAAAGCCCATGAGCGCAAAGCAGAAGATGGTCGCGGGCTTTCGCCCCCTTGCGGTCGCCCCAGCTTCCGATCACCACCGCGCCGATGGGCCGCGTCGCGAAGCCGACGCCGAAGGTCGCGAGCGCCGCCAAAAGGCTCAGCATCGGATCGTGCGAGGGGAAGAATGCGCGGCCGATATAGATAGAGAAATAGGAGAAGGTGAGAAAGTCGTAGAATTCCAGCGCATTGCCCGCGACGATGGCGAAGATATGGCGCTTGCGCGGGGCGGTAGTCATTGGGGCGCCCACGCAGCGGCGGTGTCATCAATCCCATTCATCTTCTGCCGAAGGATCAAGGGCGCGGATTCCGGCAGCCAGACCGCCGCAACGACACTGAGCATGACGGCGCCCGTCCAGTAATAGGCAGGCGCCATCGGATTGTGCGTCGTCTTGATGATCCAGGTGATCAGGAACTGGGTCGAGCCGCCGAAGATGGAGATCGCAAACGCATACACGGTCGCGACCGCGCCGGAACGGATACGCACGGGCAACGCTTCCGTCAGCGCCACCACGACAGGCGCCTGGCAGAACGCATCGACAACCGCCATGACGCCGATACATCCGTAGAGCACCCCGACGGAATGAAAATGCGAGATCGCCCAGAACGAAGGCAGGATCAGCAATATCAATATCAGGCCGCCATAGATCATCGGCGTCCGTCTTCCCAGGCGATCCGACAGGATGCCGGCCGCGGGCTGCACGCACATGGAGATCGACGCACTGACCACCGTCGCGCCGAATGCGACGCTGGCCGACAGGTGCAGCGTGTCCAGCGCGTAGGTCGTCATGTAGTCCTGCAGATAGGTGCCGACCGTGCCCGCCGCCAGCAACAGGAAGCAGAGCACGATCACCTTGCGGTACGGCGCAATCCGCGCACGCAGGGTGAGCGTGCCAGTCGTGGCGTCGGGCGCGAGCGCCGCGTCGTCGGCGGCGTGCAACGTCTCCGGAAGGTTTCTGCGAATCGCGATTCCGAACGGAATGATGACGAGGCCCGCAAGAAACGCCGCGCGCCAGCCCCAGTTTTGAAGCTGATCCGGGGTAAGAAAGTTGGAAAGTGCGACGCCGATGACGGACGCGATCAGAACCGCTGCGTTCTGGCTGGCGAACTGCATCGCGCCGTAAAAACCGCGGCGATGTTCGGGCGCGGATTCGACGAGATAGGCGGTGGTCGGCCCGATCTCCCCGCCGAGCGCGAAGCCCTGGATCAGACGGAAGAACAGCACGATGAGCGGCGCTGCGATCCCGATCTGCGCATAGGATGGCGTAAGCGCCAGTCCGGCCATGCCGATGCCGATCATCACGAACGACACGAACATCACCTGCTTGCGGCCGATGCGGTCGCCCAGCGAACCCAGCACGATGCCGCCGATGGGGCGCGTAATGAAACCGGCGCCGAAGATGGCAAGCGAGATCAGAAGGCCCCATTTGCCGGCGCTTGCGGGCATGAACGTGCGGCCCGATGAACACCGCGAAAATCGCATAGGTGAGAAAATCGTAGAATTCGAGACCATTGCCGATGACGACGGCCGCAACGTGCCGGACGGGTATCGATTTCTGCGCCGTGTCAGCCATGTGAATTTGCCCCCTTTGAAAGTTCAGCCTTCTCTTCCGGCGTGAGATCGAGACCGGATGCGACGGCAAATTGCTTTCGCGCATTGGCTTATCGCCGCTCCACCACAGAGCCTCGCCCCATTTCAGATGCAGGCGGCCCCAATTCGGCGCGTACCTGTTCGCTTCTTCGAACTTTACGAGTGCGAGGTCGGAACGGTTCTGCGCGATCAAAACTTCGCCCCACATTTCCAGGGGATCGGCGAAGTGCGGGCCTTTCTTGTGCGCGATCGCGAACTTGGCAATCGCGCCGTCCAGATCACCCTTCGCCATCAGCATCCAGCCCCAATCGGCGTAGGCAAAAGGAACGGATGGCGCTTGCGCGGCGGCATCGGCGAACCAATAGGCCGCCTTGCCCCAGTTTTTCTGAAGCGCCGCGATATTCCCGCGCGTGCGGACACAGTTGTAACAGTCGACCGCCGTCGCATCGATCGCAGACCACGCGCCCGCAAAGTCTCCCGCCTTCGCCAACGCAGTGGCCAATTGCGGCGTCACAACCGCGCGGTCGTAAGCGGCCTGAAACTTGGCGTAGACGTCATCGAGCCCGCTCATCAGCACGCTGCCCTTTGCGCGTGCGTCGGAAATGGCTGCTTTCCAATCGCCTGTGGCAGCATGAATTTCGTAGTTTGCCGAAGCGACATCGAAGGGATCGGCGTGGCCGATCACCATTGCTTTGGCGACAAATACCCTCGCCGTTCGTGCGTCATGCCGAAGCGCTTCGACGCGCGCGCGTTGCAAGGCATCTTCCGTAAGTGAACAACTATAAATGCATCGCTGCGTGGAGGCATCCGCAAAATCGCCGGTCTCAACGGCGCGATAGAAAGCACCGATTTGCCAGACATACGGAACGCCTTCGCCCTTCTGCCACGAACCCACATTGTCTTCCTGGCGCAGCGTTCCGATGACGCGCGCCTGCTGAAGCACAACTTCATCGTGGCCCATCGCGCGCGAGCTGTTCAGCAATTCCATATGTTGCGGCGCGGGCTTGGGATCGAGCGCGATGGAAAATTCCGCAAGAGCAACCGAGTGCCTCACGTCGCCTTCGATATAGCGGCTCATGTTGGCGTAGAGCGAATAGGACTCCGACAAGATGGTGTTGTCACCGCCCAGCGCGATCAGATGCCGCGCTGCCGCCAGCGTTTCGGCGGGACGCCTCTTTCCGCTCCAGTAAAGAACGATATTGACGGGATCGACCACGCCGAAGACGCGCTCAGCCGCCTGTTGCTCCATCTTGTCGAGATCGGCAGGGGGGCCCGTAAAGACAAAGGTGTTTGCGCCGCCCAAAGCAACTGTGAGCGCGATTTGTCCATTGGGAAGCGACCTGATGTTGCCGCCCAGATGCTGCTCATGGCCGAGCCATTGGCGCAGATAGCGCCAGGCTTCCGCGAAGGAGACACCGGTTTCCGGAATCTCGACCTTGATCTCCTGACTCCTGTCTTCCCGCACATCCTTGGAGCGTGCGAGCGAGTGTTCGTTCGCGAAATCGTGTACCGCGGCGATCTTGTTCGTCATGTCGTCCGCCACGACGTCGCCGGTGATGCCCGCGGTGACGAAGGACGGTGGAACCGAAAAAGAATCCACGACCAGACCGTCTGCCTGACTGGCGTTCCACATGGCCGCGCCGAGGCCAACGACGATCAGCGCGCCGATGGCCACGACCATGATCTGCAGCGCGCCCTTCATCTGGTCGTTGAAGCGCCGCCAGCGCAGATGCGACAGTTCGAACGCGTTCTGTTCGACGAGGTTGTCTTTCTGCAATCGCGCCAAAGCGGTCTGTTCGCGCAGATAGGCCCGCGCGTCTTCTCCGGCGCTGGCGGAAAGCGCCAAACCGATTGCCGCTGCGTCGCCTGTTGCCCTCGCCGAAGCGGTATCGTCGTCTTCAGCCATCGAGCGATCTCGCTGTCGCAAATTGCTTCGCCGCCTCGTCCTTGCGGCCGAGATAGGAGAGCGCCTCGCCCCATTTTTGATGCAGGCGGTCCCAATGGGGTGCGTATTTTGCTGCTTCCTCGAACTTCGCGAGCGCAAGATCGGAGCGGTTCTTGGCGATCAGCGCCTCACCCCACATTTCCAGCGGATCGGCGAAGTGAGGGCCTTTCTTGTGAGCGATCTCGAACTTGGCAATCGCACCGTCCAGATCGCCGCGTGCGATCAGCGTCTGCCCCCAATCGGTATAGGCAAAGGGAACGGACCGGTTCTCGGCGATGGCGCGCGCGAACCACCAATCGGCGCGTGCGTGCTGGCCTTCCAGCTCGGCGATCTGCGCGTGCATCCGCAAGCAGACATCGCAATGGTCCGGCGCCTGCGCGATCAGCGCATCGGCGGTCTTGAATTCGCCGAGTCCGGCATGCGCCATGGCGACAAAGGGTACGATGCGTGCCTGGACCAGGTCGCGCAGCGCTGGCTGGCTGGACAGGAGAGCGGACGTTTTCGCATCGAGCGCGACAACTGCGCGCCAATCCCCAACCTGCGACGCAATGAACATCTGCGCCGAAAGATTATCCACGTTCCTGATCGATAGATTGAACGCATTCGCGCCCAGCCAGAGCATCGCAACGGCGAAACGTGCGCTTTTCGGGTCGTGCTCGCCGGCGAACGACCGGGACGCCAGCGCGGCAACGCTGTAAGTGAAAATGCCGAAATTGCCCGCGTTGAAATCGTTGATGAGCCGTGCCGCGGCGCTGTGGTAGTCGCCCGAATTTGCCTCGATGGCGGATTGCAGACGGGTTCGCGAATTCGGCGCGATGCTGTTGCGAATCCCGCCATTTCCGGGGTGTGTCGAGCAACACAAGAGCTTTTCCGGCATCCGCGATCGCCTGTTCGGGACGGCTCAATTCGTCTTCCGAAAGAGCGATGTTCTGCCGGACGATAAAGAGGCGCGGGTCCGACTTAACGCCGCGCAGGAGCATTGCGAGACGCGCCGTTTCGCCGTCCGTCAGCTCCAGGCAATTCGACCAGCCCAGATAACCCCAGCCGCGTTCCTGCACGGGGCCGTTCGTGGCCAGAGTCACGAAAACGGGAAGCGCGTCCTTGGTTCGGCCAAAGTCCTGCAACCATGCGCCATAGAGATACGGTTGCGTCAGGCGATAGACCTGCTCCGCCAGATCGTGCATCAGCGGACCGAGTGTGTTTTCGCTTCCATTCACCGTGCCGCTTCCGTTCGGTCCGGTGCGCGCCGTGATCGCGACGCCCGATACCGTGTGCACAATCTCGCCGGAAACATGGGTCGCGTGTCCGAGCTTCAAATTCAGGAACCGGTCGAGTTCGCCGAACGACACGCCGGTATCGGGGATCATCACCTTGATGTCCTGGCCCCAATAGTTCTGAAAAGTTTGCGGCGCGCGTTGTGAGTTGGTTTCGTTCTGCATCTGCGTGAGCTGATCGAGCAGTTTCGCCGCGACCACTTCGCTGGTCACCCCACGCGCGGCGAGATCGGGCGGCACGGAGAAAGGCTCGATGATGAGTCCCCCGCTGCCGGCGGCGTTCCACACCATGGCCGCAAAGAACGTGGCAACTGCGACACCCACCAGCGCCGTCATCGCCTTGAGCGCGATGGAGAAGCGCTGATCGATGATGCCGAGGCGAATGCGCTTGACCTGATCGCGCAGCTGCTCGCGCTGCTCCTCCATCAGGCGGCCCTGTTCCTTCAGGAACGCGGCGATCGCACCCGAAAGCTCCGGCCGCGTCGACGCCCCGTCGAGCGCGAGCGCGACAGCGGCCGCGTTGGTTTCCGATGCGTCTTCGGCCGTGCTCTGCGCGTCGAGAATATCGTCAGCCATGCGTGCTCACTTTCGCGAGTTCGGATTTTTCTGACGCTGTCAGATCGAGCGGCGCGGCGATCACGAACTGCTTCTTCGCCTCGTCGTGTTTCCCGGCCCACCACAGCGCCTCACCCCATTTGAGATGCAGCCGGCCCCAATGCGGTGCGTATTTGCCGGCTTCCTCGAATTTCGCCAGCGCCAAGTCGGAGCGGTTCTTTGCGATCAGTGCTTCACCCCACATCGCGAGCGGATCGGCAAAGTGCGGGCCTTTCTTATGGGCGATCTCGAACTTCGCGACGGCACCATCAAGATCACCTTTCGCCATCAGCATCCGGCCCCATTCGGAATACGCGAAGGGAATGGAAGGCGCCGACGAAACCGCGCGTGCAAACCAGCCCGTCGAACCGTTCCAGTTTTTTTGCTCTGCCGCGATCTGCCCGCGCACACGAAGGCACAGATAGCAATCGAGCGGCGTCCTATCGATTTCATGTCTTGCGGCGTTCAGGTCTCCGGTTTTCGCCTCTGCAAGCGCCAGAAACGGCCACACCTGCGCAGGGAGAAATGTTTGCGTTGCCACGCCTTTGGCCTCCGGCGACGCCAGGGCCGCTTCGATGTCCGCGCGCGCCGATGTCCAGTCTCCCACAGCCACGAACTGCTCGAACTGGGCGAAACGGAAATTTGGGAGCTGCCAGCCATACCCGATGGTGGCGTGCGCAACCTGGTCCACATCGCGGTAGGCTTCCAGAAAACGGTGCGAGCGTGCGAGGTCGTGGCCGATGGCGGCATCCGCGGCACCCATGATGTGGGCAACCGAACGAGACCCCTCGAAATCCGGCATGCTGGCAAGCTTTTCATAAGCCGCAAGCGCTTTTGGAAAATCTCCGGACTCTTCGGAAATATCGGCGTCGGACTGGACGCCGATCACGGCGGCAGCACGCGGGATGACAAGGGTCGCGCCACGGCCGCCCAACGCGCGCTGTGTCGCCCGCGATACCTGAAGCTCGCGTTCGTCATGCCCTGCCCAGGCTTCCAGATCGGACAGATTGTTCAGCGCAAGCGGAAGATCGGGGGCAAGCGCGACCGCCTCACGCGCGCGGTGCAATGCTTCTGCGCCGGTCGCGGAAAAGGACCACAATGTATAGGCCCAGGGCTTTTCGCTGTCGGGACCGTCAAGCACGAGGCCGCGCAGGATTTTCTCTTCCTCCGCGCCGCGCCCATGGATCGTCAGATAAACCGCATAGCGATACGGCTGTGTCTGACCATAAACGCTTTCGGCCGCGTGCATGAGAAGCGCACCAAGATCGCGCTCACGCCCCGCGAAAGCGAGGCTGGAATTGTTGTTGGTGCGAATGGTGAGTGCGATGCCGTCTTCGGTGTGCCAGACCTCGCCGGAGATATGCGTCTGATGGCCAAGCCAGCCGGCGAGATAACGATAAGCCTCGCCGATGGAGACGCCGGTGTTCGGAATCTCGACTTTGATATCTTTGCCCCAATCGCTGGCATAGGTGCCCGGCGCGCGGCTGGAATCGGTCTCAGCCTGCAATTGCGCCAGCCGGTCGAGAAACTGGTTTGCAACGACATCGCCGCTCATTCCGCGCTGCGCGATGTCGGCGGGCATCCGGAACGCGTCGATCACGACGCTGTCGTCATGGGCCGCAGACCAGACCGCCGCGCCCGCGACGACGACAACCGCTAGGACCACGAGCGCCGCCGCAAGCTCGAAGCCCAGCTTCAGAAGATCGCCGATGTGATGAATGCGCAGCGACTGGTGACGGATTTTGTCCTCACGCTCCAGATCGGCGATCTGAAGATCGGCAAGACGGCTTTGCTTGCGCAGATATTCGCGCGCCTCTTCGGAGCCGCCGCTCAGCGCAGCATGAATAGCCGCCGCATCGGGGCGCCCGGACGGTCCTTTGCCGTCGCCGATTTCGTCATCCGCCATGCCCAGCCTTCATGCGCGTGACTTCCAGCGCCTCAGCAGGCGTGAGATCGAGCTTGGATGCAATCTCGACTGCTTCAGGGCCTCGTCTTTCTTGCCGCTCCACCACAACGCCTCGCCCCATTTCAAATGGAGGCGGCCCCAGTTCGGCGCGGTTTTGCCCGCGTCTTCAAACTTCGCCAGCGCCAGATCGGAGCGGTTCTTGGCGATCAAAGCCTCGCCCCACATCTCCAGCGGATCGGCGAAACGCGGGCCTTTGCGATGTGCGATCTCGAATTTCGCGATCGCAGCGCCGTATTCGCCCTGGCGCAAAAGCATCGCCCCCCAATCGGCATCGGCGAAGGGAATGTGCGGCGAGCGTGCCGAGACGAGCGCGAACCAGCGCGCAGCGCCCGCCCAATCGTGTTTCAGTATGGCAATGCGCCCGCGCTTTCGCGCGCAATCGTCGCAATCGACGGGCGTTTTCGCGATCAGCGCTTCGGCGCCGGCGAAATCCCCGCCGCGCGCCATGGACTCGGCCCAAAGCGGCCAGACGAAGACGACACTCTCCCAACGAAGCGCGGGTTGCGTTTTCAGAACAGCCTCTGTATCCGCGCCCGCACGCACAGCGCTGCTCCAATCGCCAACGTTGTATGCGAGGATCATCCGTTCCAGCGGGACGTTATAATTGGGCTTGCCACTCCGGTCTTTCGCCGGAATCGAAGCGGCGATTGAGCGCGCCCGAGCCAGTTCATGGATCGCAGCGGTGTCAGAAGCGCGCGCCGCGGGATCGTACGCCGTCGTGTCCATTCCGGAGAGGCGCGACCATTCGGCAAGCGCCGCATCGTAGTCACCGGAAAATTCAGCGCGATAGGCGCCGAAGAGCAGCGGCAACACGGATGTGACTGCCGGATCGAGACTGTCCGCCACCTCGCCATGTATATGCGAAGAGACGTTGCCACCGGCGCTCCATGCGGTCTCTTCGTGACCGATATTGCTTCCCCCCGCGCTGAGAAATCCATAAAGGGTGGGATTGTCCGGATCGGCTTCCAATCCCTGCTGCGCCTTCTGCACGGCGCGCGTCATGTCGCCCTGATAGAAATACACCGTTGCCCAAGCCGAATAGGCGCGTCCGCGTTCGACGGCGCTGCCATGCGTCGCGATGGAAGGCAGCAGCGCCAACGCTTCCGCAGCGCGTTGGTGGCGCGCGAGATATTCCGCGTAACGATAAGGCAGTGCTTGCGCCATGAGCCGCTCGGCGCCTTGGCCGATCAACGCATCGAGATCGGAGCCTTCAAGCGTAGCGCCGGGCTGGTCGCCATAGCGCACGGTCAGCGACCAGCCCCTGACGGTGCGCACGACTTCGCCGGTCGCATGCGTCTCATGTCCCAGCCAATCGCGCAGATAACGCTGCAATTCATCGATGGAGATTCCCGTATTGGGGATTTCCACGCGGGCGCCTCCGCTGGCGTCGCGGCGATAGGTTTCGCCCCCCTGGATGACGGAGAAGATCGACGCCTGAAGCCGGCCGAGCCTGTCGATGAGCCGGTTGGCGACGACCGAGCCCGTCATCCCTGTCTGCGCAAGCTCCGGCGGCACGGAGAAGGCGTCGATCACAAGCCCGCGTTCGCGGCTGGCGTTCCAGACCATCGAGCCAAGGCCGCAAACGACAAGCAGCACCACGAGGAAGCCCGCAAGCTCCAAGGAGAAACGCGCATAATCGCTGAAGCGGCGAAAGCGCAGATGCGACAGCTCGAACTCGTCCTTTTTCTGCAGCGTGGTCGATGGTGAGATCGGCGATGCGCGATTGTTTGCGCAGATACTCGCGCGCTTCGCGGCTCGCGTTGCCGGTCATCGCGATCTGCGCCGCAAGCGTATCGCCGCCGGACGCAGACTCTGTGTTGTCCGGATCGTCAGCCATGCATCATCCGCGCGAGCTCAGATTTTTCGGACGGCGTCAGATCGAGACCGGACGCGATGGCGTAACGCTTTTTCGCCTCGTCTTTCCTGCCCACCCCCCACAAAGCCTCGCCCCATTTGAGATGCAGCCGCCCCCAGTTGGGCGCGTGCTTGTCTGCCTCCTCGAATTTGGAGAGCGCCTCTTCCGGCTGGTGCCTGGCGAGCAGCGCTTCGCCCCACATCTCCAGGGGATCGGGCGAAGTGCGGGCCTTTGACATGCGCGACTTCGAGTTTTGCGATGGCGCCGTCGGTGTCGCCTTTCGTCAGGAGCATGTGGCCCCAATCGTCATAGGCAAAAGGCGCAGACGGCGCATCGCGCACGGCACGCGCGAACCAGTAACCTGCGCCGCCCCAATTCTTTTCCAGCATGTCGATCTGTCCCCGCATGCGCAGACACTGGTTGCAATCGACCGGCGTTTTGTCGATCAGGGCATGCGCGCCTTTGAAGTCTCCTTTCAGCGCCTCGGCATAGGCCGCGAGAGGCCAGAACTGGCGAGGATGAGATCGGGCTTGTTCAGCAAAAGCTGCGCGAACGAATGCGTTCCGTCGCGCTGCAGGGAGGTGAGATCGTTGACGGCCTTGGGAAGCGCATCGAACGCGGCCTCCGATGCTTTGGCATCGTGCATCTGCGCATAGGTTGTCACGTCGCTTTGGCGCGCGTTCCTCGACCGCGTTGTTGAAGTCCGGGAAGTACCTGGATCTGGCCGTCGAGCCGGAGCTGGTCCCTGTAGGCCCCGAGACTGGGACGCAAGGCTCGACTCGCTCTGTGAGATGACTGATCGTCCAGGCAATGCCGCTCAGATCCGGGTCGCGCGGCCCCGCGCGCGATCGCGACCGCGTTGCGGATCGCGATTAAGGCTGCTCGTCATGCTGAAACTGGCCTTCGAGCCCGGCCTCGTTGACATAGGACATGATGAAGCCGGGCTTGAGCGCCAAGCGGCTTTCAGCATCGCGAGCGCGCGGGGCCTGTCGCCGCGGCTGCTATAAATGTTCTCGATGCCGATATGGGCCCAGGCGCGATCCTTGACGGAACCGTTCGCGATCAGATCGAGATAGGCGGCTTCGGCTTCCTTCGTGCGGCCGACATTCGCGAGATACACCGCGTAACGGTAAGGCTGTGTCGCGTGATAGACAGACTCGGCCGCCCTGCCGGATCAGCTTGTCGAGATCGGCGTCGCTGCCGGTGAAAGTCGGGCTCGTGTCGCTGCCCGCACGCGCGGTGACGGCGAGGCCTGCCGGTGTTCGGTAGATCTCGCCAGTGATGCGCGTCTGATGGCCGAGCCATGTGATGCAGCGAGCGATTGAACTCGCCGATGGAAACGCCGGTGTCGGGGATCTGCAGTTTGATGTCGCTGCCCCAGTTTGTTCGCGTAGCTCGAAGGCGCGCGACTGGACACGGTCTGCGATTGCAGCCACGACAATTTGTCGAGCAGCTTGGCCGCCACGACGTCGCCCGTCAGTCCGCGGTTCACCAGATCGGGCGGAAACGGAAAAAGACTCGACGACCAATCCATTGTCGGTGGCCGCGCCCCAGATCGCGCCGCCGAGTCCGATCGCGATGATCGTGACGATGATGGCGACCGCAAGTTCGAACGCGACTTTCATCGCCACGCTTGCGCGCTCGAGCTTCAGGATGTGACGGCGTGTGTCGTTCTCTTCCTTGATTCTGTTCGATCTGAAGACGTGTAAGTCTGTTCTGCTCGTCGAGATAAGTGTTGGCGCGTGCGCTGTCCGGCCCCATCGCCATGGCGGCAGGTATGCCCGGCGCGCCTTCCAGCGCCTTGTTGTCTTCGACCATCGCCCGCCCCGGCTTCGACGGAGCGACATTCCCGGAAATCCCGGAGATTATCCATCCTTTATTTCACTTTTACGATTTGTAGTTATTATTAAAGGACACAAATCTTCTGTGAGTCTTGATTTACTGGCCTCAAGGTGTGACCTATGCCTATGGCCGCACCCGTTCCCCAGATGCTGACTGCCCAACCGCCTGACCGACGGCGACGTGCTCTATTGGAAAGCGGGCGCGTGGGTCGAGGCGTTGAAAGACGGCGAGGTTTTCGCCGAGGCTGCGCCTGCCGACGCCGCACTCGCCGCATCCCAGACCCTTCGTTACCGGCAACGTCGTGGTGAACCCATATCTGTTCGACGTGCGCGTCGATGCGGCGGGCATTCAACCGGTGAAAGAGCGCGAGATCATCCGCGCGGCGGGGGCCAAAGCGTGCGCGACGATCTGGGCAAACAGGCACATCCTCTAACCCTCCCCTCTGTGGGGAGGTCGACGCGCGCAGCGATAGCGAGCACGTCGGGTGGGGGACGGAGCTTGCAGATGCAGCGGCCCCCCCACCCGGAATGCTTCGCATTCCGACCTCCCCACAGAGGGGGAGGTAAAAGAAGAAATGCCCTCCATGGGACTCTTTCGATGTATCGATATGACGAATTCGATGCGCGCTTCGTCGCCGAGCGCGTGGCGCAGTTTTCGCGGGCAGGTCGCGCGCCGCCTTTCCGGTGAACTGACCGAAGACCAGTTCAAGCCGCTCCGGCTGATGAACGGTCTCTATCTACAGCTTCACGCCTACCATGCTGCGCGTCGCGGGTGCCTTACGGCACGATGGACGCGAAGCAACTGCGCATGCAGGCGCACATCGCGCGCGCAAATACGACAAGGGCTATGGCCACTTCACCACGCGGCAGAACATTCAGTTCAACTGGCCGCGTCTTGTCGATGGTGCCGGACATTCTGGCCGATCTTGCGACGGTCGAGATGCACGCGATCCAGACCAGCGGCAACTGCATCCGCAACGTCACCGCGGATCATTTTGCAGGAGCGGCCGCCGATGAGGTCGAAGACCCACGGCCCGTCGCCGAGATCGTCCGGCAATGGTCGTCCTTGCATCCCGAATTTTCGTTTCTGCCACGCAAGTTCAAGATCGCGGTGAGCGGCAGCCCGCACGACCGCGCGGCGCTGAAATTCCACGACATGGCCATCGAGATCGTGAAGAACGACAAGGGCGAGACGGGATACAAGTGCTGGTCGGCGGCGGCATGGGGCGCACGCCGTATATCGGCTACGTTATCGGCGAGTTCGTCGCCAAGCAGGGACATCCTCGCGTTCCTCGAAGCCGTGATGCGCGTCTATAACGAGCAAGGGCCGCCGCGACAACATCTACAAGGCGCGCATCAAGATTTTGGCGAACGCGCTTGGCCCCGACGAAATGCGCCGTCAGGCGATGGTCGAGTTCGAAGAGATAAAAAAGAGCGGCACGTTGCAGGTACCGCAGGAAGAGCTTGATCGCATCGATGCCTATTTCGCGCCGCCCGCGTTCGAAGCGTTTTCCGACGAAATGCCGGAAGGCGATGCCGGATTCCGGAACTGGGTGAAGACCAATGTTGTGCAGCACCGTGCGCCGGGTTACGCCATCGCGACGATTTCCTTAAAGCCCATCGGCGGCGTGCCGGGCGACGCCACGGCCGAGCAGATGGATGCCATTGCCGATCTGATGGATCAGTACGGCATCGGCGAAATCCGCGTGAGCCACGAACAGAATCTCGTCTTGCCCGCATGTGCGCAAACGCGACTTGCCCCGCGATCCACGCGCGACTGAAAGCGCTCAGCCTCGCCACACCGAACGCCGGGCTCATCACCGACATCATCGCCTGCCCCGGTCTCGACTATTGCGATCTCGCCAATGCGCGTTCGATTCCGATTGCGCAAACGATTTCCGAACGCTTCGCCGATCTCGACCGGCAACACAGCATCGGTGAATTGAAGATCAAGATCTCCGGCTGCATCAATGCCTGTGGCCATCATCACGCGGGTCACATCGGTATTCTCGGCGTCGACAAGAAGGGCGTGGAGTATTACCAGCTTCAGCTCGGCGGCTCGGGCGCGGAAGACGCCAGCATCGGCGAAATCCTCGGCCCCGGCTTCGGCAAGGACGAGATCGCCGATGCGGTGGAGCGCGTGATCGGCGCTTATCTAAATTTGCGTCAGGGCGGCGAACGATTCCTCGACACCTATCGCCGCGTCGGCATCGTGCCGTTCAAGAACGTCGCCTACAGACAGGATCTCCATGCCGCTTATTAAGGGAGATCAATTCGTCGAAGACCCCGTTCGTCTTCGTGCCGGACGGCAAGGCCTATCCGGACGAGAAAGGCGTGATCGTCACGCTGGCGCGGTTTCAGGGCGAGCGCGACACGCTGTTCGCACATCGCGCGCTTGTCGGCGTGCGGCTGGCGTCGAACGAAAATCCCGCCGTGCTGAAGGCCGATCATCACCGCCTCGCCGTCGTGGTTCTGGGAGTTTCCGAAATTCCGCGACGGCCGCGCGTTTTCGTGGGCGCGGATGCTGCGCACACGGTTTGGATACAAAGGCGAAATCCGCGCGACCGGCGATTTCCTGCTTGACCAGCTCGCCTTCATGGTGCGCACGGGCTTCGATGCGTTCGAGGTGCGCCAGGATTTCCGATTGGAAGATTTTCACCGCGCGATGAACGAAATCACCCACCCGTATCAACCCTCCGCCGACGGCAAGAAAAACAATCCGTGAGTTGCGCGCCCGCTAATCCCCCCTTTGAGAGAAGATAGATAATGCCAAAATGTTTATGGTGGCGAAGATTAAGGAGCGCGAGGCGGCCTCAGAAATGTTGGCCTCATAAATAGAAAGCAGGACAATGCGCTTAAGAGGGCTTCCAATTGTGCTGTTGTGCACTCTTGCTGCCTGCTCTCAACAGAGGGAAATCCGGCCTGACGATACTCAAGGTCGTTGCGCAGTGGCTGACTAGCACCTCCTCCCGCAACAGAATCGCGAATCGAAGTAATAATTGGCGCGATAACTTCCGGCATCCAAAATATGGCGATGGAAAGTCGTGTTGATCGAGCTTGTGCGAGCATCTGCTCTTTTGACGGCAACGATATTGGAAGCGGCACCTACAATCTCTACCTCTATACCGAGGACGTACCTGCCACTGTGAAACTCTTGATCGAATTGGAAAACTCCGGGGGTATCTCCCACGGTCTACGAATTGGTGTCGCAAAATACACCGATACTCACCATAATGATTGGACTTATCAGGCGGTGTATCCCGCAACGCTCAAAGCGTTCGATCTAATTTATAAGCCGGCGTCGGGCAGATCACACGCGCCAAAAATTTAAAGCTGATGGCTACCCCGCGCTGTGGTAGAAAGCCGCTGTAGGGCATCTCGGACGCCGCTGCTATGATCGAGATATGGGAGATGACTTGCTCGTAAGACTATTGCGGCGGCTGGGGCTTGTTGTCGTATTTGCGGCCTTTCCCGCATGGAGCGGCATTGCGTCAAATCCGACTGACCCCCAACGAATGGACGCCTGACGCACAGACAATCTCACACATCGATGCGCTTGCGCTGAAACTGGAACTGCCTAAGGAGTTCGGCTCCATCGGCGATTATTCGAGATTCTATTACGGCACTATGCACGCCGGACGGAAGGTTATTATAGGCACGTTTGTCTCACCGCAGGTGCAAAAAGCCGAGCATCGAAGAGTGACCAGCGGAATCCATATTGTGCCGGAGAGCAATGCCGATTGGGATCGCCGACGGTGGCTGCATGCAGGTCAATCTGGAATATGACGTGCAATCGCAAAATGTCGAAAGCCGTTGTAATTTCGAACTTCCAGTTCCGCCTCTGCCTCCTCCCGAAAATTCAAACTGACCCACTACCCCAATCTGCCCCCGCTTTGACGGCGCGGCGATTTCTGACTAGAGCAGTGCGCCCAATCGAAAAAGGTGCTCCTTGCGCAACGTTCTTTGCCTCACGGCCGCTGGCGTTCTTCTCTCCCTCGCGGCGTTCGCCGATCCGCCGGCCAATACGGTCATGAAAGGCACCCCCGCCCCGCGCCGCCGGGCGGCGCAGAAGGGGCCGCCCGACATGGCGCAGATGTGCCAGATGAAGGACAAGATGCAGCTCGCCAGTCTGGAAATGCTTGGCGCCTCGCTCAAGCTGACCGACGCGCAGAAGCCGCTATTTCAGGACTGGCGCAAGGCGCGCCTCAAATTGTGGGATGCCGCCCCCTGCCCGCCACCGCCGACCGGGCTGGGCCACGGCCGGTGCCGGACCGCATCCACAACCAGATCACGATGGTGTCCGCGACGCTGGACGGCCTGCGCCTGGAATATCCCGCGGCGAAAGCGTTTTATGCCGTGCTGACGCCGGAGCAACGCGCGATCCTGGACGGCCCGATGAAGATGGCGATGCCGCCGGCCGCCCCGCCGCCGCCGCCCTGCGAACGCCGCGAAACCGCCCGCGCCCCCCGCCCGCGCATTGACGCGCCCATTAAACGTGATTGGGAATTGACATCCGCACTCCGGCTGCAACGATAGAACCAGCCACCGCCTGAAGGACGACCCATGAAATACGGCATCGATTACCGCCTGCTCGCCAAGGACGGAAAAAGCCTGGTCGACAACACGACCATGCACGCCGCCGTGGATGTCGAGGGTCGACGAGACGCCAGTTCGCGCTGATCCCCAATGTGGGCGATTACGTCGATTTCCCCGGCGAGAAAGACATCCGTCACGTGCCGCTGCAGGGCAAGGTCAAGAGCCGCTGTTTCAACTACAAGCTCGGCTATTGCTACGTCACCGTCGTGATCGAGGAAACCGCCGAGACGGATTGGGCCTGCATCCGGCCGTAACGCGATGGAGGCGCGGCTCGCCCATTGCAGCTGCGGTCAGCTTCGTGCGCTGTGCGACGGCGGCGCCGACAAGGTTTCGATCTGCCATTGCAACGAATGCCGAAGGCGCACGGGAAGCGCCTTCGGCATTGCCGGCGTTCTATCCGCGCGAACGCGTGCGCGCCAGGGCCGCGAGAAAACCTTCAGCCGCAACGCCGACAGTGGATTCGCGGTTCTGTTCCACTTTCTGCCCGGATTGCGGCGCATCGATCTATTGGAACCGTCGCGCAAGCCGGACATGATCGGCGTCGCCGCTGGCGCGTTCGCCGATCCCAAATTGCCGATGCCGATCAATCCGTATCCGACGACATGCGCCACGCCTGGATCGCATTCCCGGAAGCCATGACGAAACGCATGTCGGGTTGACGCAATACGGTGTGCTTACCGCTTCGGATAGGCCGTGAAGATGTAATCGTTCTTCTGGACCGCCGAGTGACACGAATATCCACAGGTGTGCCCGCTCGCGGACAACGGCGCGTTGGGGCTGCAGCGAATCCGATTTCGGATCGTAAGGCCCATTGCGCATACGCCCATCCATGCGTGTCTGGAAACCGCTTGGTGTCTTTCTCAATAAACGCGAGCGTCTTCAGAGCGCCGGGAACTTCCACGAAATAAGGCGACAACCGGATTCTTCTGTTGACCCATTCGATCTTCGCGACTTTGGAGCCTTCGGGGAACGGTTTGCCGTTGCCGGGAATGCCATCCCTGTAAGCGGGCGATCATCGTGGGGTTTGCGACAATGACCTTGATGCTGTTTTCCGTCGCGCTCACCGCAACGGTCTGCCAGGTGTCGTAGCCTTTGAACTCGGCGAATGCGAGACCGTCCGGAATCTTCAGCGCGGATCTGTCCTGTGCGGCCAGCGCGACGCCGCCCAGAACCGCGAGCGATGCCGCAATGATCGTCACTTTCGATATGTTTGTGATCTTCATGAAATCGCCTCCTATGGTGCGCGTTACGTTCGAAATCGCCTTCACCTTATCACAGATCGCAAGCGATGCGCAGACGGCAGCGGGCACAAGATCGCCCGCAGAATATCAAGGGCCGTTCCAGGTTTTTCGTTTGCGCGCTGAATAATCGTGATGCGGCTCACAAGCCGGACCCTATTTCACCGCGGCGGCGTGTTGTCGATCAGGTAGGGATAGCCGTTGTTGAGCTTGGCGTTCTGTTTCCAGATGCCCGGATCGAATCCCGCAGGCAGTCCCGATTGGAACTGGGCCGTCGTCAGGCCGGTGATGCCGGGGTCGCTCGCCTGGTTGCCCGCGCCTTGCGCCGGATTGCTGATGCCGCTGGTGTCCAGGTCCCAATATGGCGTCTGTGATTTTATGCCGGCGCTGTGTCCTCGCCGATCAGTCCGCCGACGTCTGTTCCTGTCCCCGCCTGACACCGTGCCAGTGAGTATGAACTAGAGACAACGGGATGTGCCTGCTCCTCGGGATTATCGATATTTCCGCCGATCAGTCCGCCTGCAAAGGCATTGTTCCCGCGGTGGCGCTTCCCGTCGCATAGGAATTGGTAATTACACCGCCGAGGTTCTCTCCGACGAGCCCCGCCCGCCATCATGCCGTCAGTGCCGGTAACCGTGCCGGTCGCGTAAGATTGGTCGGTTAGACCCGAACAGGGACTGCAAACTCCTTCGGTCAGCCCCACCAAACCGCCGACGGCTGCCACCTCGCCGGCTACCTGACACCGTAACGTCTGCGTGAGAGCTTTTGACTGTTCCTATACTGCCCCCCACCAGCCCCCCTGCAAAGGACAGCCTGCCACTCGCCGACACTTGTCCAGTCGCGTAGGAGTATTCGATCAGACCGTTACCGCCACCCGTCAGCGCGCCTACACCTGTCGATGGTGCAGTCGAATTGATGTTCACCGACAGCAGACCAAGATCTCGGATCACGCTTGGACCACTGAAGCCGCTTTGCAGTTCACCGACAAGTCCATTCCCGTCAGTGATGGTCAGGTTGGAGATGGTGTTGCCTAGCCCTTCAAGAACATTCTGATCAAACACAGGAAATGGGCGATGGTGTATAAGCCTCACCCTTGGCATTGATATCTCCTGCTAGAGCGACATAGCCCGCGTTTCCGCCGTGGGCGGCTTTGATCAGATGCTTCATCGTCTTGGCGAGATGATAAGGTTCGTTGTTGATGAACAGGCTGCCGTTCAAAGCATCCTTGAACTCGACATGTCCTTTGCCGAAGAAGCGATAGTCGCCGCCCCGTGCCGCCGTCATTGGTCGTTGATCGTCAAGGTGCCTGCCGCAAGCACGATGACCGGCTTGTGTGAAGGCAATGGCGTGATAGGGAATCCAGCGTCAGCTGGTGTGTGCTGGACCAAGAGAGTTTGTCGTCGATCTCGATATCGGGATTTAGGCTTGTGCTTTTGACCGTCGTATCGCCACTCGCCAGCATCCCATCCAGATCGCTGATGTTCAGCACCGGCTTTCCCCCGCTGTCGGCGTACACACGCCAGCAGAGCAGGTCATGTTCTGCGTCGGCTTGGTGGAAATCTCGACAGCGGCGTTCGCCGGACAGGCGGCGAACAGAGCCCGCTGCCAACAGCGCAAGTCTCAAAACCGGAGTCATCGAAACAATCCCCGCCATCAAACGATACGATCCTAATCCGCCGCCTCCCGCTTGGCGAGAAGATGTCGCACGCCCTCTTGATCCGGCGTGCCGCCATCACCACCTCATAAAGCTGATTTAGCCGAACGAGGAGAGTTGACGCAGCGTTGTTGCATAAACGTGAAGGGGCCTCCCTTCCAAGAAGTCGTGGTTCGAATAAAGAGAGATAAGGGAGAGGGGGGCGGGGGATCACGCCAAAATGAAAAACAACTGCTCGCCCTTCGCCGCAACCGCAACATCTTGTGCTCTGTTGCATAGGCTTGAAGGGGTCCCCCCTCGAAAACACGCGGTTCAAATGGGAGACATCTATCCCATTCGTCATGGCCGCCCCTTGAGGCGGCCATCCAAGGGTCGCAAGCTCGCTTCTGGATGGCCGGGTCAGGCCCGGCCATGACGAAAGTGGGAGAATACTGGTCAGTGATTTTTGTTGAGAACGCGATTTCAAATCTCAAGCGGTTGGGGTTTTGGGAATGCCAAGTCTAGGTCTTGAAATCGCTGCGCCGTCTTGACCCTGACACATCGCTGACGCAAACAGGCGGCGCGATTTCAGGCATCCGTCCATGACGATCAACACGCGTATCGAGCCGTTGCTGCCGCGCTTTGCCAGCGTGGAGAAGGTGATCGAGCGGCTGAAACCCACAGAGCCGGTCTATGTGCTGCATCCCGCGCGCTTTGCGGAGGCCGCGAAGCGCTTCCTCGACCAGTTTCCCGGCGACACGATGTATGCGGTGAAGGCGAACCCCGCGCCGCTGGTTCTGGATCAGGTATGGGCCGCGGGCATCCGCCATTATGACACCGCGTCGCTGCCGGAGATCGAACTGGTGCGCGGCAAATTCCCGGACGCGATCTGTCACTTCATGGCGCCGGTGGCGCCCAGGTGGGCAGCGCGAAGGCCGCGTTCGAGAGGTTCGGCGTCACCGACTATGTCGTCGATTGCGAGTTCGAGCTTGAAAAGCTTTTGTCGGAGATCAAGCAGCCGAAAAAGATCCGCATCTTTGTGCGCATCGCCACGCCCTTGGGCGGCGCGCTGATCGAACTGTCGAGCAAGTTCGGCGCGGACGCAGGAAGACGCCGTGAAGCTGCTCAAGCGCGTGGCGGAATCGGGTGCAGCGCCGTGCATGACGTTCCATGTCGGCTCGCAATGCCTTTCGCCGTTCTCCTATGCGCAGGCGCTGGAAATGGCGCGGCGCACCGCGGCGGCGGCGTGCGTGGAGATTCAGGCGCTCGACATGGGCGGCGGATTTCCAGGCCCCTATCTCGGCAACGATGTGCCGCCGTACCAATGGTATTTCGGCACGATCAAGGAAGCGCTCGCGACCTTCGGCGAAAAGGTTCCGCCGGTGATGTGCGAGCCGGGCCGCGCGCTGATCGCGGAAGGTGTGACGCTCATCAACCAGGTGATCCTGCGCAAGGGCGACAGCCTCTACATGAACGACGGCGTCTATGGCAGCTTCGACGAGCTGACGTTGCCCGGGGTGGACGGCGGAGTATGCGTCGCGCGCCTATTCGCTCGACGCCAAGAACCGCGCGTTGCCGCTGGCGGGAGACAAGAAAGCGTTTCGCGTTTACGGGCCGACCTGCGGACACGCTCGACGTGTTGCCGCGGCCGGTGATGTTGCCGGAGAGCATCGCGGCGGGCGATTTCGTCGTGTTCGATTCCATCGGCGCGTATTCGATCGCGCTGCGCACCAGCTTCAACGGGTTCTATCCCGACAACTGGGCGATCGCGGGGAACTAAGGCCAACCCAATCCTTAACGCCTGGGGCCCTAGGTTGCGCGCATGGCGCAAACTCCCCGCGAACGATTGAATTATCTGGTTGAACTGGCGGCCCAGGGTTCCGCAGGCCGCGCCGCGCTGCTGAACGAGCTTGCCGATCTTTTGCTCGACTGGCCCAAAGACTGGGCGCAGGCGATGCGCACACCGTTCGAGGCGCTGCTCGAAAAAACCGCGCGCGAAGTCGATGCACCCGGCCCGCGCGGCGCTCGCGGCGCGGCTCGAAGGACATGACGAGCTTCCGGTTTCGCTGCTCAACGAATTTTTCGTGGAAGCGCCGCAGAAATTGCGCTCACGCATTCTCGCCCTGAACGACGTGATGGATGCGGAATTTGGCAAAGGCGTTGCGGTCGATGCGGGCGAGCTCGTCCACGCGGCGCGCACGATGAACGCAAGTTCAATGGCGCCTTTGCGGAAATGCTGGCGCTGCCGGAACCGACCGCGACCGACATTCTCGCCGACATCTCCGGCCAATCGCTTGCCGTCGCGTGCAAGGGATCGGGCCTTGACCGCGCGACGTTCTCCGCCCTCGCCGTCCTCACCGCGCGCAACGGCAACGCGGCCGTGCGCCTGGACGCGTTCGACCAGGTGCCGCAAGGCGCCGCCGACGCCTTACAGGCTTCTGGCGCGCCCGCGCTGATCCACTTCGCATCTCCACCATTTACGCTTGACATCCATAACTACATAGTTATGTATATATCCATAGCCATGTAGTTATGAATAAATGCCGAACACACAGGACGTGCTCTTCCGGACTCTGGCCGACCCCACCCGCCGGGCGATATTCGAGCGCCTGTGCCGCGAGGGCGAGCAGGACTGTCGCGGCGCTGACGGCGCGGGGCACACAATCTCGCAACCGGCCCGTCTCAAAACATCTCGCTATCCTAAAAAAGGCGAAGCTCGTGCGCAACCGCCACGAGGGGCGGCAGACTCACTACAGCGCGCAGCTTGGCGCACTTGCCCCCCCTCATCGATTGGACCAGCAGGGATGACGGGTTTCTGGAAAAGAAGTTCGACGTCCTCGAAGACCCTTTTGCGGAGAATGGATCAATGAATACCGATGCCGAAACAAAGTCTGTCGTTGTCGAACGCCGACCTTTCCTCATCCGCCGGAAAAACTCTGGCGCGCGCTCACGGCAACCAGCACCTGATCGAAGAGTGGCTGATGAAGAACGACTTCAAGCTGGACGTTGGCACATCACTTCCAGTTTCGCATGGACCCGCAACCAGGCTGGAGCGGCGTGATCGATTGCGAAGTGACCGGGATCGATCCCATCAGATCGCTCTCCTACACGTGGGGTTCGATGGGCGTCGGCACCGCCGTGACCTTCACGCTGACGCCGACCGCTACGGGGAACGCATTTGCGTGTGGAGCAATCGGGCTTTGGGCGCGATCAGGCGCAGGCTTTTGCGGGCGCGACCTATGGCTGGAAGAATTTCCTCGGGAACTGGATCAGGTGTTGTCGCGCGCCGATTGATGCGGCGCATTGTCGGGGAGGTTCGAATGGGCTGGAGCGGCTGGATGCGGCAAATGCACCGCTGGATATCATTGATTTTCACGCTGAATTCCCGATCGGAATATTCATCGCGCTGGGGATGGGCCGGAAACCGGTGCAGTGGGTGTATTATCTACCGCTCATCCCCGCTCGCGCTGCTTTTCCTTACCGGCGTGTATCTGTTCGTACTGCCATATGTGAGACGGCGCAGTTCGGCGCGGTGAGCTAAGCCGCCCTGTACGTCGCTGCGTTCGCGAGTCTTTGCGAATTTCACGTCGGGGAATTTGCCGGCGATGGTATCCGAGTTCCCAAGATGACTTCGCCAGGAACACCGGTGCGCCGTCGCGGTCTTCCGCCATCTGGCCGCGGTTGGCGGCGATGAACTTTTCGGTATCGCCCGGCGATGCGCTGATCCAGCGTGCGGTATCGTAAGGCGAGGCTTCAAGATCGGCGTCCAGTCCGTATTCCGCCACCAGTCGCGATTTGAGCACGTCGAGCTGCAACGGCCCCGACGACACCCACAACCCATTGCGCGCCGATCATCGGCTTGAACACTTGCGTCACGCCCTCTTCCGCCAGCGATGTGAGAGTTGCGCGCGCCAGATGTTTCTGCTTCATCGGATCCGCCGAGGCGCACGCGGCGCAGGATTTCCGGCGCGAAGTTCGGAATACCGGTGAACGTCACCGTGCCCGACTCCGACAGCGTATCGCCGACGCGCAGCACGCCATGATTGGGGAATCCCGATGATGTCGCCGGGCCACGCCTCATCCACCGTCTCGCGCTCCGCGGCGAAGAAACAGGATCGGATTGTGTATGCCTATGGATTTGTCGGTGCCGGATTGCTTGAGCTTCATGCCCCGCCGGAATTTGCCCGAACACAGTCGCAGGAACGCCCACGCGGTCGCGATGGTTCGGGTCCATGTTCGCTGCACCTTGAACACGAAACCGGAGACATCCTTATCGCCGGGATGGACGACGCCGTCCTTTGCCGCCTGATCGCGCGGTGGCGGCGCCTGTTCCGACAAAGCATCGAGCAATTCGATCACGCCGAAACGCTTCAGCGCCGAGCCGAAATAGACCGGCGTCATGTTGCCTTCGCGATAGGCGGCGGGATCGAAACGCGAAAGGCCGCCGCGCGCAAGTTCGACTTCCTCGTCCAACTTTGCCTTCACATCTTCGGGCAACAGCGAACCGAGCGCGTTTTCCGCCGATGCGCTCACCGCCGCCGCCAACACCACCCCCCATAGACCGCGAAATTGTCGGCATAGAGATCGTAGATGCCTTTGAAGTTCAGCCCCATGCCCGCCGGCCACACCATCGGCGCGACATCGAGCTGAAGCTGATCGGAGACTTCGTCGAGCAACTCAAACGTATCGCGCGCTTCGCGGTCCATCTTGTTGACGAAGGTCATGATCGGGATGTCGCGCATGCGGCACACCTCGAACAGCTTGCGCGTCTGTGCCTCGATGCCCTTCGCCGCGTCGATCACCATCACCGCGCTGTCGGCGGCGGTCAGCGTGCGATAGGTGTCTTCGGAGAAATCTTCATGGCCCGGCGTGTCCGAGCAGGTTGAACACTGCGTCCTTGTATTCGAACGTCATCACCGCTGAAGTGACGGAGATGCCGCGTTCCTGCTCGATCTTCATCCAGTCGGAGCGCGCGCCGCCGCGCTTCCCCCGCGCGCCTGTCACCTGCCCGGCAGCACGGATCGCGCCACCGAGCAGCAGCAACTGCTCGGTCAGCGTCGTCTTGCCGGCATCGGGATGTGAGATGATCGCGAACGTACGGCGGCGCTGGGCTTCGGTTTCAGGGCGTCTGGCTCATGGGCGGTGGGGCTTACAGGAAGCCCGCAGAGTTGTCATCTGTCGTGATAATCAGACTGGAAATGTTTTTCAGACCGCGAAAGGAATGGCGTTCAGATCTGTGCGAACCTCCCAGCGGTCCCGCGCCGGGTCCACAGCAAGCGGAAGAGGAAACGCTTCAAGAAGATCGAGGAATTTGTCTTCCATGGGTGTCCACGCACTGTCGATAAAGCGGAGTACGTCCATCCAATCGGTGCTTTTGCCTTTGCGTTGACGATAGGCCGGCACGTGCTTGCGGGAACTGCCGCCATAAAAGTCGGCGAATCGATGGTTGAGCATGTCACCATGATCGAAAGAATCAATGAGCGCTCCGCCGCCTTCGTGCGGCGAAAAGAAAGCGCACGGAAGCCGTAGGTATCGGCGAGCATCATGCCGTGAAAACTTGTACTCAGGATGCGCTTGCAGGACAGGATTTCGTCGAGCTTGGCGCGCATCGCCGAGTAACTTGGCCGGTGATAGGTATTGATGAGCTTGATCGAGGCCGCATCGGTTTCGCCGCGGGAATAGCGTTTAAGAACAGGACTTGGGGCCGGATTCGCAGGATCGTTCTTCCAATTCGGAGAGATGAAGAACAACGCCAAGCTCCACGGTCTTGGGCACATTTGGCGCGTAAATCCGCGGTAAAAACCAAGCAGGATCCGCCGAAGATCGCAGGTGCGTCGATGCCGACGTCTCGCCAGTACCTTACGAGGAGAACGGCCCACGGAGACCGTAAGGGATCAGCTTCGTGTCTTGCGGCAGGATGTAGTATCGTAGATTTTCATCCATTGCGTTACGTGTCGCATCGAAGCCAGTTCCCCAAATATGCGTCGTGCCACCCGCGAGTTTCTGGCCGATCGTACCGATCGCTGACATTCGGGTCTGCGACGAGGATCGCGGCATGTATTTCACACGAAGGCCGCTCAGTGCAGCAACGATCACCGGGCTGAGCGCATCGCCAAGATTGGTGATATTCAGTTGCTGGGATCCGTTAGCCCAAGTCAGTGGGACAGCACCGCCTTCTTCTGCAACTGTGTCCCTCAGCGAACTCTGCATACGATTTACTGGCAAATGCCGAAGCTCTCTATGCCTTCAGGCGCCTGCCATACCACAGAGTTAAACGCTGGTGCGGCCATGTTTCCGGGTCCTAGATAAACGGATTGTAGAAGATGCCCGTCCCTTGCCATCCCAAAAATGGACTCCGTCCTGCTCCACGCCCGTTAGGCGATAAGCACCGGTCGTGCTCGATATCCATGGCATCGGTCGGTCTTCATCATCCTTAAGGTACTAATACCCGTGGGGCCGCTTAAGTTTTGCGGGTGAGGAAATGTGTGGCCACCATCATTAGAGAGGGCAACGAAAACTTGATAATCATCGACGCCGTCAACATAAGCTTCTTCAGGTACGAAACATAAATGTACCTGCCATCATCTTCGACCATGAACTGACGTGCCGGCGTATCCACTGCGAGAGGCTGGCTCCAAGTATCGCCACTATCTGTACTTTGAAGATAAATGCCCTGCATCGGCGTATCTTCCCGCCAGATCAAAGATAGGCGTCCACTTTTAGGTTCGAGTGCGAAGATCGGTTCTCTGGCACTACTCGGTCGATTACCGCTCATGGGAGTAACCCTGAAGGTCGTGCCGCCGTCATGGCTGACGGCCACGCTGACATCGAAACGCCCACTCAGAAGGCGTATTTCCAGGATAAAAAGACATTCTTGCCCAAGCTCGACAGCACGACTTCACCCCAACCCGGCGCGATATTAACCGGCTGGGAGAAATGTTGGCCGCCGTCGGAACTGTTCAAGACTGCAACCGCGCCATCTGTGCGCAGATAAGCGATATGAACATTCGCACCATCCGCCGCTATTTGCATCAAGCTGATTTTGAAAAGGCCAAGATTAGCGGGTGAAGACCAGCTTCCCGCATATCCGTGATTGATACTCCTAGTGAACATCAGTGCAAATCCACCATCCTCATGCTGTGCCCAAATTGCATAGAGGTTGCTTTCGCTGGCAGCCAGGCGAAGCTTGCCGCTTGCATACTTGGAATTAGAAATTGTGACCGGATCGCCTAGTGTCTTGCCGAAATCCGAAGGACGCCACGATACCAACACGGCTACCCTTTGCAAAACCCGCGTATGTGTATTTTCCCCACTCCACCGGATTTGCACCTTCTTCGGCCACTTGCGACGCCAGACCCGCAATACCCTGACTGTTGCAGTGGCTGAAAGCGTGTGCCGTCGAAAGACCCAAGAAGCCAAAAAATGGCTAATTTTTGATTTAAACATAGCTCGCTCCACGGCAGCGTCTTCCCCTTAAACATACATGAGAAGAGCCGGTGAGGCCACTTAGGAAAACTGGGAATCACTTAAGGATCTCAAAACGGAATTATTGGGCAGACGTTGCATTTTTTGATATCCCAGCTTGAGTATTGTCTTGTCGAACCAGACTGCGTCTTTCGGAGCATTTTCCAAAATCAGAAGGGGCAAATTTCGTCGGATCGTGCCGAGCGCCCCTTTTAGCGCATGCTCTTCCCAACCTTCGACGTCGAGTTGAATGATCGTCACCTTTCTATCGGCGGGGACGATGTCATCAACGGCAAGCGTACGGACCTCCTCAAGCACATACCCCGGACGCCTAATCCTCACAAACCGGCTTGCACCACCCAAAGCAGGTTTGCCGGGCCTGCCCGTGCATAGCGTCCGAGGTCTCGCTTCGCTCGCCAAGACCAGCATGAAACAACATTGTATTGCCAAGACCGTTCAATTCGACGGTGCGTTCAGCGCAAGCATAGTTCTCCGCGGAAGGCTCAAATGCCCACAAGTGCGCGTGCGGTGTGAGCGCCTTCGAAAGGCCCGGGAGAAAGTCTCCAAAATAAGTTCCAGCATGAACAACATCACCGTCGCCGCAGCGCTCTGTCATATACGCAATCGTCTTTGCGCTCCCATACCTTGCCAGCGAGGACACTGGCCGCAGCGGGACGATCCTGGGACGAGACTGGAACGCAATATGTGCCGTGTTCGTTTGACGCGATGATATGCTTGGGCAACTGCATCGACGCTTTTTGCATTACGGCTCGACCGTTTTCAACGGGCAATGGCGACACAGACAAACGCTCGTCATTGCCGCTCCTTTAGCGCGAGTCCTAGAGCGCGTGTGGCCTGTTGCGCAATAGTGCATAGTCCTCTGCATATTCTGTCTCAATTTTTTTTATATCCGCTGCAGAGACCATGTCACGTGTAGTTACTTGCGGACTTCGATTGGTCTTGGAGAGGGAAATCGCATCAAGATGGAGCTTCGTACATATACACGAAAATTCCCTTCTCCAACTCGGCGTAATCGATAAGGTGATTAATGCGAAAGCGATCTTGATCGTCAACAAATTTAAGATATTGCGGCGCCATCTGCGCCCGTATTTTACTTTCATTCAAAAACTCGGTGAAGCTAATCAGCTTCGTAGAGTGTTTTTGTGTATCGAATTCTGGCTTTTTTATGTGAGTTGTAGAGACTAAGAAGCCAATCGACCGGCTCACGAATCACGCCAAAGACGAAGAAGTCCTCATAAGGCACGTATTTCTGCACCCAAGCGAATTTCCGCGATATCGCGTGAGCCGGTCGTGCTTTCCAAGTTCCGTCCTTGAAATCGCGATTTCCGCGTTGCCGCTTAAACGCGCGCTCGATCGAAGACGATGCAGTTTTCAGATTAGCGACGAACAAAAACTTATTGCTGAGACTCAAAAGCACAGGCGGTCACCTCAATTTGCGCAAAAACCGTGACATGCGCTGAATTGCCAAAGTACCAAGACTGCCGCGGCGGCACAATCACGTGATCTTCTCATCCACGAAGGCGCGGCTTTCGCGATCTTCGATCTCCACGATCCAGAGATCGGGATCGAATTTGATTTGGCGCTCGAAATAGGCCGAAGCCTTTGTGTCGTCGGTTGTCTCGCCAAGCGGCCGCGCCCAGACGAGATCGCCTTCGCCCGAGCGTGCCTGCGAGAGCACGACACAGGTGCCGTCGAGCCGCGAGACTTTGAGGAAAATCGCACCTGCCTCCTCCGATCCCCTGCGCACGACATAGGCTTGCGCGCCCTGGACCTCCGCGCGCCGGATCAATGCGCGGACGAAGATTCCAGATTTGAGGCGCGGCTGCATGGCACAAACTCGCCGCGTGGAGCGCGGCGGTCAAGGTTCGTCAAACCACCACCGGCAAATAGGCCACCGAAACCAGAAGGCCCCAGGGTTTGGCGCCCTCGCCGGTCAACGGCGCGATGAAAGTTTCGGCCTGGACGTGTTCGAGTTCGTCCGCCTGGAAGCGCGCGACGAAGCGTACCGGTTGCGCGTCTCGATGACAAGGTCGTAGGGTCGCGAGCCAGCTTGCGAGAAATTTTTCTGGCACGACTTCGTCCAGGAATTTTCCGGTCTTGTCGCCGATATAGCGGGCGAGTGCGCTGCCGAAGAGACGAAAACGATAACGGCGCGCGCCGTTCTCCTCCCACGCGCTCCACGAACGTCAGATGCCGGAGGTGCTTGCCGAGGGCACGTGCGGTGAAGTCTTCGCGTTTTGGCATTTCTCGCCCCATCACGCACCATGTCCCAGATGCCGCGCAGTTGCACGAGCTTCGGATTGTCAAAAAGCATGGTGTCGTCGCAGGTCACCGTCCAGCCCTCGCGCTCGGAGCGCGCGTTGAAGGCTTCGGCGGTAGAGGTGGCGCTATCGGCGAGCATGCGAAGCTTCTGCATTATACGCACTGAAGAACGGGTAAATGGAATTTCGGTAATTTTACGCAGCGCCTCTGAAAGGAATGATCTTGGCTTGGTCCGGCCCCAAACGCGCCGCCCCTTTCATCCACCGCTGCGTAAGGAAGGCGCACATGAACGGTTGTGCCGATCCCAAGCGCGGACTCGATGGTCGTTTCTGCCGCCGTGCATGGACACAAGTGCCTTGATCAGCGCAAGACCGAGGGCCGGTGCCTTCTTTGGTACGAACATGCTCACCTTCCACCTGCTCGAAGGGACGACCGAGACGTGCCAAATCTCTTGCGGAGATGCCAACACCCGGGAATCCGCTACGATAATCTCGACCCCCCTTTGGATCAGGAAACGCGCGGACGCGCTTAAAACCACAGGCACGGCGACACAAATCCTTCGCAAGTTAAGCGGCACCGACCAGTTCGCGCAAAGCGAGTTCAAAACCTTCGTCGGCTCGCTCAAGGATGCCGGGATCGCCTTTCACCTGATCGACGCTTTTGTCGACCGCTACCGCACTTACTATGACGCCAATCCAACAAGGCCACGCGTGCCGACGCCAATTTGGCGCATCTGAAATTCGACATCCATGGCGACATCGCGCGGCCGGTGGAGATGGCCCGTATCCTGAAGGGGTTGAATGTGCGCGGCATGTTTCTCGCCATGCACCGCCACGCGCTGAACGATGCGTGGTATGGCACCCAGAGGATGTGGGATGCGCTGAAGGAAATCCGCGACCTGGGTCATGAGATCGGCCTGCATGCCGATCCGTTTCATCTTATTACGACCCATAGCAACCTTTATGACGGCGTAGACGCCGCGCTGGAGGATTTTGAGAAGCAAGGCTTTGCGATCCGCGCCATGACGCTGCATGGCGATTCCCGCCCGCACATCAAGGCGCGCAAGCTGCAGGCCAACGATTTCTTCGCCGACGGATTCCGCAAATCGAAATGGGACGGCCTTCCGCCCGAGGGCCAGGAAACGCTGGTCGAGCATGTGCGCCGCTACAAGCACAAAACGGCTGTTCCGCAAATGCGGCATCGAATACGTGGCCGACGGCAATTTGGTGCGCAACGGCGAGCTGATCGTCGATACGCCGATCATGTACCTGTCCGACAATCACCGTCACCTGCGGATCGGCAATATCGACTCCCGCATCGTGAAAGGCCGCGTGTTCGAATCCTCCGACACATTCGCAATCACGCCGGAGTTCACCGCCGAAGCGATCAGGGTGCTGGTGCGCCGTCCGTTTCTGGCCCTGTTTCATCCGCAATGGTATCGATGACGGACGTTCGTTTTCTTCCCGGCAAACAGCCCAAACGCGGCGCACCGAAGCCGCTTCTCGATCCGGTCAACAAGATCATTCTGTTCTGGATGCATCGTTGCGGCAGCACGACGGGCCAGCTCTGGTTCTTCAATATCGCGGGCTGGGAAAAGCGCATGCGGGGAAAAGGCGCCAGCCAACTTTCGCCCGAATGGTACGAAGAACACGCTTCGGCTTACGAGCACCTTCAAGAATATTACCGCGACCCGGCGTTCACGAAGATCGCAGTCGTGCGCGATCCGCTGGAGCGCGCGGTCAGTGCCTACACCGTCGTCACCGACACAAAAAGCGGATCGCAATGGCGCGCAGCGTCACGCTCCATCGCCGAGCCGGATAATGAGCGCCGCCTGACATTCAAGGAATTTCTCGACTTTCTCGAAACTGAAGACCTTACGGCCGCAAACTATCACTGCGCTTGCAGACGGCGCAGGACTGCTTCGATCTCGCGCTGCCCGACATCCATCTGGCCCGCGTGGAGACGCTGCAGGAAGACCTCGACAGACTTGCGAAGCGCATGGGCAAGAAGCCCGTCGCGATGCGCATGAACTCCGCGCAGACAAAAGTGGAAGACACGCCAAGCGATCTCGATGTCACCGCGCTGACACGCGCTGACTTTTTGCAGCGGTTCGGCGTGGACAAGCGCGGCGTGATCCGCTTCCCGCACTACACGCGCTTCCTCACGGACAAGACCGTCCCGCGCCTGGCAAAACTCTACGCGCCTGATTTCGAAGTGCTGGGCTACAAACCAACGGTCCCGGTTTAAACGATCAGCGAGAGCTTGCCGCTCTCTTCGCGGTAGCGTTCGCCCGTGCGCGGACACACGAGATCGGGGCCGAGACGGTCGCCGCTGCGGCTGACCCAGCCGATGCGCATCGCCGGCGCGCCGATGACCAGCGCGTGATCGTCCACATCGCGCGTGACCACCGCGCCGGCGCCGATCATTGCATAGGCGCCGACGGTGTTGCCGCAAACGATCGTCGCGTTGGCGCCGATGCTGGCGCCTTTCTTGATGAGCGTCGGGAGAAATTCGTCGCGCCTGCTCACAAAGGCGCGCGGGTAAAGCACATTGGTGAACACCATCGACGGGCCGCAGAACACGTCTTCCTCCAGCGTCACGCCTTCATAAAGCGAGACATTGTTCTGGATCTTACAGCCATTGCCGATACTGACATTCGGGCCGATCATCACGTTCTGGCTGATGACGCAGCGTTCGCCGATGCGCGAACCGCCGAGGATATGTGCGAAATGCCAGATCTTCGTGCCCTCGCCGATGGTCACGCCGTCATCGACCACGGCGGTGTCGTGGCGGAAATAGTCTTTGCTCATGGGATCACGTATCGCTTCTGCGCGGTCGTGTGCGGCCGGCCACGAAGCGCATGCGCTCCGGCAGCGCGGTCTCGCTGTCGCCGAAAGCGAGATCGAGCTGGTCCTGGATGAAGCCCTGCGCGTCTGCGAGGATCGTGCCGCTGATATTCACGTTGGAAAATTTCGCGGCATTGAGTTTCGCGCGCGAAAAATCGGCCTCGCTGACATCGGTGTCGGACAGATCTGCACGGCGGAGATCCGCGCCCTGGAGATTTGTGCCCACCATCGACGCGCCGGAGAGGTCGGCATCGGCGAGGTTCGCGCTCGCAAGCTGGCAACGGTCGAAATTGCACTGCGCCAGGCGGAAGCCATGCAGATCGACGCCGAAGAAGGCTGCACCGCGAAAATCGATGCCACCGAGATCGATGTTCTGGCCTGCCGAGGATTGCGCCGAACGCACGGCATTGGTCGTCAGGATATTGAGCGCCAGCCGCACGTCTTCGAAACTATCGCCCTCACCCGGTTCGTTCGCGAAGCGGCGGCGGATGAAGGAGATCAGAACATTGGCGAGCCCTTTCGCCGCGCCGCGCGATCTGGCGACCCGCTGCGCCACGAACAGCGCGGCCAGCCGCTTGTGCATCTCGTTCGACCACAGATCGGCGAACAGCGGCTCATAGACGTCGCGATATTCGGTGACCTTCTTCTGATCGTCGCCACGCTCGCGTAGCCAGAAGATGAGCGCGGTCAATGCGATCCCGATGATAAAGGCGGCAGCAAGCGCAGTGAGCTGGATGGGAGTCATAAACGCCTCCTGCTCCACTTGTCATCCCCGGCTAACGCGAAGCGAAGCTGAGCGTGAGGGAAGGGGACCCAACTTTCCGAATCCTCAGCCTTGCTCGAGTTGGATTCCCTTCCCTTTGCGACACTGACGTGTCGCTCAGCCGGGAATGACAATGTTGCGTTGTCGTCATTATGCGGCAGCCTTCGGCGTGAACTGCGCGTAGAGATCGAGCAGGCGCTTTTCGTAACGCGCGGTCCAGTTATCGGCCTCGATGAAGCGCATGCAGCCGAGCTTGGCCTGCGAGATCTGCTCTTCGGTCAGGTTCGCGACGAGATCGGCGATGGCGCTGGCCGTCAGCGTTTCGGGAAGAACCCAGCCGCAGTGATAGGTCGTCACCACGCGGCGCATCTCCGGGAATGGCTGCACGACCAACGGCACGCCGGCACTGGGGTACTCCCACAATTTGTTCGGCGTCGCGATCCAGTGGTTCAGCATCTTGCCTTCGTAGGGGATGATGCCGACGGTCGCGCCTTCCGTCCACGATTTGAGTTCGCGTTGCGGCGCAGGCGGAATGAAGCGCACCGCAGGCTCACGGCCAGACCGTTGCGCGATCTGGGCCGCGATCTGCTTGAGCTGGCCCGCAATCGGCCCCCAACCCATCATCACCAGTGTCCAGTCTTCCGGCAGCATCGACGCTGCGCGGACCAGGATGTGCAATCCACGCTCCGCCGAATAGCCGCCCTGATAGAGCAGTATCTTCTGCGATGGCGGCAGGTCGGCAGCATCGTGCAGGCGGCCATCGTAAGGCTCCGACGGCGTCAGCACGATGGCGTTGCGGATCACCACCGCCTTCGGCGCTTCGGGATAGGCGTGGCGGTAATAGAGTGCGGCGCTGTCGTTTACCGGCGATGAAGCCATCGACGCGGCGCAGATATTTGCGGTGCAGGCGCGCGTAGTAATCGGTGATCCCCGGCATACGCGCGGCAGCGGCTTCATAGATCTCATGCGCGTCATAAATCAGCGGGATGCCGAGCGCCTTCTTGATCTTCCAGCCGGTCGGAAGGGTCAGGCAATCGTGACAATGGATCACGTCGGGCTTGATGCGCTTGGCAACTTCCGTCATCTCGCGCGCGCGGTAGCGCAGCAGCGTGAAGCGCGTGGCGTTGCCGCCGAACCATTCCAGCGGCTCCAGCGTCAACGTCAACAGCCAGTCCGGCACCCAGTCGGGAATACGCGATTTCAGGCGCGGGAATTCCGCGTCGTTCAAAGCGCCTTCTTTCAGCAGTGCTTCGGCATAGCGGCGGATCGAATCTTCCTCTTCCGCTTTCATCTGCGCGCCGGCGCCGAGCAGGCGCATGTAAGACTTCACGGCCCGCCAGACGACATAGGCAAGACCGATACCCAAAACGGCGACGAGCGCGAAATATCCGGCGTCGAGCCAGGTCCAGTGCGTTACATTCGCAAACGCACCGCCGAGCCACCGCACCAGCCTCGACACCGGGCCACCGGACGCAAACAGCAGCTTCAGCCCGTAGACGGCTGCAACGAGAATGCCGAGCAGCACGATAAACACCGGCAGCACGCGGAACACGGCCGACAGGATCAGGCTGCGATAGGCGCTCGCGAGCCAGAACACGCGGAAGATGCGCACGCCGCTGTCGAGATATTCCACCGGCGACGCCGCATCGGCGTCGATCAATCCCAAGACCGTCACGCTGTGGCCGGCGCGCTGCAGCGAGTTCGCCTCGCGCATGACGCGGCCGTCTCGCGTGACGTTATTATGGACAATCATGCAGATATTCATGCGAAAGCCCCGAGGCCCCAAAGCAAGGCTGGAATCAATAGCATATAAAGTTAAGCGTTCCTTACCGGCCTTCGCTCGCGAAAGCGAGCCAAGGCCGCCGCGCCAAAGCATGCCGTGCAAAGGCGGGCTGATGGCCGCGCGCTACGGCCCGGCAAGCCGGTTCAGTGACCGCTTTTGGCGCGGATAGACTTCGCCGTCTGCTCCAGCACACTGAGCACTCCCAGCGCCTCGGCACCATCCGTCAGAGGCTGACGGCCCGTGGCGATGCAGTTAAGGAAGTGGGAAAGCTCCTCACGCAGCGGCTCTGCTTTTTCCACCGCCGCCGCGACCGGCTCCGCCTTGCTGACGCTCGGCGCATTGGCAGAGAGATCGATGCGGTGATCGTAAATTTGAAGCTTCTTTTCCCATTCCAGCGTGTCGTCGAAAACGGCATGCGCTTTCGACCCGATAACCACCGTGCGCTGCTCCTTGGTGGGATTCAGCCAGGACACCGACACGCGCGCGCTGACGCCGCTGGGAAATCCCAGATGGATATTGGCGATATCCGAGATGCCGGGCGTGAGGATGCTTGTCGCCTCGCCGGAGACATAGGTGGGCGCCTCTCCCAGCAAGGCCAGGATGATCGAGATGTCATGCGGCGCAAACGACCAGACCACGTCCTCTTCGGTGCGGATTTTGCCCAAGCCGAAACGGCGCGAATAGATATGCTTTATTTCCCCAAGGCGTCCGCTCTTAACCTGATCGACAAGCGCTACAACGATGGGATGGTAGCGCAGCAGGTGGCCGACCATCAGGATACGCCCGCGATCGCGCGCAAGCTTCACAAGGGAGTGGCCTTCGAACAGCTTCAGGGCGAGCGGCTTCTCGACGAAGACATGCTTTCCGGCCAGAATCGCGCGGCGCACATGATCGGTGTGCATGGACGCGGGAGATGCGATGGCAACCGCGGTGCAATCGGGATCGTCCAGGATCGCTTCGAAAGATTGTCCGTGAACACCGTATTCGGCGGAAACCTCGGCAAGCGCATCGGCGGAAACGTCCGCGACGGCGTGGAGCGCATTCAGACTGGCGAGATTGCGGGCAATTTTCTTGCCCCAGTAACCGCAGCCGATACACGCCGTGCGAGCAATGGGAAGAGACTTGACCGTGAACTGAGCGAGCGCTTCGCCATTTGCAGCAGATTCGGCAGCAGTGGACCGCGAAACCCGCGACCCGCTGGTCTTGCCCCCTTCATGCAGCATGCGATCTACCCCCGACACCGTTACTTTGGCCTGTACAAAACTATCCAGCCCGCAGATCGCTGCGTTTCGCCCCCAATTCAGCGCCCTGACCAACCGTGTCATGTCTGGTCCGGGGCCGCAAGGACATAGGCGCAGAGTCTTGATGCAATTTGGACTTTTGGTTTTTTTTTCCGCCAGATATAGCGTTCAAGGCACTTCGTCCAACCCGCTAGCCCGGCCGCCAAAAATTTCATGCATGTCCTTGTTGTAACAGACAACTTCTGGCCCGAGCGCAATGCACCGGCAATACGGACTTATGAGCATTGCCGGCGTTGGATCAAGGCAGGGGTAAAAGTCACGGTCGTGACCTCGGTTCCGAATTTTCCAACCGGCACGGTGCTTCCTCCCTACCGGAATCGCTTGATACAGCGTGAGGTTGTGAACGGCATTCAAGTGGTGCGGGTATGGACTTATCTGGCGCCCAATCGCGCGATTATGCGGCGGTCCTTGGACTTCGCGAGTTTCGGCGTCGCCGGATTTCTGGCCGGACTCGGACAGAAATCGGATGTCATCATGGCAACCTCGCCGCAACTTCTTGCCGGATTGGCCGGCGGTTGCTGGCCCTGTTCAAGGGACGGCCGTGGCTGCTCGAAGTGCGCGACCTGTGGCCGGACTCCATCGTGGCGCTGGACATGATGCAGGAACGAAACCTGCTCGTGCGCATGTTGCGCAAGGTCGAGGACACGCTCTACCGCTCCGCGGCGCGCGTGGTCACGACCAATGGCGGGCTGCGCGAACGCCTGATCGGCCGCGGCGTGCCGGGCGAAAAAATCGGCGTCGTGCCGAACGGCGTTGACGCCCTGCAGTTCACGCCACGTCCGAAGCCGCAGGAGCTTCTTGACCGGTACGACCTTCAGGACCGGTTCGTCGTCGGCTATATCGGCACGCAGGGCCTGGCGCACGATCTTGAGACTGTGCTCGGCGCCGCAAGCATGTTGCGCGACAGGAATGTCTGTTTTCTTTTCGTCGGCGATGGCGCGCAGCATCTGCCGATGGTGCGCATGGTCAAGCGGCTGCAACTCGACAATGTCCGCTTCGTGCGCACGGTCGCGGCCGACGAGGTGCCCGATCACATCGCCTGTTGCGACGCCTTGCTCGTGCCGCTGAAACGCACCTCGACGTTGAGCGACACCATGCCGTCCAAGATATTCGAAATTGCGGCGATGGAGCGTCCCATCATCATCGGGGCGGAAGGTATCGCCCCGGAACTGGTGGAGAGCCATCGCGCGGGCATCGCCGTGGAGCCGGAGAACGTCGAGGCGCTTGTTCACGCTATCGAAAGGCTGCAAGGCGACGCCTCGATCGCACACGCCATGCAGTCCCGGCTGCCGCGCGCTCGCGGACGATTTCAGCCGCGACAAATTCGCAGCCCAGATGCTTGACGAAATTCGCCGCGCGGCGAAGATCGAGAAACCGCAGCGCTGATCTCGGTTAGTTCTTTTGGAGCACCACCAGCGACGCCGCCGTGATCGCCACCTTACTCAGGATGTCCGTGTAGTTCCCGAGGAATGTCGTCAGGTTGAACGGCTGCGGATCGCGCGGAACGACAATCGTCGCACCCGGCGGGATATGGGTGCTGCCGCCAAAAGACCACCAGCTTGAGCTCGACGGCACAGCCGTACCATCCGGCATGATGATGAAGATCATGCTTTCTTCGGCCGCGTCGGTTTCGCCGCCAGCCATGTCCAGGTAGTCGTCCAGCGACATGTTGGGCTTATAGGCAAAGGCGCCCGGGTTCAGGACTTCGCCCGTGACCGCGACGGTATAGGGACGTTTCGGAATGTAGATCGCATCGCCAGTTTCCAGCAGCGGATCACGGTCGGGATGGACGAGCAGCACCGCCGGATCGATCGTGATCGAGATGCGGCCGATGACCGGCTGATGCATGATCGTCTGCACAAGTGACGCGACATAGGTCAGATTCGGCGCCGCCGTCAGCGAGCTGACCTGTGTCGATGCCGTGGCGATTGCGCTGTTGAGCATCATCGCCGCGCGCTGGTTCGCCTGTGCTTCGGCAACAGCCGCGCTCTGCCGGGTGAACACCGCGCCGTAGGGATATGCTTCGTCCGTCAAACCGCCCGCGCGCGCGAGCACTGAGGAAAGCTTTTCGTCGCGCAGGAATTCATAGGTGCCGGGGTAGCGAACCTGGCCGCTCAGCGTAATGCTTTCACCTTGCCGGTCGGAGAACACGGGACGCACATTGATGGAGTCGAACGGGCGCAGAGAGACTTTCGCGAAATCGGTCTGCGATTGCGCGTAAACGTTGCGCAGTGTGCGCGAGGTGCCGCGCTCGACATCGATGTCGGTCGACGTCACCGAAACGCCGGAAAGATCGGCCTGGCGCTGAAACGCCGCCCGCAGCTTGAAGCATTGCCGCGAGGCTGGTGCCCGCTTGCGCCAGCAGCGGTCCGGGCGTCAGAACTTTTCCGTTCACCCAGATGAGGTAGTCGCTGGCCATATTGACGAGCGCAGACCCGTTCACGCCCATCGCTTGCGCCGTGTTGTTGACGGGCGCGGGGCAAGGAATTGTTCGGAATGGCAGGTGTCGCCGTGCTGCTGTCGCCGCCGCCGCCAAGGGTCGTCGCGGACGTCGTCGTTGAAGGCGGCGTTCCACCGCCGGGAGGAGCAGAAACGGTCGGCAGGTTCGCTGCGACCGTCGCCATCTGCGCTATCTGCGGCGGGCTGGGCGACGATGCAGAACTTGAACTGGAGCCGGAGCCAGAAGTGGAATTGGAATTGGGACTTGCAGCGCTTGCAGGCAAGGTTGGCGCCGTTGCAGTTGAACCCGTGCTGCTGGGACTTGAACCCGTGCCGCCAGGAGCGGGAACGCTCTGGCCGGTCTGACCTGCAGGCACGACCGTGTTTTGCTGCTGCTGCGCAAGAAGAGCCGCAACCCCCGGAGGTTGCGACGCCTGATAGAGCGCAGATGCGGCGGCGCCGGCCAACGCCTGGATCTCATTCACGCTAAAGACGTAGATGACATCGTTGTCGACGAGATGAAGGTTCTCCGTGCGGTTGAAGACATTGGCGATCGAGAACGGGACCATCGTCACGAAGTTGGTGTTGGGATCGTGGCGTACGATCACCGCGAACAGCGTGTAGGCATCCGGATTGAGATCGTCGGGATCGCGGATCAGCGCCGACAGGGTCGTCGATTTCGTGAGCGCATGGACGCCTGGAACAGAGACATCGCCACTCAAGGTCACGCGCGCGCCCGTCGCGGAGCGGTTCATATCGACAAACAGCACTTCGCCATCGGCAACAGAGCCGTCCTTGGGAATGGACATCATCGCGGTGCGCCCATCGGGCTCCAGCGCGAGTTTGCTCAACCGCTTGGCGCCAGCGATCTGCTGACCGCCGGCGAGCGCGGTCAACGCGCTCGCAGAGATTCTCGACGCGCCGGCCGGCAATTCGAAGATGCCCGGGTGCGAGACAAGACCGGCGACCGCGACCGTGCGCCCAATCGGCGGCACGACGATACGGTCGCCTTCCGTCAGTGCGCCGACTTTGCTGTCCGCACCGCGGTTGATGATCGAATAGATATCGAGAGGGATGCGCCGCGAACCGCGCAGATTATAGACGCTGCGCAGAGAGCCTGACTTTTTGATCCCGCCGGACAATACCAGCGCATCCAAAGCTGTGTTCAGCGCCGTCAGCGTGCGCATGCCCGGCGCGTTGACCTCACCCGTGACGAGCACGGAGATCTGACGCACGGTTGTCAGCGAGATGAAGCTCTTGGTGCCCAGGAACTGCGCAGAGATGCGCGCGGCCAGTTCCGAGCGCACTTCGCCAAGGCTACGGCCTGCCGCGGCAATGGGGGGCAGATTGAGCAGAACGATCCGACCATCGCGGTCTATCGTCACCGCGTAGGTCGCGCTTTCATGGCCGACCATGATGATCTGCACCTGATCGCCGACGCCGAGCACATAAGAATCCTGTGCTGCACCAACCTGAGAAACCGTGATCGACGCACCGGTTCCGAACACGTCATAGCCGAACTGCCTCAACGTCACGCCGGCCGCGTGCTGAACTGCTGTTCCAGACCCGATGGTGCTGTCGACAGCGCGGGCAATTGCGCCGGAGCGACAGTTTGGGTGGCGGGTGGGATTCCCGCGTTCGGCTGGGTCGGCGGCGATGTCGCTTGTTGTTGCGCCTGGACGCCTTGCAGGATCGACTGGATATCGGAAGAACCAAGCGTTTGCGCATCGGCAACGGTGAGGCCGATCCCGAAAGCCAAAACCAGTATAGAGACAGCGCGCAATTTGCGGCGTCGAAGGATTTCCAAAAGCATCCGCGTCGTCCGCCCCTTAATGGATGACAGCCTTGCGCCAAAAGACGCCGGGAACGGGCGTTTTACCCCGGTCTTTCCAGCAAGAGCAAGTGAAACCCAAGCTCTATCGTATTGAAATCCCTCTTGAACTTTTATGCGCATGCGCGCAGCAGGAATCACGGTTGATTACCCGCAAGCACATCCATACCGTCATTTGAGATGCAGCCTATTGCCGGAGCGGGCGTTACCGGCAGCGACGGAACATCACCACGCAACACGTTGAAGCCGGACCATGAGAAAAGCCCCCTGCCCTCGTACTTGGCCTCCTTTGCGTGGCCCTGACGGCCTGCAAGCCGCACCCGGATCATGGCGATCGTGGAGATCGCGGCTTCCGGCACGAAGAAAATCATGGCGACGGCGGACGGCGTGTTGGCCTGCGGAAGGCCTGCCGCGAAGAACTTGAGCAGTTCTGTGCATCGGATCAAACGGGCCGTGACCGCAAACTTTGTCTGCAGAGCCACATGGACAAGCTTTCTGCGGACTGCAAAACGGCGCTACAGGAACGTCTGAATCGCGCCGGACACAATCGCAACAACACGAACCAGAGCAACCAGGGCGGCGGCGACTAGGTCGCCGCGTCCGGTCCGTTCCTTCAAGGCCATGACAAGAGAGGGCATGCTCTATAGGTTGGCGTGCGATCAGGAAATTGTCCGCCACACCATGGCCTTGCCGGTTTCGAATTATGTTCTGCTGACGAATACGAATGCGGAGAAGGGCTACGACCTGATCCTGAAAGTCGCGGCACTCCTTCCCGACATTTCATTCCTCGTTCTTGCCAGCCAGTCTCCTCTTGAAGATGCCATTCGCGCCTACAAAAGCGCCGAATTGAACAATGTGGCGGCACTGGGCCGCGTGGCCGATATGGATCCGGTTTACCGTGCGGCGCGCGTCGTGGCCGTGCCCAGCTACCGTTTCCGGGAGTCTTTCAGCCGCGTGTGCATTGAGGGGCATCGCTACGGCAGGCCGGTGATCGGCTCAGATCGCGGCAACGTGCCCTATCTCCTCGAGCAGTCCGGCGTGGTGCTGCCCGAAGACGCAAGGCTGTGGGCGGCCGAAATCCGCAAACTGTTCGACGACGAAGCCTATTATCAGGACCGAAAAGCCAAGGCGTTGGCGAATTCCAAGCGCTACTCCTTCGCCGCGCAAGGCGATGCGCTCGACGGATTGCTCGGCGCGAGCGAGACCCGGTTTCTTGTCGCCGTCGGCTCGGGGCTCGGCAACATGCTTCACACCACGCCCATGATCGTGAATATATCGAAGAGGCTTGGCGCGCGCGTTGACGTGGTCGTCGCGGAGGATCACCCGCGCAGTCTTTTTGTCATGCACAATCCTGCTTATGTGAACGCGGTTTACTCCCTGAAGCAGGCCGTGCTGCGCCGTTCCTATGACACTGTGTTTGTCACGCATTCGTTCGGATCCGCGCGGGTGGCGTTCAACTCCGGCCGCGTCGTCTGGGCGCGCGACTGGGACAATTTTCGCGCGGCCGGAATGCACGAGACGCTCTACAATCTGGAATCCGTCAAGCAGTTGCTCGGAATCCCCTACGACGACATCGACGCGCGCAATTATTTCTGCGGCGATCTGACGTACAAGACGCCACCGGAAACGCTGGTCGGCATTCACGCCGGATCGAAAACCGGCATGTGGCTGGCAAAGCGCTGGCCGCATTTTCCGGAGCTTGCCAGCCAGCTCAAACGGCGCGGCATTCGCGTCGCGTCCTTCGGCCTGGCGGAGGAATATGTCGAAGGCACGGAAAACCGCACCGGCGGCTCCATAGAGTCGATGTGCGCCTCGATGCTCGACTGCACTCACTTTGTCTCCAACGACAGCGGACTGATGAACATCGCCAATGCACTGGGCATTCCGACGCTCGCGCTCTTTGCGCCCACGAACGTAAAGACGCGCCTGCCTCTAGCGCCGACCAGTGCCGCGATCGTGCTCGAAAAGGACTGCGCGCCCTGCGAACTCAAGGATCCCGAAGGCTTCTCGCGCGGCCAGTGCCGCTGCATGGAAGATATCGATCCCGGCGTCGTGGAGGCGAGGCTGATGGAGATGATGCGCGAACCGAAACGCCTGGCGGAAAACCGGGAGTTCGCATGCGTGCCCTGACGGTGCCGGTTTCCTATGGCGAGGCGGCGGACAAGATCACCATTCTCGCCATCAAGAACGAATGGATGCACAATCCTGCGCAGCTGGAGAATGTTCGCAAGGAACTTGCGCTGCTTACCCAGGAATTCTTTGCGCGCGTGCAGCGCACGTCGGAGTTCAATGTCCTGTTCGAGGCCTTGGCAGAGGTGAATCGCAAGCTCTGGACAATCGAAGACGCCATCCGGCTTTGCGAGAAGAACGACGATTTCGGAAAAGAATTTATCCACCTCGCGCGATCCGTCTATCGGCTCAACGACGAGCGTGCGCGCATCAAACGCGAGCTGAACGCATTGCTCGGTTCCGATCTGATCGAGGAGAAGTCCTATCATGGTTGACACGCTCGACCGCCTGATCGGCAGTGCGCGCGTGCCGCGCGACACGCGCGTGCTCGTCATCGGCAAGGCGAGCCAGGCGGCGCAGAACCAGATCGATCTTGCGCTGGAAAATCACAAGGGTCCGCGCCTCACCGCTGAAGACGACAGCGCGGAAGGCGAATTGTTTTTCGGCGATCCAACCGTCTTCGCGTTGCCCCGCGACATCGGTATTTGCTTCGTCACGGTCGCGCTGTCGCGTTATCCCGATGCGTTCGAGGAATTGCTGCACGGCATATTGAAAGACGCGGTCCGGCCGGGCGGCGTGGTCGCGCTTCAGCTTTTTCGCGACACGCGCGACGCAGCCTTCGACAAACTCAAGACGCATGAGAACGTGCGCGTGATCCTGCGCGATTTCCTCAAGCACCAGTTTGGCGAAGAGGCGGTGGGCAGCGAAGACATCGCAGGGAAGTTCGAAGGCGACGGCGCTTTCGAATATCTGGGCTGGGCGTCGCGCACCAACCGCCCGGCGGACGAGGAACCGATCGTCTGGCTGGTGCTTCGCCGGCGCGCCAGCGGCAATCCCGCGCTCAATCCGTTTCCGCGCACCCGGCGCGCCGACCGCTTTGCACAAACGGAGATTTCCGCACTGATCGCAAGGCTCAAGGCCGGGGGAATTGCTTTTCTGCCTATCGACGGGTTCGCGGAACGCCTGCGCGGCGCGCCGGATGGGTTCGGTCTCTTGAAGCTCGACATTCATCGCGGCATCCATCGCGTGCAGGAAGCGGGCAGGCTGCTGCAGGATCAGGGCATCCACGGTCTCTTTCTGATGATGCACCGCCATGCGTTGAACGCCGACTATTACGACGCGCCCGCGACGTGGGACATCTTGCGCGAACTTGTGAGCCGCGGCCACGAGGTCGGGCTGCATCTCGATCCGTTTCACATGATCCGCGAATATGGCGATCTGCACGCAGGAATCGAAGCCGCGCTCGCGGATATGCACAGACGCGGACTCGCCATTCGCGCAGCGACGTTGCATGGCGATACCGCCGTGCATCTGCGCGCGCGCAAGCTATTTGCATACGACTTCTTTGAAGAGATGAAGTTCCGCAGCACCTGGGACGGCGAGGCACCGAGCAGCGAACCCATATTCGCAGAGCATGTCGGGCGTTATTCGTTCAAAACGCTGGCGGAGCAATTCAGCCTACGCTGGTTCGCGGAAGCAAATTTCGTCGCCGGCGGAGAGGTGCTCACGTCGCAGCCGCTCGCCTATCTCTCCGACAACCGCAAGACCATGATGCTGCTCAACACACCCGGCGGCGACATCAGCGACGAGGTGCCGTTTCACATCTCGGACAAATTCACGGCGCGCGCAGCAGAGGCCTTGAAAACCCAGCCCTTCCTCGCGCTCTTTCACCCGCAATGGATGTGGTGAAGTCACCCTCTTAGATCGTCATGGCCGGGCTTGTCCCGGCCATCCATGATCTCAATGCGAGATGGTGCGTATGGATGGCCGCCACAAGGGCGGCCATGACGGATGAACTATTTGTCGCCCTCGCGCACCGCGCCGTCGTAAGATACGACCGCGTACTCGCACCGATCCAGTAATCGAGCACGCTGCCGAGATCGAGCGCGACGGCGCCGCGCTTCTTCGCTTCGTGAACGATCACCTTGCCGGCATACCCCGCGCCGACGATGACCATGCGGCCATGCAAATTCACAGGCAGTTGTGCGATAGCCTCGTCCAGCACCTCGGGCAGGATTTTCGGCCCCATGGCGCTCATCCCGAATGACGCCAGCGAGGCATGACGCGGCGGCACGACGATGTTCTGCGCAATCGCTACGCCGAAGCGCTTTGTAAACGCATCGGGCAGGCTCGCGTGGCATGACACCGCGACAATATCGTTCAGACCGTCGAACAGAGCGCCATAAAGATTCCATTCGCCGAGATCGTGCTGGATATGCGCTGAGATCAGCAACGCATGGGGATTCGCGAGCGCGCCGCCCGGCTCCATCGCGCGAAGCACGGTGCGGATGCCGCGGCCGGCACGCGTGTTGCCGAGGAATTCGCGCCGCTCCAGCTTCACGTCGCGCAGGATGCGTTCGAGCGTCGGCACACCGAGAATGTCGGCGTCGCGCATGGCATCGAGGACCTGGCCCGCGAGTTTTTCGCGAGCACCTTCACCGATGGCCCTGCCCCACCACACGATCTCGCGCTCGGCCGCATCGGTGGCGGCGTAGCGCACGATATCGTCGGCGTATGTCAGTGCGTTGCTTTCCGCATCGCCGACGCGAATGAGCGACGTCGGCACCTTGTCGCGCAACCGCGCGCGTAATTGTGCAACGAGGTCCTCGGCTTCCAGTCGCGAGACATCGGTGTCGAGCAACGCGCTTCTGTATCCGGTGAGGACATCGCATGCCGTTTCCACGAACCGCGCGGCGTTGGGATCGGCCGGTGTATGGCGCAGCATCCCGCGCGTCTTCGCCGTCGCCGGATAGCGGCGATCCGCGCGCGGGAAATCGCGAAAGACGATACGGCTGAGCTTGAGCGCGATGCGGCGATAATCGGCCGTGCCGCGAAAGCGTTTCAGGAAATCGCGCACCAGCTTGCGCACCGCAACGGCATCGTCACCCAAAAGATTGACCATGCCGATGACATAGTTGGTGTCGCTCTGTTGAAGCGGCTGTGTCGCGAACAGCGTATCGAGCACCTTCGCGGCTTCATCTTTTTTTCCGTCGCGCAACGCCGCCAGCACATAGCGGCGCAGAAACGTCGCCGTTTGGGGAAACGCTTCGTGCGCCTGCCGCCAGAACGCGCTGTGCCCCGATTCAGGAAACTTCGCCTGCAGCAGATTGCCTTCGAGGCGGATCGCCCCCTGCGGGTTGCTGTTCTTGAGCCTGGCGACCAGCGCCTCGCATTCCGCATACTGCTTTGCCGCGATCAGCGCAGATCCATACTCGTGCCAGAGCTGCGGCTGTTGCGGAAATTTCTCGGCCGCTTCCTTGCGCCGCCTCACCGCGCCCGCATGATCGCCGCGTGCGGCATCGATCTCCGCAAACAGCGCGATGGCGTTGGGATTGTCCGGCGCATAGAGCGCAAGATGATCGGCGTGCGTCTTCGCATCGTCGAGTTCGCCTTCCGCGACCAGCAACCGGCCTAGCCGGATCAGCGCCTGGCTGCGGCCAGGCACCAAGTCCAACACGCGGCGCCATTGCGCGATGGCCTCGGCGGTGTCGCCATGTTCCTCCGCGAGCCGGGCCAGAACCGTCGGCCCGTTCTCGTCGGTCGGCCATTTCGCGACGATCTCACCGGCCAGACCGCCCGCTTCGTCGAGCTTGCCGTTATACACAAGCACCTGTGCCAGACCGACCGTGGCCATGCGCTCGCCGGGGTCCTGTTCCAGGCTTTTGCGCCAGAGCGTCTCGGCCTTGGCCCAATCCTTGGCCTGCTGGGCGGAGCGCGCGCTTTGCCGCAAATCCGCGGCTTTCCTGCGGCCGAAATTGCGCTCGGCGGTCGCAGCGGCCCGGAACAGGGAATCGTGGCGGTCGCGCTTCTGAATCATGCCTGCCGTTTTAAGCGATCTTTTGCGCGACAAGGAGCCGGGGGCACATTATAAGGCGCGCTCCGGAAGTTAAGGATACTCGCTGGACGGTTGCAAGTTTGCTTGCAGATTCAGCATTATAGGTCCGGCCGCCCGTTGAGGCGGCCTCTTGTTTCAGGGGTCTGTCTTGTCGTCACACGCGTCGCGCATGTCGCATTTAAAGCGCCTGGAAGCCGAGAGCATCCACATCATCCGCGAGGTCGCGGCCGAGTTCCGCAACCCGGTGATGCTGTATTCCATCGGCAAGGATTCCGGCGTGATGCTGCATCTCGCGGTGAAGGCGTTCTATCCGTCCAAGCCGCCCTTCCCGCTCATGCATGTCGATACGACATGGAAATTCCGCGAAATGATCAAATTCCGCGACGAGACCGCCAAGCGGCTCGGCCTCGACCTGATCGTTTATACGAATCAGGACGGCGTGGCCCGCGGCGTCAATCCGTTCGCGTCCGGCTCCTCTCTGCACACGCAGGTGATGAAAACCGAGGCGCTGAAGCAGGCGCTCGACAAATACGGTTTCGATGCGGCCTTCGGCGGCGCGCGCCGCGACGAAGAAAAGAGCCGCGCGAAGGAGCGCGTCTTCTCGTTCCGCAACGCACAACACGCCTGGGACCCCAAGAGCCAACGGCCTGAGCTCTGGCGCGTCTACAACACGCGCGTGAACAAGGGCGAGTCGATCCGCGTCTTCCCGCTGTCGAACTGGACCGAACTCGACATCTGGCAATACACGATGATGGAGGGGCTCCCCATCGTGCCGCTCTACTTCGCCGCCAAGCGGCCGATCGTGATGCGCGACGGCGCCATGATCATGGTCGATGACGAGCGCATGCCGCTGAACCCCGGCGAGACACCGGAGATGAAGCTGGTGCGTTTCCGCACGCTCGGCTGTTATCCGCTGACCGGCGCGGTCGAATCTTCGGCGACAACGCTGGAAGACATCGTCGCCGAGATGTTCACGGCGCGCACCTCCGAACGCCAGGGCCGCGTCATCGACCACGACGAGAACGCGTCAATGGAGAAGAAGAAGAAGGAGGGGTATTTTTAAATGACCGCCCCGCAATTCGATCTCAAGAAATTCCTCACCGAGCAGGAAAACAAGACGTTTCTGCGCTTCCTGACCTGCGGCAGCGTCGATGACGGCAAATCCACGCTGATCGGCCGCCTGCTCTACGATTCCAAGATGCTATTCGAGGATCACCTCTCGGCGCTGGAAAAAGACTCGCGGAAATTCGGCACCGATGGCGACAACATCGATTTTGCGCTGCTGGTGGACGGCCTGGAGGCTGAGCGCGAGCAAGGCATCACCATCGATGTCGCCTACCGTTTCTTCGCGACCGACAAGCGCAAATTCGTCGTCGCCGACACGCCCGGCCACGAGCAATATACGCGCAACATGGCGACCGGCGCGTCGAGCTCCGACCTCGCCGTGGTGCTGATCGACGCGCGCAAGGGCGTGCTGACGCAATCGCGCCGCCATTCCTACATCGCCTCGTTGCTCGGCATCCGCCATGTCGTGCTGGCGGTCAACAAGATCGATCTCGTCGGATACAGCCAGGAAATCTTCAACGACATCGTCAAGGACTATCAGGAGTTCGCGGCCCAACTCGGCTTTCTGACCCTGGTGCCGATCCCGATCAGCGCGCGCTATGGCGACAACGTCATCGCCAAGTCGCCGAAGATGCCCTGGTATCATGGCCCGGCGCTGCTCGATCATCTGAACACGGTCGATGTCGAATCCGATGTCGCGGCCAAGCCGTTCCGCATGCCGGTTCAATGGGTCAACCGCCCCAACCTAGACTTCCGCGGGTTTTCCGGAACGATCTCCAGCGGCCAGGTGAAGCCGGGCGATGCCATCGTCGTCGCAGGTTCGGGCCGCACGTCCAAGGTGACGCGCATCGTCACCATGGACGGCGATCTGGACGAAGGCACGGCCGGCGAAGCTGTCACGATCTGCCTCGCCGACGAAGTCGACGTGTCGCGCGGCGATATCCTGGCGCCGGCCTCGGCGCGGCCCGAAGTCTCCGACCAGTTCTCGGCGCATGTGCTGTGGATGACCGAGGACGAGATGCTTCCGGGCCGCCAGTATCTGCTGAAAATCGGCGCCAAGACCGTTCCGGCGACCGTGACCGAACTCAAGCACAAGGTCGACGTCAACACGCTTGAGCATCTCGCGGGCAAGACGCTGGCGTTGAACGAGGTCGGCTACGGCAACATCTCGCTGTCCACGCCCATCGCATTCGATCCGTATGCGGATAATCGCGACACAGGCGGCTTCATCCTGATTGACCGTTTCACCAACGGCACCGTTGCCTGCGGCATGATCGATTTCGGTCTGCGGCGCGCGACGAATGTGCATTGGCAAGCGCTGGATGTGAACAAGTCCGCACGTGCGGGATTGAAGCAGCAGAAATCCGCCGTGCTCTGGTTCACGGGCCTTTCCGGCTCGGGCAAGTCGACCATCGCCAATCTCGTCGAGAAGGCGCTCTACGCCGATGGCCGCCACACCTACATCCTCGACGGCGACAATGTCCGTCATGGTCTCAACCGCGACCTCGGCTTCACCGATGCCGACCGCGTGGAGAACATCCGCCGCGTCGGCGAGACCTCGCGGCTGTTCGTCGATGCCGGCCTGATCGTGCTGGTCTCGTTCATTTCGCCGTTCCGGAGCGAACGCCGCATGGCGCGCGAGCTGTTGACGGAAGGCGAATTCATCGAGGTCTTTGTCGATACACCGATCGAAATCTGCATGCAGCGCGATCCGAAGGGCCTGTACCTCAGGGCGCAGGCGGGCGAAATCGCGAACTTCACCGGCATTTCATCGCCTTACGAAATTCCCGAGACGGCCGAGATCGTCGTGAAGACCGCCAATCGCACGGCGGAAGACTGTGCTGCCGAGATCGTCGCCTATCTGCGCACACAGGGCATCGTGCCCTAGCCGTTCCCGCGCGCGGACTTCGCAAGTTCCCGTGCGTTGAGCGTTTATGAGGGAAAAACTCGCGATTGCGCTTCTGTGCGTGGCCCTGACGGGCTGCACGACTGTTCATGACTACGTTTACGGACCGCCGAAGGTCTTCATCGTGTTTTTCCCGGTGAAGAGCGCGGATTTCACGCCTGATGCCGCCGATATCGTGAAGGCGGCTGCCGTTCAGATCCAGAAACAGCATCCGGCGGCGGTTCAGATCGCGGCCGGCGTCGCGCCTGGCGGCAACATGGAGATGTCGACGCCACGCTTCGTTGCTGTGCGCAAACTCCTGGTCGATGACGGCGTGCCGGAGGGACACGATCGCGCGTTCGGCGATCGCCGATCCAAAACTCGACACCGGGCCCGCGCGTCAGCGCGTGGAAATCCGTTTGCTCGATAAGACACCCTAATCCGGACGTGGCGCTTTCAGGCGCGATGCAACGTCGAAATCCTTTTTCTGGAACGTGATACCTGTATCCGGCGCTTCGCATTTGGCGAGCGCGCTATCCGCACGCAGCAGGATATGCCAGCTCTGGCGCGCGATCGGGGCCGGTTGCGCGAAGGCCCGCGGCGTCAGCACCGCGTAGTTCAGCCGATGCTGCAGATCGCGCACCGAGGGATAGCAGATCGCTTCGATTTTTTCCGTGCGCGCATCGTCGGCGAGCGCCTGACAGGGCGCGTAGTCGTCCGGCTTCGTCCAGACGGAAAGATGGGCGCTCACCGGCGGCCGCGTGAGATCGAGGCCGGGATCGGCGCGCAGCTGCACGGCGAACACGGTGTATTCGGCGGCGTTGTCCGGTAGCGGCGTGCCCGGCGATTCCGCATAGAACAGAAAACGGTAGAACACGATTTCGGAAATCGCCGTCTCCGGCGCTGCCGACGCATAGAAGACGCCCTCAACCGCGCGGGCGCGGCGAAATCGCGATGCGTGCGGATTGTTGCGGGCATAGCGAAACGGCGAGAACAGAAGATAGTGAAGTCCCGTGCAATCGGACGGGACCGACGGCTTGGTTTCCTCCAGCAGGCGCTCCAGCGCCACCTGCTCGCCGAGCGAATCGACAAGTTTCATGGTGGAGACGCGGTGCTGCGCCTCGACCGCGCGCCACGCCACCGCCTCGACGGTGAGCGAGCTAGCTAAGAGCTCTTCGCGCGTCCAGATAGGAGAGGACATCGATAAGCCCCGTCACTTTTTGGAGAAGATTGACCGGCTTGTCCCCGAGTGCGGTGTTGTCGGACTTGAGCCACGCGGCCGCGACCCGATCGTCACCACCAACAATGGCATCGAGCGAGCGATAGACGCGCACGAACAACGCCGCAAGTTCGAAGGCCTTGTCATTGCGTTCGAGCGTATAACACCCTGGCGCATCCGCGTGATGGTCGGACCCGAAAGACCGAGGATTTTCGCCAATGTCGTACTCGACAGGTCGAGCCGTTCGGCCGCCCGCAGCGCAGCTTTGCTCAGCACCGCGTCATCCGAAACGGCATGGCGAAATTGAACCGAAGCTTCGCTTAACCCACGCATGGTGAACCACCAATTTTCTTCAAGTGGAATAATTCCACATATTTATTTCCTTGTAAATACATAAAAGCACAAATAGGTTCCATATAGAAATTATTCAGGATAAACAACAGGATCGTCAATCGCCCTCAAAACGGACGAACTCTGCCAACGGTGCCCGCTCGCTGGTCAGACCGTTCACGGGGTGGCCTTCGTCGGCATAGCCAAGCGCCACGCCGCAGAAGATCATCTCTTCCTCCGGAACCGCGAGATATTCGCGGATAATGCGATGCCACACCGCCCACGCTTCCTGGGGGCAGGTGTGCAATCCATGTTCGCGCGCCAGCAGCATGATCGATTGCAGGAACATGCCGACATCGGCCCATTGGCCCTGTTGCATCTGGCGATCGATAGTGATGATCAGGCCGACCGGTGCGCCGAAAAAATTCCCAGTTGCCGGAAAAGAAATTGAGCCGCGCTGTCTTGTCTTCGCGCGGAATGCCCATCGTCGCGTACATCGCCTCGCCGATTTTGAACCGGCGCGTCTTGTAGGGCTCGGTCAGCGCGGGCGGATAGATCGAATATTCCGGCGCCTCGCCCAGCGCCTTGGTCTTGCGGCGCTCGGCGACGCGGCGGATGAGTTCTGCCCGCGCTTCGCCGGTCACGACATAGACTTTCCAGGGCTGCAGATTGCCGCCCGACGGCGCGCGCGATGCGGCGGAGAGAATCGTCTCCACCGTTTCGCTTGAATGCACGGATCGTCTTGCGCGTGGCAAGCGCCTCACTGACCTTCATGGGGACTCCAACTCGAATAGCGAAGCCCCATGAAGGCAGGCGATAGCTGGACTGTAAAGCCGCTACTTCGCCGCCGCGCTTTGAAGCGCCCGCGTCCACCTGCGGACGGAGCGTAGCGGTCGCGGCTTCGGCCTTGGTCAGCGCGCTATGCACCGCGCCGGCGTCGGTTTCGGAAAGAACGGCTTTTCCTTCCGCAACGAGCGGCGCGATCTGGCTGACGACCGTAGCCAGTGCTTCAAGGATCTGGATGATGAGTGTTACGGTCATGGCATGCTCCTATTTCTTGATGAGCTGGTTGAGGGACGAGATCGCGGTTTCGGGCATCGGTCACCGCGGAGAGGATGTCGGCCGCATTCGCCGTTTCATCGGCAGCGTCCGCGGCATCGAGCGCGGTGCCCGCCTTGTCGTAAAGCGCCTCGGCCGCCGCGGCGTTGGCACCGATGAGCGCGCCCGATTGTGCGGCCTGTTCGAGCGCGACGCCCGCGCCCTGATAAGCGAGGTGCGCAACGGTCAACGCCTTTTCCGCATCGGTGAGCGTGGCCCATTGGCGGAAGATCCGCCGAAGAGAGTCGAAAACGTTGTGCAGCCGCCAAGCGCAAGCGCGCCCCAGCACGGCTGCCAGTGGCAGCAGTTTCATGATAGTCTCCTGTTAGGTTGGTGGTGACGCGTTACTTCTGGAACCAGAGCGCGGCGGGTCGCGTCGTAGATGAAATCCGCAGCTTGGTTGTCGGCGAGATTGACGATCAAGGTCGTGCCGTCGGCCTGATAGATGCCGCGGTTGTGACCGCCGGAGGAGCCGCGACGGCTGACCTCTGACCTTGTATCCATCCGTGACGTTCGTGATCGCAAGCGTGAGCTTGCGGTCGGCGGTGAGCGCCGCACTGTCGCGCACGATGCGGCCGTCGCTGCGCGGCGTGTAGGTTGCGTTCGCGTCGGCCGTGAGCTTCTTCACCGACGCCTGACCGGCGTGGCGATAGGCGCTGCCGGTATCCACCGATACCTCGCCGGCACCGCCTTGTGCATCCGAATGATAGAACAGCGTGCCGGCAACAGAAGGCGCGACCGCGCCAGAAATGGTGGTCGAGCGCAGGCGATGGCCGCGGTTCTGGTCGATCACGGGATTGGCGCCGAACATCGAAAGCCCAGTGCCGATTCCAGCCGAGCGACCTCAGTCGGCGAGGCCGCACCGATGGGCGTGCAGAGCATCGTGAGCTGACCCGCCCATTGCAGTATCGCTCGGGCTGGTGTCGATGCAGGTCGCGCGGATCACGGCCGCGGTCTTTGGCACGGTCGCACCCTGCCCCTGGAACGTCAGTTGGCCCAAGCTGTCGTTGGTGCTGATTGCCGACGGCGACGCGATAGTCCCCCCGCGCGCGCAGGAAGGTGTTGACCGGGATCGTGCTGCTGCTCGCATAGACGCGCGCGACGAACCCGCACATGCCATTCCGAATAGAGATTCACCTGATTGGTGCCACCGCCGGCGATGGATTGGCTGAGGCCCGTGCTCCCGACATAGCCGATCTCGCTGCCCGCAACGTCGATAGCGACGCCGTTGTTCGCGCTGTCGTAATGAAATCCCGTATTGGTGTTGAAGGCGAGCGCGGGCGAGGACGATGAACCATTCGGCAGTTTTGCGCCCCGCAGCGAGTGTGATCGCGCCGCAGGCTTTGTCGATCAACAGCGCATCGGTCCAGCTCGATCCGTCGGGCGAGACCTTGCAATGGAAATTGTCGTCGCCAGTCAGGCCGAACTCCGCGCGGGCGGAATAGCTCGTCTGGTAAAGGATCGAAGCGGGTGTCACCGCTCGCGTTCTTGTTCAGCTTCACTTGCACGCCGTTGCCGATGTTGTCGAACAAAAGCGCTGCGGATTTTACTGCGAGCTTGTTGGTGGCATCCGCTGTCGTGTTGATGCCAAGCATCGGCAGGTTGTCGAGACTCAACAGCGAAACGAAATCGTTCCACGCGGCGCCATCGAACACGATCGGTTTGGCTTCATCGACCACATACGCCATCAGCCCCGCGAACGGCGCATAGAACCGCCAGCCGTCGTCAAGTGCATACGCGATGCGCCCATCCTGTCCCGTCCAGTCGCCGGTCGCTGTGGCGTGGACAAGATAAGTGTCACCATCGGTGGGCGACGGCGGCGGCGCGGTCAGATCACGATCCAGGATGCGCGCGCAGCCCGAGCGCATCGAGCTGCAACAGCGCCTCGTTGTGCGTGACGTGTTTCTGTGCCTGCGCGGCAGCCAGCAGCGGCATCCCGCTGCGCGGTGTGGTGTCGGTCATGTTTCAGTTCCTTGTGGTATATGGATCCTCCCCCCGCACGGCGGGGGAGGGGGACCGCGCAAAGCGCGGTGGAGGGGGCGAATGCGAGCGCCGATTCTGACGTTGAAGCGGGCGCGTTCTTTGCGGCGAAAGATGACGTTGCCGGAAGTTATCCTCTGGCAAAAGCTTCGCGGTGGCCGGTTCAAGCAACTACGATTTCGGCGCCAGCATCCGATCGGTCCTTATATTCTCGATTTTTTATTGCCCTTCCGCGCGGCTCGCGGTCGAAGTTGACGGCTCCGCTCACGATCACAAACAACAGGCGCTGCACGATGAACGTCGCGACCGCTGGCTTATGGGCGAAAACATCAAAGTGCTTAGAGTTACGGCTCGTGACGTATTGCGTGACGAAGAGTTAGAGCAGGTGCTGTCTCTTATCGAGCGAACGGCCGCCCCCCTCCACCGCCTCCAGCGGTCCCCCTCCCCCGTAGGACGGGGGAGGATCAAGTGAACCAAACCTTCTTCATCGCATCTTCGCCCCGCCGTAGGTCGCAGAGAGTTGATACACGCGGAAGCGGAATGGCGAACGGCAGGCCGGAGGGGAAATCGGCTGTGATGTTTGCGGTGGTGTAAGTCTGCGACGGCGATGTGATGCTGGAGAACGTTCGGATCACATCACCGGATGCGTCGAGGATTTCGAGGGCGTAGGCTTCGGTCTCTTCGCCGAGCGGTACTTCCGTCTGGTCCCAGCTGTCGCCGCCAATGCGCGTGCGGCGAATCCAGCTGAGGACAAGATCGCCGCCTTGGCCTTGCCACACGGCGCTCGGTTGAACCGGCGACAGTGGACGCAAGCCAACGCCTTTGAATTGCAAAATTGCACCCTGATACGCGGGATCGGAGAGCGGCTTGTCCTGCGGCCCCCACACGTAATTGAAAGGCAGCGCATACTGGTCCTGCGTCAGCGCGAGCTGTTGCTGCGCGCCGTCGATCAGCACCACGCGCGAGCCCGTCGCGACGGGATCGCGCATCGCGCCTTCGGTGCCGGCCTGCCCGCGCAATAACCTGGACAAGCGCCATTGCCCCGGCGCGATCAGAGTGGCATTCGCGTATTGCAGCACCTCCCAATCGCCATCCGCGTTCTGAACGCACAGCACATTTGCGCCACCAAGCACCGATAGATCGTCGCGCGAAGCGCACGCACCATTGTAGAGTTTGATGTCGAGCGCATTGCCCTCGTCCCAGCACCACAACGGCCCTGAACTGAAATCGCTCATCGTCTCACCGATAGACGCGGGAATTGTGAGCGTGGTATCGAGCGTGTAGTTGGAATCGCTTGCGCTCTTCAGCACCAGCTCTGCGCCAGGCCATGGGTTCGCAAACGCGGCAGTGGAGGGAGCCCATGGAATCTCGTTGCCGGTCAGCAGCGGCAAATCCAGGAACACCACCAGCGCGCGTCCGGAAAATCCGAAATCGCCGCCGCTTGCGGGCGCACGCGAAGGGCCGACAATATCTTCATAGATCGACGGATCGGTCGCGACCGCCTGAATCTTGCGCGCGCCGGCATCGTCGATTTCCGTCAGACGCAGACGCCGCGTACGCCCACCGGCATCGAGAAGAACTTCGTCTGCCGGATCGAGCGCGAGCGCCGATGGCGGCAGCGCGAACGTCGCACTTTCGCGCATCGTCCATGCATCCATCAACAGACGTTGCCCGATGCCGATGGCCTGCCCCTGATCGAGCACCAGCGAGAGCGTCGCGCTTACCGTGCGATCCGATGAACCGGTCAAGCGCCGCGCCTCCACCACCGCCTGCCGGTAATCCGCACCGGCGTCGATATAGGCGATGCGCGAGGCCAGCGGCAGATCGGTTTCCTGCGCGCGCTCGAACGAGAAGCCGAAGCCGGGATCGCCGTCGGGCATCACGACATCGCTTTCGGCGTAGCTCGCGGGATTGGGTTGCCCACGCATGACGAAATGAATGAAGCCTTCGCTCTCCACCGCGTCGAAGGAGTAAGCCGTCGCGAGCGGCGCGATGGCATCGCGCGGGCTCATCGTGTCGGTGACGGCGAAGCCGGTGACGAGCCCGCTCAGATCCGAGACATCGTAATCGGTAAAACTCGCGTCCTCGCACAGGCTCGCGACGAGATCGGAAAGCTGCACTGCGCCCAATCGCCCGTTCAGCCAGTGCCCAGATTGATAATTCGCGGCATCGCCCCAGATGTCGGCGCGTGCGGGAAAGAACGGAAACGGCCGCGCGTCCCAGCACCAGGCAAAAATGCGCGCGGTCGCCAGCATCGGCGCGTGATACACGCTCGACACCGGATTGTTTGCGCTATCGCCCCAATACGCGAAATGCGCCTGCAGAAACAGGCGTTGGATCAGATCGTCACGCTCGCCGTGGGAGTAATACGGCGCAGCACTTTCCGAAGATTTCGGATCGAAGAACACATTCGGCTCGTTCGCGCCCTTGTCGATGGCGGGACAACCCAGCTCGCAGAACCAGACCGGCTTCGATTGCGGCACCCACGCCGTCGGCGATCCGCTTTCGCTGCCATCGGCACGATCAACATGCGCGTTCGACCACCAGTTCACGATGTCTTTCGCGCGCCACACCCACGGCTTGCCGAGACCGTCCGCAATCGGCGTGCGCGTCTGTGCATCGCGATCGGAGGGCGAAGCGTAATACCAGTCATAGCCCTCGCCACCCGCGATGTTGCTTGTCAGATAATCGATGTCGTGGATTGAGGTCGGGCCGTTCACCGCGTCGTAATCGAGACCTGTCGTGCCGTCGCGCCAATCGGCGAGCGGCATGTAATTGTCGATGCCGACAAAATCGATGTTCGGATCGCTCCATAGCGGATCGAGATTGAACAGCAATGCGCCCGGCGCATCGCCGGTCTGGTGGTTGTTGTATTCCGACCAGTCGGCCGCGTAGCCGATCTTGGTATCGGACCCGAGAATTGCGCGCACATCGGCAGCGAGCGTCTTTAAGGCTGCGACAGAAGGATAGTCCGTGGTGCTCGACCGCACATGCGTCAACCCGCGCAATTCCGAGCCGATCAGGAACGCGTCCACGCCGCCGGCTGCCTTTGCCAGCAGCGCATAGTGCAGCACCATGCGGCGCCAACCCCAATCGTCGCCGCCGGTCCAGCGTACGGTTGTTCCGTCTACGGAGAAATCCGCCGCCGTCGCCATACCGAAGAATGCGGCCACCTGATCCACAGCCGCGCTCGTCTTGTCCGGCGAACCCGTCACACCCGGCGCGGGGTCGCAGGTGATGCGCCCACGCCAGGGATAGGCGCCCTGCCCCACATCGCCGGTATATGGATCGGTCAACATGTTACCTGCGGGGATATCCATGAACAGGAACGGGCACAGCATCACCGCAAGCCCGCGCGCTTTCAGATCGCCAATCGCGGCGACGACGCTCTCGTCCGACGGCGTGCCGCCATAGGCGGGAATGCCGTTCGCCTCGCTCACGACATGCGCATCGCCGCGTGCGATGCCGTCCACGCTCCACGTTTCGGGATAGGTATCTTTCTTCGCGATCTCGACGCCCGGCCTGACTAGGCACTGATCGCAGCGCAGATCGCTTCCGAACCAGCCCACCACCAGCGACGCGGCATCGAGGTTCGGCGCGAGTGCCAGCAGTTCATCGAGCGAGGCTTTCATATCGGCCTCACTCGCCGAATTGTGCGCGTTCTGCGGCACCGTTGTGCCGTTGCCGTCATCGGCGGTGACGACCTCGGTCGCATAGACAAATTCCCCCCGCGCCCGGGATGAGGGCTACGGCCGGCAACACATTCTCCAGCGCATCGGGGTCGGCGTCGCTGAGCGCACGGATGATCTCAAACTGCAACTGCGGAATGCGGTTGCCGAATTGGGCGAGCGGCATGTCCTCAAACACGATATACGCCACGCCGCGATAGGCCGGCGTGTTGCCCTCGCCTTCGATCTCCTCGATCAGCGGATCGGCCACCTGTGCCTCGTCGCCCCGCATAGAAGCGCGTAATGAACCCAGTGATGTCTATCGGGTTGCCGTCGGCCCACACGCGCCCGATCTTGGTCGCGACACCGGCGCACAGCCCGGCCGCAAACGAGATCGAATAGGAATATTCCGTGTCGGTGACGGTTGCGCCGCCAACGCCCTTGCCGCCTTCATGTGTCTTCGTCGTGGTGACGGTTTCCTTGAACTTCGTCGCCCACAAAAGCTGACCCGCCACGCGCACGCGGCCATAAAGGCGCGGGATCGGCGCACCTTCGGTCGAACTCTGGATGCTCGTGTCGGTGAGGCGCGGGCCGGTGCGCTTGACGCTCTGGCCCGGCATCAACAGAGAGTCGACTTCCGAGCCGATCAACGCGCCGATGGCGCCGCCGATCTGCGCGCCCGTGACCGTGAGGCCCAAGAACGAGATGTCGCCGATCAGCGGCCCAAGTGCCGAGCCGATGGCGCCGAAAACCAAACCTGCCATGTGAGATATCCGTCAAAAAGCAAAACGGCGGCACAAGGCCGCCGTTTATGGAAGTTGTTTTGTGAACTCGCGCTACGGCGTCACGCCATAGCCCGCATAAGTATCCGCGATCTTTGGATCGATGGCCTTCGCTGTGGCGATATCGGCGTCGCCGGCGGAACTGTCGCCGCTGCGGCGCTTGGCGATGCCGCGGCCGTACCAAGGGCTGGCGCGTTTCGAGTCTATGGCAATCGCGGAATCGTAGTCCGCGATGGCGGCCTTGTTGTCGCCCATGCGCAGATGCACGAAGGCGCGGGAGTCCAGCGCTTGCTCGAATCCGGGCTGCAGTGCCAGCGACTTCTCGCAATCCGCCATCGCCACGTCGAGCTCCCGGTTCAGCACTGCGCGGGCCCAGCAACGCGCATTGTCGATCTCAAAATTCGCGGTGTTCTTCTGCACAAAGCGATCGAAATCCACGATCGCCTTTCCATAGTCCCCGCTCAGCGAATAGGAGAGACCCCGCGCCTGCAACGCGCATTCGTTATCGGGGTCTATCGCCAGCGAAGCGCTATAATCCTCTATCGCTTCGGCGACAGCGCGAAGATGGGACCTCGCCTCACCGCGTTCGCACAGGAGCTGCGCGTTTGCGGGACCGATCCTGACCGCTGTGCTGTAATCGTCGATCGCGCCTGTCCAATCCTGAACGTACATTTTCGTTACTGCGCGCCTGGAAAATAGAGCGCCCTTGTTCGGATCGTGCTTGATTGCAGCGTCGAGATCCTCAAGAGCGGCGCCATATTGACCTGTGCTGACATAGATAAGGGCACGATCCGCCAGAATCCCCGCGTCACCAGGCTTGATCTTGAGCGCCGCATTCAGATCGGCGAGCGCTTTGTCGGTCTGGTGCGCAACGAAATGCCAGTGTGCGCGCGCCAGCAAAAACTCCGGGCGCTGCTGCACGCGAACCTCGGGCGAGGCAAGGATTTGCGAGCACGCCGCAATCGACGCTTCCGGCGAGACCTTTGCGGTGCCGTCACATTGATGGAACTCTTCGATGACGAGCGGGCGCGCGGCGGCGGGCTGCGCAAAGGCCACCAACGCCGCAATCCCAAACACAGCCACGGCATATCTCATGGCGCGACTCCATACGCTGCATACGTCTCCGCGATCTTCGGATCGATCGCCTTCGCCGCGGCGATGTCCGCGTCGCCGCCGGCGTTATCGCCGCTCTTCCGCTTCGCAACGCCACGCACATAGAGCGCCGTTTCAAGTTTCGGCATGAGCGTCAGCGCCGAGTTCAGATCTGCTATTGAAGCCGGATAGTCACCCTTTCGGAAATAGGCGAACCCGCGCGAATTCAGTGCGGCAGGATCGTCGTTCTTAATATTGATGCCGTGGTTGCAATCAGCAAGCGCCAGATCAAGATCGCGATTCATCGCTGCCCGTGCCCAACACCGCGTACTGTAGCCTCGGACATCGTTTGGGGACGTCTTGATCGCGGCATCCGCGGCTGCGATGGCACCGTCATAGCGCCCCGCACGCACCTGTGCATCGACACCAAATTTTGGCAAACAAGTGTCATCAGGTTTGAGGGCAAATCCCTTGTCGTAATCATCCGCCGCAGCAGCGTAGTTTTTGAGCACATAGTTCGTTAGAGCGCGGCCGCAATAATTTCCCGCGTCGGGCTGCAACAGGATTGCTTTGTCAAAATCGCTCAGTGCGCCTTTATAATCCTGCATTAACCCGCGAAGCGATGCGCGCGCTGAAAGAACGTCGGCTTCGTCCGGCTTAAGACGCAGGACTTCATCGAAGTCATTGCGCGCCGCATCGAGCCTGCGCAAACGCACATTCGACATGCCCCGAAGAGTGTAGGCATCGACGTCGTCTGGTTTGAGCTTTATCGCAATGTCCCATTGCTCGACAGCTTTATCGTCCTCTCCGAGCAAATGCAGGTTCTGGCCGCGATCGCGATAGGCTTCTGCATCCTTTGGATTCTGCTTGATCGCAGCCGCGAAGTTCTCATCGGCACGAGAGAATTGCTTCCTCCGCATATAAGCCATGCCGACCTTCTTGCGCATTTCGACATCGTCCGGCTTCAGCTTGATCGCGGCGTCGAAATCTTCGACGGCCTTATCAAGTTCTGCGGGGCCGCGAAGCATTCCGCGAAAGAAATAATAGTCTGCGTCGTCGGGCTTCAACCGGATCGCCGTATTGAGATCGGTAAGCGCGAGATCGCGCTTTTTCAGATTGGCGTACCCCGCTGCGCGAACAAAATATGCATCGGCGTTGTTTGGATCGCTTTGTAGGATCTTGTCCAAATCTTGAATGCTTTGATCGTAGTTGTGTGTGCGCTCTTCCGCTTTTGCTTTCTCGAGTGGCGACAGATCGTCGCTAAGCGCTGCCGTCGTGGCCGACAAACAGAGTGCAAAGAATATTCGCAACATCATACCCTACAGGTTACTTCAACCGAAACACGAATGCCAGTTTTTGCCGCCACAATGACGAAAATGTTTCCTCGCTCACACGTTTGTTGTGGCGTGCGTGGATCAGAGTCAGCGCTCCGTTCTTCTCTGCGGTGATCCCGCAATGCTTCGCGGGGCCGCGCGGAGCCATGCGAAAAAGCGCAACGTCGCCGGGTGCCATGTCGCGTGGCGCGATCTCGGTGAGGTGGCGTTTGAGCGCCCTATATAATATCTCATTGCCTGTTGCCTCTGCCCAGTCGGGCGAATAAGGCGGCGCAGCTTCCGGCTCGGCGCCGCGCAGCTCGCGCCACACGCCGCGCAGAAGGCCGAGGCAATCGCTGCCCACACCCTTCACGCTCGCCTGATGCACGTAAGGCGTGCCGATCCACGTGCGGGCGATGAAGATGACATCGCGCGCAGGCAGCGAAACGGGCGTGTGTTGAGACATTTCAGTTTCCATATCTGCTGCCTCCGTCCATCACCTGACCGCTCGCCGGATAAGACGTGATCGCGTCGTTGCCGGGCATGTAGGGAAAGCCGCGGAAGTTGACCGCGTTGGCGAACTTCATTTTGCACGTCGTGAATTGCTTGTCGCATCCGGCTATGACCGTGAACGCATCACCCACGGCGACCGCCTCGCTCATCGCCTGCCACAACTCGATGGAGACGCGCGTGGCGTTGACGCCGTGGCGTTTCACTTCCATCGCGCGGCCGGCATTTGCGCCGGTGGTCCAGGTGAGCTTGCCACCGCTGAACCAGGTGTCCGAAAATGTGTCGAGCCCCGACACGGCGAACCGCCGCGCATCGGTGACGGCCATGACCGCGCCGCTTCCCGCAAACAGCGGGTTTGTGAGATCGACCGTGCAGCGCGCATCGCCCAAATCGGCATCGCATCCATAGCCGTAACAGTGCCCGACGCTTTGATTGAGCTTGTGCGCAAGGCCGCGCATCTCCGCCTGAAACGCGCATCTGCCACGCGTCACCTGGCCGAGATTGCCCCTTGCGCATCAGCACGCGCTGATCCGGCGACGCCCAGTTCACGCGCCAGATTTCGACGGCCGCATCGTCGTAGAGCCCCGCGGCGAGATCGTGCTCGTTCAGCGTATCCGCCGACAGCGCGCCCATCACGGTGAGATTGTCGACCGCGAGGCCAAGCGTCGATTGCACCTCGCTCGCGGTGAAGCCGCTGGCGGATTCGTAGGTGAGGCCATCGAACGCGAGCGGCACATCGTGATCGGTGAAGCCCTGCGCCACGCCATCGCCGCGCACGATCTTCCAGCACCAGCACAAAGTGGTGGCGCCGGAGGAGAGATGCGATTGCATTCCAGGTGGAAGAGTTTTCATGGCCACTCTCAAAGAGAAATAAGTTCACGCGGACACGCGGAGGTCGCGAAGATTCCATGTTCGTCATGGCCGCCCTTGTGGCGGCCATCCATACGCGCCGTTTTGCATTGAGATCATTGATGGCCGGAACAGGCCCGGCCATGACGAGTTTTAAGGCTGGAAAACGTACTCCGCGTCTCCGCGTGAACCAAGTTTCAGATCAAAACTTCGACAATCGGGATGGACGGAATCTCGCCCGCGGCAAAGCTCGCGAGATTGATGGAGAGTTGGTCGGTGTCGAAGCGCACCGCGCAATCGAATTCATACCCCGCGGTGATCGTGGCGCCGTTCGCGGGCGCGAAGGCAAACGAGATCAGGCCTGTCGTCGTATCGATGGTGATGCCCGTCGTCTGCTCCACGCCCGCGACCGCCACGCGCACCGTGCCGTCGACAGGCTTTGCGATTCTGCGAATCCAGTTCGTGGGTCCGGAGGTGTAGGTCTTGATGATTTGGAACGTTGTCGCCGCACCATCGCCGGTGCTGATGGCTTGATCGGTGGGCGACACGCTCGCGCCCGGCGCGCAGGATTTGAAATCCGCGAAATCCTTGAAGCGGAATCCATAGAGCCGCCCGAGCCGCGCCTCGAAGAATGCGATCACGCTGGAGAGATCGTCGAGCGTCTTCACGCCGGAGCCGACATCGTAGCGCCGCCGCGAATTCGCCCACACGGCGTTGCGCTCCTCGTAACCGGAGCCGAGCGTGACGATCTCCGTCTTCCGCTCCGGCCCGCCCGTCGAATGAAACGCAACGGCGGTGGGAAAGCGTATTTCGTGGAAGTTCATGTGTCATGTCCTGGTGTTGAACGCGCATTTGCTCCTCCCCCGTTTACGGGGGAGGGGGACCGCGAAGCGGTGGAGGGGGCAGCCGCCCCGCGCCGGTTGCCGCCCCCTCCACCATGCTTCGCATGGTCCCCCTCCCCCGCTTCGCAGGGGAGGATCTCTTTCAGAGATTCCTCTGCCCTCGCGCCAACGCACGCGCCATCATCGCGGCGATCTGGGATTGCGATTTCACGAAGCTCTGTGCATCGGGCGTTTTGATGTTGACGATGACGGTGGGCCGCGCCGCTGGCATCGCACCGTTGGGCGCAATCGTTCCGCTGCTCGACGGCGTGAACAATTCCGGGCCCTGTTCGCCGACGAGATAGCTTTCGCCCGCCGCAACCGGCCCGCCGGAGGCAAGCGCGCCGCCGATGGACTGCGCCAAGCCGCCCGCGAGCGACCCGACGATGCCTTCGATCGGCTTGACGATGAACTGGCTGATCGCGACGCGCTCGAAATCCGCCAGAATCGCATCGACGAGCCGGTCGATGGAGGTTCTGCCGGACACCGCGGCGCGCGCGATGGTGGCGGAGACCGCGTTGAAACTTTTGTTGACTGCGTTCTCGATCGTCGTGGTCGCATCGAGCACAGGACCGTTGGCGAAAGCATTGAGCGTTTGCGCGGCTTCATCCAAGGGATCGGCCATCGGGAAATTCCTTCATCATCTGTTCGAGATCGTTTCGCGCGAGGCGCGCCATACGTTTCGGCAAGCGCGACAACGCCGCGCGCCATTCGGGCAGCGACATCGCCCAGAAATCGCGCGGCGAAAGACGCAACGTGCCGAGGCCGAGCTCTAAGACGCGCTCCCAGCAAAAGGGGCCGTTCCCCCTCCTCCGTTCGTCTTGATCGCGGCCGCATCGAACGCCGCGATCACCGCGCTTGTGAGCGCACCGAGTTCGCACGGCAGGCGCAACACATCGTCCGGAGTCATCTCCTGCCCACCGCCACGCAGCAGCGCGGCCGCGACAATCGCGAGATCGTTCGCGCGTGCTTGCGCGAGGCGCGCTGCGACCTCGGAGAGATTGGCGAGGCCCAATCCATCCTCGATCTCCGCCAGCGCGCCAAGCGTGAGCAACAGGCGATAGCTTTGGCCGCCCGCGAGCAGCACCGCTTCGCCACGGATTTTGTTCATGGTGATGTTCCTTCTTTAACCTCCTCTTTGTGGGGAGGTTTAGGCTGCTGCGAAACTCAACACCCCCGCCGACGCGAGCGAGAGCGATATCTTCAGCTCGCCATCATACGGCCCGTCATATTGCAGCGAGGTGAGCTTGAACGGCCCCGTGACCGTGCCGAAGCTCGGGATCACGATCTGATAATCGTTGAGCGCCTGGTTGAAGAACGCGGTCTTCAGCGCCGCATCCGACGCCGCGTCCTTGAACACGCCGGAGCCTGCGACCGTTGCGGACTTCACGCCATCGGCCAAAAGCTCGCGCCACATATCGGCGGAATCCGAATTGGTGATGTCAATGGTCGTGGCGTTGAAATCGAGCGAGGTTGCGCGCAATCCGGCGACAGTGGTGAAGTTTTCCGGATCGCCGCCATCGCCGATCTTGATAAGCAAATCCTTGCCGCGTTGTGCGGTCATGTTCCATTTCTCCTTCAAATAGATTGTCATCCCGGCCGAGCGCAGCGAGTGGCGGGACCCAGGGTGCAGCGGCGCGATGGGTCCCGGCTCATGCTCCGCTTCGCTACGCTGGCCGGGATGATAGGTTTTATTGTGGCTCCATAACCGCCCTGAACCGCAGTGCCGCATGCGTGGTTTCGCCGTCGCTTTCGCGCGTGAACGCCGTGTCGAGATAGCGGATACCGATCAGCGTCTGGCCTGTGATATCGAGGTCGGCACCATCGAGCGCATCGCGCACCGCATCGGCCACGAGCTTGGCTTCCTTGCGGCCGTCGGCGCGCGACCAGACATGAAGGACAAGCGCGTGCTCGCTGCCCGGTTCGGTCGCGGTGCTCCAGTCGCTTTCCGTGTCGTCGCCGATGACGATGTACGGAAACGCCACGCCGCGCGGCGGCGCATCGAACACGCGCGGCGGATCGCCCACCACGTCCTTGATCTCGTCGCTCGCGCACAGCGTGGCGAAAATCGCATGTTGCAATGCCCAACTCGCGCTCATGGCAATTCCTCACAGAGCAAAGTCATCATCGCAGATTGCGGCCCCGCATCGAGAACCGCGTGAATGCGAAACAGGCGTGCGCCGATCTGCGCGCGCTGACCGGCGGCGATGTCGCTCCGCCTGCGCAGCGTGAGACGATGGCGCACGCGCGCCTCCAACCGGTCGGGACCGAACGTGTCGGTGCCGCCGAGCGGTTCGACCGCGATCCAGACGGTGGCGAAGGCTTCCCAGTCGTCCGAGAATCCTCCGCCGCCATCGGGCGTGAGCGTGTTCGCGAGCAACATGGCCCGTTGATTGAGGCTTCCGATCATAGAATTTCTCACGCGGAGCCGCGGAGATCGCGGAGAAAAGGAGGCTCGTCCTCCGCGATCTCCGCGGCTCCGCGTGAACCTTTAAAAGTTGAAAATTCGATACGGCGCGAGAAGCGCCTGGGCGGAGAGCGCGATGTCTTCCGGTCCATCGCCGCGATGGGCATAGAACTCGGCGACGATCTCCAGGATCGCCTCGCGCACCGGCGCGGGAACGTCGTCTGGCGACGCGCCATAACCGGCATCGAACGCAATCGCGACCCGCGTTGATCGCGCGCAAGCCAATCGGTGGAATGCAACCGAACAAAATCCGCGCGGGCTGCGAGGCCGTATCGACCGTATAGGCCGCCGGATCGATCACCGTCGCCGTGCCGTCGGGTGCATACACGCTGACCGCCGTGACCGATTGCAAAGGCGGGAGCGGGATTTCCACAAGCTCCGCCCAGCAATCGCGCCACAGCATCCAGCTCTGCGTGAGGAACGCGCGGCCGGTGTGCCATTCGGCGCGCACCCGAGCGGCGGTGATGAGCGTGGCGATCAATGCGTCGTCGTCGGTGGTATCGACTTTCAGATGCAGCTTCGCCGCATCGAGCGTGACGGGTTCGAGTGATGGTGGAGTGATGAGTTGGAGAGACATTCTTCTTCCTTAACCTCCCCCCTGTGGGGAGGTCGAAATGGCTGAGCGTAGCGAAGACATTTCGGGTGGGGGGCGGTGCCGTGGATGGAGCCGCCCCCACCCGAAGCGCTTCGCGCTTCGACCTCCCCACAAAGGGGGAGGTTAAGAGGTTACGACGCGCTAAACTTCATCAGCTTGATGGCTTCGAAGTTCTGCACGCCGCCGCCGACGCGTTTGGTCGTGTAGAACAGCACATAGGGCTTCGCGCTGTAGGGATCGCGCAGCACGCGCACGCCGACGCGGTCCACGACCAGATAACCGCGCGTGAAATCGCCGAACGCAACCGACAGCGAATTCGACGCGATGTCGGGCATGTCCTCGGCCTCCGTCACCGGATAACCGAACAGCGTGGGCGATTGCTCTGCGCTGAGACCCGGCTGCCAGATATAATTGCCCGTCGTGTCCTTGAACTTGCGCACCGTGCTTTCGGTCTTTCGGTTCATCACCCAGCGGCCGTTGGCGCGATAGCCCTGCTTCGGTGCATAGGCGAGCGTGACGAGCGCATCGGCCGGATTGCTCGACGCGAACGCACCATCGGCACCGCTGGCGATGTAACCGATGTTGCCCCAGGTCCACGACGCATCGGCAACCGCGGTGTAATGAAGAAAGCCCGTCGGCTTGTTCGTGCCGTCGCCGTTCACGAAAGCGGCGCCTTCCTGTTCGGCGAAGACGATCTGCACCTCTTCCGCCAGCCATTGTTCGATGTCGACCTGGCTGTCGTCGAGCAGCGTCTGCGTCGCGGCCGGCATCGCGTACAATTCCATCGCCGGGAAATCGAGCGCGGCGAGTGTCGGCGTGTTTGTCTGGCTGATCGTGCCGGTTTCGCCGACCCAACCGCTCGCGGCTTCGGCGATATTGATAGGCTTGCGATAAACATTGGCGCCGATCTGGCGCACCGTCGCGATGGAGCGGATCGGCGAGGCTTTCGCCAGGATGCGGTCGATCGTGGTTTCGATCTCCAGCGGCACGGTGTAGCCGCCGTCGGGGCCGGAGCCCGCGGACAGCGCCTTCAGCTCCAGCGCATCGAGCCCGCCGGCATCGCCCTTGCGGACATAACGGTCGAACGCCTGTTTGCGCTCGCGCACCTGATACGGCGCGGCTTTGCGCTCTCCGCCAATCATCGGCCGCGACGTTTGCAGGGTGAGTTCGTCGAGCGCGCGTTTCTGTTCGTCCAGCGCGCGGTTGATGCGGTCGACCTTTTCTTCGGTGATAACGTCGGTCGAGCGCTTTTCCATCTGCGCCAGGCGTTCGTCATTCGCCTGTTTGAAGGCATCGAATTCGCGCAGGAATTCGTCGAAGGCTCTGTTGATCTCGCGCGTGTCGGACGCGCCGCCGGAAGCTTTTGTTTCGAGGTCCATTCTTTCTTCTCCTTTGAAGTTGTTTGTCATTCCCGGCGAGCGGCGCGCAGCGTTGCGAGGGAAGGGAACCCAACTTCTTTTGGCGAAAAGTTGGATCCCCTTCCCTCACGTTCACTGACGTTCGCGTTCGCCGGGGATGACAGTTTGTGTTTGAAAGAAAGAGCAGCGGCGCGAATGCTCTTCGCTGCGTCACTCTTCTCTCCAATGGCCGTGACACCGCTTCCCGGAAGCATCGGAAACGTCACGACCGAAATTTCCCAAAGCGCGACATCGAGCAGCTCGCGATACCCCGTCTTCGCGTTGCGCCGCGCGCGCACAGTGCGAAAGCCGATAGACAATCCGTCGAGCGCGCCGTCGGCGATCAACGCGCGCACATCGCGCACGCGCGGCACGTCGGGCGTCAGCCGTCCGCGAACATAAAGACCGCGTGAGTCCTCGCGGATCGTTTCCCACACGCCGAGCGGTTCATGCGCGGAATGCTGATACAGCATGCGCACCTGGCTCGGCGGCCGTTTGCGCAAGCTCGCCGCGAACGCGCCCGGCATCACGACATCGCCCGCGCCATCGGGCTTTCCGAACAGCGAGGCATAGCCTTCGAACTCGTCGCGGCCGAGCGTGACGAGACGCGCAGGCGCGCTCGCACGCGCGAGGCGCCGCCTCGCGTAAGTGATCGTTGTCATGGGTATCCTAAGGTGCACGCGGAGACGCAGAGTCCACGGAGGATTTCTTCTCCGTGTCCTCCGCGACTCCGCGTGAGTGTCTTTTCTTAGTGGGCTGGCCGTGGCGCCCGAGTTCGATCCAACTTCGCTTCGATGCGGTCGAGCTGCTTGGTCATCATCGCGATACGATCCTCAAGCACCGCAACGTGTTCGATCGCGCCCTGGTCGTTGGCGACGGTGCGTTCCAGCACAGCGATGCGCTCCGCCGCCTGCCCCGCCCAGAACAGCGCACCGGCCGTCTGTAACAAAAAAGCCGCCACAAGGGCGGCCGGAATGCGTTTGTCCAGCAAGGGCTGGAGTTGTTCGGTGAGGGTCATGCGAGTTAGTTTTTCTTTTCCAATTGTGTGTAAAGACCGTCAGCCAAACGCATCAGTTCTGCGCGCGATTTTTCGTCCCGGCTCTTACAAAGTGCCCGCATTGCATACACAACGTTTTGAAGCTGACCAGGCTTCGAACTAGCCGGAGCATCGCCGGCCGTGGCAGTTTTCAAATCGCCGTTGACGTACCCAGAGAAGTAATATTCTGAGCCGTCAATGAGCAATGGATAGTCCTTATCGATTTGCGCGTTCCCGAGCATCGCCTCCCAGATGGACTCGATATGTGCTCCGAGAGAGGGCGCAATCCCGATTTCGCAGCGCACAGGAGGTTTCTCACGCTTTGCTGCCTCCTCCAACGATCGCGCATCTGGACGTAGGTAAAAAACGCGCCAAGCATTGCCGCTGCGCTCCACGCCGACTGCAAACGGCGGATAGAGAGATTCGACAATCGCACTAACCCGCACGTCTTCTCGAAGCACGTCATTTGACGAAATTCCGATACCGCTGCCGGGCGAATGTGACCATGGCAACAGATGTTCTTGGGCCAACACGGTTGTCGGCCAAAATACCGTCGCCAAAAGGACGGCTAGAAGACGTTTGTCCAGCAAGGGCTGGAGTTGTTCGGTGAGGGTCATTTGAGAAAGCCCAATGCAAAGTGAAGCGCCGCCGCGACGATCGCGACGGCGAGCGATGCCATTCCGGCGACGTGATAGATCGCCCAGAACCAGTAACCGGCGGCGTTTTCGGCGCGCGTCCAGGTGCCGAACGCCGTGCGCACCTCCGCCCGCGAAACCCCGCGCACGAACCACGCGCCAAGCGTCAACGCCACGCACACAAGTGCGATCATAAAAATTGAGATGACGTATTCGTCCATTACAGATGTGCGTCCGCGGCAGTCGCGTGAAGAATCTTGGCCTTGAAATCGAGATAGAGATGGAGCGCTTTGAGCGTGCCCCCGCGCAGATGCAGATCCGACGACCCGAAACAACTGCCCGGTTCATCGCCCATGGAATGCCATGGCCTGTTGCTCAGACCGCCTACGTTTTGGTTGACGCGACACTCCGGGCCGTCATCCTGCAAGATCACGATGTTAGGCTTGTTGATGACGATACCGCCGATAGAAAGTGTGTTGAATCCATAACGCCAGTATGAATGTCCCTCGCTTTGCTCGGCGATCATGCCGGGTGATAGCGGTGTCAAATGGAATAGCCTTTTTAGCGTGTTCGTGGTGATCAACGATGGCCCCTCGCCCGGATTGAGATCGACGCCGACCTGTTGATCATCGAGCTGCATCGCAAAAGCGAAATGCCCTGATGCATCCTTCTTGAAAGGCACTTTGGCCTCGCTCGCGGCCCAATAAACCTTGTCCTTGCAATCGTTGTGCGAAAAAAGATTGAGCTTCCGCGCACTGATATCCAGCTCGACGTCGAAATTCTCCAATATGTCCAACCCGACCAAGCCCGTAGCTGCCATACCGGAAAACGCCTTGTCTGCGCGCAGCATGTGAAAGTCTTTGCCGTGCGCTGCGCCGATGGCGAATGTGCTTATCGTAACCTGCCGGTCCATCTTCTCGCCGTGCAGATTTGGTTGAATGCCGTCGGGCAGATTTCCCGTCTTGAGCCCCTGCGCGTCAGCGAACTCTCCTGATATTGCGGAGAACGGGTCTGTCAAGCCGAGTTCGAAATCGCGTTCGACACCGCCGATCACGAGTGGAATGGTATATCCACCAGTGGGAAGCGGCTTCAACGTGAAAGCCGCGACCTGGGGCAGCGTGCAGCGATCTTCAGCATGCACAGGCAACGCAATTGCAGCCAACAATGCAGCCAAGCAAACAGCACTCTTCATGTGGTCGCCCTCGACAGGTCCGAAATTATACCACATCTCCACCCTCCATTGTGGAATACCCCGCCGCGGCGCGTTTTTCGTTTAGCGTCAGGAACGTCGCGGCGTTGAGTTTATCCCAGGTGCTTTCGCGGTCGGCGGCGAGCGCGTCTATCGCATCGGCGTCGTAACTGAGGCGGAGCGTTTCGCCGAAGCGGGGTGCGAGCCAGCGCGTGAGTTGCGAGGCCGTGCGGCCGACCAGCGGCAACACGGTCTGGCGCCAGAAACTCAGATTGGCCTCGCGATAATTCGAGAACGTGTTGTCGCCTGGAATGCCGAGCAGCATCGGCGGCACGCCGAACGCCAGCGCGATTTCGCGCGCGGCGCTGTCGCGGCTGTTGGCAAAATCCATGTCGGCGGGCGCATAGCTCATGCTTTTCCAGTCGAGCCCGCCTTCGAGGACCATGGGCCGTCCGGCGTTGCCCGCGCCCTGATAGGCATCTTCGAGTTCGTGCTTCAACCGTTCGAACTGATCGGTGGTGAGGTTTGCCGCACCGTCCGGCCCTTTGTAGACCAGCGCGCCGGAGGGCCGCGCCGCATTGTCGAGCAACGCTTTCGTCCACGCGCCGCCGGCATTGTGGATGTCGATCGCGCGCGCCGCCGCCTCGATGGGCGAGAAGCCATAGGTGTCGTCCAGCGGATGAAACAGCGTCGCGTGCAACAGCGGCAGGAAGCCGGTGTCGCGCTCGGGCGCAATGGTCGTCGTCTGATTGCCGACGGTGTAGGTGTAGGCCGCGGGCCACCCGCGCGGACCGGGCACCGCGCGCACGCGATCCGGCCGCAGCACATACAGCTCGCGCACAACGCCTCCGGCGCTCAGCGCTTCGAGATAGGAATTGCCGGCGCATTGCAGATACGCATACCAGCGTTCGAACAATGCGCGGCCATCGTCCTGACCATTCGGTTTGGCGAGCAGCGTGAGGAGCGGATGGTCTTCAAGCTCGACCGCGCCGTCATACAGCAGCCATGGCACGGAGCTTGCGGCTTCCGCGATCATGCGCACGCAGCGATAGGCGATGGCGTTCTGCATCACGCCTTCACGCGCTAGCGCCGCGTAACTGCGCTCGCCCCAGCACGCCCGCCCTGCGAGAGACAGGGCGATGAGTGGGGCGGACATCGCCTTGGTTTCGGGCGCGCGGAGGATTTGCTCGCTTTCTTTTGGCGCTCTCGCTCGCGCGAACGCGCCAGCCTTCGTGGGGCGGAACAGGGTGTTGAACATGATTGGATCTCTTCTTCTTTAACCTCCCCCTTGTGGGGAGGTCGGAAAACTTTGAGCAGCGCGAAAAGTTTTCCGGGTGGGGGTCGGTATCTGCGGACGGAGCGGACCCCCACCCGAAATGCTTCGCATTTCGACCTCCCCACAAGGGGGAGGTTAAACTACGCCGTTCTGATTTTCGGCACCGGCGCTTTCACATCCGGAAACAGCTCCGCCAGGGCCCACACCAGCGCGTCCATGCGGTCCGGGCTCTTGCCTGTGCCGTCGTAGTTGCACATCTGGTCCTCAAGCTCCGGGAAACAGCCGACGTGATGCACGCGGCCGCGCTCATAGAGCGTGGAGGCCGGATGCGCGCGCGTGGTCTTGTCGCGCATCGCGTGAACGAGCTTCACGCGCGCATTGGGCAACGGATCGTTGAGCAGCGTTCGCACCATCTCACCGCCCTGGTTCGCTTCAGCAGGATATAGTCGGCCTTGAATTCCAGATAGGCATCGGCAACGCGCGACGCCCATTGATGCGGCGTCAGCCCGCCACGCGAACGATCCGCGATGACATAGGCATCCTTGTCTTCACCCAGGCCCGCAACCACAATGCCGCATTCGTCTCCGTTCACCGATACTGAAGGGTCAACGGCCACGACAAGTTTCGTGCAGGGTGGCCTGTCGCGCACGCGCGCGCGCTCGATCAGGTCGCGCTGCCACAGCGCCGCATCATTGTCGGCGATGATCTCCGCATCCAGTTCCTGACGCCCCAGCCGCGTGCCGGCGAGACGTTCTTCCAACCCCTCGACAAACCCCGGCGCGAGGTTTGCGATGTTGCTGCGTGTGGTGCTCTGCGTCATCTCCGTGTCGCTACGATCGAACAACGCTTTAACCGCCCGAATATTACGGGGCGTGGTGGTAAGCATCACACGCGGCTGTTCGCCGACGCGCATCGCCATCTCCAGCATATCGAGAACAGCTTGAGGGTCCGGCCACTTACAGAACTCATCCCCCCAGGCGGCATCGAACTGGTGGCCGCGGATGCCATCCGGCTCTTCCGCGCTCAACACGGTCGCTACCGCGCCGCCGGGCCACAGCACACGCTGGTTCGACGGTTGATAGAGCGCGCTTTCGCTCGCGCGCAGTAGACCGGATTGGCCTTCGATCATCACCGCGCGTGCGTCATGATGGGTCGCGCCAAGCAAAGCGATACGGCGCATCTTTCCGCTATGAACGCCGTCGGCGATCCACTCGGCACCCGCGCGCGTTTTGCCCGCACCTCGCCCGCCGAGATAGAGCCAGATTTTCCACTTACCAGAAGGCGCAATTTGCTCCTCGCGCGCTAACTGCTTCCATTCGAGAAAATATTTGCAGCCTTCATCCGTCAGAGTGTCCAGGAAGACGCGGCAACCCTCTGGCGGTAAGTAGAGAATTGATTCGACATTCAAGCTCGATGCGAAGGTGCTCAT
>JBBCHP010000039.1:0-38650 GCA_037201525.1 Rhizomicrobium sp. | reverse complement strand
GCCTTGAGCTTGGCGACAACGCCGGGTTCTGCTTTCGCAACAACAGTTGATATATCGTCGGCTGCGGCATGCAGCGCCGCCGTTCCTTTGCCAACAACCAAGACGGTCCGCTGATCGGACAACATCGTCTGACTCATCCAGCCCGTAGTGCCGTCGGCATCGCGCACCTTCCTCCAGCTTTCGTAAACGGAAAGAAGCTGGAGCGGATAATCCTTGCGCTTGTAGATAAAAAGAACGCGATGCTGATAGGTCGGACCCTCGCGCAGGAACGCCTTGTCGCTGCGCAGGCTGACGTAATGCGCGGCCCAAACCGGACCGGCTGCCATCAAAAACGCGAGAGCAAAAGCGATTCGGCGCATCATGAAACAAGTTTTAGCGCCCGGCCAACGCGGCGCAAACGCTTTGCTTGACGCTTGGGCGATTGCAACGGCTAATAGCGTCAGAACCGTTGGGAACGTTGGTTATGGCCGCCGCCAAGAAGCCGCTGGTGATCGTCACGCGCAAGCTGCCGGACGCGATCGAAACGCGCATGCGAGAGCTGTTCGACACGCGCCTGAACCACGATGACAAGCCGATGACACAGGCCGAACTGATTGAGGCCGTGCAGAAGGCGGATGTGCTGGTCCCCACGATCACCGACCGCATCGATTCCAAGGTCATCGTCCGCGCCGGTCCCGATTTGAAGCTGATCGCCAATTTCGGCGCCGGCGTCGACAACATCGACGTCAAGACGGCGCTGGACAAAGGCATCACCGTCACCAACACGCCGGGCGTCCTGACCGAGGACACCGCCGACATGACGATGGCGCTCATCCTCGCGGTGCCGCGCCGCCTTGTGGAAGGCGTCAAGGAACTTGAGGCGGAGCATTTCCAGGGCTGGTCGCCGAGCTGGATGCTGGGCAACCGGCTGCAGGGCAAGCGGCTGGGCATCGTCGGCATGGGCCGTATCGGACAGGCCGTCGCGCGCCGCGCCAAGGCGTTCGGCCTGCAGATCCACTATCACAACCGCAAACCCGTCGGCGCGGCGGTCGAGCGCGAGTTGGAGGCGACCTATTGGGAAAGCCTCGATCAAATGTTGATGCGCATGGACATCGTCTCGATCAACTGCCCACACACGCCGGCGACCTATCATCTGCTGTCGGCGCGGCGTCTGAAGCTGATGAAACCGAGCGCCTATATCGTCAACACCGCGCGCGGCGAGGTGATCGACGAAAACACGCTCGCGCGCATGCTGGAACAGGGCCAGCTCTCCGGCGCGGGCCTCGATGTGTTCGAACATGAACCTGCCGTGAATCCCAAACTGCTCAAACTCAAGAACGTGACGCTGCTGCCCCACATGGGTTCGGCCACGATCGAAGGCCGCATGGACATGGGCGAGAAGGTCATCATCAACATCAAAACCTTCGCCGACGGCCACAAGCCGCCGGACCGCGTGATACCGGCGATGCTGTAATATCAACCACTTAGGACAGGGTTGGTTGTATTCTGGCTCCATTTCTGCTCCATTATGGATGCAGAATGGAGTCCACCATGGGCGTCAATATTTCGATCAAGAACGTACCCAAAGAGAAGGTCGAGCTGCTCAAGCGCCGCGCCAAAAGCAATCACCGCTCGCTGCAGGGCGAACTGATGGCCATCATTGAGGACGCAGCCAATCGTGCGCCGCAATCGATCACAATTGAAGAGTTGATCGAAAGAGGACGTAGAGCGGGTCTCAGCACGTCATCGGACTCCGTACAAATGATCAGAGAAGATCGTGACCGGTAAGGTCGTAGATGCTTCCGCGCTTGCCGCTGCAGCATTTCTTGAAAAAGAAGCGACGTCGATCGGAGCACAGCTCTCCGGTCAACAGCTTTTCGCACCTTTCCTGCTTCGCTATGAAATGTCGAATATCTGCTGGAAGAAGATGCGACAAAGTCCCGGCATCCGCACGATGCTGCTGGAACAACTCGTGGCGTCACAAACACTTCCAATTGAGCTCAAGGATGTTGATTTCCCGGGTGTCATCAATCTCGCGAACCGTCATAACCTAACGGCCTACGACGCGAGCTATCTTTGGCTCGCGCGAAGCCTCGGCATTGAGCTCGTTACGCTCGACGATCAGCTCGAGAAAGCGGCAAAGGCGATCTAATCCTTCACAGGAACCAGAACCGCAGACACACGACCAGCAGCACGACACCGAGTGTGATGCGCACGACGGTATCGGATGTCCGCGCAGACGCGATGCTGGCCACGACGATCGCGGGGAGCGAGCCGCAGAGCAGCGACACCAGGATATGCAGGTTGATCGTGCCGAGGATCGAATGGCCGATACCGGCAAGAAGCGTCAGCGGCACGGCATGGGCGATATCGGAACCCACAATGCGTTGCGCGGGCATCTTCGGATAGAGCATCACCAGCGCGGTCACGCCGATCGCACCCGCACCGACCGACGACAGTGTCACCAGCACACCGAGTATTGCGCCGGTCAGAATGGTCAGGTTCGTCACCAGCTTCGGGTTCGGCTCGCCGACCTTTTCGTCGTACCACTTCATCAGCGGCTTGCGCATGAAGAGCAGGATAGCGGTGGCAAACAGCGCAACGCCGAGAACCTTCGTGATGATCCCTTGGGCCAATTTGCTGTCGACGCCGAGATAGTAAAGGAACAGCACGGACAGCGCCGTCATCGGCACGCTGCCGAGCGCGAGCTTGCCCACGACCTTCCAGTCGATGGTCCGGTTCCAGCCGTGAACGAAGGTTCCGCCGGTCTTGGTCGCCGCGGCATAGAGAAGGTCCGTGCCGACCGCGCTTGCCGGATGCACCCCAAAGACAAGGATCAGAAGCGGCGTCATCAAGGAGCCGCCGCCGACGCCGGTGAAGCCCACCAGCCCGCCGACCAGAATGCCCGACAACACGTAAAGCGGATCGATATTGGAAAAGAGATTTTGCACGCCTGCCCCTTACCGGTCCTCGCGACCGGGCTTTCTGTCGGGGCACACTAGATTCAGGCACGTCACGCTGTCGAGCCGCCGGGCTCAGGATTAAGACGAGGAGGGAGACCGGCTATCAGGCGACGTGGCTGGCATCGCCCGTTCGTTGGCTGGATTGCTTCGGCGCCATTGTCCGGATCGGCACGATGCCCGTATTGTCCAACGCTTGGCCCAGAAAATCCGCAACGAAGGGCGTCGCGGGACTGGCGCGCAGCTCCGCCGGTGCCGCGATCTGCTCGATCTGGCCCTGATTCATCACCGCCACGAGATCGGCGAGTTCGAGCGCCTCTTCCTGATCGTGTGTCACAAATATCGTGGTCAGACCAAGACGTTCGTGCAGACCGCGCAGCCAGTGACGCAAATCCTTGCGCACTTTGGCGTCGAGTGCGCCGAACGGTTCGTCGAGCAGCAGCATGCGCGGCTCGATGGCGAGCGCGCGCGCGAGCGCCACGCGCTGGCGCTGGCCGCCGGAAAGCTGGCTCGGGAAGCGGCCGCCCAATCCATCGAGTTGCACGAGCGTCAAAAGCTCTTCGACACGGCGCGCGATCTCGGCGCGTGTCGGCCGCGTTTTGCGTGGGCGGATGCTCAAGCCGAAGCCGATGTTCTTCGCCACGGTCATATGGCGGAACAAGGCGTATTGCTGAAACACAAAGCCGGCGCGGCGTTCGCGCGCGGGCAACGACAGCCAGTCGAGCCCTTCGAAATCGATATGACCGACATCGGCAAATTCCAGACCGCCCAGAATACGCAGCAGCGTCGTTTTGCCGGAGCCCGACGGACCGAGGAGCGCCATAAAGGAACCGGTCGGCGCGGTCAGGCTCACGCCTTTCAGGGCGGCAAACCGGTCGAACTTTTTTGCCACGCTTTCGATGACGAGCGACATGACGGTCTCCTTCAGTGGCGGCCGGAAGCAGCGAGCTCGCCGGCAAAGCGCCATTCGAGCAGCGATTTCAGGGTGAGCGTGACGAGTGCGAGCAACGCCAGAAGCGATGCCACGGCGAACGCGCCGACATATTGGTAATCGTTGTAGAGAACCTCGACATGCAGCGGCATGGTGTTGGTCAGGCCGCGGATATGGCCCGACACGACCGACACCGCGCCGAACTCGCCCATCGCACGCGCATTGCAAAGCAGAACACCGTAGAGCAGCGCCCATTTGATGTTCGGCAGCGTGACGCGGAAGAACGTGCTCCAGCCCGAAGCCCCCAAAGAAACGGCGGCCTCTTCTTCGTCACGGCCCTGATCGACCATGAGCGGGATCAACTCGCGCGCCACGAACGGAAAGGTCACGAAGATCGTCGCAAGCACGATGCCGGGCAGCGCGAACACGATCTTGATGTCGTTGTCGCGCAGCCACTGGCCCATCCAACCCTGCAATCCGAAGATCAGCACGAACACAAGACCGGCGACGACCGGCGACACCGAGAACGGGATGTCGATCAGCGTGATCAGAAAATGCTTGCCGCGAAAATCGAACTTCGCGATGCACCAAGCTGCGGCAAGCCCGAAAACCATGTTCGCCGGCACCGCGATGGCGGCGACAAGCAGGGTCAATTTGATGGCGGCGACGGCATCGGGTTCGCGCAGCGCGTCCCACGCCATGCGCCAGCCTTGCGCGAGCGCTTCGCTGAACACCGACAGCAGCGGCATGAACAGGAACAGGATAAGAAAGCCGATGGCGATGGCGCTGAGCGCGATCTTCGTCAGCGGGTGATCGTCCGTGGCGGCGCGCGGGTGGAGGATGTCTTTCATCGGCGCGACGATGCCCACGCTTGCAGCGCGTTCAGCCCCAGAAGAAAGACGAAGGAGATCGCGAGCATCACGACGCCGATCGCGGCGGCACCGGCGTAATCGTACTCCTGCAGTTTGATGATGATCAGGAGCGGCGTGATCTCTGACACCATCGGCAGATTGCCGGCGATGAAGATAACCGATCCATATTCGCCAACTGCCCGCGCGAACGCCATTGCCGTGCCGGTCAGCAATGTCGGCGCCAGCATCGGGAGGATCACATGGCGAAAAGTTTGAAACCGCGTTGCGCCGAGCGTGGCAGACGCTTCCTCCGAGTCCAGATGCAGATCGGCCAGCACCGGCTGCAACGTCCGCACGACGAACGGCATGCCGATGAAAACAAGCGCCACCATCACGCCATAAGGCGTATAGGCGATCTTGATCCCAGCTTTCTCGAGCGGTCCGCCGATCCAGCCATTGCCGGCATAGAGCGCGGAGAGCGCGATGCCGGCCACCGCCGTCGGCAACGCAAACGGAAGGTCGACCAATGCGTCGACAAGCTTCTTGCCCGGAAACCGGTAGCGCACCAGCACCCAGGCGACGATGAAACCGAACACGCTGTTGATCAGCGCGGCCACGGCCGATGCGCCGAAGGACAGCCGCAGTGCAGCGAGGACGCGCGGCTGGCCGATCTCAGCCCAGAATCCACTCCACCCCAATTCCCACGGCCGGATGACCAGCGCCGCGAGCGGAATGAGCACGATGGCGCTCAGATAAAAGAGCGTGAACGCCATCGTAAAGCCGAAGCCGGGCAACGCGCTCCGGCTTCGGAATTTCGGGGCAGGAAGCGCCAAAGAGGCCAAGGCTACGGGCCCGGCTTGTAGATCTGGTCGAACATCCCGCCGTCGGAGAAATGAACCTGCTGTGCCTTGGTCCAGCCGCCAAAGACATCATCGATCGTGTAAAGCGGAATATCCGGGAACTGCGAGCGATGCGCCTTCAGCACGTCCTGATCGCGCGGACGGTAGAAATCCTTCGCCTCGATCTCCTGCGCCTCTTTCGAGTAGAGGAACTGAAGATAGGCCTCCACGACCTTGCGCGTGTTGTGACGATCGACGTTCTTGTCGATCATTGCGACGGGCGGTTCGGCCTGAATCGAGTTCGACGGATAGACGATTTGGTACTTGTCGCCGCCCGCTTCCTGCAGCGCGAGGTGCGCCTCGTTCTCCCACGACAGCAGCACATCGCCGATGCCGCGTTGCGCGAAAGTCGTCGTAGCACCACGCGCACCGGTGTCGAGCACCGGGACGTGCTTGTAAAGCTGCGTGATGAACGCCTTCGCCTTGTCCTTGTTGCCGCCCGGCGCTTTTTCCGCATACGCCCACGCCGCCAGATAGGCCCAGCGCGCGCCGCCCGAGGTCTTCGGATTGGGCGTCACGACATGGATGCCTGGCTTGACGAGATCGGGCCAGTCCTTGACCTTCCACGGATTGCCCTTGCGCACGAGGAACACGACCGTGGAGGTGTAGGGCACCGAAGCCTGTGGCAAACGCTTCTGCCAATCGGCGGGAAGCAGTTTCGCCTTCTGCGCGATGGCGTCGATGTCGTAAGCAAGCGCAAGCGTCGCCACATCGGCATCGAGACCGTCGATAATGGCGCGGGACTGCGCGCCCGAACCGCCATGCGACATGTTGATCGTCACCGTGTCGCCGGTCTTCTGCTTCCACTGCGCGGCAAATGCGCCATTGATGTCCTTATACAGCTCGCGTGTCGGATCGTAGCTGACGTTGAGCAGCGTGATGTTCGCCGCCTGTGCCGTCGTGGTTGCCAGCAGCGCGAAGGCAAGCGTCGTTGCGATATATTTTCTCATGTCAAACTCCGATTAAAACGCCAACTGAAGACGCAGCGAGACATCATCGAGCGTGGCGCCGAGATCGCCGCCGGTTGAATTAAGGCGCGAGACGTTCACATGCTGATAGTCGAGCATGAAACGGATGACGGGGTTGGGATACCAGTTGACGCCGGCAGACCAGATACGCTGATCGCCACCGCGGATCGCGTCCGGCGTCGCAGCCGTTCCGATAGCGCCTGCATGATAGTTGAGGTTCAGATCGCTGTAGCGCGCCGCGAGTTCCCAAGCGCCAAGACCACCCTTGTCGAAACTGAAGTTCTGGGCCGGCTTCGGACTCGTATAGGCGCCAAGATCAGGACGGTATTGCTTGGATTCGCCGGTCAGAACCCAGCTCGCCTGCGCATACCAGCCGTCGAAATCGGGATCGGGCAGCGTACTGTGGAAACGATCGACATCGTACCCAAAATAACCGGCCTGTGCGTAAAGATTGTGGATGTTGCCCGCGGCTTCCAGGCCGTACTCGAAGTAGTGACCCGAGCTGAGAGCGCCCGTGTCGATCAGGCGGATATTCTGACTGTCGACATTGAGTTCAGGACGCTCGCGCAGGTCGAGCGAGGTCGGAGAATCTATATTGGCCGCACTATCGGCGAATTTAAAAACATATGTCGTATCCGCACCAAGCACGAGGTTCGTGTCTTCGCCGAAATTGAAGCGATAGGCGAGCTTCTCGACAGTCGCCTGCTGCTCATCGAAGCTCGCGGCCTCGCCCACGACGCCGCCTGTCAAGGCGGCCGATGCGAACAGGTTGTCGTCATAGTAGAAAACGTCCAAGGCATCGCGGCCATCGGCACCAGCCACACTGCGCGCCAGGTCGGTCGGCTGGGCGCGTTCCAGAAACAGCAGATCGCCTGCCGATGTCGCATCGTCCAGGCTTTCCGGCGGTGGGAACGCACCTGCGCGGATATGGACCGGGCCCAAGCCATTGTACTGGATAAAGGCCGACGCGATGGTCGAGCCTTCCGTACCCGATCCGCCAAAATCGTAGATAAAGGTGTAAGACCAATCGCTATAGCTGCCGTCGAAACCGAAGCGCGCACGGCGGAAATCGTTGCCGCTGGAAAAGTCCTTACCGATCGGAAGCTTGCCCTGCCCGTAATAGGCGCTGTCGAACTGGACGAGCGAGCGTAGCGCGAAGGTGAAGTCGCCATCGGTGAAGGTGGGGCGGCCGTTCTTGATCGAGAATTTGCCGCCGGTGCTCTTCTGCTGTTGTGCCTCAAGGTCGGCATATTGGTCGGCGGAGCTGCGCTTGAGGTCCTGGACCTGCGCATTCAGATCCTGGATGTCCTGCTCAAGCTGCTGGATCTTGGCGTCGCTCGCGGCTTGCGTCGGGCTGCCGCTGGATGGCGCTTTTTGTGCCTGTGCGGCGGTTGCCAAGGCAAGGCTCGCACTGCCCAGAAGCAGCATCGTGGCCAGTTTCCTCATAAGATTCCCTTTTTGTCGTCAAAGGCGTGCGACCGGCGCGCCTCCCGCGCTGGCTCCCAACCCCATTTCGCCCATAAATATGACAGAGTCAATATAGTATATAGGAATAAAAACCTCTGTTCGCCGCCCCGCCGTCGATTTGTTACGAGATATTTATCCGGCTAACCGGCGGCGAGGGACGCGCCGAGCTGGTCGAGCAGCAGTCCGGTGCCGTGCTCGCGCGAGCCGGCGTCTTCATAGCCATCCAGGAATGTGCCCTGTTCGGTGACAACGAGCCTGGTGCCCTTCACGGCCTTGTGAAACTGGATGGTGGCCAGAGAGACGGAGATCTTCTTGCCGTCGACATACATGTCGTAGACATAGACAATGCGTTCGTCATCGATGATGTCGCGATATCCGAACGGAAATCAGTGATACGGCCGCCGGGCCATGTCGCCTTCAGACGGTCACGCCCGCCCTCGCAGAAATTGTGCTCACGAATGACATCCGTGCATTCCGGAGGCGCGGTAAACCAGAGTGCTTTCGCATCGCCGTCGGCAAACGTGTTAAACACCACGGGCGCCGAGGCCCCGTAAGTGCGCTCAATCGTAAAGCTGCCGTGCTGGGCGCTGCGCTTTGTCATGATCTGTTTCCTGAGGGAACAGGTGGAAATACGGCTCCGCCTCCGTCAGCGTCCGCACAAAGGACGGCCGGGTTTTCAGGCGTTCGAGATAGGCATGGGTCTTCGGATACGCATCTTTGAGCGGCATGATCTTGTTGGCATAGGAATAGCGCCGGCGATGCCGAGACATCGGCGAGCGTATAGTCTTCGCCCATTACCCACCCCTCACCGATATTTTCCTCGATCATGCCGATTGCCGTTGCCAGACGCGCCCGCGCCTGCTCCACGCCGAACGGGTCGCGCGCGCCTTCGGGACGGATGCGATCGCCGGTGATCTTCTGCATGTGAATATGAATGTGCTGATCGAAGAAACGGTCGCGCATGCGAACCTGCCGGGCCTTGTCCCTATCTTCGGGAATGAAGCGTGTGCGGCCAGGATAGTGATCGTCCAGATATTCGACGATGATGCTCGACTCCGGCACAAACCGGCCGCGCGTTTCGTCTTTGATCGCCGGAAACTGACCGACGGGCCAGAGTTTCAGAAACGCAAGGCGCGATTCCGGTTCGCCCAGATTGACCAGAACCTTCTCGAACGGCGTGTCGTTTTCATAAAGCGCGATCAACGCCTTCCAGCAGAACGACGACAGCGGGTGATAATAGAGTTTTAGCGTCATTCGCACGTCTTCCATGTGTCTGCACTACCGGGCCTTCAGATAGTCCTCGAGTTGATCGAGCGTACCCTTGAAACCTTGGTTCATCGACGGGAACATGGATTCAAAGAATGCCTTCTCATCCTCGCTGGCGTTGAAGGGCGTGCCTGTCATGTCGAGGGTCGTTTTGCCGTCGTTCTCCGAGAAGAGGACGGTGTTCATCACTTCCAGCGGAAAGTTCGCCGCGAACGGGGCGCGGGTCGTCATCCCCGCTTCGTCGGAGAAGGAGTTCGTGAACACGATCTTTTTCAGCGGCTCGATTTCGCGATAGTGAAACTTGCCCCACATGATGTGACCGTTCGGGGCCGCGCATTGCCGTAATGGAAAATACCGCCGGGCCGGAAATCGAGGCGGCCGCTGACCCATTCGAAACCCTTCGGTCCCCACCAGTGCCGCAGATGCTTTTCCTGGGAATAGACTTCCCAGACCAGTGAAAGCGGCGCGTCGAAGGTGCGGCTGATTTTGAAAAACAGGATCGCTCATCATCTATCCTCTCAGGGAAACAAGAAGTTGGTCGAGGCGCTCGAAGGATTCGCGGCCGCCTTCAGCCGCACCGCCCTTCGCCATCATGTCGCGCGCCATGACATTCGGATAACGCTGCGCGCAGACCAGCCGTGTCTTTCCGCCCTCGTCATAAAATACATAACTTTCTTCTATCGGCGGGAAAGTCGCCGAAGCAGAAGGTGCGCGAAAGCCGCTCCGGCTTCACGACCTCGCGATATTCGCCGAAGAACGTTACGGTCTTTTTGTCATCGGCATGCGAGATACGCCATTGGCCGCCGGGGCGCACGTCAAAACTCCTGCACCGTGATCGCGTATTTGCGTGGGCCCCACCAGCGCGCGATGTGCTCAGCCTTGGTAAAGCAATCCCACACGAGTTTACGCGGCGCATCGAACAGGCGCGTCAGATGCATCACGGGTTCGTTCGCCGGTGCATCGACGAGAATTTCTCTAGCGCTTGCGGCCACGTTTCTTTCCTCCTGGCTTTGCCTGAAGTTCCCTGAGATAGGCATCGAGGCGATCCAGACGTGCTTCCCAGCTTGCGCGCTGGCTGGAGATCCAGTCCTCGGCAGTGATCATCGCCTTCGGCTCAATGCGGCAGGTACGCACGCGTCCGGCTTTTTTCCGACGTTACCAGCCCGCTCGATTCCAGAACCTGCAGATGCTGCACGACCGCGGGCAGTGACATATCGAAAGGCGCGGCCAGCTCGCTGACCGACGCCGGACCGCGCGACAGCCGCGCAATCATCCCGCGCCGCGTCGGATCGGCAAGCGCCTGAAAAACAAGGTCGAGTGGCTGCTGCTGATAGTTAAGCATACACTTAAGTATCAGACTGCTTTGCTCTGCGCAAGGACCAACTTGTCATTCCCGGCAAGGAACTACCGCTCGTAAATCACCGTGTTCCAATAGTGCGCGCGATGTGTGCCGGTTTTCTTGAAGCCGCGATGGCGCAACTCGCGTCCGATGATCAGATTGAAATAGCCATGCGCGACCAGCGCCGCCTGCCCGTCCGCGCGCGCTCGCCGCATCAGAATATCGGCGGCCGCACCAGCGCGTGATTTTGCACGGCGGTAATTCTCGATCTCTGGATGATAGCCAGCGTGCCAGAGAATGCGCGCGACCACCGCCCATTTCGGCACCTTCATGCGCAGAAGCGGAATGCGTGGGCTGGCGAGCGGCGCCTCGACGAACAGCGGATCGGCGATCAGCTCCGCGTTCGGCGCCAGTGCCTTCGCGCTCTCATGCGCGCGCGGCTTACCGCTCGTGAATACCGCATCCAGCTCTTTGACGAGGTCTTGCAATTCTTCCGGCGGCGCGCTGGTGGGATCGAGCCCCGCCGCTTCGTAATCGTCGATGTAGGCACGAAATTCGCCATGCGAGGTGCGTGGCGCAACATCGATTGCCGGCCGTCCGTGCCGGATCAGGATGATGCGCGTGGGCGCGCCGTCGGTCGAAATTGCGGCTGCTTGCGGCATCGCGCGGGCTCTGTACGATCATCCCCAAGACAAGGGGAGAAGACGCATGGAACAGGCGGACCTTAAAGGCAAGGCGGCAATCGTCACAGGCTCGTCGTCCGGCATCGGGGCGAGTGTGGCCATGGGCCTGGCACGGCGCGGCGCCAATGTCGTGATCAACTATAGCAAGAGCGCCAAGGAGGCCGATGCCGTCGCCGCCGAGGTGAAAAGCACCGGCGTCGAGGTCGCGATCGCGCAAGGCAATGTCGCCCTCGATGAGGATTGCCGAAAAATTGCGCAGGCCGCGCGCGACGCATTCGGCCGCATCGACATCCTGGTCAACAACGCCGGCACCACGAAGTTCGCGGGACACAGCGATCTCGACGCGCTGAGCGCAGACGATTTTGCGAATATCTATGCCGTGAATGTGATCGGCCCGTTCCAGATGATCCGCGCCTGCGTAGGCGATCTGCGCAAAAGCGATATCGGCGCGGTGGTGAACGTGTCGTCCATTGCGGGCATCGAAGGCATCGGGTCATCGGTCGCCTATGCGGCATCGAAAGGCGCGCTGAACACGATGACCCTCTCCCTCGCCCGTGCTCTGGCGCCGGAGATTCGCGTCAACGCCGTTTGTCCCGGCCTCGTGGCCACGCCGTGGTTCACCGAACGCTTCGGTGCAGAGGTGTTCGAGCGCGTGAAGGACAATTACAAAAAGACGGCCGTGCTCGCGCGCGTCGCCGACGGCGATGAGGTTGCGAAATCCGTGATCTTCCTGGCCACGCCGGACTCGTACAATATCACCGGCGAGACGCTGCTCACCGACGGCGGCCTGCGCCTCTCCATCGCGAATCCGCGCCTATGAGCACGCAGTTTCCAAAAGGCTTTCTCTGGGGCACGGCGACAGCCGCGCATCAGGTCGAAGGCGGCAACACGGCCAGCGATCTCTGGCTGATGGAGATGATGAAGCCATCGCTGTTCGCAGAACCGTCCGGTGACGCCTGCGACCACTACCATCTCTATCCGCGCGACATCGCGATGCTGAAACAGCTCGGTTTCGGCGCCTATCGCTTCTCCATCGAATGGGCGCGCATCGAGCCGGAAGAAGGCTTCTTCTCCAAAGCGGCGCTCGATCACTACCGCCGCATGATCGCGTGCTGCCTGGCGGAAGGCATCGTATCGATGGTGACGTTTCACCATTTTACCGCGCCTTTGTGGTTCACGCGCGACGGCGGGTGGGAGGATGCGAAGTCGGTCGACCGCTTCGCGCGCTATTGCGAACGCGCAGGCAAGGCGCTTGGCGACCTGATCCCGTACACCTGTACGATCAACGAAGCCAACATCCCGATCATGGTGACGATGATCCGCGAGGCCATCGGCATCGCGGGCAGCGGCAAGCGCGAGAAATCGCTCGCACGAAGCAGCGCGCCTCTGCGGCGGCGAGGTGGGGCGGTTCGCGCCTTATCTCTCCGGCAACGGACACGCCGCGACGCCGAACCTGATCGCGGCACATCGCAAGAGCTACGAGGTCCTGAAGCCACTGGTGAACGGGCCGGTCGGCATCACGCTCGCGCTCAACGATTTCCAGGCGGAGGAAGGCGGCGAACAACTCCACGCCATGGCCGATCAGGCGATCAACGGGCAGTTTCTGGAGTCGCTTAAAGGCGACGATTTCGTCGGCGTACAGACTTATACGCGCGTGCGTTTCGGCAAGAATTCGGTGCTACGCGCTCCTGAGGGTGCTGAGGTCACGCAGATGGGATACGAGTTCTATCCCGAGGCGCTTGAACACACGATCCGCCAGGCCGCACGCCTCAGCGGATGTCCCGTGATCGTCACCGAGAACGGCATCGGCACGGAAGACGATACACGCCGCATCGAATACACGCGCCGGGCGCTCGAAGGCGTGTTGCGTGCGATCAAGGACGGCATCGACGTGCGCGGCTACATACACTGGTCGATGCTCGACAATTACGAATGGCTCGAAGGCTACCGCCCGAAATTCGGCCTTGTTTCTATCGACCGCACCACGCAGAAACGCACGCCGAAACCGAGCGCCTATTGGTTGGCGGAGATTGCTAGGAACAATCGGCTCCAAGCCAATGCATGAAGAGGAGCCTGAACGAATGCCGCACCGCCTTTCTGGCGGACGCGGTACTTTGCATTCGATGTTCTTCCACGCCGTCCTTATCTTGATCCTCTTGAGATTCGTCGCATTATCTCGATGCCCGAATACCGAATCGTCCAGACCGACGGGCGGATCAGGCTGTATGGTTACTCAGAAAATCTGGGATGCTATCTTCGGGTTGTGCTATTGTCTGACTGTGAAACTGTCCACAATGCCTTCACCGATGAAGGTTTTGCGCCATGAAAACACGCTATGACAAATCAACCGATAGCCTCTATGTCGAAGTACGCCCTCTTCCGTCCAAGCGCACTGCCGAGATCGAAGAAAACGTGATGGTGGATCTGGGAGAAGATGGAAGGCCAGTTGGCTACGACATCCAGCATGCTTCCCAAAAACACGAATTCATCGCGCGTCTGATACTCGATCAGGAATTGGCGGCGGCCGAATAGCGGCGTCTCCAAGCGATTACGTGTTCTTGCTTCTGCGCGACTTTAGCAATGAGTTTGTCTAGCCGCGAGAGAAACAGCTTTAACGTCGCCGAACCGTTCGCTTTGCTGTACCCGACCACAAGATCGATAAATGCGCCTTCGCCGGCCAGCGGACGGCTGACAACCGACCAGGGAAGAAAGTTCTTCGTATAGGCGGGCAGCAGCGTGACACCGCGGGTCGAGGCGACCAGAGACATTGCCATGCCGAGATTGTCGATCCTGTGCATGGTTGTAAGCGTGACGCCGGAGCGTTTGAGGTATTCGTCGATCACGACCTGAAGCGTGGGTGCCGTGCTGGACATGCCGATGAAGGCCTCGCCGGCAAGATCGCGAACCGCGATGTCCTGTTGCGCGGCCAGCCGATGGTCGCTCGGCAGGGCGACGACCAGCGGCTCGCGCGTGACCAGCTTGTATTCCAGATCCGCGCCCTGCTCGCGGCGCATGAACGCGAGATCGATGCGCCCGCGCATTAGCGCGTCGGCAAGATCGGGGGAATAATTGCTGCTGACCGTCACGTCGGTATTGGGAAGCTCGTCTCGCAGGACGCGCATCGCCTCCGGCATCCAGTCCATCTCCTGCCCGGTAAGAAAGCCGAGCGCGAAGACAGCTTTCGCCGGTTGTGCCGCGCGGCGCGCCGCAGTGCCTGCCGCCTCAACCTGTGCCAGCGCCAACCGCGCATGATCGAGGAAGGCGCGTCCGGCGGGCGTGAGTTCAATGCCCTTCACGCTCCGGGTCATCAGCCGCGCGCCGACCTCGAATTCCAGATCGCGCATTTGACGGCTGAGCGAAGGCTGCGCGGTATGAAGGCGTTTTTCGGCGGCGGTGGTCAGACTTCCTTCTTCTGCGACCGCCACAAAAAACCTTAGATGTCGTAGCTCCATGAATCGATACCATGCCTATGAGGTATGGAGTGCACATTATAAAGTCTTTTTCTGACGCACCAGCACGCCCTAAGTCTGAGCCTGCAAAGACCGGCACATGCCGGCCTCACAGATACAAAGGCAGGAGCCCCAAATGACCACTCTCTCTGGAAAGACTGCCTTGGTAACCGGTGCCTCCCGCGGTATGGGCCGGGCCGCCGCCCTAGAACTGGCCAAGGCCGGCGCGCAGGTGCTCGTGCATTACGGCAATGGCGCGAAGGAAGCCGAAGCCGTTGTCGGCGAAATCCGCAAGCTGGGCGCCCGCGCGGATGCGGTGCAGGCAGACCTCTCGGCCCCGGACGGCGCGCACAAACTGGCGAAGCAGGTGCGCGACATCGTCGGCGGACGGCTCGATATTCTCGTTGCCAATGCCGGGATTGCGAGCAGCAAGACCATCGAAGACACGACCGTCGAAGATTTCGACCGTCTCTTTGCGGTCAATGTCCGCGCGCCCTTCTTCCTGGTGCAGCAGCTTCTGCCCATTCTGGGCGAAGGTAGCAGCGTGATCCTGTTGTCGTCGCTGGCCGCACATGCCTCGGTCGGCACGCTGGCCGCCTACGCCGCAACCAAAGGCGCGATTGATACGCTGGTGAAGCATTTCGCTTCGGCGCTCGGCGGCAAGGGCATTCGCGTCAACGCCATCGCGCCAGGCGTGATCAACACCGATATGTCGAGCTTCGCGCGCACCCGAGGGCGGCCGCGCTTTCACCCTCGGCATGCAGGCGCTGCATCGTGTCGGTGAAGCGGACGACGTCGGTCCAGTGGTGGCGTTCTTGGCGTCGGATGCGGCACGCTGGATCACGGGCGATACGCTGCGCGTCGATGGCGGGTCCAAACTCTGATCGCAACAACCAGCAAGCGCCGGGCGTGTTTCAAAATCAAAACACCGCCCGGCTCTTGTTGTTTTGCACCAGCATCGAAGGCAACGCACGGCAGAACCCAAACCGCCGCCGCGATCTTTGTATTCTTCAGGCTTCTGTCTTCTCCGAGCCACTTTCTTTTGGCGGAGACAGGGCGGCTTGCCCGGAAGCCGCTCCTTCATCGCGTTGCAGCCAGCGCATGATCAATGGAACCAAAGCGTTTAGATTCCCGCCGAAGCCTGCGTCACCGCCAAGTGACAATGCGAGGTTTTTCCGGCACAAAGCGTTGCGTCCCGTCTGCCAGCGCTCGCACGACGTTGATAATCGCAGTCTGATCCTTGCCGACGGCGAGCTGCTGCGCTTCCAGGCCTTTGGCGATGGCCAACCCGTCCGCTTCCGTTTTGAACGGCGCCTGGCTCTACCGACTTTGTCCAGCCTGTAGGATTCGCCTTCCGCTTCGGCCTGCACACCCTGCGCTTTGTTCTTGGCGATATCGATGCCGATGGAGGAACGCGCGAGTTCGGACTGCATGTCCGCCTTGCCGCGCGCCTGCTCAAGCTGGAGACGTTCGCCCTGCGCCTTTTCTTCGGCCTTGTAGGTTTCCTGTTGCTGGTTGGCGATTTCGCGTGTCGTCAGAACATCGACAAGCTGCTGAGGGAAAATAACGTCCTGAATGTAAACACCCCGCGTCTCGACACGATACTCTTTAAGCTTCTCGGTAATGTGTTTCCTGCGCCTGCGCTTGAACATCCTGACGCTTCTCGATGAAATCGATTGCCGGCATGGATTGCAGCTTGTCGCGGAAATGATTGCCGACAGCCGCCTGAAGCACTTCTGTGACCCAGGTTCAGCATCGTGCCGACGATGGAGATCACCTTTGGCGCTTCCGTATCCGGCACGTGGATCTGAACCTGTAGATCGAGATCGAAGACAAATCCCTCCTTCGATTTCGCCGTGATCTGTTTCAAGCCCTTATCGAGATTGTGCGCCGTCGATGTCGCATCGGCCCAATTCAACGTCAGAATAAAAGTCGGCACGATCTCGGCGCTGTAGCAGCGCGGGTTGATGGCATATTTTCCCGTGCGCAGCGGCTCCTGCCAGATGCCGCGATGCCCGGGCCGCACCAGCGAGCCGAATTTGAAATCGGCGCCGGACGTATCCTCCGTCGCAAGACCGACATAAGCCTTCAGCACCGCAACCTCGCCCTGGTTGACCACCAGCATCGGCACCATTTCAACCGATACGAGGAAAGGATTGAGGTTGTAAGCGCCATACATCAACGGATCGTGCTGCAGGCCGATGCGGCCGCCGCGATCTAGGAACGCCTGAAAATCCTGATAGTTGTTATGATCCTCGTTCTTCACCGACAGGATCGCTTCCACAAGATCGCTATCCTTCGTGGTTGGCTTTTTCTCCAACTCGTAGAGATCGGCGAAGTCGCCGATGCGGTTGGCGATAGCGCCTTTCGGAAGCGGCGGCCCTTCAAAGGTCGTGACGATACCGATCATGTCGACGACCTTGCCCGTCCTGATAAAAGCGCGGCTCGATACGCACGACTTCCAATTGCACGGGCTCGAGACCGAAGGATTGGGGCTTCAGCCCACCCTTCCGCTCCAGCGCTGCATATTTCTCGTCAATCGGCACGCCATAGACCGTGTCCCCGCGTGATCACGAGAAATCCGACGGGATGGATCGGCACAACAGTACCGGGTGGCAGCACGAGGCGTTGCACACCTTTCTCGCCACCGCCGGTGACGAACAATTCGAGGTCCAGAAAATTTCCGAACTGAGATTTATACACACCCGACTTGGCGCCAACAGGCAGCGAAGCGCCCACCTGCGCGATGACGACGCCGATTTGTCCGGCCGGAATCTGCACCATCGGATGGCGGGTGACATCGTAGACCGGCCAGAGCTTGAACTGAACGCCGGGCATCATCAGCCTGGCCTGGTAGCCAGCCTCGCCATCGAAAGCGACGGCGTTGCCGGCGTGCAATTTCTTCGCGCCGAACCGCTTGCGTACAAGCCCGACTTCCGTAGGGCCGATATTCCGGATCGACCGCAAAACGACAACAACGATCGCAAAGGCAAGAACGGCCAGAAGAAGCCAGAGCCAGAAGCCATTCAAATGCTGAAGAAAGACATTCATGGAATTTCTCCTTTTGCGCGCCAGCAGCCCAAGCCGCGAACAGCCTCACGCATTGCGCAAGATTCGGGGCACAGGTCCAACAGCTGATAATTCAGGAAAGAAAGGAAGATCGTGCGAAGCTTGATGCTTCTCCCAATTCTAGTTGAACGAGATATCGGGGCAGCTTCGTTCAAATGCAAGTGCGTTGAAATATGTTGTGATGGCGCTGCAACCGATTGTCGTAAAAGAGAAAAACTGCGCCCCAGCAGCGTCCATACCTTCGGTTACAGGGATCGGTTCGGTTAACCCTTTCGCCACCCGCCTACGAAACACTGCCCGGTTCTTGTTGTCCTGCATCAGCATCGAAAAACCCGCGATGGTGTCGAGGCCAAGGCCGATGGGCATTCCGGTTTCGTCGTCGGGCACTAGCTTGGCGTAAGGCGCGCTTGCGATCTTGTCCCACTTGCCGGCTGGCTTCTTGATTTCAAGCTGGACGACGGTACCCTTCAACACCAGCCGCACGATGGCCTCTGCGGGCCGGTTGGACAAAGACGAATTGGTTTGGGCGATGGATGTCCTGCGGCGTCCGCACAGAGCGGTTGCTGACGGACATCACGATATCGCCAGGCTGAAGGCCTTTATCGGCGGCGTCGCTGTCGGGATCGACCTTTGTGATGAGAACGCCTTGCGCGCTGTCATCGAGGTTAAAGGTGCGGCGTGCTTCCGGCGTGACCGCGGCAAGACCGAGGCCCATCGCCTCTCCCGTGGCGCCGACGGCGCCGGGCACCGCTTCGTCGGCAGAGGCGACTTTCTCTTCCTTGCGCGGCGCGATTTTTACCGAAATCGTGCTGGTCTTGCCCTCACGCAGGACAGTGAGCTCAGCGTTCGAGCCGGCTGAGATCGAGGCGACGCGGCGCGAAAGGTCGCGCGAGTCGTCGATGCCTTTGCCGTTGACGGCGATCACAACGTCGCCCTGATGAAGGCCCGATTTCGCGGCCGGACCATCGGGCACGATGCTCGCGACAATGGCGCCTTTCGGCTCCTTCATGCCAAGCGACGTGGCCATTTCCGGCGTCACCGACTGAATCTCGACGCCGAGCCAGCCACGCGCGACATGGCCATGGGCTTCGAGCTGCGCGATCACGTCCCGGATTGTCGAGGCGGGAATTGCAAAACCGATGCCGACGCTGCCGCCGGAGGGGGAGTAGATCATCGAGTTCATGCCGATGACCTGTCCGCGCAGGTCGAACGTCGGGCCGCCGGAATTGCCGCGGTTGATCGGCGCGTCGATCTGGATGAAGTCCGTGTAGGGACCGCTTCCGATATCGCGACCGATGGAGGACACGATGCCCGCCGTCACCGAATTGGAAAGGCCGAACGGATTGCCGACGGCCACGACCCAATCGCCGACGCGCAGCTGGCGGTCGTCGCCGAAATCGACGGTCGGAAGCGACTTGTCGCTCTTCACGCGCAGCACAGCAACATCGGTGGCGGAATCGCTGCCGATCAGCGTTGCGTCAAAGCTGCGCCCGTCAGGCAATTTTGCGGTGATCTTCTTGGCGCCGTCGATCACGTGGTTGTTGGTGACGATGATGCCACTCTTGTCGATGATAAAGCCCGACCCCATCGATACGGCCTTGCGCGGCTGCGCGGGCGGACGACCCTGATTGTACTGATTGAAAAAATCACGGAACGGCGCGGGCAGGTCGCCGAGCTGCGCCATCTGATCCTGCGCGCTTTCCTGCTCAATAGCGGTGATCGTCACGACTGCAGGGCTGACGCGCTCCACAAGGTCAGCGAAACTGAACGGCGCGCCGCTTTCCAGCATGCGCGGCGGAGAAGCGTGCGTATCGATCTGCTGCGCCGAGACCATACGCACAGGTTCAGGCGAGACGTTGTCGCCATGCGGGACGAGCGCGAAGGCGCCCAATCCGACGATGACCAATGTGGCGGCGCTGCCGAGCGCCGTAAGCTTTGTGTGCCGCTTCGCGAAGTCGGCCCAATTGCCATTCAACATCGAAAACTCCTGGATTCCGGGGACGTGTGACGGGTATGCGGATGCGCTAGCGGCCTTCCACATAGGCCCTTCAAATTACGCATTTATCTCCCAAAGATTACAAGTGAGTAATCTTTGAAGGTATAATTCCACATCGGATATTCGTTTTTCAGAATTGCCGATTTTTGCCAAAGCCCGATCCATATTCAGTAGGTCGGTCAATGACCGCATACCTCCATTTGAACCGGATTTTCTTAGGTGGGCATACCCACTCCACTCGATCCAGCCGCGGGCGATGCCTCCTATGCAGATAGGATGAGGGACGCCGGATTTGAAGGCGCTAGGCGGAAGAACTTCGGCGGGCTCGAAGCACAACCCAAGCGCCAATGCCGCCAGCCAGCAGAAGCACGGCGAACGGCGCAAGCCAGAGCGCATAAGTATCGGGTTCGACCGGCGGCTTCATCAGGATGAAGGCGCCGTAGCGCGCGACAAGATAGTGCCGGATCTGCTCGTCGCTTTCGCCGCGCGCGATGTGCTCGCGGATCAGGCGGCGCAGATCGGCCGCGAGCGGCGCACCGGATTCATCGATGGATTCGCCCTGACAGACGAGACAGCGAAATTCTTTCTGAAGCGCGCGGGCGTGCGCTTCCTGCACAGGGTTGGGAAGACTCTCAGGTGTGGGCGCAGCAAAGGCGACGCCCGAAAGAAAGAGAAAGACTATCAGAAACCGCATCATGCCGTTTCAGCCACGGGCGCAGTTTCCCGCGCAAAGAACATCGCGCGCACGCGGCCCCACAGGCTCGCGAATCCGCCAAGCGCCATGAGCCCTGCGCCAAGCCAGATGAACGGGGCGAGCGGGTTCACATAAGCACGGATCGTCCAGCGACCGTGTCCACGATCGTCGCCGAGCGCGAGATAGAGATCGGAGAATCCGGTGGTCCGGATCGCAGTCTGGACCGTCTCCTGACCTTCGGCAGGAAACATGCGCCGTTCCGGCGTCATCGCGCCAAGCGCTTTGCCGTCGCTGCTGACTTCGAGCGTCGCGCGCAAAGCCTGATAATTCGGGCCGTTTGCGACACTCACGCCATCGAACGTGAGGGCGTACCCCGCGATGTGCATAGTTTCGCCCGGCCTCAGGACTTCGAGCGCCTCGCTGCGCCACAGCGTGGTGCCCGCAATGCCTATCAACGTGACGCCAAGTCCTGCATGGGCAAGCGCGGATGCGAAGGCGGCGGCGGAGATCGCGCGGCCGCGCAGGATGCGCACACCATCGATCATGCTCGCGCCGATCACCCAGGTGGCGACCGCAAACGAACCGCTCCCGCGACAGTACGCGGCGAGACGAGCGCCAGAACGGCAATCGCCGCGACCGCCGCGGCGCCGATTGCGGGATACAGGGTGCGCAACGCCTCTTTGAGATCGCCCCGCCGCCAATTCAAGCGCGGACCGAACGGCAGTGCGATCATCAGGGCTAGAAACAGCGGCGCAAAAAATAACTCGTAATAAGGCGCGCCGACCGAGATGCGCGTGCCCATCGCAGCCAGCACGATCGGATAGATCGTGCCGATGGAAAACGACCGCGAGCGCCGTCATCAGCAGCACATTGTTGATGAGCAAGGTGGTCTCGCGGCTCACGGGCTGAAACGCGGAACCGCTCGCGAGTTTCGGCGCGCGCCATGCGAACAACGCCAGCGCGCCGCCAATCGCAAGGCAAAGGATAAGCAGGATGAAAACGCCGCGCGCCGGATCGCTGGCGAACGCGTGCACGGACGTTACGACGCCGGAGCGCACCAGGAACGTGCCGATCAGGCTCAAGGAAAACGCCATGATAGACAGCAACAACGTCCACACCCGGAAAGCTCCGGTGCGCTCCGTCGCGAGTGCAGAATGCAGCAACGCGGTTCCGACCAGCCAGGGCATCAGCGAAGCGTTCTCGACCGGGTCCCAGAACCAGAAGCCGCCCCAACCGAGATCGTAATAGGCCCACCACGATCCGCCCGCGATGCCGATGGTGAGCGCGATCCACGCGATCAGCTGAACGGGCGCGCGGCACGTGCCCAGGCGCGATCGATATCGCCGGTGATGAGCGCAGCGGCAGCATAGGCGAACGTCGCGGAGAGACCGACATAGCCGGTGTAAAGAACCGGAGGATGGAACGCGAGACCGCGATCCTGCAGCAATGGATTAAGACCTGCGCCCTCGAACGGCATCGGATCAAGGCGCAGGAACGGATTGGATGTCAGTAGAATAAAGAGAAGAAACGCCGCTGCGAGCAGACCCTGTATGCCGAGGGCCGCGGAGGTGAGTTCTTCGCCGCCACGCCGGAGCAGCGCGATCCCCGCGGAATAGATCGACAGCACCAGCACCCATAGAAGCATTGAGCCTTCATGGTTTCCCCAGACGCCGGTGATCTTGTAGATCAGAGGTTTCAGCGTATGCGAATTGTTGGCGACATCGGTAACGCTGAAATCCGATGTTATGAACGCATATTCGAGCGCCGCGAACGCGAGCGCCGTGAAGACGAACTGACCAAGCGCGCTGCTGTTCGCGATGGCGCGCGACTGTTCGGCGCGAACGCCCAGCAATCCGGCTGCCGCCTGCACGAACGCCAGCGCAAGCGCGAGGCAAAGTGCGAGCTGACCGATCTCACCGGTCATTGGCCCTCTTTCCAGCGGCCGCTGCGTTTCAACGCGTCGACGACTTCCGGCGGCATATAGCGCTCATCGTGCTTGGCAAGCACTTCGCTCGCATCGAAGACGTGCACATCGTTCAGGCTTCCCATCGCGACGACACCCTGCCCCTCGCGAAACAGCGCAGGCAAGACGCCGCTGAATTCCACCGGCACGCGCGCACGCCCGTCTGTCACGACGAAATCGACGGCCGCGCCCCGGCCGTGATGCACGCTGTTCTTCTCCACCAGCCCGCCGATCCGAAACGCGACGCCGGACGCGATATGCTTCGTCGTCACATCGCTAGGACTGTAGAAATAAAGGACGTTGTCCTTGAGCGCGTAGATTACAAGCACAGCCGCACCGGCGCCTGCCACGACGAGGGCAATCGCAAAGGAGAGGCGGCGGCGTTTTTTCGGTGTCACGCCGGCCCGTATATATAAGCCGGTGCACTCTTCCAATATTGTGCCCCGGTTCCGCCGGAATCACGGGACATGCTGTCGTTATTCGTTGAGGGGATTGCCATGAAAGCCTTGCGTTTTGCGGTATTGGGCGCAGCCGCGCTTTTTGTCGCGGCATGCCTTCCGGTCGCCACAAAAAAACCCGGTCGGTACGACTGTGGGGTTCAAACAGGACGCCTCGATCGTCGGCGTGTGGAAGGTCGAACCCGACAAGAGCAACAAAGACGACAAAGCCGGCTTCATCGCCTTCCTCAATGCCGAGGAGGACGGCGCGATGACCGCGATCATGATCGCACCGGGAAAAGATGCCGGCGATTGGGGCGTCTACAACCTCAAACTTGCGACGTTGGGACAGAATCATTTCATCAATGCATGGGCCACGACCAACAACGGAAGAGCCGCCGAAAAGGACGAAGCAAATGCCGATGTCCTGTTGCTCTATCGTCTGGGCAAAGACGGCAGGCTGACGCTCTATCTGCTCGACGACGAGAAGACCGCCGCGGCCGTCAGAGCCGGCAAGCTAAAAGGCGAAGTGCGGAAGGGAACATCGAGCGACGTGCATCTCACCGCCGAACCAGCCCATCTCGATAAGTTCTTCGCAACGAAGAAGGAGCGGCACTGTTCGTCAAACCGCTCGCGGTGATGGACAGGGTGAAATAGTCGCCTCGTCATCCTTCGAGGCCCGGCGCGTCATGCTGAGGTGCGAGCGAAGCGAGCCTCGAAGCAGCGCGCCGGGCACCTCAGGATGACGGGTTATTCAGTGCCCGCCACCACGCAGGATTTCGCGCGCTTCGCCGGTATCGTAACCCAGACCTTCGACCGTGAGCACGATCTGGCGCGGATAATCCGCACGCGCCAGGCCCTTGCGCGCGAGCGCATTCCACACCGCCTCATTGTAGAGGCCAGTGGCATCTTTTCCTGCGACCACGGCATCGCCGAGAGGAAAGTGATCGCCATGCGCCTGTGGAAATTGCGAAATCGCGATCTCGCCATTGCCGGTCTGTGCAGCCGCACCCGGAATACGCGCGATCGCCTGCAGAAGGGTCAGCGTGCGCAGCTGCAGCGGATTGAGCTTCAACGAATTGTTCTTAGGCGGCATGCATGTCCTCGCGCAGATCGATCCAGCGCGCCTGGCCGGACCCGGGTACAGGCGGCGGACGCAACCATCGGGCTGGCGTCTTCGACATCTGCACGACGGGGCCGAGGAAATCGAGGCGCCCATCGACCGTTTCGCACGACTTGAGATAAGGGTCGAGTCCCTCGCCCGGCGCCCATCCTTCGGGAATTTGCGCGGCCGGAATTTGGCCGAGCGATTGCAGCCATTGCGCGGTGGCGCAGAGCGAAACCTGCACATGCCAGCTTCCGCCTTCGCGAATCCGGCGCAACAACGCCGCCGCCGCACCCGCCGCCGCGAGATAGCCGGTGATGTAGTCGCAGGCCGCCGCCGGGATCAGCGCCGGTTCGGATCGCGTTGGCCCTTGCGCTGTGCAGCGAACAAGCCCTGCTCATGCGCGATGCCAGTCGCCGATTGCGCCAGTTGCTCCCATCCGCGGCGCTCCGCCCACGGTCCTTCGCTGCCGTAGCACGACACGGACACATAGGTGATGCCGCGCGAAAGATGCGCGAGCGCTGCCGGTGTGAAGCCGTGTTTCGCAAGTGCGCCGGGACGATAGGAGTCCACGAACACATGCGCGTCGCGCATCAGACGGCGCAGCGTTTCCGCGTCAGCAGTCTTGATGAGATCGAGGAACGCCGAACGCTTGCCCTGCCCCGTGTCGAGATCGAACATTTCTATGGTGTCGAGACGTTCGGCGCGCACATGCAGCACGTCGGCGCCATAAGAGGCGAGCGTCCGTCCACACGTTGGTCCGGCGAGAACACGCGTGAGATCGAGTACGCGCACGCCATCGAGCGGATTGCCGGAATCGTTCAACCGAAGCGGCGGCGCTTCGCCGATCTTCTTGATCACGATGGGCGGCGTGTTCGTGAGCGCGCGGCCCTGCGGACTGTCTTTCCATTCCTCGGGCGTTCGCACCACCGCACCGCAAAAATTCAGATACGCGATGGCATCTTCGAGCGCGAACGCATTCCATTTCGCCGTCGCCCGCCCGATGGAGTCACGCGTGTATTGCGCATTGAGCAGATCGAGCATGCGCATGTACTGGCTCGGAAAGCCGCCGTGGAGGTGAATCCATCTGCCGTCCCTGCAACGAAAGAGCCCTACTGTGGGCGCGTCGGCCGCGGGCCGCGCGAACCCCTTGCCGTCGCGCTTGACAAATTGAACGAGACGAGCGACGCGGCGGCCGCTTTCAGATCGATGGCGATGTCCTGCCGCTCGCCGCCGCGCAACCGCCAGATCTCCGCTGCCGCAGCCGCAGAGAATCCGAGTGACGCAGCGGCAGCCTCCGCAACAGGAAACGGCGTCGGCACGACCGGATCGGCACCGACGAACTCCGGCACGCCGAGCGGCGCCAGGCGGTGATCCGATTCAAGGTCTCGAAGGCTTTGCGGGGGGCCATGCATTACTCCAGCAGCCCGGTATAATCCGGTCCAACGCCCCTCCCAAGACTCTAGCACAATCATGAGTTCGTCCATGCCGGGACCGTTTGAAGGCATTCGCGTGATCGATTTCGGCCGCTATATTGCGGGCCCATTTTGCGCGGCGTTGCTGGGCGATCTCGGCGCCGAGGTGATCCGCGTCGAAAAGCGCGACGGCCGCGAAGACCGCACGCTCGTTTCGCTCGCGGAGAACGAGGACGGCACGCCGCGCGAAGGCGCGATGTTCCTGCAGATGAACAGGAACAAGAAAAGCCTCACGCTCGATCCGATGTCGGATGCCGGCCGCGAAGTTGTAAAGCGGCTGGTGCAAAGCGCGGACGTCGTCGTCGCCAATCTTCCCGCCGAAACGCTCAAGGCCATGGGCCTCGATTGGGAGAGCGTGTCCGCGATCAATCCGCGCGCCGTGCTCGCTGTCGTCAGCGCGTTCGGCATGGAGGGACCGTACGCCACACGCGTCGGTTTCGATGGCGTGGCGCAGGCGATGTCGGGCGCTGCGTGGTTCGCGGGCACGCCGGAGCGGCCGGTGCGCGCGGCGGCGCCGTGGGTCGATTTCGGAACAGCCTCGTTGCTCGCATTCGGCGTGGCCGCAGCGTTGCGCGCACGCGAAACCACCGGACGCGGGCAGATGGTCGAAGGCGCGTTGCTCCGCACGGCGCTCACTTACTTCTCGCCAACGCTGATCGAAGAAGAGGTTTTGAAAATCGATCGTCAGCCGACACTCAACCGCAGCCAAACGGCAGGACCATCCGACATCTACAAAGCCAAGGATGGATGGATCACGGTCGCCGTCAATGGCGATCCACTCTTCCGCCGCGCGGCGAAACTCATCGGCGCAGTCGAGTGGCTGACCGATCCGCGCTTTGCGAGCGACAAGGCGCGCGGCGACAATGGGGAGATCATCAGCGAACGCGTCGGCCGGTGGGTCGCGCAACGCACCGGCGCGGAAGCCATCGCCGCGTTCGAAGGCGCGCGCGTGCCCGCGGGCCCGGTGCTGCGCCCGCGCGAAACGCTCGACGATCCTCACGTCAAAGGTGGCGGATTCTTCCACGAAATCGATTTTCCCGGCATCGGCAAAGCGCCGGTCGCGGCCACGCCGGTGACGCTTCATGGCACGCCCGGCGAAGTGCGCGCGCGCCCGCCCGTCCTTGGCGAACACTCCGATCAGGTGTTGCGCGAATTGGGATATTCAGCCGCCGAGATCGACGCGCTCAAACAGGAAGGCGCGATCTGAGCGCAACGGACGCTTCTGCCGCTTTGGCCCTGCGGCGCAGATTTTCCGCTTCCTCCAGCGTGAAGAGAAGCGCGGTCAATTCGGCGGCGAGTTTGAACTGAGGATCGAGACCGGCAGGCCGCTCGCTTTCCGAAGCGGCACGAAATTCCTGAACGAGGTCTTCGTTATAGCCGCGGATGTGCTGGCTGACGGTTTCTCTCGATGCCTGATAGGCAGCCGCAATGACCCCAGCACGGCGTAATGCGCGCAGCGGCCAGCAGCTTCGCATACCGCAAGGCACGCTCGGCTTTCTCGTCCAAAACAGGCCGCAGCACATCCGCGGATTTCGGACCGCCGCCGTAACCCCCGATGGCATGAACGGGCAGCGCATTGAGGATGTCGCCGGTGGCGCGCTCCATAAGACCATCCATCGTCTCCGCGACAGCGGCGCGATCGGCGAGAAGGCGCTTGCCCCACGTGCCACCACGGCGAACCTCGATCTCGCGGACGATATGGCTCGACAATTCGGTGAAATGCGCGAGATGGCCAATCAGTTCGTCCACATCGAAAACGGGATGACGCACCGCGCGCACCGCATTGCCGTGCATCTCGATATCGGAGAGCAGCAATTCGCCGACCATCCCCATGTCAGTGCCGCTGATCAGCGTGTCCTGAGTCTGGTTGACGATGATCTGCGGGATCTGTAGCGCTTCCCAAGGATGCGCGAGCCTATTCATCGCGATCACGGCTATGTAAGGCGCGGCATCCGGCGTTGTGGCGGCAAGGCGATCATGGACGCTTCGCAGCGCTTTCAGCGAATCGGCGCTGAGATGTGGCGCGCCCTTGGGCAACAAATTCTGAATGTCTGCGATCATCGCCCCTGCGGAGAGCAACATGGCGATCTCTTCCGCATCCGCCACAGCCACATCACTTTGCAGCGTTGCACGAACCTCGCCACGATCCTTCGCGAGAGCATCACGGATTGCAGCACCTGCGAGCGGCCAGAACTCGCCCGCGCGCGCGCGCGTTTCGGCTTCGCGTCCCTGCAGCACCAGCCTTTTCACGTCCACGCTGTAGAGCTTCACCGTGTCGAACAGCAGCGTGTCGCTGAGCCAATGCCAGATCGCCACGGCGCTGCCGCGCGCGATACGGCCTTTCTGCTTTCGCGTTACCGGCTGCTCTACCAGAAGGTCTTCGAACGGCTGGCAGAACAACCGCAACGGCGCCGGCGTACGGTCCGGGTCTTCGCGCAAGGATGGCCGCAGCGCGTCCAGGATCAGTTCATGCGGGAGCGAGCGGCCGCCCGTGAGACGATCAATCTCGACGGCCTTCGCCAATCGCGCCGCCGCATTCGGCGGGAGCGCTCCCAAAAAGCTGCGCAGCCGCGCTGTTTTCTGTGGCGTAAGCATTCGTCAACCGGCTTCCCGCGTTACGCTAACCCAGTGGTATTAATGCAATATTGTCACAATATCGCGGGAAGGTTCAGCGAAGCCTTAAGCCCGCCAGCATCGGACGTTCCCAATTCCAGACTGCCGCCGTAGAGCTTGGCGATGTCTTCGACGATGGAAAGGCCTAGACCGGACCCTGGCACGCTTTCATCCAGCCGCTCGCCGCGCTCCAGTACGCGCTCGCGATCTTCCGGCTTGAGGCCTGGCCCGTCGTCTTCAACCGTCAAAACCCATCGCGCGCGGAATCGGCCAAGGCATGGACAATGACATGGGCTCTCGCCCATTTGCAGGCGTTGTCCATCAAATTGCCGGCCATCTCTTCCAGATCCTGCCGGTCGCCGCGGAAAAACAGCGTGGGCGGGCATTCGGCTTCGATCTCGATGCCACGCCGTTCGTGGATGCGTTCAAGGACGCGGGCGAGATCGTCCAGCACGGATTTCACTTTCGTCCTGTTGCCCAGGACATCGAGCGAACCGGCGGCACGGCCGCGGGCGAGATAGTGATCGACCTGACGGCGCATGGAATCGACCTGGCGCTTCACCTGATCGGCAAGCGGACCCGGTTGTGCTTCCGCCTCGCTCGACAGCACCGTGAGCGGCGTCTTCAGGAAATGCGCGAGATTGGCGACATGGGTGCGTGCGCGGCCGACGACCTCTTCGCTGTGCTGGATGAGGCTGTTGAGCTCGCCCGCAAGCGGCGCGATCTCAGCTGGAAACGTACCCTCCAGCCTGCGCGCCTTGCCGTCGCGGATACGCGCCAACGAGTCCCGCACGCGCCTGAGCGGCAGAAGACCGACACGGACCTGGAGCACGATCGCCGCGATCAGACCCAGACCCAACAGCGCGAACGCCCAGATCAGCCTGCCGTTGAAATCGCTGGTCTCGGTATCGACCTCTCCAAGATCGCCGGCAACAAAGAACGTGTAGGCGCGTGTGTCGTCCGGCTTGGCCGTCGCGGTGATCGGAAACTCCACACGCTGCCCCACCACGCGCAACCTCTGGCCGTCCGGCCCGTCGGAGTAACCGAACGTCAGATTGCCGGACCGGCGCTGCTTTTCGAGATGAATGCCGTGATCGAACAGCGAATGGGAAATCTGGATATCGGTCTGGCCTTTGTCTAGCGGCTCGATCTCCCAATAGAGACCGGAATAGACGCGCTCGAAGCGGCGGTTCAGGAAACGCTCCTCCAGCACCACGCCGCCCTCGGGATCGGGCTCAGCGGCCGCGATCATGCCATCGAGATCGACGCTCAGCGTCGCGTCGAAATTGTCCTGAACGGCGGAATGGAACGCGTTGGACAGAAAAAATCCGCCGATCAAAAGACCGAAAAGCGTCCAGATTGCCGCCGCAGCGATCAGACGCGCGGCGAGCGAATCAAGCCTGAGCGCGATCGCCGCTCTCAGATCCCGGAACTTCGAGGCAATAGCCAAGGCCACGCACCGTTTGAATGAGATTGGAGTCCAATTTCTTGCGCAGGCGACCGACAAACACCTCGATTGTATTCGAGTCGCGGTCAAAGTCCTGATCGTAAAGATGTTCGACTAGTTCGGTGCGCGACACGACTTTGCCGCGATGATGCGCGAGATAGGCGAGCAAACGGTATTCGAGCGAGGTGAGCTTCACCGGATTGCCATCCATCGTCACCCGGCTTGCGCGCGTATCGATGTGCAGCTTGCCGATCTCGATCTCCGACGTCGCAAAACCCGCCGCACGGCGCAAAAGCGCGCGCACACGTGCCAGCAGCTCTTCGGTATAGAAGGGCTTGGCGAGATAATCGTCGGCGCCGGCATCGAATCCCGCGACCTTGTCGCTCCATCGGTCGCGCGCGGTCAGAATCAGGACGGGCATTTTCTTGCCGTCCTTGCGCCACTTCTCAAGTACGCGCACGCCATCCATCTTCGGCAGGCCGAGATCGAGGATCACCGCGTCATACGGCTCCGTATCGCCGAGGAAATGACCTTCCTCGCCATCATTCGCGGTATCGACGACATAACCGGCATCGCTGAGCGCCTTTTTCAGCAGCCGCTGAAGTTCGCGATCGTCTTCGACAAGCAAAAGGCGCATCGTGTTCCTATCTTCCGCGGCGCGGACGGTCTTCGCGTGGCCAGCGGCCGCCATAGTTCCAGCGCCGCTCTTCGAATTCGTAGTCTCGCGGTGGCCGGAAGAACGGCCCCCTGCGCATCTCAATATCCGGACCAAGCACGCGGCCCGTCCGCGCATCGGCGTCGAACCAGATCACACGGCCGCCCGGCGTCATCCATTTCAGGCGATAGCGCGGCAAGCCGTCGGGGCCGCGGAACGGGCCTTCGGCGTCATAGAATCTTCCGGGATGGTGCTGACGGATCGTGGGCAAAATCCGGTCGAGCGAAGGCCGCGGTTGCGCCTCGCCGGCGCCCGCGCCGAGGACCAGGAAAAGACCCACAATCCAGGAGATTACGCCGGTACGCATGGCGGTTTTCTATCGCTCGCGAAATGAACCACGAATGAACACCCCGTCCAGAACGGGTTCAGAACCACTCTGCCATCTTACGCGACATGGATCGGCGTCTCCAGTTGGACCGCCTCCGAGAAAAGAGAGTTTAAGAGGAGAACGAGCATGTTCAAGAAAGTCCTGATGGCAACGGTGGCGGCTCTGACCCTTGCCGGTGCAACCAACGGCGCGATGGCGGTGGATCTCAATCGCGACGGCATTCCCGATCACAGCCGCCTTGAGCGCGTCGTGATGCACGATCGCTACTGGAAGCCCGGCTATCGAAACTACGTTGCGCGCGACCGCGTCTTCGTTGCGCTGCGCAACCGCGGCTATGTGCGCTTCGTTGGCGATCCCTACTTCTATCACGATCGCTATGTCGTGCGCAGCTACAACCGGTTCGGCAAGATCGTGTTTGTAGAGGTCAATCCGTACACGGGCGGCTTCATCGGCGAAGTCCGCATCTAAGCCGGGAAAATCTTGAGGCGTGCGGCCCGTGGTTAGCCCCTCCCCATAGGGTCACATTCCGTCAAGCGAGAGCCCGCATCGGCGAAATCCGGTGCGGGTTCTCACTTTGAAGACGGGGATATTTTTCGCATCGCGTTGGCTGGACTGCCAGGCGAAGCCGCGTGATGCAAAGCTCAAGCTTCGCCGCTGCGCGGCGCAAACTGGTGCCCGAGGTCGGAATCGAACCGACACACCTTGCGGTACCGGATTTTGAGTCCGGCGCGTCTACCAGTTCCACCACTCGGGCACGAAAGGGAAAGTGCGGTAAAAGCCGGCGGATCATAGTCACGCGCGACCCGCGGTCAACGCCGGAAAAGCCGCGCCGAGCCGGGATTTTCGGCTTTCACGCCATGCTCAAGGCTAAGGAAGCTTTAATGGCTCTTCGCGATTTCACCGGTTCCCCCTCCCGAAATATTAAGCCTCTTGGTCGAAGATGGCGTGTCGCGAAGCGCGCCTGTGCGCTTCGCCCCGGCGAGGTTGTCGATGTTGGTTGCACTTCCTTTTCCGAAGATGTTCGAGCGCTACAACGGCATGATGATGACGCCGGTTGACACCGATGCGCTGGAGGAAGCCATCGCGGCGGCACCTGTCGAAGATTTGGCCGAAGAAGCGGTGACCGGCGAGATTTCGCTTCCCCGGCCGATCCTGGTCGCGAGCCGCTGATACGGACCCGAGGACGAGGCATGTCAGGCAAGCTCATCATGTTCGGCATCCTGTTCCTGGGATCGCTCATGCTTTTGCCCTTGATCGCATTCCTGGGGATCGAACCGTTGCCCGGTGATGTGACCATCACTGGCAGATGCACAGGGTGTTTTTGCCGTTCACACAGGCCTTTATCGCCAGCGTCGTTTTGACCCTTCTTTATTTTGGGCGAGGAAGTAAGACCCGGCGTAACCCACGCACGCCGAGTCGCCATGACGCTCCGCCCCATCCGCCGCGCGCTCCTTTCCGTTTCCGACAAGACAGGCCTGATCGAGTTCGCCAAGGGATTGGCGAAGCACGGCACCGTACTGTTGTCGACAGGAGGTTCGGCCAAGGCGTGCGCGATGCAGGTCTGACGGTGATCGACGTATCCGAAGTCACGCAATCGCGGAGATGATGGACGGCCGCGTGAAGACGCTGCATCCGAAAATCCATGGCGGGCTGCTGGCGCTACGCGATCATCCGAGCACGCCGGGGCGATGAAGACGCACGGAATCGAAGGCATCGATCTGCTCGTCTCCAATCTCTATCCGTTTGAGGCCACCGTCGCGAAAGGCGCGGGCTTCGATGAGACGATCGAGAACATCGATATCGGCGGACCGGCGATGACACGCTCGGCCGCGAAGAACCACGAATGGGTCACGGTCATCGTCGATGTCGAAGATTACGCAGCTGTTCTTGCCGAGATGGATGCGAACAACGGCGCGACAACATTGGCGCTGCGCCGCAAGCTCGCGCAGCGCGCGTTTGCCCGCACCGGCGCTTATGACGCCGCGGTTTCCAACTGGTTCGCCGGTCAGCTTGAAACTGACGGCGAGAAGGATCCGCCGCGTCGGCGCGTGCTCGGCGGTCATCTGCGCCAGGCGTTGCGCTATGGCGAGAACCCGCACCAATCCGCCGCGTTCTACACGACCGGTGAGAAGCGTTACGGCGTCGCCACCGCGGAGCAGCTTCAGGGCAAAGAACTTTCCTATAACAACATCAACGATACCGACGCGGCCTATGAACTGGTCGCCGAGTTCGGCAGCGGGCAGCCGGCCTGTGCGATCATCAAGCATGCCAATCCCTGCGGCGTGGCGCTGGGCGCCAACATGGTGGACGCCTACAAAAAGGCGCTCGCCTGCGATCCGGTCAGCGCGTTCGGCGGCATCCTTGCCTTCAACAAGAAGCTCGACGGCGCGACGGCGGAAGAAATCGCGAAGCTCTTCACCGAAGTGATCATCGCGCCGGACGCCGATGACGACGCGCGCAAAATCCTTTCGGCACGGCGCAATCTGCGTTTGCTGATCGCGGGCGGGTTGCCCGATCCGCGCAGTCGTGGCCTCACCTATCGCACGGTTGCCGGCGGATTCCTGGTGCAGACGCGCGACAACGGACATATCGCGAAGGCCGATCTCAAGATCGTCACCAAGCGCCAGCCGACAGAGCAGGAGCTGGCGGACATGCTGTTTGCTTTCACCATCGGCAAGCACGTCAAGTCGAACACAATCGTTTACGCAAAGGACGGGCAGACCGCCGGCATCGGCGCGGGCCAGATGAGCCGTGTCGATGCCGCGCGCATCGCGGCAATCAAAGCGAAAGAAGCCCAGGCCGCCGCCGGTTGGGCGGAACCGCTGACCAAAGGCTCGGCCGCAGCATCGGATGCGTTTTTTCCGTTCGCGGACGGATTGCTCGTCGTCGCCGAAGCAGGCGCCACCGCGGTGATCCAACCCGGCGGCTCGATCCGCGACGATGAAGTCATCAAAGCCGCGGACGAAAAGAACCTCGCCATGGCCTTTACCGGCATGCGTCACTTCCGGCACTAGCGGCTTCGGCGCGACGTCGTTCGCTGTCGCGAAAGGCTTCCGCGATTTCATGCACCGCGAAACGGATCGCCTGCGATTTGCTGGCGATCCGCATCTTCTCCATGACAGTGAAAAGATCGCACTCAAACGCCGCATCCACGCGCAGATTCACTTGCGGCATGGGGCACTCGTGTACAGCAATGCTGTACGCAAATTGATTTTCGTTCGCATGTTTTGGACATAGCTCCGCCGTTCTTGGAATCAGGTTTCATTTGGAAAAGGTCGTCGTGGCCGCCACAAGGCCGGCTATGAAGCGCGTTCTGTCTGTTGCATAAGCAGGCCGAGATTTATTTTTTCAGGCCCGCGCCGCGCGGAGTCGCGCGGCAAAAGACATAGGATTTCTGCCGCTTTTCGCGGACAGCTCAGCTTCTCTTACATTCATGGGGATTTGGGTGAAATGGCGTTTGCAGCGTTGCGCTTCAAGGGGGTCCGCGAAATTTATTTTCAGCCTAGGACGACGCCGTTTCCAGGCGATAGAAATTGCGAGCGGCGTCAGTCACACAACTACCGTAGCGGCCATTGCGCCGCAGTCAGACCGTCATCGCTTCTCTATCTCACCCGTTCCCCAGTCATCCGGTTCAGCCGAAGAACCGCTTGCCATCAATCCCGTCGGCAGCACTGTGCCAAAGGTAAAGCTGCGGCGACCGTTCGAAAGCACCCGTTGGAAGGTGAAAACGACGACGTGTTTCTGAAAGCGATATTCGACGAATTCGTATTCCTTCCAATCTTTCATGACTGTGGGAGGAGAATGCGTTTTGAGAATCTCGACACCGCGCGTCTCTTTGAGAACGTGCAGCATGCACTTCTCCGTCTGAGCAAGATTCTGCGAAGTGTTTCCGGATGCCTGTCCCTGCACCGACGCTGTCGCCAGACATGCGGCTACGGCAAGGATAGCGCGTAAACGATGTGCCATGCCCCGACCGGAGCCTTCCTTTTCACTGCCGCCTTCAGCGGGCGAGCAGATGGGTTAGGATGGAGGTCTCTGTACCGCACATCAAGATCGCGGCAGAGATATCTCTAAAATCGCGCTATTTCCTTGCAAAGCGAACCGATTTGCGGCTTTAGGCAACGCGACGTTTCCGGAGCCTGCCATGACCCAGCTTATCACCATGTTCGTGACGATCTTCATTGCCGAACTGGGCGACAAGACGCAGATCGCAACGCTCCTGTTTGCGGCGGAGCGCGAGCGTTCGCCGTGGATTGTGTTCGCGGCGTCGGCCGGCGCCCTTGTGCTGGGCTCCGCCATCTCGGTTCTGCTCGGCACGTTCGGCAGCCGCTATCTGGAGCATGTGCCGCTCAAGCTGATCGCAGGCATTGGATTTGTCGCGATCGGGTTCTGGTCTTTGTTTCAATACTGGCGCGGGGCGTGACGTCTCGACGGCCGACGATTTGGACTAACGGCGCGAGAGATTCAAATCGGCGGTTTTGTCCGCGTATTCCTTTTTCGGGTCTCGGCCAAGCATCAGCTTGATGCCCGCCAAAAGACTGTGCTCGTTAAGCCAGATTTGCGCGTCGCTCGGATCGAAACGCAGCAGCTGAAGTTTGGGATCGGACTTGCCGCCTTCGAACCACGCCGCCACATACGGATTCCACAGCCGGTCGATGGTCGCGCGATCGTTGTACGGTTCGAGATGACCGTGGATCGAAGCGAACAGGTCATGGCCCTTTGCTGCAAAGTCCGCGACCGCACCTGCGCCATTGCCCAGCGCGCGCGAGAGATCGGTGTCGTTCGCGGTGAAGGTATAAAGCGGGCCTTTCGTCTCGTCGTCTTCAAAGACCAACGTCATCGGCTGCGAACCGTCCGCCTGCAATCCGCGCAGGCCCAGCATCACCGTCCTGTCGGAACGCAGCGCCTTCCAGAATTTCTCTTCGATGTCTTTTTTGTCGGTCATGGCGCGCGCTCCGCTTCTGTCAGAGGCTAACGGGGCGCGGAAAGATTCGTTCCGTCAGACAGCGGAGCGTTCCTCCTTGACCACAAGCATCCAGAACCAGCCGGAAAGGAGAAGCACGACGATGGCAACCAGGCCGCCGCGCTGGCTGTGGGTCCAATTCGTCATCCACGACACGGCGACCGGCGCCAAAAACGTTGCAGCGGTTCCCGACAGCGACATCAATCCGAAAAACTCCGTCATCTTCTCGACCGGGGCGATGCGCGCGAGCATGGTGCGGTTGTTGGCATAGGCGCCGACCACGAACATCGAATTGAGGCTCGACAGCGCGCAATAGATCAACTGCGGCCAGGTGTTGAACAGCGGGACGGGCGTCACAGGCGGCGCGTGCGGATCGACCGGCACGAACCAGAAGATGCGATCCGGCGCCATGGTGAGCGTCAGGGCGAACGAAAGCGCCGTGCCGCCGACTGTGATCAGAAGCGCCGCCTTCGAACCGAATTTGTCGTCCAGCCAGCCGCCCAGAAATCCGCCCACCATTCCGAAGAAGACGATCAGCAATCCATAGATCGTCATCGGCAGCGTGCCCAGATGAAACGTCCCGGCGGCGAAGATGCCGCTGAACAGCAGCACGCCGGTCAACCCGTCATTGAACAGCGTGCGCGCGCCAATGTAGTGCGCAACATTGTTGTAGCGTTTGAGACTGCGCAGAGTGGCGACGACCGAAGCGATGCCCTCGCGGATTGCGCGCGCGAGCGGAATACCGCTCGGCGGACGGTCCGGCGTGAACAGGAACAGCGGGATCGCGAACACCAGCATCCACGCCGCCGTGATCGGTCCGGACAGGCGCTCGGGAACATGATCGGGCAACTGGATCGGCGCGCTCGGCAGAATGAAGAGAAAAAGAAACAGCAGCAGCAGAATAAAGCCCGAGCCTGTGCCAAGCGCAAAGGCAAGTCCCGACAATCCGCCGATTCGCGACGGCGGCGCGATCCGCGACAGCATCGCGCCATGGAACGCGTTGGAGAATTCGAAGACGATGTTGTTGATCACGATCGCCGTGCCGACGATGAAGATCTGCATCGGCGTCGAATCCGCAACGCCGAACCATGTCCCTGCAAAGCTCAGCACCATCAGCAGCGTGAACAGCGCGAGCCACGGCTTTCGCGGACCGCCGCGATCGGCGATGGCGCCGAAGAACGGACACAGGAGCGCGGTGATGATTCCGCTATAAGCGGTCAGGCTCCCCCACACTTCCTGGCCATGGGCCGGATCGCGGATCATCACCGTGGCGATGAACGGCGATATCACGAAGATCTGGAAGACCTGATTGGGATCGCGGGCGCCTTCGTACAATGCCCACGCCCATTGTCCCAGACGGCTCGCAGGCACCCCGCCCTCGGCCGTCAGTTCGGCAACGCCGGCTTCGGCGGCGATGAGGGTTTCGGCGTTCGCCATCAGAGCGTAGTCGCGCGCTGTTCCTTCACGAACAGCATCAGGAAAAGACCGACGGTCAGGAACAGTGTCTCGCCGAGCAATCCGATGCGCTGATTGTGCGCAACCAGCGTCAGCCAGCCGATGAAACCTGTTGCAAGGAAGCTCGTCGATTGACCGGAGAGCGAATAGAGCCCGAAGAACTCCGTCATCTTTTCCGGCGGCGCGATGCGGGCCAGCATCGTGCGGCTGTTCGCGTAACCCGCCGTGATCAGGATGGCGATGAAATTGACGATGCCGAGAAAAATGATCTCCGGCCAGGTGTTGAAGAACGGCAGCGACCACACATGCGGCGCATGAACATCAAAAGGAATGAACCAGAAGATGCGATCCGGCCCCATCGTCAAGGCCAGAAGACCGAAGATCGTCGTGCCGCCGATAGAGATGAAGATCGCGCGCTTGGAGCCAAGACGGTTGTCGATCCAGCCGCCAAAGAACCCGCCGAACACGGCGAAGATGCTGAGCTCGATGCCGTAGATCAGTAGCTGAATCGGACCCCAACCGAACGTGCTTGACGCATAGATGCCCCCGAACAGGAGCACCGCGGTCATGCCGTCGTTGAAGAAAAGTCGCGCCAGAAGATACATGCCGACATTGCGGTAGTGTTTCAGGCTGCGGATCGTCGCGATCACGCTCCTCACCCCGGCGACCATGGCCTGATGCAGTTTCAGGTTCGACGCCGGCGTGTCGGGCGTGAACAGGAACAGCGGGATGCTGAAGATCAACAGCCAGATCGCGGAAACCGGACCCGACAGACGCTCCGGCTCGTGCAGGCTCTGGTCGATGCCGAACAGCGGATGCGACGGGATGAAACTCCAGCCGATTTTTCCCGGCAGCGCAAAGCCGATCAGCATGAACAGCAACAAAAGGATGCCTGCGAAATTGCCAAGCGAAAGACCAAGCCCCGAAAGGCTCGCAATGCGGCGATGGCTTGCGATCGTCGGCAGCAAGGAATTGTGGAACACAGCGGAGAACTCATACGCCACGTTGGCGATGGCGATCATCGCGCCCACGAAGAACACGCCCTGGGCATCGGAATCGGCCTTCGAAAACCACATCATGAAACTTGCGCCCGCAAGGATCGCCGCATAGAGCGCAACCCAGGGCTTGCGGCGGCCGCCGCGGTCCGCAATCGCGCCCAGAAACGGCGCCAGGATGGCGATGAAGATTCCGCTATAGGCCTGAATGACGCCCGCAATACCCTGCCCGCACGCGCCGCGCGGCATGTTCGGCCCGCAATAGCCGGCGGGCACGACATAGTTCGCGAAGTACGGCGTGAACAGATAAATCCAGACCAGCAGGATATACGGGTTGCGCGCCCATTCGAACATCGCCCACGACACCTGCCCCAGCCGGTTGGCTTCGGGGTTGCCGGTGGTAGCAAGCCCGCCGCTGGCGCGAAGCCATTGCGCGAGGCCTCCAGCTTCCGCGACGGCAATCGTGCCGGGATCGGAATCCGGAATCTGGGACGCGGCGTCGTCAGTTGATGAGTTCCACCCGCATCCACTCCCCAAATCCGTGTTCTGTCGATCCAGCCTTTCTGGCCGTCGGCGACGATCTCGCAGGATTGAGGCTTGCAT
>JBBCHP010000038.1:0-38643 GCA_037201525.1 Rhizomicrobium sp. | reverse complement strand
GCGAACATTCTCCGCGATCTGCGGCGTGATCCGCGACGGCCGGCGCGACGATGGCGATGTTGGTCGTGCTTGTCATGCGATGATGCCGCTTATAGCGTCCGGCCATGAATCACGACAGGCCCTATTTCTTCTGCGGCATCGGCGGAAGCGGCATGCTGCCGCTCGCGCTCATCCTGCGTGCGAAGGGGTGTGACGGTCGCGGGCTCCGACCGCGCGCTCGACCAGGGCCGCACCGCGCCGAAATTCGAGTTCCTGAAATCGCAAGGCATCGCCCTGTTCGCGCAGGACGGCAGCGGCGTGACGGATGCGCGCCAGATCGTGGTCGCCTCGGCGGCGGTGGAGAAGACACGGTGCCCGATATCGTTGCCGCCCGGCGCGTAGGCGCCATGCGCTTGGGTCGCGCCGAGCTGCTATCCGATCTGTTCAACGAAGCGCCGGTCAGCATCGGTGTCGCGGGCACCAGCGGAAAATCCACGACCACCGGCATGATCGGCTGGATTTTGAAAGCCACGGGTTGCGATCCCACAGTGATGAACGGCGCGGTGATGACGAACTTCGTCTCGCCCGACGAGCCGTTCGCATCGTCACTGGTCGGCAACAGCGGCATTTTCGTCAGCGAGGTGGATGAAAGTGACGGCTCCATCGCGCGTTACACGCCGACGGTTGCGGTCGTGAACAATGTCTCGCTCGATCACAAAAGCATGGATGAGTTGCGTGCATTGTTCCGCGATTATGTGGCGAAGGCGAAGGTCGCTGTCTTGAATCTCGACAACGCCGAGACTGTCGCGTTGTTGGTTGGCGCAAGGAAGGCGATAACCTATAGCCTGTCGAATCCATCCGCCGATCTTCTCGCGCATGACGTTCGGGCCCGCACCAGATGGAATCTCCTTCGAACTGATCTCACACGGAGACGCGGAGTTCGCGGAGAATAAGACGGATTCCGCGTGTCTGCGCCTCAGCGTGAATCTGAAAGTGCCGGGACGTCACAATATCTCGAATGCGCTGGCGGCGTTGGCGGCCGCGCAGGCGGCTGGTGTGCCGCTCGCGGAATCCGCACGGCGCCCTCGAAGATTTCCGTGGCGTGCGGCGCAGGCTTGAAGTCGTGGGCACCAAAGGCGGGCGTCACCGTCATTGATGATTTCGCGCATAATCCGGACAAGATCGCAGCGACGCTTGCGACGCTGCACGATTTCCCGGGCCGGCTGCTTATCATGTTCCAGCCACACGGCTTCAGCCCGCTTATCAAGATGCGGGCTGAATTCATCGACGGCTTTGCAAATAGCCTTGCAAAGACGATGTGCTTCTGATGCCGGAGCCGGTCTATTTCGGCGGCACGACAACGCGTGAAGTCTCCAGCGAAGATATCGCCGCCGGTATCCGCGCAGCGGGCCCAGGGCGCACGCGCACTCGCAGACCGCGCTGCTTGCGGCCAAAAAACTGCTTGAGCTGGCCAAGCCCGGCGATCGTATCGTGATCATGGGGCGCGCGCGACGACACGCTCACGACGTTTGCGTTGGATTTGTTGAAGCTGTTGGCGAAGCGGTAATCGCTAAAGTCGCTATCTCACTTCCGGGTGTTTGGCGTATTGCGATGCTTGCGCGTCTGCGCAAGCGACCGGGCGCGAAAGGTTGTCGCCGATTGTCCCTCGGCCTGCTGAAAACAGCGAATGAACGTCTTGATGCTGTTGAAGCCCGACTGAGCGGCAGCCTGGTAGATCGGCATGTCCCGTTTCCAGCAACAGCCGCTTGGTCCGGTCGAGGCGGCAACGGGTGATTTCCGCGAGGATCGAATGACCCGTGGCTTCTGCGAAACGCCTTTCGAGCGTGCGCCGGGAAATGCCGGTTTCACGGGCGACCTGCGGCACGTCGATGGCGCGGCCGGCGTGATCCTTGATGAAGCGCAAGGCCTTGGCCACGGCGGGATCGTCCTGCGCGATGACCTCGGTGGACCGGCGCGCGACGACGACCGTCGGTTCGACGGCTACCACGCGCAATATCGGCTTGCGCCCCTGCATCATGGAGTCGAGAGGCGCGCGCCGCTTCATAGCCCGCATGCTCCAGATTCAGCGCCACGCTGGACAAGGGAGGATCGGAGAGCCCGCACAACAACTCGTCGTTGTCGACGCCGACAACGGGCCCCACATCGTCCGGCACACGCAGCTTCGCGGCCGCGCAGGCCTGCAGCACGGCAATGCCGCAGATATCGTTGCAGGCCATGACGCCCACCGGCTTTTGCAAGGATTTGAGCCAGTCGATGAGAAGGGGCCTGCTCGCGCTCATGCGCTTGAATCTGGTGCGAGTCGTGGATCCAGTTCAGCATTGGAATGCGGCGCGTATCGCAATGAAAGCCGAGGGCCGGCAAGATGCCGGCTTGAACGTTTCCTCGCGCACGATCGACCACTGCACCGCGCGGAATCCGCAAAAAGCGAAGTTGCGCAGCCCGCGCTCCACAAGATGGTTCGCGGCCATGCGGGCTATCCCCGGTGAATCCGTGCGGATCTCGCAAAAGCCATTTTCCGTTTCCCGCGACGCGAGTTCTTCGAGCGGCGAGGCTACGATTGGAAGACCGGTGGCGCGGATCGCGCGCGCCATTGCGTTCGAGTGGATGCGCGTGATGACGCCATGTCCCTGCCAGGTCTTCGCTCGCGGCAACGCCTGACCCAGATGCCCGGGCTGATGTAGATCGACCAAGGCCCGTTGATCTGCGCGTAGCGCGTGATGCCGCGCAGAAGCCCGCGGCCATATTCGGTGGAGGGTCTCCAGGAGCAGCGCGACCTTTGGAATGAAACTGGCGGGTTCCTTGGGAATGAGCGGCGCAAATCGGGAATTGCGTGATTTCGATGTTCGCATCGTTCCACTTCTGCACTTTGCAGCAGCGATATGCTCATAATCGCGGCAATGGCGCAAATTGAGACTATGCTTGCGCAAATTGGGTCTGGACGGACTGTGAAGCATTCGCGACGCTGAGTTACAAGCGAACTGCTTGTAGCGTCTCGATGATAGGAACAGCGCTGCACATGCCGGTCGCATCAACGACCGTGCCAACAAACAAGGGGATGGGCTATGCACAAACAATTGTCTTTCAGATCGGCCGAAACGCGGCTCCTGCAACCCTGAACTTCCGTGCCAGCTTGATGGGCACTACCGTCCTGCCACTTGTGCTAATTGCCGGTTTGACCGTCGACGCTTCTTCATCGGCATGGGCAGCGGACCACCAATTGGGAGATATCTACGTCTTTCAAGGTGGAAGTGATGGCGTGAGGCCCTCGGGAGGCTTGATCAAGGACAAAGAGGGCGAGCTGTATGGCACCACCGAGGCTGGCGGAACTGGTTGCAATGGACGAGGTTGCGGCACTGTCTACAAGCTGGTTTCGCCACACACCAAGACAACGCTTTACTCATTTCAAGGCGGAAGTGACGGCTGGTTTCCGACCGGCGGGTTGGTAAGGGACAAGGCCGGAAATCTATACGGAACGACGCTTGTCGGTGGTGCCAGCGGCAATGGCACGGTCTTCAAAATTGCCTCCGGATGGTTCAGAGACGATCCTCTACTCCTTCCAGGGTGGCAATGATGGTGCGAACCCGATGGGGCGGCTCCTGCTGACTAAGAAAGGCGATTTGTATGGCGCAGCCAACGGTGGCGGAGCCACTGGCAATGGCACGATCTACGAAATTTCTCACACTGGCGTCATGAGCGTGATTTACACGTTTACTGGCGGCGCTTCAGACGGTGGCACGCCAAGCGCAGGATTAATACGGGACCCTTGCCGGCAATCTCTACGGTACGGCGTCTGACGGCAACGTAGTTTGCCAAGGAAGCGGCACGTGCGGTCCATGTTTTTCAAGATCGCGCCGGATGGAAACCGAGACGGACGCTTTACGCTTTCAAAGGCCCCGGCGCGAATGATGGAGAATATCCCATCACTGGGCTAATCATGGATAGCGTTGGAAATCTCTACGGTACGACACACTTTGGCGGCACTACGGGTTGTCCTGATGGAACCGGCTGCGGCACGGTTTACAAAGTGACGCCGATGGAACCGAGACTGTCCTTTATTCCTTCACGAACCAAGACGACGGTGGATATCCCGACTCGGACTTGTTTATGGACAAGTCTGGAGCTTTATTACGGCACAACGACTTCCGGAGGGCCTATAGGGTTTCCCTACGGCGTTGCGTACAAATTGACACCCGACGGAACCGAGGCTCCGATATATGAGTTCGCAGACTCGTTCAACGAAACTGACACAATACCCTCATCCGGCCTGATCAAAGATACTTCGTTCGCGAAGGGAGCACTTATAGGCACGGTTTCAGACACAGCCGGTCCCCGGTGGCCGCTACGGTGGAGTCTACAGGCCTCAAGAAAAAATGAGTGCGGCTTAAGGGCTCTGTCGTATCGATATCCCTTTCCTAGTCTGCTGTTCGGAACAGTGCTGCAAAGCAAACTCCCCAGCGAGCGGTTACTTCCGGACAGCAGACGCCGACTAATATCTTTTGACAAGAATGGAACCAATTCCGTCATATTTACTAAGGGGTTTTGCATGAACAACATCGCAACTATGTCCGCTGCAATTGCACTTTTACTTTTTGCGAATGAGGCTTACGCGTTTTCAAGCCCAACAACGTCCACGGTTATTTCTAACCGTCACGGTCAATTTTTTGTGCGCGCAAGTAAATCCAAGACCCTTTACGACCAGAACGGCAATCCATCCGGTGTTGCTGTTGTTTCCGATAACTTCGAGTCAGACTTTGATTCTTACGACGACGAAGGCGCCGATGACTTCGTGGTGCCCGATGGTGTCACTTGGACGATTAATCAAATCGATGTGACAGGCGTGTACTTCGATGGTCAAGGCGCCGCTGATAGTGAGAACGTTTTTTTTTACAAAAATAAGAAGAATAAACCAGGCAAATTGGTAGCTGAAATCGACAACGTAGTTGGTAGGGATCGAAACGGGTCCTTCGCGATCAAGTTTCCGAAAAGCGTATCTCTCAAAAGCGGTACTTATTGGGTTTCCGTACAAGCCAACATGGATTTCGAGATTACTGGCGAATGGGCTTGGGCGATTAACAGTGCTCAGTCTGGTCAACCGGCTATGTGGCAGAACCCAGGCGGCGGCTTTGGGTTTTGTCCGACTTGGACCCCTATACAATCGTGCTTTAGCAATGGGCCGGATTTTATGTTCGCACTCAAAGGCTCTGCGAGCAGCAAATAACTTTACCTATCGCCCGGCGCGAGAACTTTTGCTCGCGCGCCCCGCCGCCAGTTGAGAGCGTCACTAGCATAGGATGCTTTCGCTTTTTTTGGGGCCGCCTGGGCTGCAAGACATCCCGCTGGTACACGCAAGACTGGTAAGGTGCGCACTGCCAGCAGCGTACAGGTGCGCCTGCCGATTTCACGCGACGGCCTTGATCACTGGCGCAACTATGAGCCATGGCTTGGTCCGTTGCGGGCCGCGCTCGGGGACGAGACGGATGTGCCAGCGAAGCTTGTCTGACGGGATCCGGTCCACGACATGGTTTGCTACGTCTATGTTCTGGGAAGCAGCGGCCTGTCGCGCCCGCTGACATATGTCGGCTGGACGACCGATCTCGACCAACGCCTCGCCCGGCACAATGCGGGTACAGGTGCGAAATCCACGCGCGGCCGCGAATGGGTGCTTCTCTATGCCGAGCGGTATGGCGCGCGTTCCGATGCGATGCGCCGCGAATGGCACCTCAAGCGCGACCGGGAATTCCGCAAAGCGCTGCGATCAATGTGAGATGGCAAAGACTGGCTGGCCAGGCGAAGCTCGCGTTAGCGGGCGAAGACTGGTCGGAGAGAGAGGATTCGAACCTCCGGCCCCCACGTCCCGAACGTGGTGCTCTACCAGGCTGAGCTACTCTCCGGTGCCAGGAAGGGCGCCCTTATAACGATGGGGTGAGGCCACCGCAACGGCTGTTGCAAAGCCGGTTTTCAGCCCGAAAATGGCCGAATGATCCTCGTCGGCCAATACGATTCTCCCCATGCTCGCTGGGTCGAATTCAAGGCGACCAGCTTCAAGGATTGCGCCGTTCCGCGGGCGGATTGACCGCACCGGGCGGCGTTTGAAAGCGGACGGGGCCGCCAGTATGGTCCCGGCCCCTGTTGGGGGCGTCGCCAAGTGGTAAGGCACCGGATTTTGATTCCGGCATTCGAAGGTTCGAATCCTTCCGCCCCAGCCATCCAGTCTGCTCCCACCGCGCCAGTCTCCGTGCATGGGAACTAAGCCCGTCATTTCAAAGGTATAGCGGCCTGCGGTGCTCTGAAGCGCCCATTTTCGACGGCAATGCGGGGGAGGTTTTCACAGAATCGTGCCTTTGCTCTGCGGCCGAGTTTTTCGGTGACACCTTCTGGCGGCGCGCTCAAGCGCGCGCAATTCCGACTCGCTGGGCACAACCGCTGTGGTAACGTTTCCTCGTTGAACGATCTGCAGGCTTGGCGCCAGCAACAACCAACTTCTCGCGCATTGCCTACCGCGTGTCGAGTGTGCCGGTGAGAACCGTAATGCTTTCGGCCGGTAGCGAGTAGTTTACGCCTTCGCCGCCTGAGGCAATCGTAGTTACCGCAGACCCGTCCGGACTTGGGTAGCTCTGTCGTCCAGCCTCGATCCACCCATATTGCTGTGGCCCGAATTCAGTCTGCGTCACGGGGCCGGTAAACCATGTGGCACCCTTGATTGTGTTGAACTGGATATTCACATCATGAGCATTCTCAAAGTCGCGATTGACGAGCAGCAACGACCAAAGACTATCGGGGCGCGTGAGCGGATAGGCAGCAATCCAGGAACCGTTGCCGGAAATCGACGCGGGATAAAGCGTGTGATCGCCGTTCCCCGGCACACTCCAATTCTGCGTGAGCATCTGTGCCGCAAAATACTGTGAAAGCGGTGCCTGTGCCTTGTAGTTGTGATCGCCTTGAAGCACACCGTAAGTGCCCCAACCGCGACAGGGATCCGAGGGGCTAAGTGGTATGGGCTCGTATTCGTAGAAAAATGCTCCGTTCGCACCACTGGAAAGGACGGTGCCCATCATCTCGGCGTACCAGAGCGCTCCGGTGACCTCCTGCGCCGCGTCGGTTTCGTTTGAAGAGTAATTCGTTTCGGTGACGAACATGGGTATGTCGGCGGGGAGGCCGTCGCTACGCCATACCGATATGATGTGCGATATGATTCCTGGCTCACGCAGAAGGTTATCCTCATCCGCCTTATTGCTGCATGTGCCGAACGGATAATGCTCGAAGGAGAAGAAATTCAATTCATTCGAGGCGCCGTGTGCTGCGAGATAGGCGAGAAAACGCTTCGTCCATGATGTCTCACCGTGCTTTTTGAGCGCCCAGGCTTTGAGGTCGCGCGAATTGTCTTCGAACACTGGCCCGCCCAGTTGCAGCGATGGGTCAACGCCGTGGAGAGCGGACGCGAACTGCGCATAGAGCGCGGCATAGTCTTTCTGGCGTGACGAATTGGCCATCCGGCTCTTCGCCCATTTCCACGCGCGCGATCGGATACCCACGCGCTTCAATGTAGCGAATTTCCGCCGCGGCGTTATCCGGCGTGCTGTACATCATGGGGATCGGAACGGTCGCGGGAATGCCCTGTGTGACGCCGCTTTGGAACACGATGTCGAGACCTGGCTGTTCCTGATCATGCACGCGATCTTCCTTGCCGTGCCAAGGATCGACAGAGGAGGCATAAGTTACAGTCTGCTTGCGATCGGGCCGATGCTGGACGAGATCGTTAAATTGCCCTTGGCTCATCGTGCCTAGGCCGGCCTCTGCGATGGCATAACCGGCGCAATCACGCGGATCGGCAGAGCCCGGGGCAGTACAAGTGCCCGAGCTTTTGGTCATCACGATACGAAGGTAACGTACGCTCTTAGGTGCATCCCCGAGCGAAAGCGTGACAGTGCCGCCGCTTCCATTTGAGATTGTCCCATTTGGAAAGTTGGCCCAAGTACCATGCGCCGGATCATAGATGGGATCATCGCCCGTCCAATATTGAACGGCGTAATCCACGGCGTAAGGATAACCCCACCAGATTTTCGCGGCATTTACGCGAGACTTTCCGTGCAGATCGAACAACACCCACTGGGGATGCAAGCTGTCCGATTCCCCGGTGTAAGCCTGCGTCAGATACGGATTACTTTTCCAGAACGATCCCAGATCGCCGTCGTCGAGACGGGAGTAATCATCGTCATTGCCTTGATCGTGCGTAAAGCCGCGACGTGGTAGCCGGTAGCCATAGGTGTCGACGATCTGCTTGCCGGGACTGGAGCTGCCCGTCCAGTAGCCGCTGATTCCTGCAGAAAAACTTCCAGTTGGATTCCAGTGCCAATCCTGCACCGAAAGCTCTGTGTAGAGGCGATAACTCACTGCGCCCAAACCGGCACCGACCATCTGCTGCACGTTGGACGGCGTATAGATCTCAGGAACGGTCCGAGAAGGAACGCCATCTACGCCAACACCGAATGCGGCATTGGGTGTGAAATGATTAAGTGAATCAGCCGGATTGGCATCGACTGCAATTTCGTACGGTTCCGCGGTGCGCAGCGGTCTGACGACGGGCGACAGAGGTTGCCTATGCGGATGTCTTGGATGGGCACTCGCCATCGTGATCGAACCGATCACTATGAGGCTCACCACGAGGAGCAGGTGGCGAAACGGCATCGAATTCATCTGCGCCCCAATCTAGCCAGCTCCTGGAAGCTGACAGCAAATGGCCGAAGAAATCCACAGCATGCCGGATCGACTTACAACAGGGTTCCCCAACCCCAGATCGATATCCCTTCGTGCCAACTGGCTGGCTCTTCTGGTTACCTCGCCTCCATCGACTACAAGGCTGGTGCGGCAACAGCTATCGCTGCAGTGTTCCCATGCGGATGAATCTGAGCAGCTTAGTATATCCCCTGCGCCCCGGTTTGATCACGCCTGCGCGCTAGTCTTCGGCTTCGTCGTCATGGGATGCATCGTCTGTTGAGCCAACCGAGTGCCGGCACGGCCCAAAGCGGCGCGGCCCCACTGGCGCTTCTGCAAGACAAAGTACCAGCCTATTTTACTTCAGCACAAGACAGAACCGGGCTTGCAAGCAGTTCGACTTGGCTCTGAACTAAATTCCTGTTGGACCACACCAGCCCGGGAGATAGTCGGCATCGCTGCTTTTGGCGAGAAGCAACGCCTCCTCCAGCGCGTGCGAAAAGCTCTTCTCGATATTCTTGCGCTTGATGCGATGGCGCAGAAAGTCAGCCCAGAGGAACTCGCTGAACGGCGTGGTCTCCTTGGAAAACCCGCCAACCCGGCGCAACTCTCCCGCAAGCGAGCGAAACGGATCGTCGATGAGACCGGACACGGCTTTGGGAAGATCCTTGTAAGTCCGCCTTCGTCCCTTGTCGTCGAACGGATGCAACCAACCGCGGGTATCCATCGTGAACCAGAAGGATTCGGTATTCAGCTTCGTAAGATCGGCGACAACGCTCACGAGCATTTTCTTTACGCCTTCTTCGTGCAAGGCGAGAGCAAGATGATGATGGTCGATGATGTAATGGCGGTTCTTCGGGCCGAGAATTACTGGAACCATGTGCGAGCCAAGATACGCTCTTTCCTTGGTGCTGTCCTTTTCTTGCCATCTCCGCCTGCGCTCCGTCACCTCGCGCCTGCCGACGGTTATTTGGGTGGGAAGAAGTTTGGAGATAGAAACAGGCTTGAGAACCGGTTCGATCCTGTCCATGGCCGCCCTCGTTATTTGCCCTATCTTAAACGAGGTATTTGGCGGATGCGAAATATCGGCGAGATTTGAGCCAGGCTCGGAAGGAAAGACCAGATGAGACCCGGCCTCGTTGCTGCGTTCCTGCCCGCAAGATGGCCCTTCTTTCGCGGACTGGCCGGCTGGCGGCCAAGCGATCTCGGTTCCGATCTCGCCGCCGGGATAACCCTCGCTGCCATCGCCGTTCCGGAGCAGATGGCGACCGCACGATTGGGCGGTTTTGCGCCGACCGCGGGTCTTATCGTGTTCATCGCCGGCACATTCGGCTTTGCGATGTTCGGATCGAGCCGCGTGCTCTCGTCGGGCGCGGATTCAACGATCACGCCCATTTTTGCGGGCAGCCTGGCGCTGCTCGCTGCGAGTGGCTCACCACACTATTTTGGGCTCGCTTCCTTGCTAGCCCTGATGACGGGCACGATTCTGTTGGGCGGTGGAATTTTCCGCCTGGGTTGGATCGCCAATCTTCTGTCGATTCCAGTGATGACGGGATTCCTGGCAGGCATCGCAATCCACATCGTGATCTCCCAATTGCCGGCGTTGCTGGGGCTGGCGGAGAGCGGCAGCCTGCCACACCGGCTGGCGGAATTGGCCGCCGAACTCGATCACACAAATATATTCTCGCTTGCACTGGGACTTGGTGTTTTCGCCATCACGTTAATCGCGGAGCGCGTAAGCAGCCGTATTCCGGGCGCGCTTATTGCCATCGCAGGGGCAACAGCGATTGCCCTCGGGTTCGGGTTTGAATCGCATGGGGTTGCGGCGATCGGAGCGGTGTCTCCTCAATTGCCGCGCCTGACGATCGATTATCTCAATATCAACGATGCCATTCGCCTTCTTCCGCTGGCTCTTATCATAGCAATTGTCGCGATGGTGCAGACCTCCGCAACCAGTCGCGCCTTTGTGCGCGACGATAATGTGCCCGACGTGAACGGCGACTTTATCGGGATCGGAGCGGGAAACGTTCTATCGGGGCTCTTTGGCGGCTTTGCCGTCAACGCGAGCCCGCCACGCAGCGGGGCGGTACTGGAAACCGGTGGGCGATCGCAGCTCGCCGGCCTTCTCGCGGCGGCGGCCGTCGCTGCGCTCTTGCTGTTCGGCACAAAGCTCTTGGCACATATCCCGGTGGCTGCGCTTGCAGGAATTCTGTTTTTCGTCGCTGTGCGTATCGTGCGCGTACAAGTCCTGGTCCAGACGTGGACACAGGCCCAAGGCGAGTTTCTATTGATCATCGCAACCACGGCGTCCATCGCGCTATTGCCCATTCAAACCGGAGTGGGCGTGGGCATTGCCCTATCGTTGCTGCATGGAATCTGGACGATGACGCGCGCGCGCCCGATCGAACTCGAACGCATACCGGGAACGACGGTGTGGTGGCCCGAAAACGCCAGAATAAAAGGAGAAAAGCTCGAGGGCGTCATGGTCCTCGCGTTTCAGGCTCCGCTCGCCTTCATCAACGCGAATATCTTTGAGCGGGACATCATCGGCGCGATCGACGGAGGGCGCGCGCTGAAGCTCGTGGTCCTGGAGGCGAGCAGCATCGTGGAAGTCGATTTCACCGCCGCGCAGAGCATTGCAAGAATTCTGCGCTACTGCCGCGCACGCGATATCAATTTCGCCATTGCGCGGCTTGAGTCCACACGCGCACTCGCCGCTTTCGACCGCCTTGGCTTGCTGAACCTGCTGGGAGAGAGCTGTGTCTTCCATAGTGTGCAGGACGCCGTTCGGACATTCTGCAGGCCGATTGGGTCATAAGCCCTTCGCACCCACCCGCCGCGAAAGTCAGAGTCTTGGCCACGCCGCACTCAGGTCACAGGTATGCCGAACCGTGGCAATTGCTACCCTTGCGCAACAGCTTCGACTTGCGCGGCCAGACCCGAAAGTCCGGCAATTCCGCCGCGATACGTGAGCTTCCGGCACGTGCCGTCGCTCCCGCGCTCGACCACCAAAATCAAACTGATCTGTCTGTTTGTACTGCCTTTGAGATCGTTGAGATAGCTGGCAATGGTATTGAGCAGTATCGGAATAGCGCGGGGATTGCGAGCCGAAATCTCCGCGGGAACGAAGAAGCTGGCTTCCCAGGTGTGCGTACTGTCGTTGGCCGGGATTGTACGTTCGCCAACGCGAAAGAAGCTGTCCAGCTGGCTATCTGTGTCTTCAAGCCGATGTCGTAACGCCAAGCCCTCAGCCCGCGCCAGCAAATTCTCCCGCGACGTGGTGGTGCAGAAATTGTCGGGCATGACGGCGATCCTGTCCGGCAAATGACAGCCCAATTCCCCCGCGCGATCGCGCACACACACGAATATCGATTCTACCGCCGGCATCATGAATTTTCTCTGGTCGAAAGTTTCTTCGTAAACCGCTACTGCAGTTTTTTGCTTCGTTCAACTATTTCGTCTATATTTCGTTTTTGTTCTGCGAAATACTAGCATATTTCGTGAGTTGTGGGCGAAAACCGCTGGAATTTTCATTCTCGCATTCGGCGACGCCACGCCCGACGGAAACGGGAATGTCCGGCGTTTGATGGGTTGGAGAGGTACGAACAGATGCGCGATCTTTTTCATACTGCGGTGGCGGCTTTCATCCTGCTGGCCGCTACCGCGGCAGCCATCGGAGCGGCCGGATTGATCATGAAAAGCGCAATGGCGGTGTGGGCCGGGAAATAAAGCGTTCCGGACGTGGAGGGTCTCCACATCTCCGCGCTGCCTGCAGGGACACGCATGCTTAAGAAACCTGCGGTGCTGCTGGCGGCTATCGCGATATTGACCGGCATGTTCGGATACGCGCTCGCCTATACGATGTTGGATTTGGTCCGTTGATAGACAACGATTCCAGCGATGAGCAGCTTTTTGACAGCACCGGATTTTGACTCTCGCATTCGAAGCTTTGAATCCTTCCGTTCCAACCGCCCCGAAACATTCCGCTTCGAGGCGAGGCGCCATAATGGATTGCGGAATATAATTTTGCGGGAATGCAGTCGTTTTAAACCTAGGGATTGTGCTACCCTCGCTCCCAAGCGGACGGTGGGAGCTTCATGTGAAAAGAATTTGGCGCGGCATTCTATGCTTACCGGTACTTCTGATTTTTTCCGCAACCGTCGTTAAGGCGGGAGCGCCGCAATACACCTTCAAGTCGCTCTATTCGTTTTGCGCTGTGCAAAACTGCACGGATGGAAAGGAAGTGCAGTCAAGTCTGCTGCAAGACGCACAAGGCGATTTATTCGGTGTTACCAGCATTGGCGGTCAAAATGGCGCAGGCACAGTCTTCGAGCTTGTTCCAAACGCTAACAAGACAAAATGGAAGCTACATATCCTGTATGACTTCTGTGCTCTAGCCAACTGCGTTGATGGAGATGTTCCGATCGGCGCTTTGATTGCAGACGTCTTGGGAAATCTTTACGGTACTACTGCGGCAGGCGGGCAGAACAATGGTGGCCTTGCATTTGAGTTGAAGCACGACATCTCCGGCAAGAAATGGCACTTACACGTGCTTCATAATTTTTATGTTTTATCTTGGGACGGCGCTTTTCCGGGAGGCGTGCTGGTTTACCAGGGAAAGTCGAGTGGCGCTCCATATGATGGCGTTTCACCGCTTTACGGAACGACATTCGAAGGCGGCGCTGTAGGATCTGGTTCCGTCTTCAAGCTGATACCCCCGCAAGAGAGATCGAAGTGGACGGAAAAGGTCATCTACAGTTTTTGCCACACAGACGATTGCCTGGACGGATATTCCCCAAACGGCGATATGGTTATGAATTCAGCCGGGGACTTGTTCGGTACGACCAATGGCGACTCTGCCGTTGCATTTGAACTCTCACCGACTTCCAGAAAAAACGTTTGGGATTATACGGTGCTGCACTCGTTTCTCGATAGCGAAGGTGCTCCAAGCGCACCGGCCATGGACACGGCCGGCAATCTTTTTGGTACTCTTCCATTTGCAGGTAACGGCGAAATTTTTAAGATCATGCCTTCCGGCGAATCTTCGCCGTATTCCGTGATCTACACCTTTTGCAGCCAGCAGGAGTGCACGGATGGGCAAGAGCCTCTATCAGAACTTGTCGTTGATCCAACCGGAAACCTGTTCGGCACGACAGCAGGGGGCGGCACAGATGGTTGGGGTGTCGTATTCAAATTGAATCAGACACTTCAGGTTTTGCATGACTTTACCGGCGTCGACGGCAATTCGGTTGAAGCGGGGCTGATCCTAGATTCTTCTGGGGACGCCTTCGGTGCATCGTTGAGTGGCGGCTCTAACAATGGCGGAACAATCTTTGAACTCAAGCATCGATGATTTTTCTCCTCTCCGCAAGGGTGAAAAGTGTAAATGGGAGAGCGATATGAAAATTGAAAAGCGTCCTGCACGGACTTGCTGCCGCTTTTGTTCTTGCGACCGCGGCGGCGCTCAGTCCCGTGCCCGCAGCGGCGTCATATACCTTCCAGTCGCTCTACTCGTTTTGCTCATCTCTAGACTGTTCTAAGGGCCAGTATCCGCACGGCATTCTAAACCTTTCAGGAAAGCTTTATGGGACCACTTCTGCCGGGGGCGTCGCTGGCGTAGGTGTCGTTTTTGAGTTTTCACCGAGCGAAAAAAAATCAGGATATAGGGTGCTGTACAGCTTTTGCGCTCGCGCGAACTGCGCCGATGGAGCCAATCCAGAAGGACCGCTTATCGTGGACGAAGCGGGCAATCTTTATGGAACGACAGACCTTGGGGGAAAAAGAAATCTGGGCACCATTTTCAAGCTCACTCCGAATGGAAAGGGCAACAAGTGGGCATTGACCGTATTGTATGATTTTGGAGCGCAACCCCGGGACGGAAGCTATCCGCTCGGTGCTCTCGCCTATCAGGGGAGGGCGAGTGGCGCGCCTTATGATGGAGTATCGCCGCTGTTTGGACTCACAGAAGGCGGAGGATATCCTTCTCAAGGCGGAACGGTATTCGAACTTCAAGCGCCCGCAGACAAAGAAAGCAAAAGTAAATGGGACTGAAACCGTCATCTACAAATTCTGCAAATATGTAGATTGCCCGGACGGACAGCGTCCGAATGCGAGTCCGCTTATCGACAGTTCAGGAAACTTATTCGGATTTAACGATGCAGGCGTATTTGAGCTGTCACGCGATGCTAAAAAAAGCGATTGGGATTTTTCGCTTTTGCACACATTCACCTATAACGACGGTTTTGGTCCGCAAAGCTCGCCGATTTTTGATGCCGCAGGGGATATCTACGGAACGAATAGGTTGGGCGGCACGAATGGCGGTAGTGGTACCATTTTCAAGCTTGTGCCGAACGGTACGTCATCTCAGTACACTGTGCTCTATGCTTTTTGCGGCTGCGGAGACGGGATGGAGCCAGGCGGTGGCGTTGTAATAGACAGCACTGGCAATCTATTTGGAACGACTACCGTGGACAATCAGGGCGCCAACGGTGAGATTTATGAGTTCAACCAGACTCTTCAAATCCTCCATGAGTTTGCTTTCGATGGTTCGGACGGTCGAGATCCGCGGGGCGATCTGGCACTGGATAGCGCGGGAAATCTGTTCGGAACCACCAGCCAAGGCGGGTCGGGGCAAAGCGGCACTATCTTTGAGTTGGTGCATCAATAGAAAGTGCCGTCACTGGCGGACTAATGCAGCACATCGCGTGGGTTGAGCGATAGCGTCATCGCGGTTTCGGGCGCGTAGTTGCCGGGTGGAAGATTGATCGGCGAGGCGAGCAAGATCGCGTTGCGGGCGCTCATCGCGATCTGGCGGAACGCGGCGTCGGTCGCATAGCGGTGCTTGTCGACAATTTCGGCGCTTGCGATCGTGCCGTTCGACTTCATCACAACATGCAATGCGACGATGATCGAGTGCGCGCCGTTGGCACTCAGATCCAGATTCCAGCGGCGCAGAATTTGCGCGCGGATGTAATCGCGTAAGCTATAGGTCGCCTCGTCGCCGGGCGTTGCGTCGTTGCTGGTCGATTCCGCTTTGCTTTCGCCCTGGCCGTGCAGCGCCTGCGTGTCGGTTTCCGGCGCGTGCAGCTTGGAGAGCGAGTTCAGGCGATTTAAGAAATCGTCGTGTACCACCGGCTTCGGGTTGGGCCGCACGCCGACATTCGGGCTGTGCGCAGCGGGCGCCTTCCGCGCGAATGCCTGTTGTTGCGGCGTGGGCGATTTCTGTGGCGCGGGCGGCGATTCCGTTGTTTCGCCAAGATGCACGATGTCGATGAAAACCGTATGGAGCTGATCGCGCTCTGGATGTGTGACAGTTCCAAAGCCGAGCAGCAGAAGCAGCAAGGCAAGACCGTGCGCGAGGCCAGAGGTCAGAACGCCGGGAGCGAATCTCCGGCGCGGATCTTCGGGCGCATGCTCGACCGCGAGGCGCTCGAACGTATCGACGCTCACGGCATGTCCCGCGCGACGCGAAAGCCCGAAAGGCTTGAATAGTCGTATTCGCTGTCTTTGGTATCGGCACCCGCGCCGCTGCGTGCCGCCGAGCGTATGAAGATCGGCAGATTGTTCCACGACCCGCCGCGGATGACATGGCGGTCGCATGCACCGCTCGTCCAAGCGCTGCCGTTCGCCGGCGCGCCGACATAGCTTGGATGCCAGCAATCCTGCGTCCACTGCCAAGCATTGCCGAGCATCCCGTAAAGCCCGAACGGATTGGACTGGAAACTGTCGACATCGGAGAGCGTGTTGAAATCGTATGTGCTGCCGCAACCGTTGCAGTTCGTGTTGTTGTTGCCGATCGCTTCGCCCCCACCAGCGCGACGTGCTCGTACCGCCACGCGCGGCGTATTCCCATTCCGCTTCTGTCGGCAATCGATAGGGCCCCGGTTTCGACGCAAGCGCGGGGCGTTCGCTTTTCGCCATCTTGTTCAGCCATGCGATGTAGGCGTTGGCGTCATTCCAGTCGAGACACACGGCCGGCCATCGCGGTGGCTCGCTGTCGGACGGAGAGGGCGGGAGGGCCCGGCCGCTTTCCAGCACATGCCATTGCATGTTCAGCCGCCCGTTGCAGGGCTTGGGCTGATAGCCGGTTGCGCTCAGGAACTTCAGGAACTCCTCGCTGGTTACGTCATATTTGCCGAGCGCAAAGGCTTTGATTGGCGACATGATGCTGTGGGCCCTCGCTGTCGAAGCGGCCGGGTTCGCTCGCCGGACTCCCCATTGATAAATCCGCCGGCAGGGATCGCGACCATTTGCGGGCAGTTGGGACATTCCTTGAACTCGCGGTCGGAACGATCGGTCGCGAACGCACGCGGCGCGACAAAAAGGATGAGCAGACAGGCGAGAGCCAACAGGCGTAAGTGGAGCATCGTGCTAGAGTAGGGCCGGATCGATGGGCGCGCCAGCATCGCACATGGTTGATATCAGGCCGTATCGCGTGGACGATCTCGACAAACTTTACGACATCTGTTTGCGGACCGGCGATTCCGGCGCGGATGCCACGCATCTCTATCGCGATCCAAAACTCGTCGGCCACGTCTACGCTGCGCCTTATGGCGTTCTGTCGCCCGAGACCGCATTCATGATCGAGGATGAAGAAGGCGTCGGCGGATACATCATTGGACCCGCCGATACTTATAGTTTCGAGACGCGCTGTGAGGCCGAATGGTGGCCGCGGCTGCGCGCGCACTATGCCGATCCCGCCGGAGATCCACAGTCGCGGTCATGGGGACGAGCGAATGGCGCACCATATCCATCATCCCGATCGCACGCCTCGCAGAATCAATGCGCGCTATCCCGCCCATCTGCACATCAATCTTCTGCCGCGGTTTCAAGGCCGCGGTATCGCAAAGCGCACGGTCGATCATTGGCTCGCTGTGGTCGGCGCGATGGGCGCACATGGCGCCTGTCTGGGCACGGGAGACAGTAATCCGCGCGCTGTACGCTTCTATCGCGCCTATGGCTTCCAGGAGATCGAACGCTTCGGCGATGCCGGAGAGGAAATTCTCTTCGGCATCGCGATCCTGCGCTGATCAGGCCGTGGCCGCGCCATTGGTCGACTTGGCCTTTGCGTCCTTGCCGAACTCGGGTTTCAGATGACCATTAATGAAGGCGCCGGAATCGATCTTGATGTCCTGATGCACGACATCGCCCGTCATGCGCGCGGTGCTGGAGAACACGACTTTCTTCGCTTCGATCTTGCCTTCGACCGTCCCGGCGAGTTCGACGGTGTCGCCGTAGACGTTGCCTTTGACCTTCGCGCTATTGCCGACGGTCACGGACTTGGCGCGCACATCGCCGTTCACTTCGCCGTCGATGCGGATGTCTTCGGTGCTTTCGAGCTGGCCGGTGATCTTTAGTGCCTTGCTGATCACCGATACGCCGCCCGGCGTCGTGGATACGCTAGCCGTCATCGGCTGCACAACGGCCTGCGGCTTCTTGATTTCCGCTGCCGGGGGCATAAGACACCGTGCTCGCCGAAGGCGCGGGCGAGGGCGGCGGCGTTGTCTCGTTCGGTTTGTTGTCGGTACGGTTGAACACGCTCATGCTCTTGTCTCCGGAAGTTGGTCGAGGGTTTCAAAGTAGCTCGGCGGCCGCCATGGCATGCGCGCATCGACATGCGCGCCCTGTTCGACCGTGACGGTGTTGTGGAAGACGCGGCCGGTAACGGTGGCCGATTTGGCGAGAACGACATTGACGGCGAAAATGCGCCCGTTTAGCCGCCCATCGACATAGACATCGCGGGCGACGATATCGCCCTCGACATAGCCGTCATTGGCGATGACCAGCGTGCCGGCATTGATGCGGCCAACGACGCAGCCCTGAATATGAAGCTCGCCTTCGGTTTCCAGTTCGCCATGCACGCGCATCGCCTTGCCGACCCGCGACACGGGCAGGACGTCGCCGTTCTGCGGCTTTACGAACACGACTTTGGGCGGTGCAGCAGACATGATGCGAGGCTTCGACTCCGTACGCGTTCAGCCCCCGCCGCCGCCTCGCCAATCTAAGCGCAGTTCTGGCGGATTCTGCAAGCGGGTGATTTTGCTCGCAGAATCCCTCATGAATATTAAGGTTGCGTGTCGCTGACCGCGTCCAATGCTAGACTATCTGCAGAAGATAGCGGATGGGCCGGCCATGACAAAAGACGAATTGACGGATTGGGCGATGAAGAACGGCTGGCAAATGATCGGCGGCCACCCAAGCCTCACGCGTCCCAACCGGCCCGCAGAGGCCATCGTGCGGCTGGTGTTGAAGGGTACCGTCGTCCAGCTTGAAATCAAGAAGCCAGCCGGCAAGTGGGACAAGATCGCAAGCGCGCCTTACGCCAAGCTAGTGCCCGACGACGAAACCGGAATGCCCATCGGCCTTGGCCTCGACACCATCGCGGGTTTTTCGATGACCCCCCACATTCGCTTTTGCGATCTCGGCCAGATGTCGGCCAGCGCCACGTCGCATTCGTGCGGACCGTTGTAATTGCCCCAGCACACATGCAGACGCACGCGCGTGGGGTCGATTCCGGCAAGCGCCGTGTTGATCGCAGCGATGACGAGCCGCACGAAATCGAGAAAATCGCCGAGCGGTTTGTCCGCGAACAGCGTGTGCCGCTCCATCGCGAGGTCCGGCGCGTCGATCTGAAGAATGAATCCGGCTTCGTTGATCGCGCGGTATTCGACGGCGAGCGCCTTCGCCAGCGCCGCGACATAGCTCGCCATGTCAGGGTAATGCTGGTTGGCCATGGCTGCTGCGATGATGCCGGGCGATGGCGCCGTCATGAATGCATCGGCGTATTGGCCTTTGTGCGCGGCGAGGTGGTTCTTCAAGCGCGCGCAATCTGCGGCGACTGGCCTCGGGTGCCAAGAATAGGTGATTTCGTCGATCGCCGCCGGCGGCGCGAGCAGGCTCACCTGCTCGCCGCGGGGCTGCAGGATGAATTCGAGGAAGCTCGGATACATCGTGATGTCGCGCATGATCGGGCGCTGCGACTGTCCGCCGAAACCCGTCATGCGATGCCGCACATAGGTGAAGAAGCCTTCGCGGCCGACTTCGCCGTCATTGAGGATATCGACGCCGCTTTCGATCTGCTTGGCGATCGCGGCCGTTTCGGCCGCTTCGACCCTGGCCGCGAAAGCTACGTCGTCGGTGGCGGTCCCGGCCGCGCGGGCCGCGTGCAGACGGCTTAAATCTTTGGTTTTCGGCAGGCTCCCGGCATGCGTCGTCAGAATGCGGTCGGTCATGGGCGCCCCTCGTAAAGCAGAAATTTACCATGCCGTGGCAGGGTGCGCTGGGAAGAGGAACATGTCCATGCGCGGACAGAGTCCGGCCCGAACTCGTCATGGGGTCGGTGCAGTTGGGTCTCGCTTACGGCGCGGCGAACCGCACCGGCAAGCCTTCGCATGAGGAAGCCTTACGTCTCGTCGCACGCGCGACAGAAGGCGGCATCTCGCAATTCGACACAGCGCGCGCCTATGGCGACAGCGAAGACCGCCTTGGCATCCCGCGCCGATGTGCGCGCGGCCGTGGACGCAAGCATCGCGGAAATCACTGGCGGCGTTGCGGCGCGACAGACTGGATTGTCTGTTGCTGCATCGCGCCGAGCACATGCGCAGCCATGGCGGCGCGATCTGGGAACGCCTGATCGAGCGGCTGGAAGATGGCAGCGTGCTGTCGCTTGGAGTTTTCGGTATCGTCGCCTCTGGAAGCGCTCTCGGCGCTCGCGTGCCCCGATGTCGTGCATTTGCAGCTTCCGTTCAATGTTCTCGACTGGCGCTGGCGCAAGGCTGGCTTCAAGACCTGTCTCGCCTCGCGCCCCAATGTAACCGTTCACGCGCGCAGCACGTATCTTCAGGGCATTCTCGCGAGCAACGACGTGCGCGTGTGGCCGAAGAATCGACGGCGTCTATCCGCAGGCGCTCATTGACATCCTTGCAAGCCTCGCCCATCAGCTCGGCCCGCGAAAACGCCGCCGATCTTTGCCTCGCCTATGCGCGCGGTCAGGACTGGATCGACGGCGTGGTTGTGGGCCTCGAAACCGAAGACCAGCTCGACGACAATCTGCGCCTCTTCATCAAGCGTCCGCTCGGCGCCGACGAATGTGCGCTGGTCGAAGCGCGCATCCCGCATCTTCCGGTAAAGCTCCTCAATCCGGCGCAATGGCCGAAATGAGCGATCTGTTTCGCCCTCGATGGCCGCATCGCATTTGTGTCGGGGGCGGCGGGTCATCTCGGCCGCGCGATGACGGAGGCACTGTGCGGCGCCGGCGCGCATGTCGTTCTGAACGGCAGGGACGAGCGCGAAGCTTGCCGCCTATGAAAGCGAATTGTCGGGCAGGGGGCCACTCTGTCACGGCGCGCCGCGTTCGATGTCGGCGATGTTTCCGCCGTTCGCGCATTTTTCTCTGAACTTCCGCGCCCATCGACGTGCTGGTGAACAACGCCGTCAGCATGACGCCAAAGCCGTTTGCGCAGCTTGAACCGCTGACTTCGAAATGACCTATCGAAGCAGCGTCACACCGCGACGTTCGAATCCGTGCGCGCGGCCCGCAGCGCGCTCGCGGCATCCGACGGCGCAGGCGTCGTCAATATTGCCTCGATGTACGCAAGCGTCTCGCCGGATTCGCGAATCTACGCGACGCCGGGGGCAGCAAAGCCCGTTCCACTACGGCCCGGCCAAGGCCGCTTTGATTCCAACTGACCCGGCACCTCGCCGCCGAACTGGGCCCGCGACAATATCCGCGTGAACGCTTTGGTTCCCGGATCCGTTTCCCAGAGACGATGTCGCCAAAGCCGACCCGGAATTTGCCGCGCGGCTGGGCGCGAAAACGATGTTAGGACGTACGGGACATGCGGGGGAAATCGGGGGGCCGCTCCTGTTTCTTGCAACAAAGGCGTCGAGTTTCGTGACCGGCGCGGGCCATAGCCGTCGATGGCGGTTGGACCGCCTGGTGAGCTAGAAGAATGAGCATGGCGTTTCTCTCTTCCTTTCGCGCCGGGCAGGAAACCGTTTATCCGGAATCGCTGCGCGCGCGGCTGCGGAATTTCCCGCTGCTTCAGGACATCGGCGATCCGGCGTTGCGCCGTGTGTTGTCGGAAGCAAGCTGGTTCGGTCTGCCGGGCGGGATGGAACTGAAACGCGAGGGCGAAAACGCACAGGCGCTGTTTCTGGTCGTGACCGGAAGCCTCGGGATTTTCGTCGAGGACGAGCACTGGCAAGCGCCGCGCCGTCGCGCATATCCCTGCCGGGGAAACGGTGGGGCGAGATGTCGCTGATCTCGGGCGATCGCGGCCATTCGGCCGGAGATCGTGGCGCTGCGCGACACCGAATTGCTGCGCATCTCGCGGCAAGGGCTTCGACGCGCTCATTGGCCGCCATCCGCGCGTGATGCTCAACCTCATGCGCGTGCTGGTGAAGCGGTTGCAGGACACGACACGCAACCCCAACGATTCCGCCCGGCCCAAGACCTTCGCCCGTCATTCCGCTGCAGGACAATCTGGAGCACGAGCCAATTGCACAGCGCATCGCCCAGGCGCTGACGGTTATGGGGCTCACGCGCGGCAGTGCTCGACATATCCGCGGCAGAACAATCCGCCGAGTGGTTCACGCGCTTCGAAGCCGAGCACGACATCGTCTTCTATCGCGGCGACAAACCGGATTCGGCGTGGACGCATCTTTGCCAGCGTCAGGCGGATCGCGTTCTGCTGCTGGCCTGTTCCGACCGGCCCCTACCGAAGACGCCGATCGACGTGATGGACGGCAACGAACGCACCAGCGGGTTGCCGGAGCTTCTGCCTGCTGCAACCCGTCGAGCTCGCTGCGCAGCGTGCCGGAGCATTTCGCGCCTCCGCAGCGGCTTGTTCGAATCCCATCATCATGTGCGCGCGGGGCAACACCGCCGATATCGCGCGGCTCGCGCGGTTCATCTCCGGCCGTGCGGTCGGGCTTGTACTCGCCGGCGGCGGTGCGCGCGGCTTTGCCCACATCGGCATCATGAAAGCGCTTCAGGAAGCCGGCGTCCCCCTTCTGATCATCTGGGCGGCACCAGCATGGGCGCGATCATCGCCGCGGGCGTTGCCGCAGAGTGGGACAATGCAGGAATTGTCGGATCGCGTGCGCGCGGCATTCGTCGATGCCAACCCGCTTTCGGATTACACTTTCCCGCTGATCGCGCTGGTGCGCGGCAAGCGCGTCAGCACCCTGCTACAGGAAAACTTCGGCGACGTGCGGGATCGAGGAACTGGCGAAGCCGTTCTTCTGCGTCTCGTCGATCTGACCACCGGCCGCATCCATGAACATCGCAGCGGCGCCTTGTGGCGCGCCTTGCGGGCGAGCGTGGCGCTGCCGGGGATACTTCCGCCCGTGACCCATCACGGTCATCTGCTGGTCGATGGCGGCGTGATGAACAACCTTCCCGTCGATGTTATGCGTCAACGCGAGAGCGGGCCGATCATCGCCTCCGACGTGACCGGCGAAATCGATCTGCAGGTGAAGGACGACGAATATGGCGAGCGGCCGCTGTGGTGGCTGATCGCGCAACGCATGCGTGGCACGCCCTCCATCGTCTCGATCCTGATGCGCTCCGGCACCTGTGGGCTCGGAAGCACAGCGCCGCGTTGTGCGCGAGCAGGCCGATTATCTGTTCGAGCCGGCGCTCCCCGATATCGGCCTGCGCGACTGGAAAAAGTTCGACCGTGCCGTCGCCGAAGGTTATGCGCACGCCCAGGCGATGATCGAAAAGAACGGCATCCCGCTCACCAGCGTGTGGACCGAAGGCCCCGCCGTCGCGCTCGCGCATCACATTGCGGTGGCGAGTTAATATCCCAAACTGTCGATCTTCTTCTGCAACTGGCGAGCGCCCCAGCTGTTGAGAACTCCGATGCCTAAGAAAACCACGGCGCCGCAAATAGCCGTAAATTCGATCTTGCCGATCGCCCGCCGGCGGCGCGGTACGCGCCATTCCCGTGAGGAAAAGCACAAAGCCCGGTACCAACGGCGCCAGGATACCATGCACAAACACTTTTGAGCATGTCGCGCTGGCGCACGAGTTCGCTGCGATAATAGTCCGTCCACGACGCAGCTGCGGCATTGCAGGGAAGTCCCCTGGTGCCGCCGCGCGTGAACAGCCGCCAAATCACATAAAGCGTACCCAGAATGATCAGCACACTGCCCGCGCGCGTCAGCGGATCGGGGAAACGCCAGACATAGAAGCTGAATGCAGCGAGCACCATGACGGCTGCTACGGCTTCGCCGATATTGCGCCAGTGGACATTTGAATGAAGCCTGCCAGCCTGTGTGCGGATATCTTCGAGCGCCATGGGTGTGTACTCCATCTCTTGAGTTTTCCAGATTGTCTTGAGGTCGCTCATGCCGGCCTCCCGTCCTGAAAGCGCCGCGCCAGCAGCGATTTGATGCGATGAATCTTGGTGGCGATGCTGCCGGGCCTGAGGCCGGTGATCTCGGCAATCGCGGCGGGCATCCATGTCTTCGAGATAAAGCAGAATGATCTGCCGGTCTGGTTGTTCGAGCGTACGGATCATCGCGGTTAGCTTCTCAAGCATCTGTTTTTCCGACGCCGTCTGTTCGACGTTGCCGCCATCCGGCAATTCGGCTAGCGCATCGAGGCTCACCTGTTTGCCGCCACGCATGCGCCGCGCGACATGTGAACTCGCGATGTTGTGCGCCACGCGATAGGCCCAAGTGCGCAGGGAGCAGCGCCGGTCGAACACGGCGAAACTTCGCCAAAGCCCGACATGAATCTCCTGCAGCAGATCGCGTCTCAGTTCGGGATCAGCCTCATAGGCGCGCAGAAGCCGGCCGATCGCGGGTCCGTGCTCCGCAATCGCGAGACGATAAAGTTCGTCCTGATCTGTCTCTGGCATCCTGCTACCTTGCCACTCTGACAAGGTAGTCGGCCGGTAGTCGGAATTTCTTACAGAAAAACGGCGGCCATTATTCCCGCCTTTTGTGAATCGGCAGCAAAACGGCGAATTGTGGCGTACGCTTTTCCTTGCGCGCGATCATCGCCTCGCGCATGTCGATTTCGGGGTTGTACATGCCGGCCTGCCAGGTCGCGATGTAGTCGAGACCGTCGGCGATCGTGTGGTCGCGTGCGTAATTGATCATCACTTTCGAGCCATGCACGGCGAGCGGGCGATTTCTCCGCGATCTCCTTCGCAAGCGCCATGACGTGTTTCATCATCGCGTCCTGCGTTGGGAAGATGTCGTTGACGAGGCCGAACTCGAGCGCCTTCTTCGCCGGCAGGCGGCGGCCGGAATAGGGCCAGCTCGCGCACCATGCCTTGCGGGCAACAGCTTGCACAGGCGCGGAAAGGTGCCGACATCGGCGGTCATGCCGATATTGATTTCCTGCACCACGAAGAAGGCGTCCTCGGTCGCATAGCGGCAGTCGCAGGCGCTGGTCAGATCGAACGCCGCCGCCGACGCATCCGCCCTGGATGGCGACCAGCACAGGCATCCGCGCGTGGTCCAGCACATTGAACGAGCGCTGGATGTCGAGCACGTGGTGGCGCAAATTCGCCGCGCGCCGGCCGCGCTCCAGCGTGGCCAGTGAAGTTCCCGCTGTACTGCTGTTGAAGTTCGCAAGGGTCCATGCCCGCGGTGAAATGCTTGCCGGTCCGAGGAGATGACGAATGACGCGCGCCTTCGCCTCATCGTCGGTCTCTTCCACGATGGTGGGCAGCTCTTTCCAGAACTCCGTAACCATCGAGTTGAGTTCGTCCGGCCGGTTCATCTGCAGATGCGCGATACCGTCCGCGATGGTCACGTTGAAGCAGCGATAGGTCAAAACAGGTTCCTCCGATGGTTTTCAGGAACTATCCATTGTCACATGGTGCTCGGCAATGTATACTCATTGTATAAACGGAGCGGTAAATGGCGAAGAGCCAGAAAATTCAGAAATGGGGGAACAGCCTCGCCTTGCGCATTCCGCAAGTCTTGGCTGAACAGGCCGGTCTGTCCGAGGGCACATCGGTTTTCGTTCGGCTTGATGCCGGCAAGCTCGTGATTTCCGCAAGCGGAGGAAGTACAGGCTCGACGACTTGCTCGACCAGATCACTCCTGAAAACCGGCACGACATTGTCGATTGGGGACCGCCAGTCGGCAAGGAATTTTGGTGAACGAAAGCATCTACACGCCGGAGCGCGCCGATCTCGTATGGGTTTCGTTCGATCCCCAGCGCGGTCATGAGCAAAGCGGTCCATCGCCCAGGGTTCGTTCTGACGGCCGCGCAGGTTCAACGAACTGACGGGTCTTGCCTTTATCTGCCCCGTGACGAGCCGCGTGCGCGGTTACCCATTCGAAGTGGGGTTACCGGAGTCTGCGCCCGTCGCCGGAGTCATTTTGGTGGATCAGATGCGTTCGCTCGACTGGCATGAACGAAAGCCGCGCTACGCAGGCAGGTGCGAAAGCGTGCTTGAGGAAGTCGTCGAGCGGTTGATGTCGATTTGGAAAGTTGAAACGGAGGAAGCGCAAATGCCAATCAATTACGACGAACTCATGCAGGCCAAGGAGACGGGCCTGACCGCCAGCTATGGCGACCCGCGAGACGATGCTGTATGCGCTCGGCGTCGGCTTCATGCGCGATCCCATGAACGCGGTACGAACTCAAATTCGTCTATGAGAACAATCTTCAGACCGTGCCCAGCATGGCCACCGTCATCGCTGGGGCAAGGGCAGCACGATGGCGCGTTCCGGCATCAACTATCTCATGGTCGTGCATGGCGAGCAGCGTCTCACGATGCACAGAGCCCTTCCCTACGCCGCCGATGTGACGTTCGACGAGCGCATCACCGGCGTCTACGACAAAGGCAAGGACAAGGGCGCGGTGATCCTGATGGAACGCGTCGTGAGCGAAAAGGGCGGCGCCAAACTCTGCACGCTGGTCAACACGATCTTTTGCACGCGGCGATGGCGGTTTCGGCGGACCGAAAGAAGCGCGCCCCGAGCCGCATTCCGCTTCCCACGCGCGCGCCCGACCTCGTGCACGAATGCGACACGCGCCCAGGACCAGGCGTTTCTGTATGCGCTTTCCGGCGATCGCAACCCGCTGCATCGCGATCCGGCGATTGCGAAGATGGCGGGTTTCCCGCGCCCCGATCCTGCACGGGCTCTGCACCTATGGCACGGCGTGCCGCGCCGTCGTTTCGACCGTGTGCAAATACGACGCGAACCAAGATTACCGGCTTCGACGTGCGCTTTTCCGCGCCGGTGTTTCCCGGCGAGACCATCGTCACCGAAATGTGGGTGGACGGAAACATCGTCTCTTTCCGCTGCAAGCTGAAAGAGCGCGACGTGGTCGTCATCAACAACGGCAAATGCACGCTTGCTGCTTGAATATGTCCGTCCTCCTTCGAGGCCCAGCGCGTCACCCTGAGGAGCGAACGCAGTGAGCGTCTCGAAGGGCGCGCCGGGCACCTCAGGATGACGGAAGCCTCGGACGATCTGGACGCCGCGCGCGAGGCGGCTGCGCTTCATCCGCGCAGCGCCGCGCACCGCGCTAGAATATGGCCGGGCTCTGCTGGCAGTGGAACGATTGCCCGAAGCCATTGCAGAGCTGCAGCGGCGCGCTGCGCCTCGATTACACGCTCGCCGATGCGCGGTTCGCGCTCGGTTGTGCATGGCTCGAAGCCGGCGGAGCCGGACAAGGCGCTCGAAGCCTTCGATCATCTTGAAGAGGATGACGAGGTCGCGCCAAAAATCGCGGCGGCACGCGCGATGAAGGCGCAAGCCCGTTCCGATGCCGGCTATGTGCGCCATCTCTTCGATCAGTTCGCAATCGACTATGACGAACGGATGATTAGGCAGCTTGGTTACGCTGCGCCGCGAATCCTGCGCGCGCTGGCCGACATGGTCATGGCTGGGCGCGACAGCCTTTCCATCCTCGACCTCGGCTGCGGCACGGGTCTGACCGGCGTGGCGTTCGAAGACGTGGCCTATCGCCTCGACGGCATCGATCTCAGTCCTGCGATGACCGAGAAGGCACGAGCACGCAATCTGTACGACGCGCTGACGGTCGCGGATATAGAAACCGCGCTTCGGGATAGCGGCGCGCCTTACGATTTGATCGTCGCGGCCGACACGCTTGTCTATCTGGGCGATCTCGCCACTGTGTTTGGCGGCGCGCATCGCCGGTTGAAGCCAGATGGCTTCTTTCTTTTCACCGTAGAATCCAAAGACGGCGAGAGCTTCGAGCTTGGACCCAAGCGCCGTTGGCGGCATTCGGATGCCTATCTGCGCGATGTTGCCGAAAAAGCGGGCTTCGATGTTGCTGGTTTTTTAACCTGCGCACCAAGACACGAGGCGAATGTCCCCGTAGCGGGCTTTGCCGTCGCATTATCGCTCAAGCCCTAGCAACGAAATCGGAAGCTGCGCGTTGTCGCGGTGGAGCGGACTGGGAAAACATTCATGGCGGCAATCGAACTCTCGGGCAAGCTTTTTGCCTTTTTGCGCTGGAACTTGCGCGGCCGCACATCGGGCCTCGCGGCAGGCGCCGGATCCGCCGTCATTCTGGCTTTTGCCGCGTTTCTGGTGCGCGGCGGCGATATGAATGCAGCCCGCTTCGCAACCAGCTTGGTCCTGATCGGCGTCGTCCCTTCTCTTTGCCATCTATTACATTGCAGGCCCGGTCTCGCGCCTGATCCAGGGCAGTGTGCCCCGGGCGTTGGGGAACGAGCGATTTGCGCTCGGCCTATGCCGTTGCCGGCATGGCGGGGGTCTATCTTCTGCTTGTGGTGACCCCCGGAGTGGATGACGCAGACAGCCGTTCCCGTACCGACCCTGGCCTATGTGGCATTCACCGCGATCATGGCCGTTAGCGTTCCTGCTAAGCGCCGGCAGCAAGCGCACAGCCAAATCGCCGACGCTGCGCACGGTGCAAAGTCTGACCAGCGGCTATTTCTGGCTGGGCATTCGCTTTCACCGACATGGAGCGGATGATGGGACCGCACGGCCAAAACGCGGATCTCTATGGTTTGTCGTTGGCGTTGCTGGTTGTTGCCCTGATCGTGCGGTTCGCCGATGCGTTCGTGCTTCATTAATAACGGTCGTGTGCCGGAACGGGCTGCCTGACGGTCTCCCCCCGGTTTGATGTAATTTGCGCACTCGTAATCCGGGAACGCGCAACATGGTCTGAAAATCGGTATTCTGATCTTCGACGACGTTGAAGAATTGGACTTTGTCGGTCCGTGGGAAGTGTTCACCGTTGCCAACCAGGTCGCCGCGCATCTCGGCAAGCCTGCGCCGCATGACGTGTTTCTTGTCGCGGAGAAAGATGGACCGATCCGCTGCGCCAAAGGCATGCGCGTCCTTCCGGACAGGACAACAGCGCAATGCGATGCGCTCGATGTGCTGCTGGTCCCCCGGCGGGCAGGGCACGCGGCGCGAGGTGAACAACGCCGCGCTGCTGAACTGGATCGCCAAAATCGCGAAGGATGCCAAATGGGCGACGAGCGTCCTGTACCGGCGTTCTGCTGCTCACGGCGGCTGGGCCGCGAAGGGGCAAACGGGTCACGACGCATTGGGGATTCATCGAGGCCTTGCGTGCGCGTGGCGAAGCAGCCGAAGTTCTTTCGCACTATCGCTATGTCCGCGACGGCAATGTGGTGACCGCGGGCCGGCGTGTCCGCGGGTATCGACATGGCGCTGTGGCTGAACGGGCGAATGGCACGGCGTCGAGATGGCGCGCGCCCATTCAACGGACGATGGAATACAACCCCGCGCCGCCTTACGCTGCGTTCACTTGAGAAGCCTTGGTATCCGCCGGAAAGGTGCTTCAGTGCCGATCCTGTGGGGCGGTGGAATTCCTCAGGAGTTGGACGATGTTGCGCACTTTTTCCTTGGCGTCGGCGATGATTTTGGCAGTGGCCGGGCCCGCGCTTGCCGATGCAAGTTCCTGTTATGAGCCGATTGCGCCAGCTGCGGTTGACGGAAGCACGGCGAGCGAAGCGCAAGTCAAGGCGCTCTCGCAGAGGTCAAGGATTTCATCAAATCATCCGATGACTATCAGACCTGTCTCTTGTCTGATCTGGAGCAGCAAAAGCGCGAAGCGGCAAAGCAGAAAGACAAGGACAAGCAGAAAATCGAATCCTTCCGTTCAGGCGGATGTGAGCGCCAGGATCGACAAGAATCAGAAATTGAAGGAACAGGTGGGTAACGAATACAACGCCGCCGTGAAGGCTTATCAGGCGGCCCACCCCGCCCCGGCTGCGGCGCATTAGAGCCGCGAATCACCTATCATGGGGTGATGGGCGAACCCAATTCGATCCGCAGTGATCGGCGCATGCGCGCGCGTGAAACGACGCGCGTGGCCATTCTGGATTCCGCGCGCCGGGTTGCGGCCCGCGACGGCGCCCGCAATCTTTCGCTGCGCGGGCGTCGCGGCGGAAGCCGGTTATGCGCCCGCGGCGCTCTACGGCTATTTCGCGAACAAGGATGAATTGCTGCTGGCCTTGGCAGCGGATGATCTCTCCGCGTTGTCGCGTGCGATGCGCGAGGCTGTGGCTTCCGGCCGGGCGGAAAGCTCGCCGCTGCCTCCGCCGCAGCGTTGGCGCTATTGCGTGACAATGAGACATTTGCCGCGGCGCAGGGCGCGCTCCCGCAGGAAGCAGGCGGCAGCGATGCGGAGCGTTTGTTCAACGGCCGCATGATCGCCGTGCTGAAAGTACTCGCCGATGCGACCGGGACAGCCGACGAACAGCCGCGACGCGCAGCGCGATGTGGTGCTCGTCGCCGCCGCGTTGACAGGCTTGGCGATGCTCGCGCGGTCCGGGCGGCTTGGCGCGCTCGGCTTCACGCCGGAAGAAATCCACGCGCGGTTGGATGGGCGGTTTACGGCGTAGTGAGCGTCGCTCTTAAGTAAATCCTTTTCGTCATGGCCGGGCTTGACCCGGCCATCCAGTTTCCCTCACGCGGAGAACATGGAGAAACTCCGCGCCTCTATGTCTCCGCGTGCAATTCTTTTTCTGGATGGCCGCCTCAAGGGCGGCATGACGGAATGGAGATCGTTTTATATCGTCGTTGTAATCTGCGCGATTTCCTCACGCACAAGCTCGGATATTCCATCGGCAGGAAATGGCTCGCGCCTTTCTGTGCGACGATGCGGACAGATGGGTTGAGGCGTCTGATCGTCGCAAGCTCGCCCTCGGACGATGTGCTGCCGGCCTCGCCGTGAAGAATGGTGATCGGACAGCGCGCCTTCGCCACCAACCGCGACACGCCCGAACGGTGCGGAGCGAAAACATTCGGACTCCCACGCCGGCCGGCACCGCAAACCGGAAACCACCCTCGATCTGCTCAAAGCCGCCTTTGATGTAGTCGGCGACGGTTTCTTCGGCCAGGTCTTGAACGCGCCACGGCCGCGATAAGCCGCCAATGCCATTTCCAGTGACGGAAAGACATCGCGCCGCTTCAAGGCGCGTTCCGCGAGCCCCGGCTCGCTCGGCCGCAAGCCGAAACGTGCAAGCATCATGCGCCACCAGAGCGACTGCGGCATCAACACCGGCTCGATCAGGACCAGTGCTCTAACTTTGCCGGGGCGTGCCGCGGCCGCCATCAGACTGACGGCGCCGCCCATCGAATGACCGGCGAGGATCGCGCCCTGTGGTGCAACGCGATCGAGAATGGCGATCAGATCATCGCGGAAAATTTTCCAGCCGCGTGGCATGCCCGGTTGCGCGGGAAGCGTTGTCGAACCATGCCCGCGCGCGTCGCTCGCCACGATGCGAAAACGATCCGCGAGCGGCGACAACATTCCACGATAGGTCTCGGCATTGAAGCCGGTGGCGTGCGCGAAATGCAGCAGTGGCTCGCCGCCATCCCACACCAGTTGCGAGACGCCGCCTTCATCGCGCGCGAGTGTTTGCCGTGACGGATTGTTCATGGTTCATCTGCGCATGCACCGCTTCGATGTCAATGCGCGCGCTTTTACGCGGACGAAGGCCGCCAGTAACAATTCGCACAAAGAACAACACCAGAGGAAACAATGCACCCCGCAACCTTCGCGCAGACGACGCCGGACAAGGTCGCGCTGATCATGGCGGAGACCGGCGAGAAGTTGACCTTTCGTGAGCTTGACGAGCGCTCGAACCAGGTGCGCAGCTGTTCCGCTCGCTCGGTCTGAAACAGGGCGACGTCATCGCCGATCTTCATGGAGAACAATCTCCGCTTCCTGGCGATCTGCTGGGCAGCGCAGCGTGCGGGACTTTATTTCACCTGCATCTCGTCGCGGCTGACGGCCGGTGAGGTCGAATACATCGTCAAGGACAGTGCCGCGAAGGTCCTGTTCTCGACGCCCGGCATCGGCAAAGTCGCGAGCGAAGCGGCAAAACTTTTATCCGGCGTGAAATGTTTCAGCGTCGGCGGCGCAATCGAAGGTTTCACGCTTTACGAAGACGCCGCCGCAAAAATGTCGGTCACGCGCATCGCCGACGAAAGCGCGGGCTCCGACATGCTCTATTCTTTCGGGTACGACCGGACGGCCCAAAGGCGTGCGTCAGCCGCTGCAGGGTCTGCCCATCGATGCGCCGAACCCGCTGCTGTTTCTGGTGCAGGGTCTGTTCGGCTTCAGCGCCGATACGATCTACCTCCGCACCCTTGCGTTATTGCATGACGGTGCATCGCGGCGGCGGCACCGTCGTCGTGATGGAGCATTTCGATGCCGAGACCGCGCTCAAACACGCATCGAGCAATACCAGGCGAATGCGAGCCAGTGGGTGCCCACCATGTTCGTGAAGATGCTGAAGCTCCCCGACGACACGCGCGCGAAATACGATGTCTCGACGATGAAGTCGGCGATCCAACGCTGCAGCAACCCTGTCCGGTCGATGTGAAGCGCCGGATGATCGAATGGTGGGGCCCGGTGATCCACGAATATTACGGCGGCACCGAAGGGCAACGGCCTGACCTATACGAGCAGCGCCGACTGGCTCACCCATGCCGGCACGGTCGGCAAGGCGATCTTCGGCGAGTTGCACGTTTGCGACGAGAACGGCGACGAGGTGCCGGTGGGCGAGGAGGGACTTGTTTATTTCGGCGGTGCCTCGACCTTCCAGTATCACAACGATCCGAAGAAGACGGGCCGAGTCGCGCAACCCAAAGAACCCCGACTGGTCCACGCTGGGCGATGTCGGAAAGATGGACGCCGACGGGTTTCTGTATCTGACCGACCGCAAGGCGTTCATGATCATCTCCGGCGGCGTGAACATCTATCCGCAGGAGGCGGAGAACCTGTTGATCTCGCCATCCTAAGGTCGCCGATGTCGCGGTGGATCGGCGTGCCGACGAGGAGTTCGGCGAAGAGGTGAAGGCCGTGGGTCCAGCCCGCGAGCTGGGACGATGCCGGCCCTGCGCTCGCAGATGAACTTATCGCCTATTGTCGCGAACGGCTTTCGCCGATCAAATCGTCCGCGTTCCGTCGATTTCGAGAAGGAACTGCCGCGTCATCCGACCGGCAAATTATACAAACGCCTGATCCGCGACCGCTATTGGGCAGGCGCGACTCCCGGATCGTTTGAGGGATTTTCGCCATGATCAGCACCAGCTTTGAAGATTTGCCGAACCTTGTCGGAAAGGAGATCGGCGTTTCCGATTGGGTCGAGATCGACCAAGACCGCACTCAACAAATTCGCGGACGCGACCGGCGATCATCAATGGATTCACATCGATATCGCGCGTGCAGCAAAGGAAATGCCGGGCGGCAAGACTATCGCGCATGGCTATCTGACTGTGTCGCTGATCCCGTGCTGACCGGCAACTTCCTGAAGATCGAAGGCGTGACGCGCGGAATCAATTACGGCTCCAACAAGGTGCGCTTCACCAACAATGGTGCCGGTGGGAAGCAAGGTGCGCGCACGCTCCACGATGCTCTCGGTCGAGGCACGCGGGCGGCGGCATGCAGCTCACCAGCGAAATCACCATCGAGATCGAAGGCGAAAAAAACGCCCCGCCTGCATCGCGGAGGACGTTCGGGATTGTGTTTAAGTAGCCAGTTCTTTTTGGCGTTGCCTTTCAGTGCTAAAATATGTTGGATCGAACGTGCGCCCTTTGAGCAGTTTCAATTATTGCAGCAGCAGTCTCCGGTAGCCTCCTGGCGCCGTTCAGGCCGCAACCGAACCAGCCTGCCCCAATGACGGATATATTCCCGACATGATGGTCCCTAACAAGCACGTCGCTGAAGCGATATACTGTGCGGTTGGGCGCTCTTTCGCGGATTTCAAAAAATATCCAGTTGTGATTATCGAAGACGAAGGCGACCACTGGTCGGTTTCCCAAACGGGAGGCAAGCCAACATACCGCGTTATCACTTCGACGAAAACCGGCATTCAAACTGTTCCCATTTCGGCAGGTGGCGGTCAGCTGAATATGGATATCAACAAGTGCACAGGAGCGATTTCACATGCAGCTCTCAATCGCTAGCTGTTCCGAATAGGCAAGCGGCAACGCCGCTTCTTTCGGCTAATCCCTATCTGCTTCCAGCATCTCGCAGTTTCATTGGTTTGCGCTACGGCAATGTTTTGTGATCGCCCGAAGTCTTGAATTGCCATTCGAAGTACCCACTTCAGCGGATCGTCATGGTCCGGATGTATGGGAGTGTTAGATCAAGAGCCGATGGGGGAGAGGGGCGGGGGGATATCTCGAAACGCGAAAACAAAGATCAAAATGTTGCGGGTCGAGGACTGGCCGCATCAACAACACGAATTGAATTTGAAATTGGAGGGAGGGGTCGGATTTCCGGCGAACAATTATGTTTGCTGTAGGCGGCTTGCGTGGCGAAGGGGTACCCTTCGGAAAACTGAGGTTCGAATACTCGTAGAAGCCGTTCGCACCGAAAATTGTTGAGAAAGCGATACGGTTTGCCCCCTCAAGACAGGTAGCAAAAATTGGCGATGTTGTGTTTGACGAACCTCATCCAACGGATCGGAGTTTCCCCTTCAAGACAGATAACGGAAGGCCGCCTTAGAAATATCATAAGACGCCACATCCCAAACACTATTAGGGCCAGCAGCGCCGTACAGGCTAACGCGCCCGTGGCGGCATCCAGAGGATTTCTGCTGGCGTAAAGATTGGCACGCCTAGGTCTGAATGAGGGATTGGGCGTGGACCGCAGACACTATTCAAAACGGCGTGGCACATCACGAACCCTGTCGCATACGTGTGCAATGTTTCCATAGTCGTGCTTTTTCGTCACGACACCGCTCAAGATGCGTAGCAATAATGTAACGGCAGTCGTGAAAACTGCGGAGTTGAAACGTAAGCCAAACAAGACTACCCAAGTACCAAAGGCGGAAATCAGAAAAAGCCGCCGCTGCCGCGACATGAGCTATTGTCCCAGCCTGTCAGCCAGCTTCCTAAAATGATCCGCCTTACGCCTCGCCAGTTTGGCGGCGGCTGCCTCCCAGCCGGGGGGCGGCGATCTATGTGCCCGGTTATCTTCGGCCATACGGGGCCTGTTTTACGGAATTTGGAGAGCATCCTAACTCGGTAGCCAAGTCTTCGATTTTCACCCGCTCAAATAAGGCCTCTGTCGCGGCCATAAAATCCATTGCCATCCGTAAACTTTCTAGTTGACGCAGACGGGAGTGTAAGCTATACAGTTTACACAAACAAGTGCCGTCATGGAAAAGAACCACATCACCCGCAAGCTTTCGGTCCGCGAGTTTTTCAAGCGGTTCCCGAACGAGGAAACCTTGCCTTGAGCATGTCATGGACGTGCGCTTCGGCCTCCGTCACGACTGCCGCATGTGCGGCGTTGTGAACGCAACGTTTCATCGCCTTGAGAACCGCAAGGCCTATTGCTGCGCTCATTGCGGCGGCCACGTTTTATCCGTGCGCTGGAACTATCTTCGAGAAAAAGCACAACGCCTCTCCAAGTCTGGTTTTATGCAATCTTCTTGTTTGTCACGACCCGCCACGGCGGTAAGCGGCATGGAATTGCATCGCACACTCGGTGTAACGCGCAAGGACCGGCTATCGGATGGGTATGCAAATCCGCCAGCTTATGGACAAAGCGGACCTGAAAGGACCTGATCGGCGGCAGCCTCAAACATATTGAGATGGATGAAGCCTATGTCGGCGGTCGCGAGATCGGCGGCAAAAAGGGGCGCGGAACGTCGAACAAGACGGTCGTGTTCGGCATCAAAGAACGCGGCGGTCGCATTCGGGCCGCGGTTGTCCCGGACGCGAGCATGGCGTCACTTCGCAAGGTCGTACTGGAGAATGTGAAGCCCGGTAGCATCGTCTCGACAGACGAACATCGCGGCTACAATTTATTGGTACGCGATGGGTACATTCACGGCACGGTGAACACTCCGCAAAGGAATACGCAAAGACCGATGAGATGGGTAATGTCCATCATGTCAATTCTGTTGAGAGCTTTTGGCGCTTGTTCAAGGCCAGCATTCGCGGCACACACGTTCAAATCTCGAAGAAATACGCTGAGCGTTACGTCAACGAGTTTTGTTTCCGCCAGAAACTACCGCGAGATGGGGAACGCAATGTTCGACGTTTGGTAGCGGCTGTTTGATTGTCTCCGCCAATGTCGCAAGCAATACAGCTTCGTCTGCTTCCACTATACCTGCCGCTTCCTGCTGCTCCACGAAGTCGCGGATGCGCTTGGTCTTGATTGCCCTTGATAAAGTCAGCGGTTTCCTAGGCATTAAGGGGATTCCAATAGCGCGCTGATATGCTACACTCAAAATCGCCAAGGCGCGACCCTGATGGAAGGGGCCGCGCCTTGGTTCTTACCCCCTTGTGGAAGGGGGCAGATTGTCAGTCACCGCCTGACGGCGGCTACCGATAATCTCCGGATGGTATGCTGAGCCATGCTGTCTTCTCCTTTCCTCTAGGTTCTGTCTGGTGTGTGCTTCTGATGGCCTTCACACCTGACACTCGAAACTGATCGCGGCGACTGGCAAAGCCAGTCGCCGTTTTCACATCAGGAACCACTTCTTATGGCGGTTTACGATAAGCTTGCGCTCCTGCAAGCGTGAGAGTGACGTCCGGATTTGCGGGTCGGAAACGGTATGACCGTCCGCGTGAACCGCCGAAATGACTTCTGCGCCGGTCATCCCCGGCTTGCGACTGACCGCCGTGTAGACGTAGTGCGGCGTTGTTCCTACGGTCGGGGATTGGCACCCGGCGGAGGGTGTGCGACCGCCAGTTAGCGGCCTGCGATCATCCGCCTGTTCGCCATCTGGGAGATCGCCCGGGGCACTTTCAGCGCAGCTTTTGTGACAGCAGCAATGGCGTCCCGCCATCCCGCTGCATAGGCTTCGCGGCGGATTTTCTCTGCCGCATCCGCCATGATTTTCTGAATGTCGTCCATTTTTTAACAGCCGATATAACGCCCCGCTTCAGTGCGGTTTGTCGGCGTTATGTATCAGCACGGAACTTAACGTGCAAGTGGCGTCATGTTATGTTCTATAACAACTCATAACGTGTAGTGATATGAGTGATTCGTGACTCGCCGTCACCAAGCAAAAAGCCCCGGCCTTTCGACCGGGGCTAGGCGCTTTTCTATCTCCGGTATTCCCTCTGACGCTTGCGCTGGCGTCTAGCCGTGGGGACCCTTGAGCTTTGTGGTTCGCTCCGTTTCCGGCTTCCTCAAAATGTGGGTCAAGATGGACCTACCTTTCGTTTCATTGGAAGCACTTAGTAGGTAGGCAGCCTAAACAGCCCTTTCAACTACCTGCTCTGACGGGGCAAACCCGAAGCGATATTAAGTCTCAAGCAATTGGGGTTTTGGGGGCTCTGCCTTCTACATCTTGGTGCGGCTATCCAATCGTCAGCGCTCATGGACTTTGCGGGGTGAAGAAGCCGCTCTGGATCATTGTGGGGAGTGCAACGGCGGTTCCGGCCAGGATAAGAATCCACATCGCCCAGATGATCCGGTTCTGGTTGCGGATGAGCATTGCGATCGGCTCGACCTTGTCGTTACCCCGTCGCGCCTGATTGCGCAGCACCGTCATCACCATCACCGGAATGGCCGACAGTCCGAACGCCAGAAAAAGAAGCATGTAGCCGATCATGAACGGCAGTTGCGCCGCGCGGGGCAGCGCCGCCGTTCCCATCGCCTGCACGATGTTGCCGAGGATAGGATGCCGAACAGCGCGGCGAAGAATGTGGCGCAAATGATGGACGTGGGTACGAAAGCTCAGCATCGCCGCCCTCACAATCTGCCGAACGGAACCACCTTATTCTCGATGTCGTGCCCGATATCGGCGCGGCCAAGATAGGCAATGCCGGAGACCGCGCACCAATGCCTTACCACCGCCCCTCCTCGTCATGGCCGAAATCGGGATCGTTGGGCGGAACGTCGCTGGACGCGGCCGAGCCGCAACCCCGCAACGCGCCGGATCGAGGGCGAACGACGTGATGTGATGCAGCGAACGGTCGATGCGATACATATGCTCCGACACGTCCCTCCAGCATCAGCACGTGGCCGGTGAGGTCCGGCTCCAGCGCCGTGCCGAGGATGTGATTCAGCACGGTGATGTTGAACGCCGCGGATGGGCGATCCGGCGATACATTTGGCTCCAGCGTATCCGGCGCGCGCTCGACCAGATAACGCAGCGCACGGGTCACAGCCTCGGCACCGTTCGCACGCTTCAAGTCGGCGGGCATCGGACCATGCGCGACCCTGAAACCGGTCCTGTAAAGGCCGGCGAGCAGATAGCCGAGATCGCTGTAGCCGAGATAAACTTTGTCCTTCGCTGCGGGTTTGAGGTTTTGTAGAACGTTTCCGCGATGCGGCCCGAGCCATAACCGCCGCGCGCAAACCACACCGCATCGAAGCGCGGATCGTTCGCCACTTCGATCATCCGCGCCGGCGCGCTCGGCATCCGTACCGGCGAAATGCCCATCCGCGAGAAAGCATTGTGCGTGAAAGTGCAGCGCCACGCGTTCGCCATAGAGATTGTCCGCGAGCAT
>JBBCHP010000037.1:0-64673 GCA_037201525.1 Rhizomicrobium sp. | reverse complement strand
GATGTTGATCAGGAATATCCAGTGCCAGGAATAATATTCCGTCAGCCAGGCCGCCGACGTAAGGACCGACCGTCGGTGCGATCATCGCGAAGACGCCGGCCATGGTCGTGGCCAGGATCTCGTGCTTCTTCGGCAGGATCGTGAACACCGAGGTGAACACCGCCGGATCAGCATGCCGCCGAAGAAACCCTGGATGACGCGGATGACCAGCAGCATGTCGCCGCCGGTCGCCGCCGCGCATCCGATACTGGAGAGCGTGAAGCCCGTGATCGCGCCCCACGAACAGCCAGCGCAGCGACAGCGCGCGCGTCAGCATGCCGGTCAGCGGAATGGCGATGACTTCGGCGATCAGGTAACCGGTCTGGATCCAGGAGATGCGGTCGTCGGGGATCGCGAGCGCGTGCTGGATGACGTGTGAGCGAGCTCGCCACGACCTGGATGTCCAGGATCGCCATGAACATGCCGATGCACATGGCGACATAGCCGATCCAGGTCCTGACGGTGCTGAACATCCTGGCCCGCAACTCCCCTTCAGGCCCCAAACTCGGCTTGGCGATCGGGCGCGCTGGGCCCCGGCGTTGATCGGGGCCCTGCCTCCTTGATAGCCTAATTTCGCATTCCGGAAGAGGGCAGGCCACGATGAAACGACTGGGTTTTGCCGCGCTGGCCGTGATCTTTGCGCTGGCCACCGTGGCCCTGGCCTCTCAGGCTGTTCTCCTGATGTCCACTCTTGCCCCGGTCATAAAGCCGCTGGGCCACAACGGCGCAATCGTGTTGAGCATGACGACGGCGATTCTCGGCGGGATGTTCGCCGTGTTCGCGGCTCGCGCGCGGTCAAAGACCAAGTCGTGACGAGACCGCCGCCCTAGGCCTGAACGCGGCGTGCAGCGAGGGCGGCATCCTCTTGCCTGATTCGCCAGAACAGGACGGCGGCGTTCAGGATCGTAAATGCGATCGCCACCGTGATCTCCCCGAACACCAGCGGCAGCGCCGCGATCTCGCCACCACCACGGTGTAGTTGGGGTGGCGGATGAAGCGGTATGGCCCCTTCCTCACCAGCGGCGCGCCGGGAAGGTTGATGATGCGGGTCGTCCAATACGGCCCCAAGGTCGCCAGCACCCAGAGCCGCAAACCCTGCAGCACGACGAAGATCGCAAGCCAGACGAAATTGAGGGTCACCGGCTTGGGCAACAGCACCAGGATTGCGGCCAGCCACGCGAAATGCAGCAGCACGATCAGCGGATAATGCGCGCGCCCCACTTCCACCGCGCCCCGCGCCAGCAGCGCGCGCGTGTTGCGCTCGGCGTAAGCCACTTCCGCGAGCCGCTGCACCGCGACGAGGGCGATGATGATGTAGGCCCAGTTCATTACGGGTTCAGCATCAGGAAGGCGGTGGAGAAGCCCGGGCCCAGCGCGCTCATCAGCGTGCGCTGCGGATTGTCGCGCAGCTTCATGCTTTCCAGCACCACCATCGCCGTCACCGCGGACATGTTCCCGTATTCGCGCAGAACGCTGCGGCTTTCCACAGCGCGCCATTGGGGATGCCGAAGGCCTCTTCCAGCGCGTCGAGCACTTTCGCGCCGCCGGGGTGGCAGGCGAAGCGCTCGATGTCGGCGAGCTTGATGTCGTTCTTCTGCAGGAAGGCGTGGAGGACTTTCTTGAACTCCGCGCCCACCAGCGCCGGAATGCTCTGCGAGAAGACGGCCTTCAGTCCGTCCTCCTGAACGTCCCAGCCCATGATGTCGAGCGAGTGGGGCCAGGTGTGTTCGCCGCTGGCGCCGAAACTCGGGCCTTTGCCGTCCGTCGACAGGATCGCGCCCGCCGCGCCATCGCCGAACAAAGCGGCGGCGACGACATTGCTCTTGGTCATGTCGTCCTTGCGGAAGGTGAGCGCGCAGAGCTCGACCACCAGGAACATCACGCGCGCGCCCGGCATCGCGCGCGCCATGTCGGCGGCACGCGACAGCCCGATCACGCCGCCGGCGCAGCCCAGCCCGAAGATCGGCAGCCGCTTGATGTCGCGGCGCAATTGCATGCGCTCGACGATCAGCGCGTCCAGGCTCGGCGTCGCGATGCCGGTGGTGGAGGCGACGACGACGGCGTCGATGTCGTTCTTGTCGAGGCCCGCTTCCGCGAGCAGCTTGTTCGCCACCTGCTCCAGCAGATCGACAGCGTTGTCGACGAAGAGCTTGGTGCGGTCCGTCCAGCCATGGGCTTCGAGATACCAGTCGATCGGCACGCAGGAATGGCGCTTGTCGATGCCGGTGTTCACGAAGATGGGCATCATGCGGTCGATGTCGCGCCGGCCCGCGAACAGGGCGCGTGCGGCCTCGGCGGCATTGGCCTGGTCGATGACGTAAGGCGGAACGGCGGATTTCACCGCCATAAAGCCGGGGCTCCATGCGTGAACTATACCCTTGAGATTGCTGCCCCACACTGGGCCTACCATAACGCACGAGGGCGCGTTCCGCCTATCCCCCTGAAAACCCAAGCACATCTGTGTGAATTAGCCCGTCATGCTTTCCGGCGGGTCAGGTCGACCAACCCCGCCAGCACCGCGAGCACGCCATAGCCGAAGAGGGCCAACTGCGCCGCCGCGATGGGCGCGACCGGCTGGGGCCCGAAATTGTTGTAGAGTTGCACCCCCGCCATCGCGATCACGAACAGCCAGAGCCAGATATTCCCGCGCGGCGAACGCGCCGGGACATATCGGGCGTAGGACCACGCGCCGAGGAAGAGCAGCGCCAGCTCCAGCGGCAGGCTGATCCACAGCCAGCGCCACAGCCCGAAGCCCAGCTTCACGCCGTCATAGATCCAGAGGTCCGGCGCATGCACCGCGAGATCGAGCAGCCAGTGCGAGAACGACGCCAGCGCCACCATCGCGAACACCGCCCCGCGCGGCCTGCGCACGAACAGCGCCACGACCGCGCCCAGCAGCGCCGAGAGCACCAGTGCCCCCACGAGGCTGTGGGTGTAGGGCATGTCGAACAGCACCAGCGAGCTGCCCGGCATGTAGCCCGGCTGGATGCGCAAATGCTCGTGGCCGGTCATCACCAGCACGGACCAGCAGACGTCCAGCCACTGCACCGCCAGGAAATAGACCCAGAGCGGAACGCGCTGCAGCGCCGCCTTGGCCCCGAATGCCGGTCCGTAATGTCCGATGAACATGATGCTGCCTCGAGGGTGATTTCCGGCTACCAACATAGCGGCCGGCCGGATAAACAAAATTGCATAATTTCCTTCTATCAATTATACATTTCTGCATGGCAGAGAACTGGGACCTCTACCGTTCCTTCCTGGAAGTGGCGCGAAGCGGCAGCCTCTCGCGGGCCGCACGCGCGTTGGGTCTCGCGCAGCCCACGCTGGGCCGGCACATCGCCACGCTCGAAGACGAACTCGGCGCCAAGCTCTTCAGCCGTTCGCCGCGCGGCCTTGTTCTCACCGAGCTGGGCGAAGGGTTGGTGGGCCACGCCGAGGCAATGGCGTCGGCAGCGGGTGCGCTGTCGCGCGCGGCGTCCGGCGGGGCCCGCAGCGAACGCGGCACGGTGCGCCTCACCGCGAGCCAGTTCGTCAGCGCGGAAGTGCTGCCGCCGATCCTCGCGGAGTTTCGCCGAAGCCCATCCGGCCATCGCCATCGAACTCGCGCCCACCGACCGCAACGAGGATCTGTTGCGCCGCGAGGCCGACATCGCCGTGCGCATGGTGCGCCCGCATCAATCCGGATTGATCGCGAAAAAGATCGGCGACGTGCACATCGGTCTCTATGCGCACGAACGTTACGCGCGCCGCGCGGGACTGCCGAAGACGCTCGAGGCGCTCGCCACCCACAGCCTGATCGGCTTCGACCGCGACGAAAGCGTGCTGCGCAGCATTGGTGCCGCGGCCAGCCCGCTCAGCCGCGAGGCTTTCGCTTTTCGCTGCGACAGCGATCTCGTCCAGCTCGCCGCCTTGCGCGCCGGCATGGGCATCGGCGGCTGCCAGGTGGCCACCGCGCGGCGCGATCCGGCGCTGGTGCCGGTGCTGGCGGACACGCTCAGCTTCGGGTTGGAGATGTGGCTGGTGCTGCATGAGGACCTGCGCAACCACCGCCGCACCCGCCTGCTTTATGACCACCTCGCCACGTATCTCGCCGCCTATACCGCCGCCGGCACAAGCCGCCCGGCCACAGGGGGCTCGGGGGAAAGCCCGAAAACGCCCCTGATTCAGGGCCTTAGCCGGGGTGGACAGCGCGCCATGGATGGCCTATATCGCCGACCTTGCGCGACGGTCTTTTCGCCGCGCCCGGACATGACGCGGGATGGAGCAGCCCGGTAGCTCGTCAGGCTCATAACCTGAAGGTCACAGGTTCAAATCCTGTTCCCGCAACCAATGGAAACAACGGGTTAGGACTTGTCCTGGCCCGTTTTTTCTTTCAGAATCCTCCCGCACATATCCCGCACACTTTTGGCGCGCCCAAAGAGGCCGTCTCCGGGGAGGCAGCGATGGCTGAATGGCATCAGTTGATGGGCGGCAAAGTCCACGTCCGCAAGCGGGCGGGGAGCAACCTTGGCAATGCTATTCGCACCTTGAGGGGCGCGAACTCCGTAAGAGCACTGGCACCGAAAACCTCGCGCAAGCGATGGCCTTCGCTGAGGACTGGTATCTCGATCTGCGCGGCAAAGCGCGGGCAGGGCTGCTGCCGAAAGGTAAGCTGTTCCGGGATGCGGCTGCCGAATTTCTCCGCGAATACGAGGACCATCACCAACGGCGAGCGCAGCGCGGCTTGGGTGAAGGGGCTCGGCATTCGGTTGCGGCTGCATCTGCGCCCGTTCTTCGATCTCTTACCGATCTCAGACATTACAGCGGGCAAAGTTCAGGAGTATCGTGCCGACCGGATCGCGAACCCGAAGCCAACGCCTAATCAAATCGCGAAGGGCAAGAAGGACGGCAAGCCGCCAAAGGCTACGCCTCCTTCTCGCAGTACGCTGCACGACGAGATTGTTACGCTGCGTCTTGTGCTCAAAACCGCACATCGGCATCGCTGGCTCGAAAGCCTTCCCGATCTTTCTCCGCGTATAAATAACAGGGCAAGATCAGGCATAGGCCTTGGTTCAGTCCTGAGGAATACGAAGCGCTGTACAAAGCGACGGGCGAAATACGCAAAAAAAACTCATCACGATCACTACAAATGGAACGCCGAGCAGGTTGCACGACTACGTGCTTTTTCTCGCGAACACAGGCTTGCGTCCCGATGAAGCGAAGAACTTGCAGCATCGAGACGTGAAAGTCGTGACGAGTGACGAAACCGGGAAAACGCATTCTCGAAATCGAAGTGCGCGGCAAACGCGGTATCGGGTATTGCAAGAGCAGATCGGAGGCCGTTCACCCATATCAGCGCTATTGCGGCGCGCGAAGCCGTTGCCGAAGCCAAAGAAGGACGAGTTGATCGAGGTTGATCCGAAGCCCAGCTTCCCCGAACCAACCGATCACGTCTTCCCCGGCAATCACGTCAAGCTATTCAATGGAGTACTACGCCGGGCCAAACTCAAACTCGACCGCGACGACAACCGCCGCACGGGCATACAGCTTGCGGCATACGTATATATGTATGCGCTTGATGGAGGGCGCCGACATATACCAGATCGCCAAGAATTGCGGACGAGCGTGGAGATGATCGAGAAATTCTATGCTGCGCACCTCAAAAATACTCTGAGCGATGCCGCGATAAATGTGATGAAGCCCAAACGGACAATTTCGCGAGTTCGATCAAAGAATATCTCACCTCAAGAAGTTCATACTGTCTGAGGCAAAAAAAAATCAACCAGGCAAGGCTAAAAAATTCGCGAATGACTTCTTGGAAGTGTGCTCGGCGGGTTATCACGTGTGCCTGGGAAGTCAAAAAAGTTCGAATTTGGACCACCAGCCCTACGGGACAAGGTAATCTAGCAATCTTGGACCGGGTTGCGATAGCGTGAGGCCGGCGCGCGAGTGGATGTGGCGCTTCGATTTGCATAAGGTGTCGCGCAAACAAGGAGGTGACCGGAGTGCAGTTTTATGTTTGAAAGTCTAATGGTTCGACGCAATTGCGATTTGGGGAAGCCTTTGACTTGGGTGCGTTGGCTGAAGCAATTTTATTTTACGGTCGCGTACATTTGATTTTTGATGAGTACAGTTTGGTGTCGCTGTTGCGTCAGCTCGGCGCGAAGACCACGATTGAATTGCTGAACTTGCCTCATATAAAGTCGACGTATTTTCTGGAAATTCTATATCCAAAGGTTGGCCTATAGGGGTGATCTGCGGACCGTGCGATTTGGCTCGGATCGCTTTAAGCGAAAGGATCGAACAGAAGTCTTAAATGCGTGTATTGGTGATTTGCCGCTTCAATATTCAAAGCGGGCTCTAGTCCGAGAATTGGAAAGTTCACTTTCGTTTAGCTATTTAAACGTTGCGTGGCTGGCATCACGTCGATGTTCTTGCGGACGCTACCCGCGACATATCGGACAATGCTTATGTTGAATTGGTGTTATCCGAAGCAGCTCGAGCGAGAGGCAAGAATGCTGAAGATTTATACTTACAGGCGTTCCCGATATCACAGTCGGAATTTGCGCTCGATACGAATATTGATTGGGGGCCACTAGGATTCGATTTCAGATCGTTTAGCAACCGTGTAGAGGGCGGCCATACGCTCCGAATGTCCACAATTGGTGTTCGGCCAGATCCGACCGCCGCTTCAAGTAGTAATCTTCGGCTAGATATTATTTTGCAGGATTTGATTAGAGCGAGATTGGATATGGCGATAGGCTGCGGATATGGTGCGGAAATTTATGACAGTCCCGGTGCATCTACACTTCTTCGATACAGATTGACCAAGTAATTCAGAGGTCGCGACGAAAGTGCGCGTGAATTGTCTCTATTCCAGAACGCGGTTTTAGAAAGTAGGTCAATCGGAGAAGTCATAAACTCTGGAGAACGGACTTTCGCTGACATTTTTGCTCTAATAGAGAAAGCGGCTCATTTCAGGAATTGGGTAAACGGCGTCGAACCAGACGAGAGACTGGCATCGGAATATATATCCGCTGTTTCATCGGAAGGGTGGTTTCAGTCCCTTCCGGCAAAAGTCATTAGATTCTGTCTCTTTACGGGGGCGGGGTTGTTGGGCGGGGCGGCCATGCCAAGCGGAATAGGTGCTGCGGCAGGTGCAGCGCTTGGGGCAATTGATAGCTTGGTGCTCGATAGGCTCTTTAAAGGATGGGGCCGAGCCACTTTGTTCAGGGGCCGCTTCAAGAATTTGTAGCCAAATGATATCCAGATTCCCGGTAGGTGCCACATTGCACCATCCGTCGTTTGGCATGATTTAGAGATAGTCAATTCCTTCTAGAGGATTGTGATCCAGTAGCCCGTCGTTTTTCGGAAACCACGACCCATGCTCCGCTGCGTTCGACTTCGGTCGTCGAAGAATACACACCAATAGACCCGCCAATCAGGAATTGGCTGGGCCGCTCGTCCAGGAGAACGAGCGAAGCCGTTGCTTCGCAACGGAAATGCACCCCCGCATCCGTCGGGCGTTCCGCCCGACTACGACCAATTTCCTCCGCATACACCCTCTCGACGAGTGGTACGCGGTCGGCTTCGTTTGCGCCGGGGAGCCCATGCGCAAACTCCGGCGTTCGGGGGCTAACATTTTCGAGCGACGCCCCTCACGCAAATTGATCGAAGTCGGGCAGCGCGCTGCCGCTCGCCAATCGCCGGAAGTGCCCGGCTCTTGGGCGGACAGCGGGCCGACGGATGCGGGGTTTGAGAAAGTTCGTTCCCGCCAGGTCGCGAACGAGGCTCTGAGGCCGCGAAGCGGCGGGGCGTCAGAAGCGACGCCCTTGGTAGGCAGAACCTGAAGAGGTCTGCCCCCCTGCTGTCCGCGCGCCCGAAGGGGCTGCGCCAAACCGGCGAGGCCCCGCTATTCCTTCTCCGGTATCCCGAACTCGCGGCGCAACTCGGCGTCGCGGGACAGACAGGTCAGTTCGCAAGCGAGCGAGTTCTCGCGCAATTTGGTCTAGCTTCGACCTGGTCTCCGCAACTCGACTATTGGCCTGACCAATATCTGCGACGCGGCCCTCAGTTCCCCGGCCGGGACGACGCAGGCCGAGCCTCGATCCGGGCTGGATCGAGAGCAGTAATGTCAGTTCTTCTTGTTCTTGCTTGAGCTTTCCTACTTCAATGCCTTCCTTCAGTTCGAGTCCGGTGATCGCATTTAGATAGGGCGAGAGCCGCGTGAGTCTTGCTCGCGTATAAACCCTCTCTGCGTTCAGCGTTCGCCACATACTGTAGCCCGGCATTCAAGCGGCTTTGTCCAGCCGCAAGCTCAGCTTCTTGCTGGTGAGAGAATCTGCGACCACGTTCGGGAAATGGCATTGAATGAGGAAAGCGGTCGGTGACCAGCTTTCCCTAAGTGTAGCCCGACACCGTACCGAAGCCGCGAAGACTGTGAATATCTTCGATTATATGGATTTTGACCTGGATTTTCGCTCAGGGCACAAGTCAAACTCCCTCCGATTTAAGCATGTCCAGCAAGGCGCTAATATTCACGATGACGAGCCCGCAGTGCACCAACCTCTCGGCCTGATTAGACGGTCATTGATCGCAAGCGCGACGGCTGCGCCGCTCCTGCTTTGGTTCGGCACCGCGAGCGCTTATTGGCAGCAAACCGTGCCAAATGAGACAAGCCCTTGGGACACGATATGGGGCGTTGTCGCGGGCATAATCGATCTCTTCATTCTCATTCTTATCGGATTGGTGCGGGGGCTCTACGCGCTAAGGACGCCCGTAGCCCGCTGGTACTACTTCAATTTCCACCCGCATCCCGCAGAACCGATGGTTCGCAGAGCGCTCCAAGACGGAACGGTCTTGAATGGACGCGCGCTCGCAAGCGCGCTCAGTGAAATGCCGCCCGCTGGCTCGATCCTCGCCAGAGTGCGCCTCGAACAGGGCGAACAACTTGTAGCGCAAATGCAAGCCGCAAGCCGCGCTCGGATTCGCGAATTCGAGAAGCGTGCCGCCAAAGAATACGAGCGCGCAGCACTCTACTCCATGCAAGAAGCGGTCGCGCTCGCCGCCGTCGCGCTTGAAAAAGCGAAAGCAGTCTTCAGAGCCAGTAACAGTATCGGGAGATAGTCATGCCGAGTGATTCAATAGTCCCGCGCCAACCCTGTGTTTGTACCCGAGGGGCGCGACTTGCGCATGCCAGACGGCACGCCACTTGGCCTTGGCTTCCTCGGTGCCGCGCGGTTTTCGGCTATCAAGCGCGTTCTCGATCACGCCGAACGCGCGGCCCGATCCAAGGCGGCATTTATCGACGCGCAAAGCGAAGTCAACAATGCAATCACCCGGCATGTTGTCTCGCTCGAACAGCTAAATCACCTCGACACGATTCGTGACGATGTGGCGACGCGGATCATTCGTGGGGCCAATATCGCAAAGCTCCGGCTCGAACTAGAAGAAATGGAACTCGAAGATCAAGTGGCGCAAAGCTCGCGGCGCGAAGCGCGCGAGCTGCGCCACCGCAGGCGCCGGTTTCGCGACCGACGATCACCGCCGAGCCCGCGCCAAAGGATAAATTCGCTGCCTTTCTGCATGACTTGCAACGGATGCCGGACATCGCGAAGGCCGCACAGAGCGTTAAGGAGCAAATCATCGCCGACGCGGGCGGCGAGGAAAAGCTCGACGAGGGCGGGCGGCAAATGGTCGAAATCATCAATCCGCTCATGGCCGCATTCGTGCAGAAGCACATTGAGGGCACGATCCTCTAATGTTTGAGATCGGGATCGCGAGCGATGGGCGGCGCGTCTCTCTCACCGACAAAGAACGCGCGCGCCACATTCACATCCTCGGCTCGATAGGCACCGGCAAGTCAAAGCTCTTAGAACACATGATTCGGCAGGATATCGCGGTTGGCCGCGGGCTTTGCCTGCTTGATCCGCACGGGACGCTTGCGGACAAGATCGAGGAATGGTGCGCGCTCCGTGGGCTCGGCGGCATCCGCCGAATCCACCTTGTCCGGCCCGGCGACGACCGCATGGTGCCTGGGTTCAATCCGCTCCGCGCGGTTCCGGGAGAGGCGCTCTCGGTTCGAGTGGACGCGATGGTGGCGCATGCGCCCAGGCTTGGGGTGTCCCAGACATGAGCGAGACGCCGCGCTTGGAGAAGATCCTGCGGGCAACCTTCTACGCGCTTGCGGTGCGAGGTCTCACGCTTGCCGAGGGACCCGCACTCTTGCGCGCCAGCGATCCCGAGGGCATCCGCCGATCCCTCACCGAAGCGCTCCCTGATCCTATGTTCCAACTCACTTGGGACGAACTGAATGGCATGAGGCGGCAGGATTTCGCTGAGTACGTCGAAAGCACAATCACCCGCCTTTCGAAGTTCCTAACTGCGCCGCGATGCGGCTTGTTGTCGGCCAGCAGAAGCATTCGATAGATTTTCGCAAGGCCATGGACGAGGGCGAGATCGTCATCGTGAATCTCGGTTCGCGGCATGCGTTCTCGTATGAGAATGCGCGCGTGCTCGGTACTCTCCTTATCAATGATCTCTTTCTCACGGCGCTCAGCCGTGATGAGGCAATTGCCGCCAAGCGTCCGTTCACGCTCTACCTCGACGAAGCTTATGATTTTCTTTCCCCTGACATCGAACGCATCCTGGATCAGACTCGCAAATTCGGTTTGCACGCCGTGCTCGCGCACCAGCGCATCGGGCAGATCAAAGCTCGAGGCGAGGGCGTGTACAACGCCGTCATGGGAGGCACGCAGACCAAGATCGTTCTTGGCGGGCTTGGAGACGACGACGCCAGCATCATGGCGCGCGAAATCATGCGGGGTGATGTCGAACTCGCGACGCCGAAACCGGGACTTACCATGCCGGTCGTCATCGGCGAGGAACCATTTTGGCTCGAATCCGAGAGTTCGAGCGAAGGAGTGTCGCGAAACTACTCCACCACGACGGGCGCAAGCTCTGGCGAAGGCAAGACGGAAACGACGAGTTCGGTTGCCGATGGCGAAGAGGGTTCCTCAACGGAGGGCAGTTCTAGCACGATCTCCGAAACGATGAGCGTCACGGAGGGACGCTCGACAAGCAGTAGCCGTACCCGTGGGCGCTCGCAAACGCTCCGTTCAATCCGCGAGGAGCGCCCGGCGCATCTCTATTCCCTCGAGGAAAGCTTTCACTTGGCTGCGCTCGCACTCCGCAATCTTCCCGATCGCGCGGCCATCGTGAAGCGGCGCGGGCACAGGACAGTGCGGGTCGAAACGATTGAGGTGAAGCCGATGCTCAAAATGCCGGACACTGCCGCGCGCTTCAGAGACATGGTTTGCGAGCGCAGTCCCTTTGTTGTTGGTATTGCAGCTGCCGAAGCCGAAATACGGGAGCGGCAGGCGGCCCTTTCTCCACGGCGTGCCGAGAGCGGTTCGGACGATTCCTCCTTCTGGCACGAAGAAGCGTGAAGATGGGCCAAGTGCGCGCGTCCCATCCGAGGTTCAAGCGAGACGGTATCGCACCGCGCATCGAACTAACTGAGGACGACATCGCTATCCTTCGTGCGGTCCACCGGCACCGCTTCGTTCGCGCCGATGACCTCTACCGCCTCTTTGGAGAGCGAAGCCAGGACAAGCTCTCTCGCCGTCTGACCCGCCTCTACCGCAACAAGTTCCTTGATCGGCCCATCGCGCAGGTTGATCGCTTCCGAGAGGGCGGATCCCGCCCGCTGGTGTATGGGCTAGACGCGGTCGGCGCCCGCTATCTCAAGGAGACGCTTGGCGTCCCCATCGGCTCGACGGACTGGAAGGCGCGCAACCGCTCCTACACTCGTGAGTCCCTCGACCACACCCTCGCCATTTCCCCGCTTCCTCATAGATTTGGAGCTTGCGTGTCGGGCGCGGCCCGGCGTCTCGCTGATCCCGTTCGAGAAAATTCTTGAGCGCGCGCCCGAGCGGACGCGTGCAAGCGTGAAGCCCGCAAGTTGGCCGGTCCCGATGGAGTGGCCGGGTGGAAGAGCGATGGTGCACGTCGCGCCGGATGCGATATTTGGACTTCGGATCGAGCGTGAAGGAATGTCTGCGCTCGCCAGCTACTACTTCCTTGAAATTGACCGAGGCACTATGACCATCATTCCATCCGAGCAGGTGCGTGAGAGTGAAGCGTTTCCTTATCGGGCGACGATCCTCAGAAAGCTCTATGCGTATGCGAGCAGCCACCGGCTCGGGTTACAAGAGCGGCAGTTTGGCATCAAAGCAGCCCGTGTGCTTCTTCTAACAAATAGCAGTTCACGGGCGGACGCGATGAGGCATGCCGCCGAACATCTATTGAAAGAAGGTCTATTTCCTGCGGGACTCTTTCAATTTGGCTCGAGTTTGTCCGCAACCGGCTCACTCATGGCGGGTATAGTCGGCATATAACCGCCCAACCGCCCGAATCAACGAGCGCGTTTCAACTGCTATCGGAGAACAAAAAAGGTGCAAAAGTGGACTGCGACTCAGTCAGCTGTCGGATGGACTCGTTTCAAGCTGTCCCGCAAGTAGGCAGTTTGTTGAAAACTGTTGATCGTGTTTCCGATATCTCGTTGAAGTGACGGAAAAATCAGTTAGTTGAAAAATTTTGTACCTTTCATGCATGTGCGAATCCGCTTAGGGCGCTACTATTCGACTCGTGAGCGGGACGCAGCCCAAAAATAATTATCGGCGCAATTCGCCGTACCGTTTCGCGAATTTCGCCGATATGCATTAAGGCCGCGCATCGCTCCTAAAGGAAGGAGCTATCACAATGGCATTAGAAAATAACAATCGCGATGGGCCTGCGCACGAGGCGCAGGCCCACACGGTTGCCCATCAAGACATCCTGCCCCAAGTCGCTAAAACCAAGGCGGGAGATCTCCAGGGGGCGAACCTCTTCAAACAAATAGCCGAAGCGATTGGAGAGGTACTTAAGTCACTCAACGAGACGAAGCCGATCGTTCTCGTATTTATCGTAGTGTTGGTGGTGTGCGCACTTCTACTCGCACTCCTCATAGACCATTGGGTTGTCATCACCAGTCTGGGAGGCGCCGTTATGTTCGGCGCGGCGAAATATTTTGGGCACCTCAAGTAAGTGGTAGCTCGCGGGCCGACCGAAAGGTTGGTTCGCGAGCGCCCTCTTGGAAAATTCAATGATCGTTCTGTCTGCCGTACGGTGCTTGATGCACTGCCAGAAGGAGCACTGTGCGCTCTACTTCTTGGACGCGACAAACCCTGATTTCGAGTATAGCAAACAGCTGGCTGGGCAAAGCGATGTGAACGCATCGCGGTGGATACGTCATCAGACAATAAATTGGCGCGCAGCGCAACCAGTCACGGAAATTTCCACCTTGCACCCGCACCTTCGGCTTTGACATCCGAAATGGCGCTAATTGTTTTCGCTTGCACACGGTATCGTTCGTGACAATACCGAGGCGATCAGAATTATGGCCCTTTACACAGAGAAATCTATATCGCCCGCGCCCACAATGCTGTGCATATCCAAGGCAACATCCTCAGCATAGTGGCTCTTGGCATTCATTGCTCGCTATTGCTAGTAGTGGCCCCGCCCGGCACCTCTTTTTGTTGAGTGCCGTCCTCGTTATCCAACCGCCTGATAAATCGTGCATCATCGACAAGCCGAGACGCTTTCGGACCTCGTCGCCGGGGAACTGATAGCGGAAATGTAGATCGCGGGCGTAGACCTGCCGCGTCGCAAAAAAAGCAATTCTGCCGTTGACGGCGGCTACCAGCTCCTCGTCTAGGTCGCGCACTCCGTCGTCAAGCTCGAAGGCTCCGAGCAGAGCCACTTTCGAGGAAAGAGGAACGAGAACTTCTCGAAGCCAGGTGAATCGAATGGGGGGCGCGGAGCCTCATCCGACCACATGAGGCAGCAGGGATGATCGCTGGTTGCGAAACCGCCCGAGTCCTTCGAGGCTTTCAGGAATAGCCATTTCCGGCGGGCCAAGATCGGCAAAAGAGTGTCGAGCATCTTCATCTCGGTCTGAAGATGGTAGCTGGTCTCAAGCGTGATCGTGTACTCACCGTCTTCGTGAAATTTCTTCATTTCCTCGTAGGTGACCTTCGGGTCCTTCGCAACATCGCCACTTTCTTGGGCGCGACGCATCTGCCCTTCCCACCGCTCCTTCGTTGCCAGCGTCAAATCCATAATCTTCTTCGAAGTTTCTTCGTGAAACTGCCGAATGCTCTCACGCCAGCGAGGGTTACGTAGCGCAAGATAGCCGATCAGATTGAAGATAAGGTTCTTGTCCTCGTCGGACGGGAACGCTACCGCCTCAATGGTGCGCTCCAGCGCGGGCGCCAGTTCTCCCTCAAAAGCGGCGAACCTTTTTCAAAGGCATCTGGAGGATGGCCTCGACATCTACCCGATTGAAGTCACGTTCAAGGGCGATATTTTCGGTCGAAGTTTGAAATGTCTTCCTTGTGTCACGGTCGAACACATGAACCTGATACTTGCCGGCCTTACGCAGAATCGCAAAGGCCTTGAGATAGCATTGCGAGATGAAGTGGTGCGACGAGCGGTCATGGCGTCGCCATCATACTCCGGCCTGCTTCCGGCCTAGATTGCTAAGTTGCTCCGACGCGTTCCGCTCCCGCGCTGTTCAAATATAGTGCTTGAACGGCATTGGTGGGCCGGGGGTCATTGAAAATTTCTCGGGCACGGCGGTAATGATTTCCCCTACCGCGTCCGCGAATCTCAAAGTGACGGGTGAGCCATCGGCATAAACGCAGCTATTAAAGTTCACAGCTTTGTTAGCATAAGCAGATCCTTCATAACGGTGTCTAGATCGGTATCACCTGCCACGATTTCCACCGCTGAGGGGCTTCGGTACCTCCCTACCGGGATATGTGCCAAGCTCGCTAATGAACCCCTTTGTCCAGAGAAACCCTTTACGGCTATCTAGCAAAAGCGCAGTTCCGCGAAGCACGGGCGTATCTCTAGGCGCGTACATTCTCAAGTCACCAGTTTCAGAAATTCGAACGTAGTTATCTTTGAGTCTGGTGCGCCCGCTGAAAAGCCTCTCCATTCTTCGGCGTTAAACCGCGTGCGTCCATGAATTACCAATTCCGCTGGAGGTAGATGCTGCGAGTCACGTTCCTGGTAGGCTGAAACAACCCTGGCAATCAGCTCTCTCGCCTCGTTTTCGGACAAATGAAATTGTTTCGTTTTTGGGTTGTAGTAATTGCCTGGCGTACCGCGGAACACCAATCCGTCTCCGCTATCTAGAAACATCTGCGCGCCGCAGCAAGCCTTCCTAGTTTCGTTGGAGCTATCGGGAAATAGCTTGAACACTAGCCCGATGTAACAGACTCTGGGTCGCACATACGCGAGTTTCCAAGGGTGCCCGCCAGCCTTGAAAAACAACGTCGTCGATAGATTCCACGCAATAGAAGCGGCATCTTGTAAGCGCCGCTTATAGATCGTGGACTCCTTCTGAACCAGAGCATCGAGCGTGCTTTCCCTAACAATTTGTAGAACCACATCGCGACGATCCAGCAAGCGAGCCTTCAATTGATGATGAAAGTTCGGCTCAAACAAAAAAGTCTCAGCCTCTTGGTTTTCTTCTTCAAAGAGTGATGGAGCGCCAGAGAGAATTCGGAAACACGGCGGCGAGAGATCGTCAGATTAGATTTGATAGCCTCCTCCTTCGGCACCAGCGATTTTGGCCGCCCATACCGATAGATTTCGTCCGGAATAACGACAACCCAGACATCCAATCCATAGTCTTCTTCCAGGTTGCTTCGTATCGCCTCCTCATATAGCGAGACAGCCCCTTTTATCGCTTCGTGGCGTCGCCCCGATCCGAATCGTGCTCGCAAGGCGGGTCGAAGATAGCGTTACTTGGCGTTCTGGCTCCTCGGACCAAGGTGGCTGACATCAGCGCATTGAAACCCGGGAACGGCACATGATTGAGCGAGTTGTCAGCCAAGGGTGGAATGAAGCGGTTGATTGCCTTTGCCCAACGAGCATATAGCTCCATACCAAATCGAGTTCCCACAACTCCAATCTTTATGTGCCTCGGACGCCCTTTTTGATTCGGCAGGACCAAAGAAATACATGCCAACTTTTGGATTCGATGACCGTTGATCGAAGCCAAATTCGAGTAGCGGTTCGGGAAACACCTCAAGCGAGTTTTCACGACGGGACCTCCGGGTTGTCTTCAAGCCCTCTCTTCCGTGTCGAACTCAGCGTGCTCGATCTCCCCGACCTCGTCCCACTCGTCCTCTACGAAGTCCTCGGCAACTGACGCATCTTCTTCCGTCCCCGCGTCCTCCGAGGGTGAAATGGGCGAAACGAACGCTCTAAATCTTGAAGAGACAACTAGCGGCACATCGCCTCCCAAATCAATCGAGAGGCGATCTCCACCATCTGCCAATGCGGCAATAAACCCTTGCAGTAGGTCTCTCCAACGCTTGTTCCACCAACTCTTGCAAAACGACCTGCGTAGAGAATGCAGCTGAGCTTTACTCAAAAGCAACGTAGTGCCATCTGCGGAGAACGTGACGTGCGGAGACACCAAGAAAAAGTCATCTCCACCCATGACGCTGGATCGAACCTGAATGCCGAAATGCCAGTACACGCGCCGCTTGTTGCTATAGCCCACCAACTGTCGGCGAACACTCACGCCGCGGAAATCGGTAAACTTCACCTCGTTCTTAGGAAACGCGCTATTTGCGAAAAACCAGAACGGGCGGTTGTTTGCGAGCGTGCCAGCTAGTGTGCCCTTCCGCCGTACAAACGTAGCAATTGCTTTATTGAGCAGGCTGGCTGCGTATCTTCGCGCCTCACCCACATGTGCCCTCGGCAGATCTTTCCAATCCGCACTTATGAACTCCGGCCACGAAAGCTTCATGCGCTCACTGATACGAACGTGCCCGAGGCCGGCATTGGTTAGAGCCTCCATCGTCCGATGCAATGATGCTGTTGTTGCCAACAGTGCATAGTATCCAAACGCGGGCACATCTAGATTTGTCGCAACGTCGGGCAGTTCGTTGGGCATAAGGCCGCCGCAAGAATAAAAATACACTTCTGAGGGAAGCTGAATTATCTCAAGCCAGCTGATACGAGTGTTTCTGACGCGTTCGACAGAGAGAAGTGGGGGCTAATTGCTTTTCCGACCAAGTCTGCAAACCGATCCGCGCCGATGCTCGCATCCCGACGGATGCCATCGCGTTGCAGTAACGTCAGAAGGCTATTCAAACCCGATAGCCAATCACTTCTACAATCAATCGCTTGAATATCTACAAGCTCGATGAACGTGTCGTCGAAGGCCGAGTCATCTATCCGCAAAGGAATGACGAAGCGCTTTTGACCAAGCTTTTCTCCGACTTTGAGCGCAAGATAGACTTCCTTCCGCGTTCCAGTTTTCGCCTTAGCGAATTCCGAATGAACAAAAATAACTTTTGCGGCCCTGTTTCGTATAACCGCTTCAATGTCGCCCCAGAATACATCACCGCCTTGGAGTTCAGTTACATCGGTCCATACCTCATAGCCAACCAAAGATAGTTTAGTCGCGAGCCATTTGACGAAATGATTATCCTGCGGTGTGGCCATGGCTAATAAAGATGGTGCTGCGCGCTATCGGTACAACCGCGTTGCTTGACTTGCTGTCAACGATCGAATTCGACATCGCTGCCGTTGTCCTACTCGTTGGTCGAAAAACCTGCCAAGCGGAATTTGCGGCCGGAAGCGCGGTTGCAAAGGCGTGGATGTAAGCATCATCGAAAATATCGTCATCATGAAGAAACACAAACGGACCGCTATTTGAAATGCCGGGATCGGAAATAACAGCACCAACCTTGGCAGCGACCAATATGGGTTTCCATCCGCCGACTGGACATCTGTAATTCCCGCACGACCGAAAAGGTCGACGTATTGGCAATTGTATTGCTGGAGAAGCGCAAAAAACCGCTTTCGTGTTAGCGTTTCAAGATCAAATCTAGGCGTCACGCGAAAATCAAAAATGATCCGCGGCTTTGACAACTCTAGGATATCCATCAAATCGGCGAGCGACGTTTGTTCCCAGTCCGTGAATATCAGCGTGTTCGATTTGCTGGACGGAAAAACAAACCCTGCGCGGCGCTACCGCTCGCAAGCGCCGCTTGAAGCGCGAGCCGTATCATCGACTGAGTGAACAAGTCTTAGAAAAAGCCGGGCGATTAGAGGTTGCCATATGAAACTTACCTATTTCGCCAATTGAGCCTCTAGTTGAAGGTAACTTTTCTTTCGAAGATGCCAGGATGTCCCCCATTCGGGCGCTGAATTCTCCAAATCCCCGGTATCATCATTTTTGAGATCCCGATCCTTTAGAATGCCCGCCGGTAGAGGCGAGGTGCTACTCCTGTAAACGGTCTGAACAGAACGGTGGTGCCACCTTCGTTCGGTGGTTTCCACCCGGCCAGACGCTGTTGGATTGCATCAGAATGCAGCTTCGATGCCAAGCTTTTGAAATATGGCTCAATGTACTGAACTTCATAGACGCCCGCCGAAATGATATGCCTTGCACAGTAGTGGCAACGGATAGGTCGTGACAAACAGCCGAGTTCCTACCGTCGACCCCGCCTGATCGTGAAGCCGACAACAAAGCATCCATTTCCGCATGAACCGCTCTGCTAAATTCAATCGTATCGCCAACCCTTCCGTCTTTGAGCTTGCGACGCAACTCTTCGCGACGGCCCTTGTCGAGGGCCAGAATTGAAGAAGAATCTTCGATTATGGCATCAATGATATAGTTCTGTTCCTTGGTGCTGCTGCAGTATTTGTCCGGTCGGTAAGCGCACCGTTGGTCTAGTGGTTTAGTTCCATCGAGTTGGAAACCCTCACCGTATACACCCCCCTCCTGCTTTCGGTACTTCATTGGTCCCAGTGGATAGAAGGTTGCCGTCGTGGTCGACAAGCGCAGCACCGACTTGCCTGGAAAGGCAGGAACTCCTCATCTGTGCACTGTACGCATGGTGCATGGCGGTTTCGGAGAGTTCAGGACGCTCTATACCATCATGAGCGACAATTCTCACAAGTCGCCGCAGCTTCTCGTTGATGTCCCAGTCCGGATTCTCGTCTTTTTTCTGTCCGCTTTCGGTGTAGAGAAAACGGTCCGGAGTGTTATCGACATAGAAGTCCGCAAGTTGGAAAGTTTTTGCGACTTGCTGTCCATGTTTCCTATTATCTTTCTCATCACGCCTCATAAACTTTCGAAGCTCGGCGAGTGGGGGATTGCCCAGTTTCCCCTCCAATCGCGTTTCCCGAACGTCAGGGTCACATACGACTCCGATCAGAACAAAGGCGTCTTGGTACAGATGACGAAGCAAGTTTACTTCGGCTGGTGTCGGAGCGCATCCAAAATAAAAGCTCGCGGCTTCCCATCTGGCTGACCTGGCTCACCATCTTTCAGTTCCGCGTGCGTCTGCGTCGCGCGCGCTTCCCGAATCTTTCTGATCAGCGATCTTGCGACCGCCGCATGGTCGACCATCTTTTTCCCGCATCGTATCGCCCAGATCCTGCCACGCTGTGGCGGTGGCTATGCTTCTCGGTGCGGCGTTGCTGGGATGAGTTATTCCCCCTCGGACCCGGCCCATTCCTCAATTACATCTCCGCGCCTTTAATATGGTTGTTTCGAAAGACGGCTTTTGCTTGTTGAGCAATTCCGCGAACGCTTTCGCGACCACAGAAGTTCCGGAACCAATATGTCCCACGACCGCAAAGACGAATTCATGCGCAGCTTCCGCCAAAACTTGTTCTTTGGCATCCGCTCCTTTGATTAGGGTCTGCGGCAAGTCCTTTGGATTTTTCTTCGGCAACTGCCTCAGGCATGTTCTCCACCCCGAATCGAGCAATGGTCACTGATGGTTGAAGTTAGCCAAAAGGAGTGCGGTTCTCCATGATGAGCGCTCTGCCATGCACCGAAAACTACGTGCGAACAACAGAATATCGCATCTAATTATTCGAACAGGAGCTGACCTTATCTGTTAGACTAAAATCCTATCGCAAAGCCGAAATCTACTGGTTGAAGCTTGCTAAAACGACTTCCATTTACCACCGAATGGAATGACTTTTTCCAGTTATTCAGTATACTGATGAAAACAAATGCCGTATTTTGTTTCAAGGGCGTCAAGGAAGTCAACAAGCAATATTGGACAAGAGGCCCGAAAGCCCATCACTGCACAAGTGATGGAGCGGTCAATCTTTGATTCGAGGGGGCGTCGCAAGTTTCTTGTTCCGCGCGAACGCGTTGAATTCTGGCAGGCCGCGATGCGCGCAGGCGGCGAAGTCGCAACCTTCTGCATGGTGCTCACGATATGCGGTCCTCGCAGTTTCAGAGGCGCTCGGGCTGACGAATGAACGCATCGACGACGGCGCGGGTACTATCAACTTCAAGACCCTTAAGCAGCGGACTTGTGGCGTTACGAGAGCTCTTCCTGTGCCGCCATTCCTTATGGCACTGCTGAACGAGGTACATGGGTATCGAGAAGCGCAGTCCGATCCATATAGAGCGGAACAACGGCTATGGTCTTGGTCACGCTCGACGGCGTGGCGAAGGGTCAAAGAGGTGATGGGGTGTACCTCGATCCCTGCACGGTTACGGACGGCGCGAGCCCTGCGACACAGCTTGCTACGAACGCTCGCACTTTGGACGTTGAGCTTGAAGCAATTCGCGACCTGCTTGGTCACAGGGACATCCGCACCACACTTATCTACGCGAAAGTAATAGCCTGAGAAGCAGCGGATAATCGTAGAAAAAACCTATTTGGACCTTCCGCCGCCGTCATAGAGCCAGTGTTTCCAGGTTTGAAACAAAATACGGCATATTGTTTCAATCGACGGGGCGGACTATGGGTTTTTCTCCTGGGTACGGGGCACTCCCGGCTCTTGCGCGCCCTTTTGGCGACCGCCCTCTCAGCCGTCGCACTCTCCGAAGCCACCGCCGCTTCCGAAACCTGCACCCAAGAACGACAAATCGTCCTCGCTGATATGACAGCGCACGGGGCGCTCAATTGCGTGAACCAGCAAGGCGTCGGCAACCTCGTTCAGTCGATGCGGTTCTCAGGCGATAAGGTCGTCGCGACGCTTCGCGGCACGACAAAGAGTGGTGCGCCCGTTGTCATCACCTCCTCGGCCGATCTGCGCGACATACTCAGTGTCGGCATGAACGGCGCCAAGGAGCGCTGCGGAACGTCCGAAAATCTCGTGATGCAATGTAAGAGCGGAGCGTGTGTGTCGGTTGTCGATAGCTCCAATCCGGACGCAGGACCCCAACATTCCTACTTGCTCGAATTTGCGTTGGAGATCGCGAAGTCAGCCACCGCGTCTATAGCGCGTTCGAGCGGATTGTTGGTGGAACTTGCCGGGTGCTATTGGGACCCACGACAACCATCCGCATGCACGGTGGTGCACCCATCACCGTCGCGGATTTCATGCACGATCCGCGCACCATAACCGACTTCGTGAACCACGGGCGCTCCTTACTTTCGGCGCGCTTGGATACTGCTTGCCAGACGGAAGGTGCGGCACGACCGACGACACCGGCTCGTTCGACCTTTTCTATTCCCCGGAAGATGGACAGTTCAACATCGAGCTCAAGAGAGCGCCGCTTGAGAAGGTGCGCGAGGATGCGACGCACGCCCTCATGTCCCGATTGCAGATCGGCCCGGACATCGCGTGCCAGCTTAAATCGCATGTCAGCGTGAAGCCCGGCCTCGATGCTCGGTTCGCAGACAACACGAACCTCGGCCTGAGCTTCTGTTCTGGCGCGAGATCGCTGCAATGAAGGGAATGCTTCCGTGCACCAACCAAACGCGAGAGATAACTGAATGAGCAACCTCGGCACTGTTGCTGCGCTTGGCGCGGTACTCTTCCTCGCAGCGTGCGGTGGTGATCCGGTAGCTCCGGAAAATGGTCAGACGGGCGCACGAACAGCACGATTGAGTTCTTGGACGCGGCAGTTGCGTGATCCTTACGGAACCGCCCGATTGGGTGGACTGACGAGTTGTTCGTGGCAAAACGCTGAGCGACGGTCGGATTGTCATGCACGAAGCCGCTATGGGCATGACGGTGACGTTCGTAGGGCATTTCGAGGGGCGACGATCTTGTCATCATCGCGCCGGACAACAAGCCGATGCCTACGCTTCGTCGGATCAGCTAGCAAAAGAGAGACCCCGGCGCTGGCCGGGGTCGAAGGTGCTTATGCGCTTGCGCTGCTGTTAACGGCTGCAAGATGTTCGAGATATTCCGCCGCCTCTTGGGCCTTGCTCGCCGCGAGGAAGATTGCTCGCGTGTCCTGTTCAAGCACTTTGAGCCAGGATGAGAGATAGGCGGCGTGATCGGGGCGAGGTTCGTTCGCGATCCCGAACGTGGCGCACAGAAACGCCGCGCCAAGCTCCGCCACAAGCTCCTCGAACGCATAGGCATGGTCCCCGAAACGCTTTCCAAACTCGCGATCTAGGCGGTGCCGCGCTCCGGTCCAGTGTGTGACCTCGTGGAGGAGGGTGGCGTAGAAGGCTTGGACGGGTGAGCTGGTCGGAGAGCCCGTGAACCACGCGGGCGAGGGCATTTCGATGTCGTCGAGGTCGCGGCGGTAGAGGGCTCGTTGGAAGTCGTACGGACGCGGGCACCCGTGGCCGAGACGAAGGCGTCTACCTCCCTCGTTCGGGCTCGCGCCCGGCATCAACGGGCAGGGCCGGAGCCGTCCACCCCTCGACCTGCGCGCTATTGAAGACGTGGGACGTTCGGATGACGAAGCGAGGCGTTTCGGCGTCCCCGGCTGTCTCTCCCTCGCCCGGGACGAGGGGCTTGTAGAAGACGATCTGGGAGCCCCGCTCGCCCCTACGGACTTGGGCACCGAGGGACTGCCATTGTTTGTAGCTGGCCCAGTACCCGGACGGATACCGCCCCTGCATGGCGCTAATCCAAAGCGAGAGGACATTGACACCTCGATAGGGGGCGTCGGTGCTGGCGTTCATGGGAAGTTGGCCGGGCTGGTCCCCGGTGTGCCACGGCATTTTGTATGCCTGAGGGTTTCCCTTCATGGCCTCGATGATCTTTTCGGTGAGGGCGCGGTATGGGGTGCTGGAAAGGACGGCTGACATGGATACCTCCCTGTGCGGTGCGGGAGCGTCCGAGAGGTCGGGCGCTCCCGATGTGCGCGGGAGGTGGGTCAGTCTTCGCCCATGACGGCGAAGTACGTCAGGGCGAGCGCGGCAGCGTCGATGAGGGATTGGCGGGGATCTTCGGAGAGCCATGCTTTCCGAACGCGCGGTGCGAGGTGGTCGAGCGCCCGTATGCGCGCGACCACCTCAAGCGCGACCTGGTAGCGGCACGCTGGTCCGGCAAGTGAAAGCGACGAGCGGACGGCATCGCGTCGATAGACCCGGACACACATACCGCGCGCCCGGGGCGCGGTGGATGAGTTCCCGATAAAGGTTTTGGATGCGCGCTCGCCGCTGCGCGTCTTTGCCCTCGAACACTTCTAGGGCGAGAACCGCTGGTGCGTGTCGATTCACAATCCGCTCGAACCGCGCGAACAACTTCTTCTCGCGCTTGCCCGCCGCGCACGCACGATTCCCCAATCGACCGGAGAACGCGGGGCCATCGAACAACACCCAGCCAAAGCCAAGCGCTGTCGGGTGAACGGCAAGCACAAGCGAGTGCGAGGTAGTGGAGGTTGGCGTCATGAGGGATGTGTTAGTCCGCGGGCGACCTCCAAGAGCAATGCGTGCTTCTTTTGCGATGCATTGCTTGGATAGTTCGCGTAACGAGCGGAGAGAGCGAGCGCTTTTGCTGCGAGCCCGATCTTCACCGATGAATAAAGGGCGGGGAACATCTCCTCGCTTGGCGCACTGAATATGACTTCACTTGCGATAAGAAGCACGGTTGGAATAGAGCGCTGGCCGAGTTCGTACTTGTTGATCGCGTCGCCGATACACCAAGCAGCATTCCAAGGTCCTCGCACGTCAAAGACCACCGCTTGCGGTGGGTACGAAGATACGATGAGACGGGACTGGTCATACGTCGGCATTCGCTATGTTGCCAGCGACGCGAAGCGGACACACGGCTGTCCTTTTCGACAGGGCGTCGTGCTGCGGGAGGCCAAGCGAACACCGACACCTTCCACATCGGGCATGAATTGGCGCTCAAATAATCTTCAAAAATCCCAAAGTCTGTTCATCGCGCGGGGAGACCGAACCGAACGCGGAGCGCTTCGACCTTTGGCCGTTCGCTCGCAGGGACGACATAGAAGCGCCGCTCTTATGGGTCGCGATGCCGAGGCGGACCCGCACCATGTAGCCAACCCACTTAGCCGTCATCGGATAGCCATATTCGATTTCGTGGTCGTCGTTGAACTTGTCCATCACGGTACGCAGAAGGACATGGTGCTTTTCGGAAGCTGCGAATGCTTCGGCGAGAGCGGCGACCACGCCCCGCCTCAGGTGTCGCGCGGCGATCCGCCAGCTTCAAATCATTTTGAGCAATGAGCCATGCCTGTATCTCGGCGCGAAGTGCCGGATCGTCAACGAGGCTCAAGAGCGATAGCGCCGTCTGATTAAGGCGCGGCTCGATACCTTCGATGAGCGCGGAAGTGTCCGTTTTGATGTTGAAAAACTCTGAGAGGCGAAAGTGTAGTAGCCGGTTGCGGAGTTCTAGTGCCTCGGCCTTGAGGCTCAGCGGCAGATGGATCGGAATGTCGGCGCGAAGCGGGCGCGTCCCGGTCTCTTCCGTGAGGAAGCGGCTTTCAAGGGCTTCGTCTCGAAAGCTCTGGCGCATTGCAACTATCTTCGGCCCGAACACTTTGAAGGCAGCCGGATCGAACTCTTTGTGTCGGTTTTTGAACGGTCCGCAGCACCGGCATTCCTTTTTACCGTGCCGTTATTCAGGATTTTCACGAGATCGGCCCGGGCGTCGCTGTATGAAAAGTCGGCCTCGTCGAGGATTAGGGTGCCGCCAAAGGAATCGAGTACGCGAAAGATGGACGAGGTGCTTGAAGCGCCCGAGGCGAAGAAGGGCCGATAGCAGAGCGAACCAACGGCAAGGAGGGCGCGAGTTTTGCCGGGTTCCGTAGTCCCCTCGGAAGCGCAGATACGGCAACTCGCCGAAGGCGTCATGCACCCAGGACAAGAGCACATAATACGGCGCGATCTTCTCAAAGATCGGAGAGAGATCGACATAGCGATAGAGGAAGGAGCGGATGTCCGCGATCAACTCCTCTCAAGCCATACTCGACGGGGCCTGACGGAAGGAGCACACAACCGGAGGCGATGAGATTGTTCTTGGCAGAGTACGGCACAAGCGTCTCGCCCCGTTTCGATCTTCACCTCTTGCTCGATGTTCCAAAGGCCATTGAAGCGGGAAACGGCGAGGGCGGTCTGGCGCTTGATGGGGTCATAGACCAGCTCGACGAGCGTGTCCGAGGTTGCCCGCGACACGGTTGGCACACATCTGCGCGCATCGCTTTTGTTTGAAGTGCTTGCATTCATGCATGCAGTTTCTCGCAAATAGAACGCGGGAAAAGGCTGCCTATTTCGACAGGCTGTCGAGCGATGGCTTCTCCGATGCTAGTTGCCTGCGCCCAGCTCACCAGTAATGGTGGCACGGCACACAATCCAAGATATACTTCGCCCATGGCGATTCCGCGCGCGCAACTTGAAACTTGGTCCCACCAAGGGGGGACAGGAATATCCTCGACCGCATATGATCGGGTGAGAACCGCGTTGACCAAACAAGGGTTCTCCATTGAACGGTCGAAACATAAATATCTATTTGCAGGGTTCCTACGCAAACGATACGAACACGCACGGGACAGTGATATAGATGTAGTCGTCCAGTATGACGGCGCTTGGTATGAGGATCTTTCTCGCCTGTCCCCAGCGGAGCGTCAGGTCCACGCCGCTTCGTTCAACGCGTCAGAATACAAATGGGATGGTTTGAGAGATGACGTGCTTGCAGCGCTGCGATCTCATTTTGGCAATGCGTCAGTAGCGCCGGGGCCAAAGCAATTGAAGTCGCGACGGGAGCGGGACGAATGACCGCGGACGTCCTTCCCCGCATTCCAATTTCGGCGGTATGCGACATTTCCGAACTCTGCCAGCTCCACCCGCGCACTACGGCGTCCAGTTTTTTGATACTTCGGGCAATCCAATCGTCAACTACCCAAAATATCATATCGAGCGCGGGCAGGAGAAAAATCATGCCGATAGGACAGGTGGGCGCTATAAGGCCACTGTAAGATTGTTCAAAAATTTCCGAAGCCATTTAGTAGACAAGGGCTACATCGCTCGGGAAGTTGCCCCCTCCTACTTTGTCGAAGCTTCGCTGCATAGCGTACCCGACAACGTTTTCCGAGGAGACTTCTCAATTTCGGTTCCGGCAATTCTATCCCATCTATCTGCTGCGTCTGTGCAAGGGCGTACTGTGTCAAAATGGTGTCGTCCCCCTAGTTGGCGATAGTCCGACGCAATGGCGTCACGCTAACCTCCAAGCGTTTTCTCGCAGCCGCAAATCGAGCGTGGGTAAATTGGTGATGCATACTTATTCCTCGAACTCGGCGGACAGAATGCATATGCCATTCGCTTTGGCTGCTATTGCGATTGGCGGGGCTTATCTAGTTTCCGTGTTTATGGCTCGGCTTGGCGTGAATCTGCCTTGGTGGGCGCCGCCGCTCGATACGATGACGCTGTATGGGATGATTTACTGGCTATTCGACCATCAGCTTTGGAAACTGCGGATTCTTCATAGCGCGGGGCCTGTTTAAGACACCTGTTCTTGCCGGTACTTGGAAGGACGCGTGATACCAACGGAAACGCCGGGCGCTTCGAATGGGCTAACTTCGACGCGAGAACTGAACGTATCAATTCAGCAAACGTGGCAAGAGATTTCTATACGCGGAGTAACCGATCTCTCTCACCTTTCATAGCATCATGGCCAGCCTAAGCCAGGAAGCGGAGCGACCCTTAGCTATGAGTTTGTAAATGAGCCTTTTGCGTCGGCACCTGAGACGATGCATTCTCATCGTGGGGTCGCAAGATTTGTGTGATGCCTGATGGGGAAACGTTGAAAGGTGAATATTATTCAGGTCGAGATCGGCAAAATATTGGCGTCATTGAACTGAAACGCGTGGCCTAGCATCAAATTCGTTGAGAAGACTTGCCGATATAGTGTGCATAATTTCTACGAGCAATGACGCCGAGCGTTAGGACTTCAAGACTTCGGGGACATCGTAGAGAACAGTGCGCGCAAAAGCGGCGCGTCCTTCTTCCAACTCAGTATAATCTCTTCCATGTGGTTCCAACCCAATTGACGTAAGTGCACATACATCGATTCCACGGATTCAAATTGCGAAGATAGCCGCATAAACAAAGAGAATTTTGCGGTTCCAAAACCCAATTCCTCATAGGTCGGAATTTCCTCGAAAACCAGCGAGTACAACGCCTTCAAATGCGCTGTATTTTCTGGGCTTTCTAGCAAAAGCGAGGGGTGTTCCAAAACTACACGCACGTCCTCTACAAAAGGCATCTATATCATGCTGGGCAATGGCAAGTCGCTCGCTCGTTGTCTGTACCTTCTGAATTTGGTTGTCGCAGTCTTGGGCCTCCTCTTCCATGCTGCGGCGTACAAGATCGGTGGTGGCGAGCTTGAAAGCGCTTATCGCGGTTGCCTTGCGAAGCTCCAACTCCTCAACGTTTCGATCAATCGCGGATACCTTTTCTTTGAGTTCTCCGAGACGGTCGTTATAGAGTCGTACAAGTGCTGCATGAATGCGTTCGCTCGCCTTAGCATGAAAGCGCAGCTTGGACACGAATGACCTGAGCGCCGCTTCGAGCCTCGACTTCCTTATGCCGACATATCGGTGTGATCTGGCGCAATGATAGGCGGAAAGTACTGACCACCTTCGCCCGCGCGACGCGCTCGCGGACAGAGGTTTCCGGCAAACAGAGCAAGCTACCACCCCCTCGGTATGGAAAAGAGCGGGTGACGTTGGTTCGATTTCGGCGCCTTGCGCGATTTGGCACTGTGAAGAATGGTCGAGCGTGCCGTCAGGCTGTTCGGTAATGACAACCTTTCCCCGATTGGCGGCGTTGAATGTATCAATGGAAACCAGTCCTGAGTACGGCGCGCGGACTGGCTTCCATCGTGTCCACTTCTCCCACACAACCCCGCAGTAGACTGGCCGTTGAATGAGGGCTTGGAGGCGTTCAGGCGTGAGCGATTTTTCGCCTGTGTGTCCGACAACTTCCTCACGGCTTCTGTTCCAGCGGTTCATGCGGAGGGTGCGGTATCCCCATCGCGTTAACTCGCTCGCATATTTGCTTGTCCGTCATGTGACCGGCGGCGCGAAGCGCGAGCATTTCCATGAGGTATGGCGCTCGTTTCCGGGTGTGGCCTCTGAATGGTGCGCTTGTGTCCGCCTACTACGATTTTGACGTTCTCGAATCCATCAGCGGCTTGGCGTAGTTTGTATCCGCGCTGAGCGAGCCGAATTTCCTGCCCGATGAGGCGGGTGAGTATGCCCGTTACCTCCCTGTTTTGTTGATGTCGCAACAACAACTTCGGTGATTTCGCTTGGAGAAGAACGGCTCCAGTCGTACTCGAACCCGAGGTCTTCGAGCGTGTTCCTCGTCGGCTGAATGAGGCCGTAGCTATCGACGAGTTCGACGCCGCGGCGCGTCAGCTCGCGTTTCATTTCTTCATATGAGAGGCTGCCGCCTCTGGTGAAGCGATCTATCGAGCGGAATAGACAATATCGAACATGGTCGGGGTTCTGGTCGAGGAACTCCAAGATTTCAAGAAACGCTGGGCGGCTATCTCTACGACCGGAGAACGTTTCCTTCCAAGGATCATGCGCGACTACCCAACCTCGGCTTGTTGCTATGCGAGTGCAGATTTCCGCTTGGACATCGAAGCTCTCGCCTTCTTGGGCCTGTTTATTGGAACTGACACGGCAATATACGATGCAAAATATTTTGTTCTTGGAGACAGTCATAAAAGCGGATCGTGACGACCAGTATACCTGACCGGCTGCGCTAGCTCGAATCGTCGGCCTTGCCGATGTCGCCTTTCTTTCGCAGCCACAGCTCGAATATCGCTTCAGCTATCTCAAACTCTTGGCGACGCAGTTTGAGTATCTGTTCTTCTGAGAGCTTGCGTGCGAACGAGCCGAGCATCGTTCGGTATTCATCGAGCGGTATCATCGCAACGAAACGATCACGCATACGAGCAGGATAGATGCCGCTGCTGGGGTCTTGAAGGCTGCCAATATCTACAAAGTGTCGCGTGCGGCACTCTCGCCGCAATGGACGTCCCCGAAGTCCGCATGTCTACGTACGGGACAGTGCGTCGAAAATAGCAGCCTGTGCGAAACGCGCCGTCGATCTCACCATTGCGATATGGACCAATCTAGCGCTGTCTCACATTTCGCTCGCTCCGACTTCCGCCAAGACAACCGCCTCATTTGGGCATCAAGCAGTCGGACCGCCTCTCACACCTCTACATCATCGGCAAGACCGGCGTGGGAAAGTCCACGCTCCTTGGAACTCTCGCGAGGCAAGACCTGGCAGCAGGTCGCGGCTTCGCACTACTTGATCCACACGGCGATCTCGCGGAGGCGATCGCCAAGGACACGGCGGCTGAAGAGCCGGGTCGTGTCCTGTATCTCAACGCGCCGGAGGGCGCTCAACCTTTCGGATACAATCCCCTTCGTCGTGTGCGGGACGATAAAATCCCGCTCGCTGTCTCCGGTCTGATCGAGACCTTCAAGAAGCTCTGGTCCGATGCTTGGGGCGTGCGTATGGAGCACATCTTGAGGAATTCGCTCTATGCACTCCTTGAGACAAAGGACGCCCGGCTCCCCGATATCCTCCGCCTCTATGCGGATGAGCGATACCGCAAGCAGATCACCGCGCGCATTCGAAACGAGGTCGTCCGCCGCTTCTGGCAACACGAGTTCGAGCAATATCACTTCCGCCAAAAGTCCGACGCCGTCGCCCCGATTCAGAACAAGCTCGGAGCGCTTCTCTCCGATCCCACGCTGTATCGCATCCTTGTCGAACCTGAAATTGGCCTCAGTTCCGCTCAATTATGGATGAGGGAAAGGTGCTGTTGGTGAACCTCGCGAAGGGACGGCTTGGTGAGGACAGTTCGACGCTCCTCGAAGCCTCATTGTCTCGACGCTCGGCTTGGCTGCGTTTAGTCGCGCTGAGAACTCATCCAACTCGCGCCGCCCCTTCTTCATATACGTGGATGAGTTCCAGACCTTCACGACGCTCATGCTCGCCAACATGATGAGCGAGCTAAGGAAATATGGTGTTGGCCTCACGCTCGCGCATCAATACATGCATCAGCTAGAACCGGATATCCGGCACGCGGTCCTCGGCAACGCGGGAACGATCATTTCGTTTCGGGTGGGGCCGGAGGATGCAGGGGATATTGGCGAAGGAGTTTCAGCCGACGTTCGATGTGCAAGACCTGCTCAATCTTCCGAACTGCCACGTCTATCTGAAGCTGATGATCGGCGGGACACCGAGTGGAGCGTTCAGCGCGAAATGCTTTGACGGCCAAAAATATGCTCATGGAGCCCGCGAAGAGGTCCTGCTCGACTCGAAGGCTTTCGAAACAAAGAGTGTTGTTGAATCTGATTTTTTCTAAAACAAGAAAGTGCTAAGTTTTTTTGGTAGGAAATGACTAGAAAATATCGTGCAGTGATAACTGTATCAGTAGATGAATTTTATCTTTGTTAGATCGCTATCCTTGTCGCCCTTCTTTCGGACGAAGAAGTCCGAACCAGCGATAGACTCTTCTACGACGTATTCGTAAAAGCGGAGCGCATTCCGAACAGTTTCGGACGCGGAGCTAGCCTTCGCCTTCTTTACAAGTTCATCCAGTCGCGCTTGGGCGTCAGGCCCGAGCGAAATGTTTTTTACGCGCGCCATCGTTCATGCCTCATCACAGCGAGCGCCCACTAGTGCAAATCGATGTCGTCATCGGAATCACCCCCGCGTCCGAAGTAGTGCCGGATGATATCGGATAACCAACGTATGGCGAGTCCGAGGAGCAAGCCTAGCGGCCATCCCCACTCACCACACTGCATCCGGTACCATATAGCACCGCCAAGGCCGAGAATGACCGCCACTACGACGATCAATGCGATCCTTGATCTTGTGCGCTCTCTAATCCTCCTCGTCTCGTGGTCAGTTACCCAAACGTCCGGCCACTCGCGGCCTGGGCGCGTGTTCGGCATCTTCTGCTCCTGCATGAAGATGTCGGATTGGATCTAACCCTAAATCGAAGCGATTTCCCGACTACTGCCCGGAGTTAGACCCTTTCGCTTCGAATATCGTCATTGCCTGTCGCGGACACCGCCGCATCTCTTGGTGGAGTTGCCATCCATGGTCGTCACGTCCTGTCTCGCTCGCGCCCCAGCGCGATGGATTGTTCGACGCAGAATTTTGAATGCAGCTGGCTGCGGGACCGCGTGCTTGGCGCGAAACCCCGTTGGCGACGGTCTCGTTGACGGTCGATGTTTTGCCCCAGCCGGTGTCGGTGATGGCAAATCTCTCGCCGCCGTTCCTGACGGCGCCCGTGTAGTGATCGTATTGTGGCGTGTAGCTGCAAGGGTTGACGTCGTCTCCCAACGCCCGAGATCCATGCGCGCGTCGCTTGCGCCTGGGTCGAAGTCACATACAGACTGGGCGCGGCGAGCGCGATCAGTCCGACGATTAGGCCAATCTTTTTCATAACGTCTCTCCAACAAAGCAGCTGAGTTCCTAGCTGCGGGACGAGCCCCAATGGCTCGACATGAAGAGGGTCGCTCTAACCTTCAGTGTGCGCAAGATTTGCGCAAAAATATTTATGCGGAGATTGACTGGACCGCACACTATCCCGCACACCCGCACACAAGGGCGCGAATAAAATAGATATTGCCCTTGAAAGCGGACGGCAGCGGCACCATGCCGACCGCGCGTGCGTGGGCAGTAGACAAGATCAGCGACACAAAGGGCAACTATCTCACTGTTAACTACATCAACGATACGATCAACGGCCAAACTTATCCGCTCGCCATCCACTATACGGCCAACGATGCGGCGGGCCTCGCCGCCTACAACTCGGTTCAGTTCATCTATGGTACACGCACCGATGTGACGGCTTACTATCAGGCTGGTTCGGTCATGAAGAGCACCGTGCTCTTGAGCGAGGTCCAGACCTATGCTGGCGCCAACGAAGTGCTCGACTACGAGATCAGCTACACGCCGGCGGCCTCCGGCGCTTCGCACGACGAATTGACCACGATCACCCAATGTGACGCGAGTAGCACCCAGAGATGCCTCGCCCCGCTTACCTTTGGCTGGCAGGGGTCGAGGAACGTCCTGACGTACAGCACGGTCAACCAAAGCATCGCGGATTCGACGAAGACCGGAAATCCGCTGATCGCGGCGACGGTCGTTGCTGGAGATTTCAACGGCGATGGGCTCACAGACGCCCTGGTGACGCCTGTAAACAATGGCGTGCCCTATCCGCCATGCCCGCCGACCCAAGGCGGTCCGTTCTATCTGGGCAACCTCGCCGGTACATCGTTCACGGCTACGACGCTTCAGGTCACTGACAACACACAAACGCCGCCGACGACAGGACCGTTTTGCCCATTGCGCGGGTGGATGGGCTTCGGTCCGAACCAGGAGCCGGTGGACTTCAGCGCCGATGGTAAGACGGACCTCTATGAAGTCACGACTATCTCCAATGCTTCTTTCGTCAAAGCCGCTTTATCGAGTGGAACGTCGTTCAATATTCCCGGGTATGCCAGTGCTGGCATGCTCGCCGACATGGATGGCGACGGGCGTACCGACATCTTGGCGGTCGGAACCGAGTCGCTACCGGGCGGCGCGTTGCTCAGCAACGGCGATGGCACTTTCAGGCGCAATCCGCGTACTGGACTGGCGGAGGTGGCGTGCAGACGGTTGCCGATCTTGACGGCGATGGTTGTGCGGACATCGTAGGGGGCATCGATCCGTCGACTCTTGTACTGGAATATTCCTGCTCGCCCGCGGTGACAAACTATTCCACAAATGCCGTACATTTTGCCTACATGGCGCCCGACGGAGAATACATCCAGGTCCCGCCCATCATCGGCGACTTCAACGGCGACGGCAAAGCCGATCTCATCGACTACACAGGCCAGATATTCCTTTCAACTGGTACGGGGCTCGTCTACGCCGGCATGGCGCCGTTCAACAGCAACGGTGGCGCGTTGGCCGCGGATTTTAATGGCGATGGCAAATCAGATCTCGTCGTGCTGTCTGCCGACAATTCCTCGTTGCTGGTCTACCTTTCCACGGGAAGTGAATTCGTCTTGGCCGCGACGATACCAGTATCCGGCTCAGTGACCTCGCTGACGCAACTCGTGATCGCAGACTGGAACAACGACGGTGCGCAGGACATCTGGTATCAGCCGCCTTCCGGCGACGATCAGGAAATCCTTTTCACCTACACGCCCGAACTGATGACCAGCGTAACGAACGGACTCAATGCAAGCACGTCTGTCACCTACGGCGGTGAACGACCCGTCGGTGTACACAAAGGGCACCGGCGCGACCTATCCGATCGAGGACATGATCGGCGCCCAATATGTCGTCTCAAAATTCCAGTCGAGCGATGGCATCGGCGGCAGCTACGAGACCGACTACACTTATGCCGGTGCCAAGCTGGACCATTCGGGCCGCGGCTTCCTCGGCTTCACGCAGGTCACCGCGACGGACCCGCAGCTCCGCGCTGCCGAGACCACGGTCTACCGCACGGATTTTCCGTTTGTCGGTGAGGTGAGTTCGCACACGAAGGTTTGGACGCCAACGGGTCTGCCGCCGGTCACGCTGAATACGGTCGCCAACACCTATCAGACAGACAAGAACTGCGCGGGCGGCGTCGAAACTGCGCCGCCTTATACGGTGGAGCTGTGCACGAGCGCGGCGCAGGCGACCGATACCGACGGCGCGGCGCTTCCCAGCATCACGACCAGCAATAGTTATGACGACTATGGCAACGTCCTGACCTCTACGGCGTTGGTTTCCGATGGCTCGAGCAAGGTCGTCACCAATACCTGGCAGAACGACACGACGAACTGGTTCCTCGGCCGGCTCCTCACGACGGCGGTGCAGAGCAGTGTGGGCTCCTCCACTCTCACGCGCCATTCCTCGTTCGCTTATGATCCTTCGTCTGGTCTTGTCACGTCCGAGATCATAGAGCCGCAAGACACCGGCGCGCTCCGGCTCGAGACGGACTACACTTACGACTCGTTCGGCAACAAACATGTCACCGCCGTCATGGGGCTTGCCGCCACGATCGGCGGCCTCGTCAGCCAGACGCGCAATACCACCGCGACCTACGATGCCAAAGGTCAGTTCGCAACTTCCATCGCGAATGCGCTCAGCGAGAGCGAGCAGTGGACATACAATTCCAACTACGGCACTCCCGCGAGCCATACCGGGCCCAACGGTATTCCCACCAGCTGGACTTACGATATGTTCGGCCGTGTGACGAAGGAGTTGCGTCCGGACGGCACCAGCACGGCCTATTCCTACGTCTACTGCTCCGGCGTGAATGGCGGCGTGGCGGCATGCCCCGCGAATGGCGCCTATCTCGTGCAGGCGACGCCGCTGGCGCCGGATGGCATGACGCCCAACGGGCCCGCGGTCATCGCCTACTATGACTCCCTGAGCCGCGCGATCGCTACCGACACCGCCTCATTCGACACCAGCCCCGCGCCGTGGATACGGGCGGAAACGCATTTCGACAAACTCGGCCGCGTGGCGGTGCAGAGCCGGCCGTATTTCCTGGGCGTGGACACGCCGGTTTGGACGACATCCGGATATGTGGTGAACATCCCCCGGCGACACGGTGGATCAAGATCCGCTGGGCCGCATCTGGCTCTCGACTGCGCCGGACGCGAGCACGACTACATACAAGTTCGACGGTCTGACTTCGACCGTGGACCAACGCGCTCAATCACACGACAACGACGGTCAAGAACGCGCAAGGCCTCATCGCGCAAACCATCGATCCCCACAACCAGGTCAGCGCCTTCACTTACGACGCATTCGGGGACATGACCAAAGCCGATCCGCCGGGGTCGGCCACGGTGAAAAACACGTTCGACCTGCGCGGTCGCAAGACTTCGTCCATCGATTCCGACATGGGGACATGGATCTACGCCACCGACGCATTCGGCGAACTCTATCAGCAAACCAGCGCCGTCGAGGCTGCGAACCACACCACGACCGCGCTCGCCTACGACGCACTCGGACGGCTCGTCTCGCGTGTTGAGCCGGACATGAGCGCCACCTGGACTTACGGCGCCTCAGCCGCGAACCACAACATCGATGCGCTGGTCAGTACCAACTGTACTGGCGCCACTTGCGGACCGGGCTATAGCCGCTCTTACACGTTCGATTCCATCGGTCGGCCGCTGCAGACCACCCTCTCGACCGGCGGTATCAATTTCCACAACATCACCACCTACGATGTCACAACCGGAAAAATAGTCAGCGTCCGTAACTACTCGGGCTTTACTCAGGACTTCGTTTACTCCGCACACGGATATCTCTCCAGCATCCACGACGATGCCACACCGACCCTTGTCTACTGGGCTGCGACCGCCAGGAATGCGTCCCTCCAGCTCACCAAGTCCGTGGCGGCAATGGCGCCATCACCACGGACGGCTACGACCCCTTGACAGGCCGTATGCTGAATGTTTGCGTAACCATGAATTCTGCGGCGTGCCTGGGGGAAATAGCCAACATATCGACGCAATTCGACCCGGTCGGTAACCTGATCCAAAGGGGCGATACATTACACGGAGTCTCTGAGGCTTTCACATACGACCAGTTGAACCGTCTGAATACTTATAGTTTACTTGTAGGGGAGGCACGGCGACTCGAACGATGCGGTACAATTCCGCCGGTTCGATCACGGAGAAGTCGGATATATGCGGAGCAAGCGACTGCTTCGTCTATGCCGGCACGCATCCGCACGCCCCTGTCGTCCGTCGTCGGGACCTATGACGGCGTCGCCAATCCCAACTTCGTCTACGACGCGGACGGCAATCTGCTGTGCATGACGTCGGCATCGTCGTGCGATGGCTCGGCGGCGAAGACGGTGTCGTGGACGTCGTTCGACATGGTGGCGTCGATGACGCAAGGCACGACCGGGATCGGCCTGCTCTACGACGAGAGCCATGCCCGTCTGCAGCAGAGCTCGCCGGCCGGCGTCACGCAATACCTGAACGACGCGGGCTCCGGCACGATGACCGAGCGCTTCGCGCCGGTGGGCGGCGGGCTCTATTGGCGCTCCTACATACAAGCCGACGGTCACATTGTCGCCGAGCGCAGCGTGAAGGGCTCGACCGTGACGGTGCGCTACTTCACGACCGATCACCTCGGCTCGACGGTGGCGTTGACCGACGAACACGGCGCGCTGGTCGAGAGCGACGCCTACGACCCCTGGGGCAAGCAGCGCAACGCGCTGACCGGCGCCGACGACACGACCTGCTCCTTGCCGCAGACGGATTTCTCTTCGCGCGGTTTCTCCGGCCCAGGAGCAACTCCCCGGCGGGCTGTGCGAAGTCAATCTCAACGCCCGCATCTACGATCCGAGCCTCGGCGCGTTCCTGTCGCCCGACGACGTGGTGCCTGACCCGTACTTCGGCCAGGACTACAACCGCTACAGCTACGTCTCCGACAATCCGTTGTCATATACCGATCCGACGGGCCACGTGGAGGTCGGCAACGACTCCGCGGCGCTGGCCAATATGGGGTCGGGACAGACCGTCAACGTCGATGTCGGTCCCAACGGCGAAATGCGCGCCAATACCGGCGATGCCGATCTCGACAGCATGATCGACCACACGCTAAGCGAACAGGCCAGCCACGGTGGCCTGAGCGGCTCTCATCTCGTGATCGCCTATCGCGGCGGAAAAGCCGTCGCCACCTTCATGATCAGCGGCGGCGGCAGCGAAAATGCCGGACCGCAGGATATTCGTGGTGCGTTGGCGAGGTATTTCGATCAGCGCAACGCCGGCGGTGAAGGTCAGGCTTTTGCCTCGGCTAACTCGAATGCCGGCATAGTTCCAAAGGGTGATGCTGTTCTCGAAGGTGCGTTCCGGGCGCTACCAAGCGTACACGCCGAAGGCAGAAAACTGGTCGGCCAGGTGTCGGTCGGATGCAATGAATCAGACGGATTGGGAATGAGTTGTGCTCAAGCAATTGCCGATTTGAGCAGGTTCAATCACAAGTATCCGGACGGCGACGAGATATCCCTGAGTTTCTATCGGTATCAGATGAAACGAAGCGATCCTTATCCGCGTCCGGATTTGTGGTTTAACCCCACGGACGCTCAGCCGACTGGTTCAACTCTGGCTGACGCCCTGGCGTCCTCTTCCAAGGGTAACAGCGAAATAACTGTCTATCCCGAATTCACTTACAAGCCTCAAGCCATCGAGCATCGCGAGAATGTCTTTTCGCATGAGGTCGGACACGTCTTCGGCTTCGGTCATTCGGGTGATCGGAACAGTGTCATGTACCCCTATGACACATCCCCAAATGGGTATCTCAACCAAAACGAAGCAAGGAGTCTGATCGATGCATATTCGCATCGCCACTAGGCTCCATGTGAGTCTCGGTGCCATTGCAGCTATCCTGATGGCGCTTGTGTTCGCACCGCCTTCCAATGCGTCGGAGGGTCTGGACGCGTGCCGCATCGTTGTCGCCAACGATCCGTCGATCTCGAGGGCGGAAAAGTATCTGCTGCGCAACGAAGGTGGCGATATCGCAAGGATCTGCGTTGATGGTACCGGTAGACCCACGAACTACGCGCCGATATCGCCCGTCGTCGAACATGCCGGCGTATGCAGCTTCGAGATATTGCCGGTATCGTTTGTCGATCCTGCGACGAATAAGATACTTGATGCGCATCCCAGAAATACGCGCAGGCAAAATCAAGTCTTGATGGCAATTTCTAACGATGGTTGCCCCAGACAAGATGACGTTCGCTATTCCGGGGTGTCGGGGGTATCGGAACCGCATTTCCGTGGCGTCGTGGATTTTTGGGGGCACGCTTCGGCATCCAGGCGAAATTTCGATTCCGTCTTGTCCGGATCGGCGCGACAATCCGAAAGCTACCAAATGCTCGTGGAGGCACTATTTCAATCACCGGCTTCTGTGCGATTGACAAGCGTTCAGCAACTCCCTGTCGAATTCGCTCCCAGCAATTCGAAATACAAAGTCACGGTGCAGAGTTACGATGATGGTCAAATTCAGTGGGAGCTTTATGTGAATTCAACAGCAGAGGGGTTCAAAATAACGAATCTCTATCAAATTGAGTTTTAAAGAGCGATACTTGAGCACAGGACGTAACGCCGAATAGATGTGCGCCAGTTCCTCGTTATGGTCTGCTATTCCTCATTGGATCACCTCAGTTCGGCGGTGGCTTGACGGAAGAGTACGGCGCGCTCGCCGATAGCGATGCCCACAACACCTGGAGCAGGCAGCGCAACGTCCCGATAGGTGACTACGACACGACGTTTATGTTGTCATGTTGAGAAAGCGAGGTATCGCGCGATCCTGCTTTTACAAGTTTTCTATATCTATGGTCGAAGCAGATTCGCTAAGCCACTTTCTTACGGTGTCCTCGTCCAACGAAAGACCAAGAAGCTGCACGTCGCCGGCAATTTGACCGACGGCTTCGTTGCGGGCGGCTCTCGGATTGTAGCCATACTTCCGCATCGCCATGGCTAGGATCAAGGTCAACGCCGTGCGCGCTCACGAGACAACAGCGCCTTTTCTGTCGGACCCAGCACTGCATTCACTTTCCCGGGCGTGCTTTTTGCGCGCGCTAGAGCGTCGCTAAACTGGTCCAAATCGTCACACGCGTTGCTCAACCAACTTTGTGGCTGACTCTCCTTGCTGCCGTGGTTTTTGTTGTGGTGAGCCGGCCGCCACAACCTTCGAGCGGCCTTAAGAACGCTCAAGCGGTTACTGTTAGTGGTCCCGTGATTGGCGTTACTTTGGACAAGGCCGACGTCAGAACATTGCCCTTAGTCGGGGCACCTATATCCGGCGTCATCCCCGTCGGGCGTTCTGTTATCGTGTTTTCAAATGTTGGGGGCGGTTGGTCGAGAGTTCAGTATGGCCAACTTACCGGGTATGTTTTTAGCGCATTGATATCAAATAAGCTGTCAGCACGTCGTTAGTGTTGTCGCTAGCCACTTCATTCCGAGAATGTGATCTACAGTGTCTCGGCGCTGGCTCCCCAAATCCCATCTGGCTCGGATAGCCAAGGCGCCGATACTCATGGAACATTGAAGCGGTTCGAAACATTTTCTGATTAAATGTGCTGACCTTGCGGTTCTTCATCCGAGGATGAGATGCGTGGCGTGCCACGTTGCCGGGAGGTCCATAGTCGGTAGGAGCGGAGATCGCGTCGCGCTGGCGAAGTTGTGGGACCATTCGTGGGATATCGCACCGGGCGGTCCACAAGCGACTGAACTATCTTGAAGATTCGAAAAAATTGGCGGAGCCGGAGGGATTCGAACCCTCGATACGTCTTTACAACGTATAATGGTTTAGCAAACCATCGCCTTCAGCCACTCGGCCACAGCTCCGTCGGGGCGCCTGCATATATAGAGAATGCCGCCGCGCCAAGCGCGGTGTTGTGCCCGATAACGTCGCGGGCCTCAAGGGTTTGGCGGGATTGGAGAAAGGGGCGCCGTCAAGCCCCGCCGCCGCGGGCCCGGATCGCGCTCCTGACCTTCGCCAGGGGCTCGCGCACCGCCTGGTGGACGCGGCCGATGGTGATCACGGCCTGCACGCCAGCGGATATTCCCCGGGGAATGCCGCGCGCACCGACACCGCCGAGCCGCCGTCGATCCACACCGCCGAGCCGTCGGGCCGGGTGAATTTGAGATTGCCGTGGCCGGCGGGCAGGCCTTCGAGGCGGCCGGTGATGGTGGCGACGTAGTTGCGCGTTTCGGCGGGCAGTAATCCGCCGTCGACCATGCGCTGCTCGAGATTGCCGGGGCCATCGTTGTACGCGGCGAACATCTGGGGATAGCCGTATTTGGCGCGCAGGATGCGCAGGTACGCGGTGCCCGCGATGATGTTGTCGTGCGGATCGTACGGGTCGACGCCGAGGCGATAAGCCTTGCGCATCTCGTCATAGGTTTCGGGCATAAGCTGCATCAGGCCCATCGCGCCTTCGGTGGAGGTGATGGGCAGGTTCTCGGCCAGCATGGTGCGCCCGCCGCTCTCCGCGCGCAGCACGGCACGGATCCACGCGGCGGGAACGTTGAATCGCTTCGCCGCCTCCAGGATGAACGGGTCCCAGCGAGACATCATTTGCCCGAAGCTCATGGTCTGTTCGCGCTCGAACGCGGTCGGCACATGCGGCGCGGGCTTCGCGGGTGGCGCCGGAGCCGGGGCAGGAAGCATCGGATTCACCGCGACGTGTGGCGTCTGCACTTTCGCGATATGCGGCGATGGAGGCTTGGGCGTTGTGTGGTGCAGGAAGACGAACGCCAAGCCCGCCACGACAATGGCCGCGGCGGCAATCGACGCCGCAAGCCATTGGCGGGACAGGAGGTTCGTCACGTTCGCTTCTCTCCGGAAAGGATGGAAACGCGAGTGCCGGTCGTCTGGCTCCGTCAGACCAGCCGTTCGGCGATCAGGCTCTTGGCGGTGTCGAGCACGGTGTCCTCCAGCGAACGCGGGCGCCACCCGAGCAACGACTGCGCTTTGGCCGAGGAATAATCGTGTTTCTTGCCGAGGCTGGGCACGACCGCGCCCAGATCCTTGTCGAACAGCGCCACCAGCTTCAGCACGAAGGGCGGCACCTTGCGCGTCGGCACTTTCGACGCCGCGTCGCCCAGCCGCGCGCGCAACAACTCCGCAAGCTCGCCCATCCACGCGAAATTCGCCGCCGCGATGAAGCGCTGGCCGCGGCCTCCGGCGCCGTCATGGCGCGGATGTGCAGATCGGCCACGTCGCGCGCGTCCACGATATTGAAGCCGAGCTTCGGAATGCCGGGCACTTTGCCGGAGAGAAGGCGCTGCACCACCTGCACCGAGTCCGAATAGTCGCCGCTCAACACCGGCGCGAGCACCAGGCTCGGATTGACGGTGGCGAGCGATGTGACGCCGCCTTTCTCGCCGATCAGCTCCCACGCCGCGCGCTCGGCGAGAGTCTTCGATTGGGTATAGGCGCCGACGTTGGGCGCGGTGAGATCGGTCCAGACCGTCTCGTCGCTTGTGTATTCGGGCTTGGCGTCGTCGCCGTGGCAGGCGGCGACGGAGGACGTCATCACCACGCGCTTCACGCCCGCTTTGATCGCGGCGTTGATCGCGCGCTTGGCACCCTCGCGCGCCGGCGTGATGAGCACGTTCGGGTCCTTCGGCTCGGCCACGCCGAGGGGAGAGGCGACGTGGAGAACATAGTCGCAGCCTTGCGTGGCAGCGTCCCAGCCGGCATCCGACATGAGGTCGGCAGCGAAGAAGCTCAGGCGCGAAAGGTCGGGTGCGGCCTTGGCGAGATGGGTGCGGACTTCAGCTTCGCGGGCGAGGTTTCGCACCGTCGTGCGCACCGTATAGCCCTTCTCAAGCAGTCCCACGACGCACCAGCCGCCGATAAAGCCCGACCCGCCCGTGACCAATACCGTTCCGCTCATGACATTTCTCCGATAACTGTTTCCTCCTTATAGGCTGTTCGGCATGCGTTTGAGTACCCTGCACGGGTGGCCGCCATTTCTGGTAGACTTCGGTCCGTTAAGGACTTGGCGAACTCGCGTCGAGGTTTTGATGCAACGCATTCTGACTGCGCTCCTTTGTTGTTTGGTCCTGATTCAGCCGGCGCTGGCGGCACGCGCGAAATTTGCGGGTCCATGTTTCACGGTTCATGGCAGGCTGGTTCAGAGCAATGGCGATCCGGACCTTCGCCTGTGGCGGGTTGGAACCAGACGGGTTCTGGGTGTTTTTGACTGCGCCGGGAACGACGAAAATCCCCACGCCCTCCCGGCGAACGTGAGAAAGCTCGCGGGCGACTATGTCGAAACGCCGGTGTTCGGCGACTACCGGGTATGCCCGTTCACCAGGCCAAGGCCGGGCTGGATGCAGATGGTCTGCATCAAGGCAGCCTCGCATCTGGTACGCGATAAATCCGATTAGGTGATGGCGAGCCTGTCCTTGAAGGCGCCAATGCGCGTTATCATCTGAGTTGGCCATGCCGAAACCGCAATCCGTCCTCTGCCCGAGCCCGGGCGGGCTCTATTGCCCGCCGGGGGACTTCTATGTCGATCCGACGCGCCCCGTCGCGCGCGCGGTGATCACGCACGGCCATTCCGATCATGCGCGCAGCGGCCACGGCACCGTCATCGCAACGCCGGAAACGCTTGCGATCATGGCGGCGCGGTACGGCGCGGATTTCGCGCAAAGCACCCATCCGCTGCGCTATGGCGAAACGGTCTCGCGCGGTGGGGTGGATGTCACGTTCGTGCCGGCCGGCCATGTGCTGGGCTCGGCGCAAGCCGTGATCCGCGCCAAGGGGCTGACCATGGTGGTATCCGGCGACTACAAGCGCCGGCGCGATCCGACCTGTCCGCCGTTCGAGCCGGTGCGCTGCGACGTGTTCGTGTCAGAGGCGACGTTCGGCTTGCCGGTCTACTGCTTCCCGCCGGATGCGGACGAGATCGCGGGGCTGCTCAAATCCGTGGCGCAGTTTCCGGAACGCACGCATCTCGTCGGCGCCTATGCGCTGGGCAAGGCGCAACGCATCATCATGCTGCTGCGCGAGGCGGGCTACGGCGAGACGCTCTATATGCATGGCGCGATGGACAGCATGAACGCGCTTTACGAAAGCTTCGGCATCGCGCTGGGGCCGCTCGCGCCCGCCACCTCCACGAAGAAAAAGGATTTCGAGGGCGCCATCGTCATCGCGCCGCCCTCCGCCATCGCCGACCGCTGGGCGCGGCGTTTCGCCGATCCGCTGCCCGTCTTTTGCGAGCGGCTGGATGCGCGTGCGCGCGCGTGCCCGTCAGCGCGGAGTAGAATTGCCGCTGGTGATCTCCGACCATGCGGACTGGAACGAGCTGATCCAGACGATCACCGAAGTCGCGCCCGGCGAACTCTGGATCACACACGGCAACGAAGGGGCGCTGTTGCGCTGGTGCGAATTGAACGGCCAGAAGGCGCGCGCGCTGTCGCTGGTCGGCTACGAGGACGAGGACACATGACCACGAACGAGCTCGATCCCGCCAAGATCGAAGAGACTTTCGCGAAGCTCGCCGCGCGCATCGCCGAGCGCTTTCCGCAATCGGGCCTGCTCGGCGTCGGCGAGGCGCTGGTCGGCGTGGCGCATGCGACCACCGAACGCGCGCAACGCCTGGCGCGGCCCTATTTCGGATTCTGGGCGATCAGCGCTGTGATCGTGCTGGGCGTGGCTGTCATCGCCGGGTATGGGTCGCGGATTTTCTCGATTGGCATTCGCTGGAGGGCAAAGCCAATGCCTACACCTTCATCCAGGGGATCGATGCGGCGGCGAACCTGTTCATCCTCGCCGCGGGCTTCATCTGGTTCTTCCTGACTTTGGAGGTCCGCCTCAAGCGGCGGCGCATCCAGCGCGCGCTGTTCGAGCTGCGCTCCTATGCCCATGTTATCGACATGCGCCAGCTCACCAAGGACCCGACGGTGATCCTCAATCCGGGGCCGGCGACGTCGTCGTCGCCCGCGCGGCCGATGACGCGGTTCGAGCTCACGCGTTATCTCGAATATTGCGCCGAGATGCTGTCGCTGATCGCCAAGCTCGCCGCGCTCTATGCGGGCGCGAGCGGCGACAGCGAGGTGCTGGCGTCGGTGAACGAGGTCGAGCAGCTCACCAACAATCTCGGCCGCAAGATCTGGCAGAAGATCATGATCCTGGGCCAGCTCGACGAGCACGCGGCGAAAGGCTGAGACTTGCGCGCCTTCGCTCACCTGCTGGATCGTCTCGCCTTCACGCCCGGGCGCAACGGCAAGCTCGTGCTGGTGCGCGATTTCCTGCGCACCCAGCCCGATCCGGAGCGCGGCTGGGCGCTGGCCTCGCTGACGGGCGCGCTGTCATTTGATGCAGCAAAACCGGGCTTTATCCGCAAGGCCGTCGAGGCGCGGATGGACCCGCAATTGTTCGCGCTGTCCTACGACCATGTCGGCGATCTGGCGGAAACCGTGGCGCTGGTCTGGCCCGCGAAACCCGGCGCCAATCGCGAGCCGGAACTGTCCGAGGTGATCGAGGCGTTGCGCGGCGCCGCGCGGGCGGAGGTGCAGAAGCTTCTCGAACGCTGGCTCGATGCGCTGGATGCGAATGGGCGCTGGGCGCTGCTGAAGCTGCTCACCGGCGGCTTGCGCGTCGGCGTCTCGGCGCGGCTGGCCAAGCAAGCTTGCGCCGACATGGGCGGCGTCGAAGTGAGCGAGATCGAAGAGGTGTGGCATGCGCTCACGCCGCCTTACGACGATCTGTTCGCCTGGCTGGAGAAGAAGAGCGCCAAGCCCTCCGCCGACACGCCGGGCCGTTTCCGCCCGGTGATGCTGGCGCAAGCGATCGACGATGCCGATTTCGCCAAGCTCGACGCGAAGGACTATGCCGCCGAATGGAAATGGGACGGCATCCGCGTGCAGGCCGTGAATGAGCGCGGCGAGAAGCGGCTCTACAGCCGCACCGGCGACGATATCGGGCAGACGTTTCCCGACGTGCTGGACTTCCTGGATTTCGACGGCGTGATCGACGGCGAGTTGCTGGTGATGCGCGGTGGGCATGTCGAATCCTTCGGCGATCTGCAGCAACGCCTCAACCGCAAGACGGCGGATGCGAAACTGCTCGCCAAATTCCCCGCCGGCATCCGCGCCTACGACCTGCTGCGCGATGGCGACGAGGATTTGCGCGGCCTGCCGTTCGCCGAACGCCGCAAGCGGCTGGAGGCGTTCGTCGCGCGAGCAAATTCGCCGCGCATCGATCTCTCGCCGTTGCAGCCGTTCGAAAGTTGGGAGGCGCTGGCCGCGTTGCGCGCAAATCCGCCGGGGGGCGATCCGCAAGTGTCGGAAGGGCTGATGCTCAAGCGCTGGGATTCAACCTACGAGTCAGGGCGGCCCAAGGGCCCGTGGTTCAAATGGAAGCACGATCCGCATCTGATCGACGCGGTGTTGATGTACGCCCAGCGCGGCCACGGCAAACGCTCCGGCTTCTATTCGGATTATACGTTCGGCGTCTGGCGCACCGATGCCAACGGCGGCCGCGCGCTCACGCCCGTCGGCAAGGCCTATTTCGGCTTCACAGACGAGGAGATGAAGCGGATCGACAAGTTCGTGCGCGACAACACCATCGAGCGTTTCGGCCCTGTGCGCTCGGTGAAGGCCAACGCCGATTTCGGCTTGGTGCTGGAAGTCGCCTTCGAAGGCCTGCAACGTTCCACCCGCCACAAATCCGGCGTCGCGATGCGGTTCCCGCGCATCCACCGCATCCGCTGGGACAAGCCCGCGCGGGAGGCGGATGAGCTGGGGACGCTGGAGCGGATGCTGGATCAAACCTCCCCATGAGGGGCGATATTATATCTGACAAACCAGCATGGAACTTGGGCTTTATGGCTTTGCAAATTGCGCCCATTGCCGGACCACTCGAATGATAAATTCGGCGCAGGCCTGGCAGCCGTCATCGAAAACATAATCCTCGCCGTTGGCGGGAATGCAGTAGAGGAAATATCCGGCCTGTCCTCGTCCAAATACCCACGCGGGATGGGATCGCTGGTCTTCAGACCATTGAATCCATCTATCTATGAGATCGCGGTGCCGCGCGAGGTATGGCTTTAGGTTTTCTACGGTCAGGACTTCCGGTGTTTCCAGGTATCCGGAGCGCTCCATCAGGCGCACCGCCGAAACATTCTGCTGCTTGTGAAAGTCTACAGGGATCGAACATAGGCGTTCGACTACGGATTCACCGCTCACCAGGATTGCTTTCTTTTTGGTGATGTTCCCTCCTCAAGGGAGGGCGGTTTCATTTCGGCAGCTGCAGGAACGGCACGGCTCCGCCGGGCACCATCGTCGTCGGCAGGATGCCGTTCCACTTCTCCGCCGCGGTCAGCGCGACGAGGTCGGGGTTGGCGCGGGAGCGCGTCGGCGCGCGCCTTGATCGCCGTGGCTTGGGCGTTGCCCTGCACTTCGATGGCGTGGGCCTGGGCGTCGGCGGCGGCCTTCACTTCGTAGGCGGCGGCGTCGGCGTTGGTGATGCGCTTCTGCTTCTCCGCTTCGGCCTGATACTGCAGGACGATGGACTTCATGCGGTTCTCGACGGCGGTCTCATACACGTCGGAGAACGCCACGTCCTCCACCTGCACCGAGACGATCTCGATGCCGCGATTGTCGAGCGCCTTTTCGAGCGAGCGCTGCACTTCAAGGCCCAGCTTGGTGCGGTCCTGGATCATGTTCTGGGCGGAGAAGGTGCCGAACACTTCTTCAGGCGTTGCGGCAGCTGCGTATCGATCAGAATGCTGGGATAGCCCGTTCCGTAACGTGTGTAGACCTCAGACACCCTTCTTGGGTCATCGGGCAGCTTGTAGTTCACGCTGACCTCCACGGTCGCGGGCTGCTGGTCCTGCGAATAGGCTTGGGTTTTGAAATCTTCCTTTTGTTCGCGCACGCTCATCGTCACGACGCTCTCGATGAAGGGCCACTTGAAGTGCAGGCCCGGCCCAACAACATCCACCGCCTGGCCCCAGCGCAGCAGCACGCCGCGCTCGCCCTGGTCGACCGTGTAGTAGGTGCCGAACAGCGTCGACAAAATCACGATGCCGGCGAGGATCACCACGCCCAGCATGAACCTGTTCACATGTGTCATGAATCCCTCCAACAGCCCGCGGCGCGGGCCCGCGTCCCTGAGATGGGGTCGCGCGCCGCGCCTTCAATAGGTGCGGACAGGGCGCGGATTCGCGGCTTGACGCAAGCGTCAGGATCGCCTGATTCACCACGAACGGGCCTTGCCGGGCGGGCTGCCGAAGCGCAGCATTCCCGGTCTACGCGGGGCTCATGCGCCCCGCCGCGAAGATGAAGCGCTGCGGAGCGGGGATAAGCAGCCGCGCACTTCATTGGAGATGACAGCGGCGTGGGGTGCCACGCGAGCCCCTTCGGATTTGCGAAGGAGGATAGGCACATGCTGGTCAGACATATTTTGCGCGAGAAGGGCCGCGACGTCGTCACGGTCATGCCCGATGCCACCTTGTCGGAAGCCGCGCGGTTGCTCGCGCGCAAGCGCATCGGCGCGCTGGGTCGTGCGCGGTGTGGACGGATCGCTGAAAGGCATCCTCTCCGAACGCGACATCGTGCATGCGGTGGCGGAGGCGAGCGTCGCCGCGCTGGCGCAATCGGTCTCCCAGCACATGACGGCCTCGATCGAGACATGTTCCGAAACGGACTCGGTCGACGATCTGATGGAGCTGATGACGCGGCGCCGCTTCCGTCACGTTCCGGTTGTGGACGGCGAGCAGCTGGCCGGCATCGTTTCCATTGGCGACATCGTCAAAACGCGAATCGCCGAGACCGAGCAGGAAGCGAGCGCTTTGCGGCAATACATCGCCGCGAGTTAGGGCCGCGAACTAGGCTGGCAATCGCCAGCCGGTTCCATCGTGTCGGTGATCACGAAGACGCAGACGCGGCACGCTTCGCCGCCGCGCTGATCGAACCAGCGGCAGGCGGGGCGGATCGAGCAGGGCCTGAGCGATGTGTCCGGGTCTGGCGCGACCGTGGTGGCCGCGTTCTCAATCACATTTTCGATCACTGTGCATTTGCAGCCGTCCCACTGCTTGCAGCGATGCTCCACGCACATTCCGGAGAAGCGGAATCGCTGTTCCGGCCGCGGTCCCGCTTCATCGAGGAAGGCCTGGTCGATCTCGAGCCTGTCCTTGAGATAGGACACGCGGCCGTCCGCGCCGACGATGCCCACAACGCGGCGCCGGGCTCGGCGCGCGTGCTGGGACACAAGGCCGGACGCGGCGCCTTCGGCTTCACTGCCGCTGATTTTCCTGCCGCTCAATCGGCACGTCATGCCGATTCACATCGGTCGGGATGACCCAGATGCCCTGCCAGCCCGGATTGAGATGGCCCTCGGTGACATCGCGCACCCGGATGCCGGCTTGTGCGCACGCGCTCAGCACCGAACGGCGGATCTGCATGCCGAGTTCGGCGGCGGCTTTTTCCGGAAGCTTCACGCCGCCCAGATCGACCTGGAACTTCGTGCCTTCCATCATCGGGCGCGTCATCGCGATGTTTTGCGCCTTGGCGGCGCTGGCCAGAAGCGGCATGGCCGCGCTTGCCGCGGCGGCGGCAAGAAGCGAGCGGCGATCGGTACCCTTGGTCTTGGACATGGAGCTCTCCATCAAGAATCGTGAAATCGTACAACTTTCGGTAAGGCCGCCAACTGTAGTACCGGTATGATTCGCGATCGCAATGTATTTACTAAGTAAAACAGGATTTTACTTGATACCTATATCAGTAACCGGTGGCTTTGACTTTGAACGAAGATTGCGCGGCTTGTGCAAGCCAGTGATCTCGTCTTCCGCCGCCTCACGTTGAAATCAGCCCGGAACGGGCGCGGTGACCCCGCGTTCTCGTATGGTGCCGCAACCGCGGTGCAGGGGCCCCCGCAGGAGAACATGATGAAATCCGCATTGCTTTTGGCGGCCGCCGCCGCATTCGGTTTCGCCGCAATGGCGCCGGCGAGCGCCGCACCGGGTGGCGCGGCCACCGCACCGGCCATCGCACAACCGCCCATGTCGGGCCACACCAGCCCCAGCGCGGCGCAACCGTCGCCCGCGCCGGCCCAGCCCAAGTCTGTCTCGCCGGGCACCACGCCGAAGGATTCCGGTCCCTCGTGCACGCAGAACATCGCGCCGGGTCAGGGGCCGGGATGCCCCAATCCGAGTCCGAACCCGACACCAGAGCCGGGCCCCGTCACGCCGCGATAATCATTTGATGGCGATGGGAACGCGTGCGGTTAACGCCGCGTTCTCACCCCATGCCGCGTCGCGGCTTGGGGGCTCCACCAGGAGAAAAACTATGAATCGCTTTTCCATTTCCGCCGGCGCGGCTGTGCTGGCACTCAGCGTGACCGCGCTTGCGATGCCGGCATCCGCCAAAGCCACCATGCATCATCACCGTCATCACACGGCTGCCGCGACATCCGACAGCACGTCGGAGGAGCAGCAGACCGCACAACTCAACCAGCAGCAGCTCGGCAATCCGGGCGGCATGTCGGGCAACGCCATGGGCGCCAACGGTATGAGCAACCCCTCCGGCACGGCGGCAAGCGGCGGCCAGTCGGAAAGCATGACGCACCATGACAATGGCGGGCAGGTCAACAACGCCAACGGCGCGAACAACAACAACACAGCCACCGCGCCCCACTAACGCGGCGGTCGAAATCGCTATCTTGCGAACGGCCCGGAGGAATTCCGGGCCGTTTGCTTTTTGATGTGCATGCGCCCGCGTTGAATCGTGCGCGGTTTCGGAACCCGCCGTTAACACTGGCGTTTCCCATGCGACACACGGACGAGACGGTGTCGCTCGGGGCCCGCACAACAAGGATACGACGATGAGAATGAAAACATTTGTTCTGGGGAGCGCCGCCAGCCTGTTGCTCGCCGGCGCCGCATTTGCCCAAAGCGACATGAACCCGCCGCAGGTTTCGACGCCCGCGGAAAAGCAGCAGACCCAGCAGCTCAACGGCCAGGCCGCCGACGGCACGACCGCCACGCCCGCGCAGTTGAACGGCACGCAGGGTGATGGTTCCGCTGCGATGAACCAGGCGCCGACCGCACTGCCGCGCAGGCGCAATACGACCAGCAACAGCAGCAGTACAACGCGCAGCAGCAGCAATATCAGAACGACAAGCGAACTATCAGCAGGATCGCGCCCATTACGACCGCGAGCTGCGCCGCTATGACGTGCGTGAAAATGCGTGGGAGTATCCCCATCGCGCCTATGCGTATCGTTATGGCGACACGCCGGGCCTGCAGCGGCTCTATCTGATCGCGCAGCCGCAAGTGCAGCTGCATGACATCTCGATCGAAGGTCCGAACGGCGAATGGGTCGGCCGCGTCCGCAATGTGCAGACCGGCGAAGACCAGCGTCCGTTCCGCATCGAAGTGGCGCTGAACCGCCGCGTCTCGGTGTGGGTGCCGGCGGGTGATTTCCGCCTCGATGCCGACGACCACATCCTGTTCACCGACCTGACGCGCGAGCAGCTTTGGTACATGCCGGGCGCACGGTCGAGAGCAACGCCTACTACGCGCCGTAAGGCCCGTATCGACGACCTCCTCGTGGAAGAGGCCGGTGCCGCAAGGCGCCGGCCTTTTTCATTTTACGCCGCGGCGCCGGCGGCCAGCACGGCGAGGCCGCCGGCGAGTGCGATGTCCTTGATGAACTGCGTGCGCTCGGCGCGCTGGGCGAAGTCGCGATGGAAGACGAGCGCGGTGGCGATACAGAACAGCGCCAGTGCGGCTGCGGCGATTTCCGTATGCCAACCGATCAGGAGTGCGCCACCGCGGCGATCTCGAACGCGATCACGGCGGGGAAGAGCAGGGTGGGGACATGTTCGGCGCGCATGTGATCCAGCACGGGCTTGGGCCCTGCGATCTTGCTGATGCCCGCCAAGATGAAGAGCAGTGCCAGCAGTGCGCGCCCGCCGATTGCCACGATCTGAAGTGCCGTCATCGGCTTCTCCACCAGGTTCGTCGTATGTGATATTCATATCACAAACTGTGCCGGATGCAACGCGGATGGCGCGGGGTGCCCTGCGGTCCTATAAGGGGCAGGACAAGTGATTGGGGTATCACATGAAACGGCGCGCGAAGCGGGAGGGCCGCGATCCGGATGCAACCCTGGCCGCGCTCTTGGATGCGGCGGAGGCGGAGTTCAACGCATCCGGCTTCCACGGCACCGACAGCAACCGCATCGCGCGCCGCGCCGGCTATGCGCCGCAGACCTTTTATCGCCATTTCACGGACAAGACCGACGTGTTCGTCGCCGTCTATGAGCGCTGGTGGAAGGCGGAATCCGCCGAGATCGGCGCGATCCCTGGGCGCGCGCGGAAGCCTCGGCAAAGTCGCCGATACGATGATCGCCTTCCATGTGAAGTGGGCGCGGGTTCCGCCGCTCATTGCGCCATCTGGCGGTGGAGGATGAGCGCGTCCGCGCCGCCCGCATGGTCGCCCGCAAGGCACAAATGGCCTCTGTTCGCGCCTTCGCCGGCACGCGCAGCCAAAGCGAAATCGCCGCTGCACTGCTCGTCTTCGAGCGGCTCTGCGACGCCATCGCGGAAGGCGAATTCGCCGCCATGGGCGTGAGTGCCGCCGCAGCGCGGCGTCTCGTCATCGAGGCCGTGCGCGCGGCGTTGGGCGGGGATTAGTTGGCGCCTTCGCCGTACCAATGCGCGACGATGGCCTGCCAGGCGCTGCTGTCCCAGTCGCGCACCGTGTGCATCGCCTCGATGCCGCGGCCATCGGTGTGGAAGAAACTGTGCTCCGGCAAAAGGAAATCGCGCGAGCGGCGCGTCAGGTTGATCGCGGCGAGATCGGACTCGCTTGCGTCCTTCACCGTCACCAGCTCGAAATCGAGTCCGAGATCTTTGGCGAGCCGTCTGTCGGCGTCCCAATATTGCGGCTGGGAGAACAGCACGATGCGAAGCCTGCCGGGCCCGGCGCGATCGCGAAGCGCCTTCATCGCGGGGAATTCCATGCGGCAGGGCACGCACCAGTTCGCCCAGGCATTGAACCAGATGATCGCGTGCGGGCCGCGCATTCCAGTCGAACGGCTTTCCGTCCGCCTCGACGAGCGTCGCATGCTTGAGCGCGCGGATCTGTTTCGCGAGCACGGTGGGCGCGATGGGATCGTTGAGATCGAAGCGCTCCATCACCGCGTAGAGCACGGCGTAGCGCACATCTTCCGACAGCCACATCGCGGCTGCCAGCAACGCGAACGCGCCCACCACGCCGCCGAGTGCGCCGAGCGTCCATTTGAGGAATTTCCGCATCGGATAGCTCCGCTGAAAATTATCGCAATACAATAATGCCAGCGGGGGCTTACTGCAACCGCATCCGGAAGGTGAAGCGCGTCTCATCGGGCGTGGAGCCTGCAGCCAGCGTGCCGTGATGGGCCTTGGCAATCTCGGCGGCGATATAGAGGCCGAGACCAAGGCCACCCTGTTGGCTTCCTCCGCGCACGAAGGGGACGAAGAGGCGCTGCAGGTCCTCCGGCTGGATCATCGTGCCGGCATTGGCGACGCTGAGTACGAAGACACCGTCGTTGGTCGACGCTTCCACGCGCATTGGATCGGCGCCGTGCATCAGCGCGTTGCCGAGAAGATTGGAAAGCAATTGTGCGATGCGGCCCGCGTCGCAATTGACGGCGCGGGACATATCGAAGCGTGTCGCGATCTCACGCCCCGGGTTGGCCGCGCGCAATTCGGCGACGACCTGCTCCAGCGTTGGCGCAAGATCGGTCGGCGCGCGATGGAGCGTGAAGCCGCCGCCCAGCCGCCCGCGCGCGAAATCCATCACATTGTCGATCAGGCGCGACATGCGCTGCACACTGCCGTGCATCAGCGTCACGATGCCCTTGGCCTTCTCGCTCTGCTGTTCGCGCGCCAGAAGTCGCGTGCCGGCGTCGATGGAGGCGAGCGGATTGCGCAGATCGTGGCCCAGCACGGCGATGAACTGCTCGCGCAATTCGGCGCTGTGGCGTTCGTCCAGCAGCGAGGCCTCGCTCGTGGCGGCGCGCGCCTCGGCATCGAGGTGAAAGGCGATCAGATCGGCGAAAAGCCGGAACATGCCCCTGATCTGCGGATTGTCGAGCTGCGCGGGGCGCGGATCGATGGCGCAAAGCGTGCCGAAGAAGCTGCCGTCGCGCAGCAGGATCGGCATCGAGATATAGCTCTGGAATCCGTACAGCGCGGGCGTGTGATGCGTGCACCAGGTAGCACTTTGCGCGACGTGATCGATGACCACCGGCTCGCCGCTCTGGCGGATCTCGTGGCAGATCGTGGTTTCGACCTTGAGTTCGCCGCCCGGTGTCAGCCCAAACGCGATCTCGTCGCGCACGCTGCAGGCGATCCAGCGATCCGACGTCACGCGCGCAACGGCCGCGAAGCCCATTCCGGTGGTGCGGCAGACGACTTCCAGAATCGTCGGCACTGCGGAGAGGCGCTCGATGGCGTCGATATCGGCCTGGAAATCGCTCGTCACACCTGATTTTCCTGAATTTTCCCGGCGCCGGGAAGACTGCGCCGCCTGTATTTGCGCGTCCAGCGGTCGCGATTTTCTAGTGGTTCCAGTCCGATGCGTCGCTATCCATTGTGTATTTGCGCACCGAAAGCCTCGATTTTGCTGCGTTTGCGTAATAGCGGCGGGAATGTGGCGCGAGACTATCCACAGGCGCTGGAAAAAATCCGTTTTTACCGCGCTTTTTCCGGTTGACGGGGTTTGGCCGCCCGCCTATACACCGCGCCCACGCCGCTTGCGAGCGTACGGCTTGCAAGCGGCGTTGCGTCTGTATGAGAATGAAAGTTCGCGCTCAGACGTGCTGTTTGACATTGTGATTTAAGGAAGGGGAACGTGGGTGGCGCTTGATCGTCAGCCCGTGAGGTCAAACTCATGGGCAGCTCGTGAGAAATCACGGGTATTGAATCGAGCATCCGAACGCTCGCGTTCTTCTAGCAAGACAACACATGAAATGAAGTCGATGCTTCGGAACCTTGACGGGAACCGGGGCTTCTGACCTCGTCAAATGGACAGTTTTGCGGACAACGTGAGCGTTTAGTGAATAGCTCAGGATCATAACTTGAGAGTTTGATCCTGGCTCAGAACGAACGCTGGCGGCAGGCTTAACACATGCAAGTCGAGCGCCCAGCAATGGGAGCGGCGGACGGGTGCGTAACGCGTGGGAATATGCCTTTCGGTACGGAACAACTCAGGGAAACTTGAGCTAATACCGTATACGCCCTAACGGGGAAAGATTTATCGCCGAAAGATTAGCCCGCGTAGGATTAGCTTGTTGGTGAGGTAATGGCTCACCAAGGCGACGATCCTTAGCTGGTTTGAGAGAACGACCAGCCACACTGGGACTGAGACACGGCCCAGACTCCTACGGGAGGCAGCAGTGGGGAATCTTGGACAATGGGGGAAACCCTGATCCAGCCATGCCGCGTGAGTGATGAAGGCCTTCGGGGTTGTAAAACTCTTTTACCCGGAAGATAATGACTGTACCGGGAGAATAAGCTCCGGCTAACTTCGTGCCAGCAGCCGCGGTAATACGAAGGGGGCTAGCGTTGTTCGGAATTACTGGGCGTAAAGCGCGCGCAGGCGGTTCTTCAAGTCAGGGGTGAAAGCCCAGAGCTCAACTCTGGAAATGCCTTTGAAACTGAAGAACTAGAGTACGAGAGAGGTGAGTGGAATTCCCAGTGTAGAGGTGAAATTCGTAGATATTGGGAAGAACACCGGTGGCGAAGGCGGCTCACTGGCTCGTAACTGACGCTCAGGCGCGACAGCGTGGGGATCAAACAGGATTAGATACCCTGGTAGTCCACGCCGTAAACGATGAACGCTAGCCGTTGGGTAGCTTGCTACTCAGTGGCGCAGCTAACGCATTAAGCGTTCCGCCTGGGGAGTACGGCCGCAAGGTTGAAACTCAAAGGAATTGACGGGGGCCCGCACAAGCGGTGGAGCATGTGGTTTAATTCGACGCAACGCGCAGAACCTTACCAGGGGTTTGACATCCTGAGACCGCTCCTGAAAGGGAGTTTCCCGCAAGGGCTCAGAGACAGGTGCTGCATGGCTGTCGTCAGCTCGTGTCGTGAGATGTTGGGTTAAGTCCCGCAACGAGCGCAACCCTCGCCTTTAGTTGCCATCATTAAGTTGGGCACTCTAGAGGGACCGCCGGCGACAAGCCGGAGGAAGGTGGGGATGACGTCAAGTCCTCATGGCCCTTACACCCTGGGCTACACACGTGCTACAATGGCGGTGACAGTGAGCAGCTAACTCGCGAGAGTATGCTAATCTCAAAAAACCGTCCCAGTTCAGATTGCACTCTGCAACTCGGGTGCATGAAGGTGGAATCGCTAGTAATCGCAGAACAGCAGGCTGCGGTGAATACGTTCCCGGGCCTTGTACACACCGCCCGTCACACCATGGGAGTTGGTTCTACCTGAAGACGGTGCGCTAACCCGTAAGGGAGGCAGCCGGCCACGGTAGGGTCAGCGACTGGGGGTGAAGTCGTAACAAGGTAGCCGTAGGGGAACCTGCGGCTGGATCACCTCCTTTCTAAGGATGCATCCCGACAGCGGCCTCACGCCGCTTCCAGATGCTCACTAGACATAAATGGCGAACTTGCCGCCCCCTTCGTTTCCCTTCCTTTCCGTCGAGCCCGTGCGAATGCGCGCGGGCATCGTCGCGTCCAGGGCGCATGCGCCCTCAGATCGACACCGATCGGGCTCGTAGCTCAGGTGGTTAGAGCGCACGCCTGATAAGCGTGAGGTCGAACGTTCAACTCGTTCCGGGCCCACCAGCCTTCGCTCGCTTGCGCGAGCTTCGGCTCGGCAAGCCAGCCATTCCAATTCGGGGCCGTAGCTCAGTTGGGAGAGCGGTAGCTTTGCAAGCTTCAGGTCGTCGGTTCGATCCCGATCGGCTCCACTCGCCTTCGCTCGCGTAGCGCAGCGAAGGTGACCGCGCCGTAGCCCGAAGGGCGAAGGCGGGCATGCTGCCGCGAGCTACGGCGCAGCAAGCCAGACAGCGACATACGCACGACGGAAACAAAACAGCTTCGAAGACATGTGACTGCGTAACCCACGTAGTCGCGCGTCTTCGCAAGAACTTTGACATTGTGAAGGCGGGGTTAGCCGGGTTGCACATCCGGTTGATCCATACGACACCAAGACTGATCGCAAATACCATTCTCGGGATTTGGATCGGTGTACGAAGTCGTTCGTACGCTGGTCTTCTTTCTGGGCATGGAACGAATGCTGAGCGATCAAGCGTTAAAGCAAGGGCATCTGGGGGATGCCTTGGCGCACACAGGCGATGAAGGACGTAGCACGCTGCGATAAGCTGCGGTTAGAGGCGAGCACTCTTTGACCCGCAGATCTCCGAATGGGGAAACCCAATCCGCAAGGATTATCTCTCACTGAATACATAGGTGAGAGAAGCGAACGAGGGGAACTGAAACATCTCAGTACCCTTAGGAAAGGACATCAAAAGAGACTCCGTTAGTAGTGGCGAGCGAAAGCGGACTAGGCCAGTAATTCTCATGTAAAAACCGGAACACTCTGGAAAGGGTGGCCATAGCGGGTGATAGCCCCGTACGGGTAAAAAGCATGAGGGTTCTCGAGTAGGACGGGACACGTGAAATCCTGTCTGAACACGGGGCGACCACGCTCCAAGCCTAAGTACTCGTGGTGTGACCGATAGCGAACTAGTACCGTGAGGGAAAGGTGAAAAGCACCCCGGCGAGGGGAGTGAAAGAGACCTGAAACCGGATGCCTACAAACAGAGGGAGCAGGCTCACCTGAGGTGAGCAGTTTCCGAAACCTTGCTTTAAACGCAGCGTGTCGAAAACCATGAGGATCTGCAGTGATGCGGACTCTCGTGGCATTTTGCATGTTGCGAATGAAGTGAGGTGACGAAGCGGTTCGCTTTTGGCGAGCCTGTGACTTCGTACCTTTTGTATAATGGGTCAGCGAGTTCGTCTGTCTAGCAAGCCTAAGCCGTCAGGTGGGAAGCGAAGCGAAAGCGAGTCTGAATAGGGCGACTGAGTTAGACGGATGAGACCCGAAAGCAAGTGATCTAGCCATGACCAGGTTGAAGGTGCGGTAACACGCACTGGAGGACCGAACCCACGCCTGTTGAAAAAGTCGGGGATGAGTTTGGGCTAGGGGTGAAAGGCCAATCAAACTTGCAGATAGCTGGTTCTCTGCGAAAGCTATTTAGGTAGCGCGTCATGTATCACCATCGGGGGTAGAGCACTGGATGGGCTAGGGGGCTTCACCGCTTACCAAACCTAACCAACTCCGAATACCGATGAGTGCAGAGCATGGCAGGACACACGGCGGGTGCTAACGTCCGTCGTGAAGAGGGAAAAAACCCTGACCTACAGCTAAGGTCCCCCAAATCGTGACTAAGTGTGAAAGGATGTGAGGTTCCCAAAACAACCAGGATGTTGGCTTAGAAGCAGCCATCATTTAAAGAAAGCGTAACAGCTCACTGGTCTAAACAAGGAACTTTGCGCCGAAAATGTAACGGGGCTCAAGTCACGTACCGAAGCTTAGGATTTCACCGCAAGGTGGAATGGTAGCAGAGTGTTCCGTATGCCTGCGAAGGGGAAGCGCGAGCGACCCTGGAGGTATCGGAAGTAAGAATGCTGACATGAGTAGCGATAAAGAGGGTGAGAGACCCTCTCGCCGTAAGTCCAAGGGTTCCTGCGTCAAGTTAATCTGCGCAGGGTTAGCCGGCCCCTAAGGCAAGGCCGAAAGGCGTAGTCGATGGGAACCACGTAAATATTCGTGGGCCTGTGGGAAGTGACGGATCTCGTATGTTGTTCGCTCTTATCGGATTGAGCGGGCCGCGAAGAGGTCCCAGGAAATAGCTCCCACGTTCAGACCGTACCCCAAACCGACACAGGTGGACTGGCAGAGTATGCTAAGGCGCTTGAGAGAACGGTGTTGAAGGAACTAGGCAAATTGCCCTCGTAACTTCGGAAGAAGAGGGCCCTATTTCCACGCAAGTGGAGGTAGGGGGCACATAGCAGGGGGTGGCGACTGTTTACTAAAAACACAGGGCGCTGCGAAATCCAAAGATGACGTATAGCGTCTGACGCCTGCCCGGTGCCTGGAAGGTTAAAGAGGAGATGTGAAAGCGTTGAATCGAAGCCCCGGTAAACGGCGGCCGTAACTATAACGGTCCTAAGGTAGCGAAATTCCTTGTCGGGTAAGTTCCGACCTGCACGAAAGGCGTAACGACTTCCCCACTGTCTCCAACACCGGCTCAGCGAAATTGAATTCCCCGTGAAGATGCGGGGTACCCGCGGTCAGACGGAAAGACCCCGTGCACCTTTACTGCAACTTTGCACTGGCATTAGGATTGTGATGCGTAGGATAGGTGGTAGACGTTGAAGTTCGGGCTCCGGCCCGGATGGAGTCACCCTTGAAATACCACCCTTTGCGTTCCTGATGTCTAACTGCGTTCCCGAAACGGGATCCAGGACCATGCATGGTGGGCAGTTTGACTGGGGCGGTCGCCTCCCAAAGAGTAACGGAGGCGCGCGATGGTAGGCTCAGACCGGTCGGAAATCGGTTGTTGAGTGCAATGGCAAAAGCCTGCCTGACTGCAAGGTCGACGGACCAAGCAGAGTCGAAAGACGGTCATAGTGATCTGCCGATCCCGCGTGGAAGGGTCGGCACTCAACGGATAAAAGGTACGCCGGGGATAACAGGCTGATCGCGCCCAAGAGTCCATATCGACGGCGCGGTTTGGCACCTCGATGTCGGCTCATCACATCCTGGGGCTGGAGCAGGTCCCAAGGGTATGGCTGTTCGCCATTTAAAGTGGTACGTGAGCTGGGTTTAGAACGTCGTGAGACAGTTCGGTCCCTATCTGCCGTGGGTGTTCGAAACTTGAGAGGACTTTTTCCTAGTACGAGAGGACCGGAAAGAACGTACCTCTGGTGGATCGGTTGTCATGCCAATGGCACAGCCGAGTAGCTAAGTACGGACGAGATAACCGCTGAACGCATCTAAGCGGGAAACTCACCTCAAAACCAGGTTTCGCTCGAGAGCCGAGGAAGACTACCTCGTCGATAGGCCAGGTGTGTAAGCGCGGCAACGCGTTGAGCTTACTGGTACTAATCGCTCGATTGGCTTGATCGCCAAGCACTCGTTTCATGTCTGGAAACAAGACCAGACGATATTTACGACGCAGGCCGCGTTACCCACGCGGCTTGTGTTGGTCAGCACATCTTCTCTTGGTGTCTTACTTACGCTTTGAAGCGTCCTTCGTTGGACTGGTGGTCCTAGCGGGGGAATTCTACCCGATCCCATTCCGAACTCGGCCGTCAAAGCCCCCAGCGCCCATGGTACTGCGGCTCAAGCCGCGGGAGAGTCGGTCGCTGCCAGTCCTACCAAGGGACGCTTCAAAGAAGACCCCGCCACACAATGAATTCGAAAAGCCCCCACGCGAGAAATCGCGTGGGGGCTTTTTGTTTTGGAAATCAATCCAAGATGCTAGATGTTGCAGAGCAGATGGCGCAGATGGTTGGCCGCTTCCGCAGCCAATTGGAGATAGCCGTCAGTGCCAATTTCTCGGCACGTCGTGATTTGGATATCTACCGGGAAGCCGGATTCGCTGAGATACCATGACGCGCGAACGCTTCCGCTAAGGTCGTACATTTCATGACTTTTCAGGTCTGGCTCGAGCCAAATTGCTGGCATAGCAGTCTCCATCGGTTGTCTTGGGAGCACTCAGCCGTCGGACTTGCGACAGCTCCAGCGAGCCAATTATATCTGAAAGACATGGAGATGCCATGGGAGCTCGCCGCATGCGCCGCGCCGACCTGATCCACCTCGCCCTGATGCTGGGCGCGCTTGCCGTGTCCTATGTGCTGCCGTTCGAGCTGTTGCTGCTGTCGTACATCATCCTCGGGCCGGCGCATTACTACACCGAGATCTCCTGGCTGCATGACCGCTCCTATTTCATGCCGACGCGGGCGTTTGCGTTCGTGCTGGCGGCGGCGGCATTGGGCGGAATGTTCATCGCGCAGCCTTACTGGTCGGGCGTGTTGTTGTGGTGCTGCTTCGTGGCGGCGGCCCTTGTCGCGCTGAATGCGCCTCTGCCGCGCACTCTGATGCTGGGCACGGTGGCGCTGGCGGTGACGTTGCTGATGGTGCTCGCCGGCGCGCCGTTCGCGTTCGTCGGCATTCTCTTGCCGACCTTCATCCATGTTTCGATCTTCACGCTGGTGTTCATGACGCTGGGGGGCGTTGCGTTCGCGCAGTACGGCGCAGGCGTCGCTCATCGGCGTTTATCTGCTTGCCATCGCCGCGATCCTCATCGTGCCGCCGTCATCGGCGACGGCGATCCCCGTTTTCGCGCAGCTCGGCCAGGACTATTTCGGCGATATCGCGCCGTCGCTGGGTGCGCTGTTCGGCGTGCCGGACTTGCAGTTCGCGGGACGCGTCACGGGGCTGCTGTCATTCGTCTACACCTATCATTACCTCAACTGGTTCATCAAAGCCGACGTCATCCGCTGGGCGCGGATGCCGCGTCCGCGGCTGATGGCAGTCGCGGCGCTGAGCGTGGCGTCGACGGCGTTTTGCCTTTACAACTACAATATCGGCATCACCGTCCTGCTCGTGGTCAGCCTCTTGCACGTTCTCCTGGAATTTCCGCTCAACACGGTCGCGATCCGCGATCTCTCCGGCATGGCCTTCGGGCGCGCCGCGCGATCGGAATCGGCATGAGCCCGCGCGTCTTCGACTTCACCCACGCCATCGCGCGGGTGCCGGGCCACAGCGTCGTCAACGGATTGCGCGACAACACGTCCGTTACACCGACATTCGAACGCGTGCTCGAGCAACACACCGCTTATGTCGCGGCCTTGCGCAAAGCCGGCCTTGCGGTCGACGTGCTGCCGGCGCTCGAGGCGTTTCCCGACTCCGTTTTCGTCGAAGACCCCGCCATCGTGATGCCGGAAGGCGCCATCGTCATGCGCCCCGGCGCGCCCTCGCGCCTGCGCGAGACGGACGAGATCCGCGGCGCGCTCGGCCGCCATTTCCCCCGCGTGCTCGAACTCGGCACTGAGGGCTTCGCCGATGGCGGCGACATCCTGATCACACCCGAAACTATCTTATCGGCCTCTCCGCCCGCACCAACCGCGCCGGCGCCGAAGACCTGCGCGCCAAGCTCAAAGAGCTCGGCCGTAAATCCCGCATCGCCGAAACCCCGCCCGGTGTTCTTCACTTCAAGACGGTTTCGTCGCTCTTGAGCGAAGATGCCGTCCTGGTCACCAAAGCCATGGCCGACAGTGGTTTCTTCACCGGCTTCAAGCAGCTCGTGACGCCCGAAGGCGAAGACGCCGCCGCCAACGCGCTGCGCGTGAATGACACCGTCTTCCTCGGCGACACCTATCCGCGCACCGTCGATCTCGTCCGCAAACACGGCCTCACCGTCGTGCCCGTCGCCGTCGACGAAGTCGCCAAGCTCGACGCAGGCCTTTCGTGCATGTCGCTGCGCTGGTGATCCGCCGCCGCAAAAACGGCCGTATCGATCACGCCATGAAAGCCAAGACCGTCACCGTTCACGACACGATGCAACGGAGCTACTGCTACCAAGCTCGTCGAGCCCGTGGGCCGCAATTTCGCGCTTGGGTTTGAGCCCGAGCTCACGCCCAAAGAGATGCTCGAACTGGGCATCTTCGGCGGCAAGTACATGACGGATTGCAAAAAGGAGTTTCCGGCGAACTGGTTCGCGCGCGCGAAGCTCTCGCCGAGAAGAAAGACCCCCGCCCTCAATTACTTCGGCGTCGATGCCTCCCAGCCGCTGTCCTACTGGAAGCGCAAGGGCTGGATCCACGACGACGATCCGCGCGGCTGGTTTCCAATGGTATTGCCGCTACACCATGGGCCGCCGCCACGAGGACGACGCGCGCCAGATCAAGCGTTGGAAACAGATGACGCGCCACATCGCGCAGCTCAAGAAGCACTGCGAACCCGGCGATCCGCATTGCCGCCCGCGCCAGCGCCAGGCGCTGCTGCATTGGGCCTACGATAGTAGAAAAATGTGAGCTTTAGGCGGCCGGACGCGCCGAGATGAATCCGCGGATCGGATAGACGCGGCTGCCCATTGGCCGTCGCGGGCGTTCCACACGCGGACCTGGCTCCAATCGTTGCCGGGGCTCACATCCATCACCGGCATGTTGAGATAGACGCGGCCATCGCGCATCCAGTTGGCATGATCGACGACGATCTGCCGGTCGGACACCAGCTTCGTCACCACCGCGACATGGCCCTTGCGCATCGAGCGCGTCGCCGCGAACACCATCACCGCGTTCTCGGACGGCGAGGGTGCGCGGCCGTAGATTGCCTTCTGCGTGGTCCCACCACAGATGCGCATCGCCCTGGATCGCGAAGCCGGAGCGTTCGCGCACATAGGCCACGCAGTTGAGCTTGTGGTCCGGCGTCTCGATGCGGGGTTGCGTCATCGCCGGACAGGTCGGGCGGCGGCTCGGCCTGCGCGAGCTTGTCGGCGGCGGCCGGTATCCGCATCGTCGTCGGCCAGATCGTTGGGATCGGCGACGGGCGGGTCGCCGGCCTGATCGGGGGCGGGCGAGGGGAACGGGGATGCCGGCCAGCGCCAAGCGTGTCACCGGGACCGGGTCGCTATCCAGCTGCGGGCGCAGAGACGGGACCGGCACATCGGCGGTCGCAGTCTTGGCGTCGTGGTGATGCGGGCGAGCCTTGGGAACCGGAACGGCGAACGAGGGTTGTGAGATGAGTGCGAGTGCGCACGCAACAAAAGCCGCCCGTCCGAGAAGATGCCGCATTCCGGTATCCTTGTAACGGGCCTGACACCCCTTGCGCGATTCTGCGCGAGCCCTGTCTAGCGCACCAGGCGCGCTTTGCAAACCTTACCGGGACCTGTCGGGAACCCGCCCTCTTGCCCTACACCGTTCCGGGTTTATTCTGAGTTACGAGATTCGGCAGGAGACTGGCTCATGGCCAACCGCGAGCAGCGCAAAAACAAAGAAAAGAAGAAGCCCAAGGCCACCGACAAGATGAAAGAGGCCAAATCGGCCCAGCCGAGCTTCCAGATGCCCGAACTCGTCCGCAAGCCCCACAAGGGCAAGCCGCCGGGCTGAGGGCACCGTCGGCGCACATCACGGTTTCCGGGTTGATCCCAGCGAGCGTCTGAGCAGGCGCTCCCGCGGGGCGCGCGCGCCTATCGCGTGGTCTGCTGGCAGGGGCCGAAGAAATCCAGCGTCACCAATTCAAGGCGAACGGCGTACGTCCGGGGAAATCTTTCCACTCCGGGCCTCGGCGATCAGATCGGTCTTGTTGCTTTGCACCGTATATCGCGCGGACGCCGATTTCCGGTCCGTATTCGTAGACAACTCCGGGAAAATTCAGGTTGCCGAGGAAGAGGATTTCCTGAGGCGGCGGCGAGTGCATTGCCCGGTCGATGTGTTCGGTATATTTGTACAAGACGGTGATCGCCATGTCGTCAGCCGACCAGGTATCTCCCACCGCGAATGCCCGGCAGTTTTTCGGCAGCGCGATGTGGAGGTACCATGCATACGCGCAGTAAAAATCGCGCGTCGAGCAATTGATCAGACCGGTTCGAACCGGTCCAAAAGCCTCGATCTTGTATTTGAAATCGTAGACCAGATTGTCGAATGCGAAAACTCCGCGCTCGGACCAAGGAGGTCTGCCGGCCCCGCTCTCAGGCGCCGAAGCCGCGCAGCCAACGCCGGCAAGGATCAGGAAAGCGGACAGCCAGACTGAAATGCGCATTCGTCGCTTCCTCTACGCATTGCGCCAGGCGCGCATTGGAATTCAGATCGTCCCCGGCGGGGCCACATCCTTGCCGCGGATGAATGGGATCGCGAACAGCACCAGCACGAACAGCGCGCCCAGCACCAGCCACGCTTCGTTGAAGCTCTGCACCATCGCGGCGCGTTTGATGAGCGGCTCGGCGAAGGCGCGCATCGCGGGGTCGACCGGGCCCATGTCGTGGCCGTGGAAGAACTGCACCGGCAGGCCGACCAGCTTTGCCATGACGGGATCGCCCGCCTGCAGGCGCGCGGCGATATGCGTGGCGTGCTCGGGCGTGCGCTGCTCGAGGATGGTGTCGATCAGCGCGATGCCGATGGCGCCGCCCAGGTTGCGCATCAGGTTGAACACCCGCTTGCATCCGCGGTCTCCGCCGGCGTCCAGTTCTCCATCGCCAGCCGCGTGGAGGGCAGGATGCACATCATGATCGCGCAGCCGCGCAGGATCTGCGGCCAGAAGAAATTCTGGTAGTCGGACTCGTAAGTGCTGGCGCCGTTGAGAAAGAGGCCGATGGCGAAGAGCGTGTAGCCCAGCCCGATCATGATCCGCCCGTCGAAACGGCTCTCGAACAGCGCGACAAGGGGTGCCGCGATGAGCTGGGCGACGCCGGGCCACCATCATGATGCCGCCGATTTCCAGCGGCGTATGCCCGCGCACCAGCCCCAGGAACACCGCCACGATATAGGTCGAGCCGTAGAGCCCCATGCCGAGCACGAAGCTCAGCAGGCAGCCCACCGCGAAGGATCCATGCCGGAAGCGCGTGAGATCGACGAAGGGCCGCGGCCGGTTGAGGCAGAGATAGAGCGTGAGCGTGCCCGCCGCGGCGCAGAGCGCGAACAGCGCATAGATGAACGCACCGGCCCAGTGATACTGCGGCGCCTGCTTGAGCAGGAGCTCGAGGCTGCCCAGGAACAGCGCGGCCAGCGCCACCGTTGTGTAGTCGATCTTGCGGAGCAGCGCGAAATCCGGCTCGCCCGCGCGGATGAACCCGCCGACCACAAGGCCGACGATGATCCCCGGCAC